>NZ_JBIVIC010000012.1:0-173643 GCF_044749545.1 Pseudomonas sp. NPDC089396 | reverse complement strand
CCTTGGTTATCCGATAATCAGCGGCTGAAAATCGGGCTTTTCGGCATCCCTAAGCCGCCCATTTCCGGCTGATGAGCAACTTGATCGGAGAATCCCTAGCAATGCTCTGCGAGCACGGTGTAGCTGCCTGAAAAGAATTTGCGTGGCTAATTGAAGCACGGCGTAAAAACTGAAATTTGACTCGATATGCCGCTGTCTCTAACAAGAAGTTGAGCATATCGGAATCTCCATGCTGTACCTGCGGCAATCCCGAAAAACCACGCCACCGCTAGGATTATCCACAGGCGCTTGGTGCAGCCTGATATCCGCCTCAGCGATCGGCAGCTAAACCTATAAGGAGCACATTTGTACTCCTTATAGTGTGCTACCGCTAAGAGGTGAGACTGACGGGCCCGTGCAGTTCTTTCAGCCAGTAGGCCAGGGTAAAAGGTAACGAAAGATGCACCCGGGAGATGACTCTCAGGCCCCTGCCTTTTCTGTCTGGGCTGAAACCCAGGATTTGCGCCTGCGCAAGGGAGTTCCTGGAGGGGGCGTCAGCCTCCGTCAGGAACTGCTGAAGGATCGCATCCGCCAAGCGGCCTCTCTCAGGGCAGGATGACTTAGTCTGCCTTACCGGCGGTTTGAACTCGATCACTTTACCCATGATGGCTGGCTGATCTCACTATCCGGGTTTACTTACGTTCTGGGGTTTGTCCGCGCTTGCTATGAGCGTCTCAGTCACAGTTTTACTGATAATGACATCGACACCTCCAAGCGTTTTGATACGCCCTTCCCTCGCCGCTGCTCCGGAGCTCTCCCGACCAGTACGAGGGTTAAGATACTTTCTAGTGAATGCATCTGACATGGTTGCTCTACCTCCATTGAGACAGTTCAACCCTTTAAGCATATGCCTGTGAGGCCACGGCGGAGGTTTTGCCGCCGAATGGATCTACCTGATTTGCCTTTACTGTAGCCGGTACCCTAGAACCAAGCCCGAGTACCCCAAACGAGGTCTGCGAGCAGCATCAGCGGGCCAACTGATGCTCATCGATGGTCTCAAGCATTGCCTTCCACTAATCAAAGGACAGCTAAAGCCGCCAAACAGCGGCTCTTGAGGGGGATACTCGGGGACGGGAACTCTTGTCCCCGTAGACCCCATGCTGGTTGAGCTGCGTCATCTCTAGCTCGTCGAAAACCATAGAGAATCTGGCTGCTATGTGGCCTAACGGCTAGATCGTTGAAAGCCAGAAAAAAGCCGTGTACTGTACATTCATACAGCCTACAATCGGGCGCGAGGAGCACACCGAGAGCTAGGCTCGGCTAAGACTTTAGCAATCCCACATTGGTTGGAAGGTTTTCCGGATGGTGCTTTGGAGCAGCTCAATCACTATAGTTACCTGAATGAAGAGATGCTGATTAGCACGAAGCTGCTCGTCCCAAGCAAGTCACGTAGAAGGAGCGCGAACGAAGGATGTCAGACAGAAATACCATGGAGGTGGCAGTAATTCTGCAAGATCATTTACTGAAGGCGTTGCTCCATACCGACACAAGACGACCTAAGGCGCTCAGATCGTCAAGTTTTCGAGGGAGACCGCCCGACCGTGGTTTGAGCTATGTCAGAATTGACTGACCCAGGGCCGGCCATAGAAGAGCAGCGACGCATCATGAACGATCAACTGGTAACTAGAACAAACGCCGTGCTGAAGCACAGCTTTACAAACCGGGCAAGCCTGTGCCAACGAGCAAGCATTCTTGATTGCCACACTCAGGCTCAGTAAATTCTACCAGAATACTGTTTCACACCGTGTCTCGAGGCTATCGCAGACCGCTATCAAGGCAGGGCATTAGACGCTAGAATGATCACCAATAAGCCAGGGCACATGAAACCAACATGGACAACAAATGCATTCCTCTGCCCTACCCCTGGCACGTTACTGAGCAAAGTAAAAAACACTCTCAGTGATACATTATTAAACTATGCAATGTAATCCTAAAGGAAACTCCGAAATGGAAGAAGGCATTTACAAAGAAGAGCTTTCAGAAAGCGGAGAAGCCACCGGCATTGAACGAGACCCGGAAGAAGAGCTAACGCTAGAGCCTTTTGACCCTGACTCAATCTCAATAGATCAAAAGCTTGTCCCTATGGACACACTAATTAGACGACTCAAACAGAAATCCATTCATTTGAGCCCTAGCTTTCAGCGCAATGAAGTCTGGGATGACAAAAGAAGAAGTCGTTTGATCGAATCCATAATGCTTAAAATCCCGTTACCAATGTTTTATGTGGCTGCCAATGAGCTTGGGCAATGGGAAGTAGTAGATGGCCTTCAACGCTTATCTACGATACGAAACTTCATCGTAGGCAATGATGGTGACTTCCTCAGGCTCAGAGATCTAGAGTTCTTGGGCAGTAAGTACAATGGTAAATGTTTCAGTGACTTCAACGAAGACGAAAGAGATATTCGCCTCGTGAACACCATCATGGAAACTGAAATGCGTTTCACGGTCATTAACCCAGGCACACCGGAGGCAGTAAAGCGTAATATTTTCAAGCGCATTAATACCGGCGGAATGCCTTTAACGGCACATGAAATACGCCACGCGCTTTACGAAGGAAAATCTTCTGCATTGCTTCGCCACCTTGCGAAAAGCGAAGAATTCAGAGCTGCGGTCGATAGCAACATAAACGATACTAGAATGGGTGCGCAGGAACTGATCTTGCGATTTATCTCCTTTATGGTTCTTGGGCGGAAAGACTTCAAGTCAAGCATGGACTCTTGGCTAAGCAATACCATGCGCGTAATTAATTGCATGCCTGAGCTTGATGATAAACTCGTATTCAAAATCTTCCAAAACAACCCAGTCCCTACAATCAAGATTAGATCCATAGAAACTATCGAAGAGCGTTTCAAGTTGGCAATGCTTAGAAACAATAAGCTCTTCGGCGCACATGCCTTCCGTAAGTCCTTGCCAACCAACAAAAAAACACCCATCAACAAGGCCTTATTTGAAACTTGGTCTAACGTGCTTTCCGAGCTAACAGAGGCTGATTTTGCGAGGCTTGAAAACAGCAAACACCACCTTACTGAAAAATACAAATTCATCTTAGAGGACGAGACCTTCCTAAATTCCATAGGAAGGAACTCCTCGCAACCAAAGGACGTTGTAGATCGTTACGACACAATACTAAATATTGTTCAAGCGACTATCATGGAGAACCAATGATCAGTTCTATTTCTCTGAAGGCTTTCAAATCCCTTCCAAACAAAACCATTCCAACTTGTGCTTTGACGGTACTATCTGGACTTAACAACAGCGGAAAGAGCTCTATCATACAAGCAATCCGAATGTATGACCTAGCCGCAAAAGGTGGCTCACCGCTCCTAGAAGGGCATGGCTCTATTTCCGAGATCCGCTCTAAATTTTCACCAAAAGACGAGCCAATTGAAGTAACAGTTGAAACTCTCGATAACAACAAGCACACCCTCACGCTCAGTGAAGGGTATTGCACTCACCCAGTATTTTCTCCTGTATTTAGCTATATTGGCGCCGGCCGCCTCGGCCCACAAACCGTGCTGCCCCTGCGACGTTCTATCGAAGAACTACCCTACATTGGCGAAAAAGGGGAGTTTGTTTTTGACTTCATGCAGAAAATGGGTGACGCGATCATCCCAGAAAAACTTCACCACCGAGAGTCTCAAGGCGTAACATTAGCTTACGAGCTAGCAGGCTGGCTTAGCGAGATTGCTCCGGGTGTAGTAATTGAGCTTTCGACCGACCAAAAAGCCGATTTTGCCAGGGCCGAGTATGACAGTTTCCGCCCAGCAAACGTCGGATTTGGTCTGAGTTATACCCTTCCTATTTTGACCGCAATTCTTGGCATGGCAGCAAGTGCACCGTCCGCTGGCTGGGAAAAAGGATGGGGAGATAAATGGGAAAATCAGCGCAAAGCCAATGGGACTCTCTTGATTGTCGAAAACCCTGAGGCCCACCTGCATCCACAGGGCCAAACAGCGATGGGCCGTTTGCTCGCGCTAGCGGCATCCTGTGGTGTTCAGATCGTCACTGAGACACATAGCGACCATCTAATTGATGGAATCAGGATCGCGGTTAAGGAATCACTGATCAAAGCCGAAAATGTCGCACTTCACTTTCTCTCCAAGAGCAAAGAAGGTCTCAGCGAAATTGTATCGCCGACACTTAACGACTCTGGCAAATTGGACTATTGGCCAGATGGCTTCTTTGATCAAACATTAAAAAACAGAGCAGTTCTTGCCAGAAGGAACTAGGCACAATGGAACACTTGGTCTGCTTAAATACGAATAGCTTTCCAGCAAAGACCCCAGCGGAAGGGTACGTTCTCTTTGAAGAAGCCCTGCAAGGCCTGCTGCAACTTAATGGTGGCGGTGATCGCTTCACTCTCTACATAGACGGCACAGTTAAGCATTTTTCAGAATTTTTAATTGCAGAGTCTTTTACATATGGCGATTTTCTTACCCAACTAGGCGAAGAAAAAGAGCACGACATGCTCCTCTTTCTTACCGAGATTGACGATAAGACACCAGCACTCGATCATTTGGGAGAAGATATTTTCAACCAGCTAGCCGATTACAGTTTCTACATCCCAGGCTACGCAACATCTAAATTTCCAGATGTTCTCAGCTTAGCATTTTTCACTAATGCTACGATGCTCAGTATTAATACTGGCGAGCCCTGGAACCTTTCTAAAATTCCGTTAGCCCGCACTACAGATGGATCCTTCACGGCTGAAACGCTATCCGTTAACAATATTTCCTCGGAGCAGCACGGGGCAGAACTCTTCGAACTGCTTCGAAATATTGACATTATGGCGATCTGCGGAAACCATCATGTAACCAGTGATTTCCATGAATGGTTTAATGGGCTTAAAGAGGAAAACAGACAGCGAGTAGCCGACAAAATGCGACTTGCAGTCGAAAGAGAATTTAAAGGTGGAAAGCCTCTCTTCGACACCCTCATCGACGCTGAGGGCCTAAGAGAGATCAGGTTTTCTGCACACGCTGGGGGAGCAATTCGCGTGTTATTTAAAGCCCTCAGCGACTCCAAACAGGCTGTACTCGTAGGCTTTATAAAGAAAAACGACGGTGAGGGTTACAAGTACAACATTGCAAGAGCAAACGAACTTTTGGAAAGTATATAACTTCACCACGGTTGAACCAGGCTTTCATTAAGAATCCCTGGTTTAACATATAGACCTTTTATCTTTATCCTTTATTTTTGTGGTTCCAGCGCCCCCAAACACCGCAGGGAAGACGTTTACCGTTATCCCGCCGGAACGGAAAAGCCATGTACATAACTCGCTCCGCTTAAGTTTACTACGCCGTCAGTTTCATGCCAGCTAACCCCTTGCCGCGTTAAGGAGCAGGCTACGGCTAGGTAGTGCCCCATCGTTGTGGAGCAAATCAGTATCAAGTGCCTGCAATCCCTCTTGCCCAAAATGGCTACGAGCAGCTGGCCAAATCATGCCTTCCGGGGAACGGTGAGTGAAGATGCAATGGAGCCCATTAATGCATTGCTTTTTAGGGTGCAGGCTGAGCTGACAGCTCCTCAGAAGGATGGCGGTATGCACGGTCTAAGCGAGCACGTAGGTCAGGCCAGAGAACCCGGTGATTCCCTTCGACGGAGAAATCACCGAGCGTCCCGGCTTGGAGCTATGCCGAGCCCATTGCAGACGGAAATGGCTTTCGCTGACCGAGCGGTAACGACGCTAGCTCTACCTCGACCGAGCTTTAATGAGCATGGCCTCGAGCTCGGCGATCAGTTGGTCGACATCGACCTCTACGAATTCACCCGGGTTGAGCAACTGCTCCACGATCTCCGGGTTGTAGCACTCCACAAGTTCGGCATCTCCTGGAAGCCACATTCCGCCAACTCCAGTGATCACACCAGAGTGCTGCAACTCCAGGAGGGCCGCATCGATCTGGTCTGCGGTTAGGCGCGGCATTCGTTCGTTGAGCAGCGCTCTCAACGTTGTGTCGACGACTCCGTGTCCGATGAGATCGACGATGAGCGCTTTGATATCAGGCAAGGTGCTCATGGCCATTCAAGCTGCCGAACTGCCGAGATCGTATCCGATCATGAACAGTGCCATTTCGAGCTTACGGAGCGCGCTGCCACCTCCCACGTGGAACTCGCTGCTGTTTGCATGTGGGTGAGCCAACGCCTGGCTCAAGACCCAGCTCGCACGCATGTTCCAAAGGGCATGATGGCTCCCCCGTCGCAGGCCAGGAAATTTGAATGCTTTGTTTTTGCTTGGATTGCGACGCTTAGGGAAAGAGGCGCTCTCACCCTCCTTCGCAGGAGCCCAGGGAAAACGCAGGCCATCAGGAACAGCATGGAGTCCATTTTCCTCGCAATAGGTGATCACAAGCATACCTAGGGCTGCTGCTACGCGGCTGTCGTAAATGATGAAGCCCTTACAGATCACCGAATACACCTTGGTCATGCCTGCATTGAATCGGATGTCGGCCCGGAATTGAGGGCTGTCGAGATCACCTACGCGCAGCACTTCAGCGACCTGCTCAATTGTCTTGGCCAAGCCGTCCTGATTGTCCTCGAGCCACTGATTGTTGTGAGCAGACACACCACCCCAGGACATCATGGCTTTCGTCCCTCGGAGCATCATGTTGTCGCAGGTCGCAGCGAGGAGATCGGTGCTCATAGCATCCAGTGCTTGGTTATTGCTAGCAGCGCAGCTGCCGGCGCTCACCTTTAGGTGCGGAACACCGGAGTGATGCCACTCATATTGCTTGAAGGCGTCGTAGAGGTCAGCGAACTGCCAGCGCTTACCCGTCTTGCGGTTGACGTACTCGTGCTTCAACGGTTGATTCGATCCGAGGCGCTGAGCAAGCCACTCGATGAAGGCTTTTACTTCAGCACGTTGCTTGTATGGGGGATAGGTGCGACGGGTCACTTTGGCTTTCATGGACGCTCCAGGGAAATATCCGGGGTTCGTTGCTGGCAAAGCGATATTGCTGGACAATGGGGACACTTTTTGTCCCTGAGTGCCGACTGTGAGCGAAATAAAGCGAAAATATCTGCGCCGTAGAACACTGATGAAGATTTTGCACCGTGCTCAAGCCCCGCTGACGACGGAGGAACTGCATGGCATGCAAACTGAGTGGGCTGAGCAGCTCCCTCACATCAAAACAACGCGGCGTGATCTTCGAGGTCTGGCCAAAGATCAGCAGGTCGTCGGTGAGAAACCTAAAGGCCAAAAATCGTACAAGTGGACGCTGCACAAGAATGTGAGCCTTGATTTGGTGCTGTCACCGACCGAGTCGATGACCCTTCTCGCGATGCTGCAGCATTCGGAACGCTTTGGCTTCAAGCTCGTGACCGAGCAATTGGTCAAGCTGCGCGACTATGCTTTGGGCGTGATCACTCGGAACTCAGAGCAAGACCTGATAGCGCAAGGGCGTATCACATCCGGCACACGTTTCATGACTCTCCTCCCTGGCCTCTACGATCCAGCTCATCTGGACACCATCCAAAAGGCACTGCTGAGCGGCGAAAGCCTCAGCATGGTGTACGAGCCTCGCGATGCAGATGAAGCGGAATGCACATATGTGCTGAAGCCGCTCGCACTGTCATTTCAAGACTCAAACATCTATCTCTCAGCCCATGTTTTTTCAGAGGAGTGGCCCGAAGGAAAGGAACCCGCGCCTGATGAACCGCGCGGTAAGTACAGCAGTAATGGCCCAGGGAAGACCTGTGTTCTGATGCTCCACCGCGTGGTTAGTGTTCGCACGGACTTCCTCGACATCCCTGAACCGGAGCACTACGACTTCAAGTCATTCAAGGTGCAGAAAGACCTCATGACCGTGCACAGCGAGCAGGCGATCAACTTGAGGCTACGCTTGGAGGCGAACCTATTGAACCGACTCACTGAAAATCGCCTCAGCGAAACTCAGGAAATCGAACCCACAGAATCGGGGGCGATCTTGAAGTGCTCCATCCAAGACACACAAGGGCTGCGCCTCTTCTTGATGAGTAACGCTGACGAGATCGAAGTTCTGGAGCCTGGCTATCTGCGCGAGCACATCTGCCAAACGCTGCGGAAGGCCATGAGCATGTACGGTGACCTAGCATAGGCTCACCCTCGATACGGGAACATGCACAGAAGCAGCCTAAACACCCATGTCGTTTTCCAGCACCAGCACCTGGAGGGGCCGAGGGAGCTCCTTGATCGGCAAGCGGTGCATTAGCCCATGGGTAAGGTGCTGTGCGTGGAGTGAATAGAGGATGACCTGATTCGGAGTGCCCTCTCTGAAAGGGACGTATGCACCTACCTCTTCTTGTGCATCCCTAACTACGTCCACCACGACCTGGCCCACCCTGGCGCCATCAAGGTACTCCACTGTTTGCTTGGTCGGTGGCGCCGCGTCCCTCCAAATGTCGACTACTGCTTCCAAGAGGCCATTCTGCCCAAGGTGCTCCAGAGCCTTCGTCCATATCAATGCTTCCAACCCCAAGTCGATTCGCTTCACGACCACAGCAATTTACTCATCTAGCCGCACCTGTCCTCGGGCTCCACTCCAAGAGCTCGCGTCAGAAGCTCGGATCCGAGGGAGGCGGATTTTTCGACTAATTGACTCACTGGTGGATCACCGCCCCGACCTGAAGCGGGTAGCGGGTGTAAGAAAGGCATCAAGCTAAAGCTCTACGGCCTCGGCAATGATGGCGCTTCGGAGATGCTCAGGGATGTCGGTTTCAATGTTGAAATCGATTGATACGCCCAACATTGCCGCGAGCTCATCCTCAAGATCAGCAATGTCGAACAGAGAGATTGCCCCTTGTTTCGAGGGTGGAATGGTCGCCAGTAGATCCAGATCACTTCCGTCCCTATCCTGCCCGCGAGCTGTTGAGCCGAAAAGCTTCGGAGAGACAAAACCGTAGGCCTCGATCACTGTCTTGATCTCGAGAGTTCGGCCTGCAATGGCGTTTGAAGGCTTCAAAACATACTCCTGGAATGATGGCCAACCGTTCAAATAACCACAAAAAAAACAGGCTTATTTACGTGCCTGTTTGAGAGCAAAAACAAAGCCGGGGCCTATCGGCCCCAAATTGACGAGCTTGCTGGCTGGGGCAGTAGCAGCACACCATCTCGGCGAAATTTGCTCAAAATCTGAGCAAAATAGCCGAATAGAACGTGAGGACAGCAATAAATTTTTGCACAGCCGGCGCGATCAATCTGAATGGATGAGGTGGCTAGGCCACTGATGCTTTGCTTTTGATCTCAAACTAATAAATCTCCGTTTTTCAAAAAATCATTCAATGATGGCACTTTGGCTATGTCGCAAATATGCAAATCATGTCGCATTTAGGCATCTCGCAATGATTGGAAGGTGCGCGTATCTTCCACCCACCTCATTAGGGCTTGATGCACCTCAGGGTGCGGGATGAATTCCTGTTCTAGCCTACCTTTGGCGCTTTCTACGAGACGTCTGAACAGAGCTGACTCAGAATCGGTCAGGCCAGCCGGGGGAATCTCTTGGGCCCGTACAGGCTCAGGCACAGCGGACTCCCCCCTGTACTTATCAAAGATGGCCTCATTCATCAGCAAGGAGGTAATGCCACCATGCTTTGCCCTTGCTCGAGCCAACATCTGCATTCCCCAGGAGTCCATGTCTCCCCAATAGCCTGCAGCTTTGTTACGGAGGGCTTCAGATCCAAGCCACGCCAAATCCAGACCACACCCAAGAATCGCGATCGTTCCCGGTAGATCGATCAGCTGATGAAAGCATTTTTCGTTTTCGACGATTAGTAGTCGCTCGCCAGGCAGCTCCACTCGGCCAAGCTCAGAGGTCGTCAGCTTCAGCCGTTGGTACTGGAGCAACCCAGCTTCAAGTGGCATTATCAGCACCCAGTGGTTTGACTCATCGTAGGCATCGAGAAAACCGCACAGGGATTGCTCTGAAGCTTCATCCTCGAACAGAACATCCAACATCTTTCGCAGGAGCACCTCGTTTCGCTCAAAAAACTTAGTGTCCACGCCATAGCCCGAGAGCAGCCGCAAAGGGAGACCTCTGGCACATCCCGGAGTCAGTTGTGACGCTACGATTGCGGCTTGGATGATCTCTGAACGGTCTCTGCCCTTCCATAGACCTCGCTGAATGACGACCAATTTATGGAAATGATCGGGTACCCGCTCTACCAGATACCCCATCGCCTCATACTCTTCTGCAATGCCCTTATCCTGAGTCGCAGAGACCCATTCTGACGGTGTACGTAGGCACCATTTAGAAGGCACCCTGATCGACTCAGCTCCATTTCTGTAGGAGGCATCTATCCATTCAACCTTGCCAACTCTAACCTGGCGCCATGCCTCCACATGGCTTTGAACGGTAGAGATACGCGTGTTGAAACACCTAGGAGATGGCTTCCCGATCTTGAGCTCCCACGGCCAAGCCGCTGCGTTCAGAAGTTGCTTGGAACGGATTCCTGCCTTGTTCCAAGACTCCACAAGCTTCTGCCGCAGCTCATCAGGTGATTTCATCGCCTTCACTGTGCCCCTGAAGGGCCATTGTCGCCTCCACCGTCCTCTTCCCCTTTACGATTGAGGTAGTAGCGCTCCAGCTCCTCCCAGCTCATTGAAACCAGGGAGGATGAGCCATCTTTTTTATGCACTATGATTGCGGTTCGTGTGTGGAGGCGCAGCAGCCGGAGCTCCTTGTTTGGTGTCACGAAGATTGGGTGCAGGCCAAACTCATTCAGCGCCGCGATGATCCGAGCAGCGACGCTCACAGAGGTTCTCGAGAATGCCTCGTCCAGTACAACGGTACCAAACAGAGGCTTGGTTTCACCCACTGGGCACAGGGCGTACCCCAGTGCAGCTGTCAGGATGTAGGAAGCTATGATTTCCTTTTCACCGCCACTGTCGCCATATGATCCTTTCCGTCCTGCAGATGCTTCCTTGGTGAGCGAGTCGACCACTGCGACTGAGAACTCGAGCCTGAACCTTGAGTCAAGCATGGCCCGGGCGCCCATTGTTTTCCGCTTGTCACAAGCCTTCCTTAGGCCCTCTACCACCACTCTCAGTGCTCTGTAATGGGTTTCGCCGACGTCATCGGTGAAGCGAGCGGTGTTGAGCTTTCGCTGAGCGGACTGCAGAGATATCAAATCCTTATGAATAATTTTGGTCGTTACCAACCGAAGATACTTCCCTGGCAAGAACTCCACACGCCGAAGAGTGTTATTGAGCTCTTGGATGCGCTCTTCGATAAGCACAACCTCTTGCTCAACATAACTTAAAAGTTGTGTGACACCGTCATCAGAAGAACGATTCAGATAATGTAGGAACCGCTCGACCTTTTCTGGCAGAGCTTCTGTGGTCAATATCCTCAAACGTTCAAGATACGTAGGGACATCATCGATATCTCGACCAGCTTCTGCTAAAGCGCCGGTGTCGACACTTTTGGCATCAGACATTATCTTGATAAGTTCACCCTCAGCATGCGCAATTTCATCCAACATCAGCTGAACAGCATTTGAATGAGTGTGAAAGAATCGTAATTCAATGTTGTCTAGATCCTCCAAATCACCCGCACTAATCGGCGGGAGATACTTAACAAGCACCGCACGCGCCTCAGGACTCAGCCCCTGCTCCGTCAAATCCAATGTTTTGCGTAGCTTCTTGATTGCAAAGTCCAAACGATCCGTCAACCTGGTATTGGTGTCACGAACTTGGAGATACTCGCCTTCAGCTTCTTCTGCAGCTTTAGAAGCGCCCTCTAAGAGCAGCTTCGCCGAGGCCACATCAGAATCTGGCCGGGTCAGATAATCCAACTGTCCCTGCAAGTCCGTCAGCTGATTCTCTGCACCAACTAGGTCTATAAGGTCAAACTCAACCTCATTAATATACTGGTATATCCTACCAGCCTCCTCCAGCTCCCCCAACCGATCACGCGCTGCCACCAGAGCATCCGAAGCAATTTCGAGTTGTTGAGTGGCACCAGCAATTTCTTGATTCAAGTAGCTCAGCCGATCACGGTTATCGAATCCAGTAAACCAATCAGAATGCAGATGTCGCTGATCACGCTTCTCAAAGAACCGGGGCTGGCCAGACATCATTCCTTCTTTTGTCATAGCATGAGAGGTCACCAGCAGGTCATCAACACTGTCAACACAATGACGATCGCACTGAGAAAGTAACGCTTCGACGGTTCTTTTGTAAGGATGCTGCTTAAACTTCAGCTTCTTAACGTAACCATCAGTGAAGGTGTCTCTGATTTCAACGTCCTTACCGACCTCGAGAACTCGCACATGCAGGTGATTATCACGACCATTAATCCACTGCAGGGCCTGCTGGGCCATATCAGACGGAATGACGACACGAAGTCGATTCCCTCCTATAGCACGCTCAATTGCTCCCCTCCACTGCTGCTCGTCCTGCTTTACCTGCAGCATTTCAGCCACGAATGGCAACTGGTCTTCATCTATATTTAAGTGTTGTGCGAGCTCACAGCGAAAATCATGGTATTTGGTTGGCACGTTTGATCCGGGCCGAGCCTTGACCTCATCTAACTCAGCTTGCAGTCCATGGAGATTTACCCTAGCGTCAGACTCATTTATGCCCAACTGGAACGCATCGGAACGCTGCTCGGAAATCTGCTGCGCCAGAGAATTATACTGCTGGCTCGCCAAAATTTTGTTGTCTAAAAATACAGATTCGGTAAGCTGACAATCAAAACCTAGTCTACGCATACGCGCCTGATACTGTGAAGATTGGGTTGTCCTTAAAATTCTTATGGACTCCCACTCGCTCACCCGCTTTTGCAATTGATCGATGCTGGCCCCGCCCTTTTGCAGGTAGGCTTCACGATACATCTCACATTGCTGCTTCAACTCATTCCGTTGCTGAGCCAACTGCTCCATTTCATATACGGCTTTTTTAACCTCGTCCTCCAGCTTATTCTTCTGGGCAGACCACAGGTGATGAGACTGCTCCGCAAACCAGGTGGGGGCTAACTCAGTTACTAGCTTTTGCTCATCGAGTGTTTGAGATTTATTCTGAAAGTCCTCCCAGGCCTTGGCAATGGGTTTGAGTTTGTGCGCTTGCGCACGGGCGATCTCTAATTCCTGGTGAATGACGTTCAGGTCATCGAAACTTTTGACGACTTCACCTGCCCTCTTGAATGCAGAGCGGTCATCCAACACTAAATCTCGGAATATTGAATCAATGTCCGTCAACTGCTTAACGCCAGCAGCGCGATTTAACAAAGCAAATGCATTATCACCGACCTGAAATAGAGCACGGACTTGGGCAATGTAATCACGCCTAACAGGATGAACATTAAACCCTTGAACATTCTTCTCAAGAAGCTCGAGCCCTCGCTTCCCTTCTTCATGGAAAACAGCAAGCCAAGACTCCAAAGACTGCTCAGGATTCGTACTAAATATCCAATACTTACCAAGCTCCGCCATGGCTGAGCTAGTGCCTTCAAAATGGAAGACCACCCCTAACCTAACGAGCTGATTACCCCGGCAAAAGGTGGCGCAGATAGCCGTAATCGTTTGACCCAGGCGAGTGCCCCGCTGTTTTGGGTTTTCTCCATCACCCAAGCCTTGCACACCCCGCACGTATGAAACCAAATCCCTGTCGCTATCATTACCGCCAGTAGATGCAAGGTTGTAACGAGGATATTGGCAAACCAACGTCATGAATGCATCCACTATCGTGGTTTTACCGCTACCTGTAACGCCAATGAGAGCCGTCCCTGCAGGGTCGATAGGAACAGGGTGTAGCCCATTGAAACTACCCCAGTTGTAGAGCATCAACTCGGTCAGCACATAGCCTTCAGGGCTGCCGTTTGGTGAGTTAATCATCAGAGTCATCTCCTTCTTCACCCACAGGTGAGAACTGATCTGCACTGAAGTCATGAGCTAACAGCCACTGGAGTAAAGCGGTTAAACTTTCAGGATTGGCCACATGCGCGATCAACGGACGTATCGTGAACCGGTCGCTATGCTCATTCATCGATATTAGGTGGCGGCTTCTCAACTTTTTCAGGAGCCCCATTGCTCTTTTCTTATCTTTGAAGTCGGCTCCCCGCTCTCCAAGATAAGCCCGAAGCTGAACAATGACATCATCCACTGTCATCTGGGGTATTGCAGTGCCTACCCCATTCTCCATTTCGCACTCAATCAGATATTGACGCAGCACAGCAACCAACAGTGTTTCTTCGAGATTGAAGGATTTGTGAAGAATGAGTGGATGCGTCCACCCCTCCGCCACTTCAGCCGTCTCATGGAGAACTCGAATAAAAACCAAACCCCTAATTTCATCAAATTGGATCTTTAGATCGAAGGGTTCGACTATCTGACTCACCAGTTCGGCGTTGCCTAATGCAGTTTGATATAACCGCTCATAGTACGCCTCCTCGATGAAACCGTGCTTAAACAGCTCCTGTACAACCTCCCGAATTCTGCGGGGAGTTCTCTGATCGTCATCGTCAATGTCCGAGATATCGAGGCTTAGGTCTTCAGGCTCTGGCTCCTGCCCTGGACTCTCGTTCGGCCCATCCTCATCAGGAGGGTTGCCTGTCAATTCATCAAAAATACTTGGCATGTCAGAGCCCCCATTTGATATCGCGAAGCTTCTCGCTCTCAAGTTGGGTGAATGGCAGGTGGAATCGCCACCGCCGATCGTCTGCGTCTGTGAGGTCGAACGGGGCAGTCTGAGCGTCATAAACGTCAATGCCAGCCTCACGAGCCATGGTGATCCAGATGGTGAAGCACTCAAGGTCATGTGTAGGAGGGAGGAATGAGGCGAGCTCTGGAAGCGATAGTGGACGCCCCTGCTCAGCCAAGATCCTCAACGTCGCCTTAATAAAAGCATCTCTATCAAGCCCATCAAAGGAGAGCCAGAACTCTTCCTCCATCTGCTCAAGCGACACGCGGCGCCGACTGAGATCGAGAACTGGGGCAGCTTCACCTGTAATCCCCCTGAAACGCAGCCTTTCGACTACAGGCACCTTGTACAAGGCCATACCTATAGGAGGCAGCGGCACTTCAAGGAGCCGTATAGCTTTGCGATTCCAATCGAGCTTGACGACAACACTGAAAATCTCGTTCAGCAGATGTCCAACCCGATGATGCTCAACCACAAGCCCGGTTTTCATGAAGCTTTTGACGTCCCGCTCGCTCCGAGCCCTGGCTTGCAAAACCAGCGCGGTTTCTTGAATCAATCGCGGCACTAAACGCAGCAGCTCAAACTGCTGTGACTTGTTGAGTGCCTTGGGAGCAGCTGGGTGGCGCATGATGTTCTGAAGACGGAGCCTCATTTTCTTGAGCTCGTCAGTCCACAACTGCTGCAGGAAGCTATCGAATACCCTACCCTCGGGCGTGTTCAGCAGTGCTTCTTGACCATCGAGAAGGTTATCGACGATCTCACCCCTGTGGAATTTCTCGCTAATTATCGAATGCCGCAGTTCTCGGTCGGCATCACGCCAGGAGTCCTCCATCCTTCGGAAGTCGGCCAGCAATCCAATGGCAAGTCCATACACCTCTCGAATGGCTTCAATCGCCTGCTCGTCATCGAATACAGGAATAAGTCCAGCTTTCGCCTTCTCCAGCTCAGCCTGGAGCTCCTTGATCCGACGCTTCAGTGCCAACATCCTGCTTTTCGGATCTGAGTTCAGATGCGTTTCAAGGTTTTCAATCTCCCGTTGCACTACTGACAGCCGTGAGGCAGTCGACGTCATAACACGGTCTTCTAGAGACTCGGTAAACCGGAAGGCACACTCGAGGAAGTCGGTCGCGTAAATTCTGCCACTACGCTCGACAATTAACCGACGATTGATCCACTCCCTGAGCTCTCGATTAGCCTCCTGCAACTCATCCCCTCGAGGTACCTGATAGATCTCTGGATCGGAGCAGTTGGCCAACGTGTCGGCAATCGAGCGAAGTGCATCACTCATCTCGATGCCATCCTGACCGGGCTCGAAAAGCAGCCGCAGGCTGGCAAGGAAAACCGGGGCACGCCGGGAGGCGAGAACTAACCAAGCGGGATTTTGAGTACGGAACCCTAGGTAGTGCTCAGCCCTCTGTTCTAGATTTTCTTCCATGGGATGGGTACCCCATAGGTAATTCGCGGCGAGTGGGTTGTGCCGCTCGCGAGATAGGCCACCGCTGCGCTATTCGCCCGATCAAGCGTAGACCTCTGGCGATAGGTGGCAAATTCACTCGTGCGAGACATGACGTGAGCTACCGTACCACGGTGCCGATCATCTCCAATCAACGACTGATTTTTCTTTTAAAGTCATAGGATTAAATGCCATATGACCGCCCATCTGAACTACTGTCCGAAAATGACAAATAGCTGACGGCGAGCACAAAAAAAGCCCTAATACAGGGCTTTTTGAGATACGTAAGCCTTCGATTAGTCAGCGCTACGCCAGTGGTCTGGGTTTCCGACACTGGTGTTCCGCACACGAGCAACGTTCGGCTTATGACCAAGCGCCTTAGCTTTGGCGATCGCATCTGCTTGTGTCGGGAACGTGGTCTCGACCAGCTTCCCACCACCCGCCAGCTTCAAGTGATACCCAGTGATTGGGCTGCCTTCTGGACGACCAGTTGGCTGAGGCTCTACATAAACGTTCGGCATAGCAAACCCTCTGAAAGCGCCGGATTGGCACTCTTACTATGATCAACGGAGACATTGATCACAATGGATCCAATCAGTGACTTAGGTCTAATTGACACGCTCATCAAGCCCAATCTAGTTGACGCCGAGCAGAAGTATCCTTGGAAGAGGTACATACAGCCAGCCCCACCCGCTCAATAACCAATATCAACTATCGAAACCCTTTAACAACTCAAGCATCAAAACTCCACTCACTTCAGATCGCACCACGTCCAAGCTCACATTCGGATTGAGATCAAAACTTTGAAGATGGCGAATATATGCATCATATGTAGCCACCCTAGAACTCCCAACCATATTTTGACGCAATACAAATTGGTGCCGATCATGATCACCAGCTCGTATCATCTGTGGCAGCAACTCAATAAATTCCAGAGGAGATATTTCGGACTCCGCGTAAACGTGAGCAGCCACCTGCCCTATCACTCCACAAAGAAAACCAATATCGGGAGTCAATCTAACTACGAACCGCCTTGCATGATGCGAAGTTTTTGACTTAGTCGCCTGCCTAGATACCTCCCCCTCATTCTCTCGAATGAATGCGAGAAGCCAATCTTCGATTTTAACTACACTTAATCCTGAGCACCACATCTCTACTAGCTTTTTCAGTGCAGAGAGGATTTTTACTCTCGCATCATTACCGGGCCGATAAGCCCTGGCGAATACAGACTCAAGAGCACTCTCACGCAAGAAAGCATTGAGGTCGGTAGGGTTTTCCGAAATTATATCGAGCGCCCATCCGACCCAGGCAGAGGTAGAGCGAAGCTCGCTCGGCAGTGCTATCAGCGCCTGAGCAAACCTAGCAATAATACGCGGACTGACCCCATTACGAATAGCCAGTTCCTTCTGCCAGTCATCAGCCTCCGGATCAGCTAACTTTTCTTCTGCAGCTTTCAAAACAACCCGCCGGCCGTCCAGCCAAGTTTCCGCAGCATTGGCATTTAGAGAACTCCGCTGAAAAAATCCGAATGAGCGTCTGACAATGCCATCTAGACCACTATCACCCTGATGGGTGACTGCATTCAGCCTTCGAATCAACGCCTGCATTCTCAGATCATCAGCAGAAGCCACCTCAATTCGATCAAGTAAGTAGTCGATAGGATCGTAAATTATTTCGCAAGCATCCTGCTGAGCAAACGTGGTATACAAGTCTTGATTGCTAGAAGCAATAGCTTCATCTAACTCAATAACAATTGGCTTAGCGGGAATGACGACAGAAAGCCCTGTAGCGGCATATGCCGCTCGGCCCGCTCGACCAAGAGCGTTCAAAATCTCATGCGGGCGCAGATCAGTTCGAGGATTCCCAGTAGGGTCATCAGCGGCACTACGGTCTGTTCCTGCCAAAATTACAACATCGCAAGGTAAATTTAGTCCTTGGGCGATGGTGGAAGTAGCTGCTAGAACGTCAAGCCCCAACTCTTGCCTACCTCTTTTATTGCGAAAAGCGCCCTCCACCAATCGTCTTTCTAGTGGAAGAAGGTCGCTGTGGTGAACGCCTGCGCGTTTGGATTCCACATCAAAAATAGCAGAAGCATCACCAACGTCCTCAATGATGGTTTCACGGATTAATCTTTGATTTTCATCTAGAACAACAGAGGGTGGAGGCAATAACTTATTGATACTCTCCGCAACGGAGCTACACACCCTTACATCACTACAAAAGACCACCACTCTCTTGCCTATGCTCGCAAAATCTGCGGCAAGCGTGGCAGCCAATTCATTGCGATTAGCCGTTAGATAACCTTTATCATTGATATTTAAAAAGGGTTTAGCATTAGTAAGACTTTTAATAGCAAAGGTTTCTGTACGCTCAGGGTGCCATCCTGCGACTAATGAGAAGACACCGAGCGGTTCGGATGCCAGCCGGCTTCGCTCTTTTTTTGTTTCTCCTTGAGCGGTGACCTCTATCGCTGCCTTAAGTGCATTCTCGTCATAAACGACACATGTCCTTAGCTGACGCGTGGGCTTCCACGGATCGTCAAAGACATGCACGCTTCGGCCTAATACATGGCCGAGCCAACTAGCGATCTCATTGGCATTTGAGACCATTGCGGACATGAGCAGAAGATCAGCAGTTGGACATAAACGAGTAAAGCCGAGAAGTGACAGCA
Source organism: Pseudomonas sp. NPDC089396 (assembly GCF_044749545.1). Taxonomy (NCBI): domain Bacteria; kingdom Pseudomonadati; phylum Pseudomonadota; class Gammaproteobacteria; order Pseudomonadales; family Pseudomonadaceae; genus Pseudomonas; species Pseudomonas sp. NPDC089396. Next base: position 154,869 of record NZ_JBIVIC010000012.1, on the reverse strand, counting down.
TAGCGTCAACTGACCTCGAACCCACCTTAATACTCTTTGGGTCTACATCCATACCGATGAGGTGGAACTCATCAAACACAAGAAGCCCGACATTCTCAAATAGTTCTGGAGCGAAGCCTAAGAGTGCCAGGCATCGTTCAGGCGTCATAACTGCGAATGGGGGAAGCGCATCACCAAGTTCTTCAAGGGCCTTGTCTTCGACGCTCACAGCCTCAATGTCTGCTAAATGGTGTGAAAAGTCGCTCTCGATCTGGTCTACTAACGCATGCGTCGGTGCCAGATAAACTACTGATCTCCCAGAGCAACGAACCGCTGCAATCTTCAGCATAGAAAGCGTAGTCTTACCTGAACCAGTAGGCGATGTCATCACCATTGATTCCCCGCAATTCAAGTAACCGCTCTTGATTGCCTGCTGATGATTGACCCATAAAAATGGCCGGATTTTAGATTGGCTGATAGTCCATTTATCCCATTCTCCAAAATCGACCCCTAAAGGAGTTGCCAGACGCGCAAGCATGGACGACCTAACGCCTTCAACCATTGCTAGTAACAGGCTAGCCAAATGATGCGGGCCCGCATATTGATAATTAACCACATCTGACAGCCCTGGTAAATTCTCGGTGGTCGCCCTCGACAGATCTAAAACCTTATCTAAAGCATCCTTTACGTCTATTTCATAATCAGAGCCGTGCGCCTCAGCTGCAAGACCTTTGACAGCTACAGCACACTCATGGAAAAGCAGATCCGCAGCAAACTCACGGCTATCGCGCCCAATATTCACCTCTGAATACATCGCGTCTATGGGATACTCTCTCATCAAGAGAGAATCTAGGCGTCCCATAGCTAACTCTTTGATAGATAATATCAATGCGTTTCGCATTGGCGAATTAGCATCGCCGACCGTGAGGCGACTAGCAGCTTCGGCAGCATCTGCAGAGCGATCTGCAACAAGAAACAGCAGTGTCGCTGAGATTGCGGAGTCAACAGCTTCAGCACTTAAAAGTATGCGTTTATTATTTTCCGCCCTTCTAGCCATCGATATTACTTGGTGAGCAACACCAGCAACAAATGCAGCAGCTCGCTTTCTCTCAGGTTGTATGTCAAGTGCAACATATGCTTCAAATGTTGACGCCAGTCGTCGAACCCTGGTCAGAGTTTGCGTGTCCGAGTCAGCACCCCGTTGTATAGCCAGGCGTGCTGTTGCAATTTCCACATGAGCAGCTGTCAGTAGGGTATCAATTGTATCTGGATCAAATTCGGGCAGACCAGGAGCGCTCTTCAACAGCGCACGAGAGCTGGAGTCAAACACCATTAATCTCCTTTACTTTCTTGACGACAGCACGCGCAAATTCATCCAAGCCATCGCGAACATCATTGAATGCCAGAACACCACCCGTGCGTGAGCTCATCGCTCCGCTAACCGTGTCTGAAAAACCATTCATGAGCTTCTCAAAGCTACCAGTAACACTATCCCTTATATTTTCCCCAGTAGCCACACAGACTCTAAACCGCCTCGCTTCCTCCCAGACGACTCTACCTATTGCACTCTCTGTACTTACACCGCCAACTCCCTTGAGCAATGTGACAAGCTCAGCCAAAATTTCGTCGTCACGATCACCATCGATTATCTGCTTCAACTCGGGCCAGACCTTCGACGTAATCAGCCCCCTAGGATTAGCCGAGGCCTTATCCTCAGATATAATGATACTTTCGACTTTTTCCTTTTTCTGATCAAGCTCAAGTACAAAACCGTCGAACCCCTTATCTGCTTGACGCACATGCGGCGACGTCATGACACCATTTGGAACTGAAAGTCTTGTAACAACCCAAGATATATGCTGAAACAGAAGACCATCGCGGTGGATCCTTGAGTTCTTTATCTGCTCTGGGGTCTTTGAGCTATCAGCCGAACTGAAAACCTCGAGTTTATTTATCACATTAGCAACAACATTTCCAAAAGGCTCAACCTTTCTCGTTGCAATCCGACTAATTACTCGCTGAGCATTCTCCTCCTGCCTCAAGTACAAATAGGCGACAATTTCTACGAGCATGCCTTTTTGTAGAGGATCAATCTCCCACTCCGAGAACGTGCATTCACTAGAAGCAACTGTCTTTTGGCTTATCGGCATATCCAGAATCCATCCCACATCTTATTAAGCAGCAAACCTAAAGCTCTCAGACTATCAATTAGACCGACCACCCCACTCTCCCTATAACATATAAGCGCACTAAACACCCAACCACCCGCGAGTCAAAACAACTAACATAATAAACCTAACACCCATAACCACAGGCAACAGCACCCGTAACTTTGGCGCAGGCGAGGCCACTTTTAAATGCACGAGCGCCCGCAAATGATAAGAGTAGTCTCGACGACGTAATCGTTAGGATGCGGGTAGGTCTCGGTATCTATTAGATAGATGTTTTTCTGTGCGTTCGAAGCCTTCCAATAGACAGTGCCGCCGAAGTCAATACCAACGCCTGGGCAGAGCATGTACCCCCTTCCCCAGAGCACAACCTGCACGCCTGCAGGGATGGGCAATGCCATGTAGGCCGCCAAACCTATAACTGGATTACCCATGATTCTACCTATACCGTGACAGCGAATCGCTGGGGATCCAGGGCAGAAACAGCGGCGAAGCCGGAACCTTTCTTAAATCTCATGCTGTGAACAAAGTTTTTCATGGCGTCTGATGGATCGATCGCCTCTAGGTTGAGGCTCTCGACTGTAGCCCTAGAGAACGCAACACTCAGGATTGGCTGATCTTCCATATGACCTGTTGAGCTGTTCAATACGTTGTCTATTGCGGTGACGATCACCAGATCATCAGGAAGGATTGCGAATAGCTCTCGCCCAACCCTCAGAGCACAGCTGCAGACATAGTCCTGGTGGAGCTCATTGAAGCGCCCAATCGGCATCGCCTTTGTCGAAAGCTTGCCACTCTTGAGCAGCGACTTGATTTCTGTGGGTATCACGTGGGAACCGTGGATAGCTAGCTTCGCTTCCAGCACTCCCCCCTCATGGACGATCACTTGAATAGATGAGCCAAGATTTGAAATCTCCTCAAAGGACTCAAACACCTCGATGGCATCGAGTTTTGCCTGGCGATCACCATCAAGAATTCGCTTAGCGATGTCGAGCTCATCCGCCCAATCGGAGTGAGTAACCTTCCACTCATCAAACTGTGCTTGGAACAACCGTTCATCTTCTGTAGCAGCTGCAGCGATCTTCGCGATCAGCGCTTCCCGTTGACGGTTTTCCAGCTTGAATAGCTTAGCCCAGAAGTTTGGACGATAGGTTGCCGAAGCATGGATAGCGGCCTGTTCAAGGGCACCAATTTTCAAGGGCTGTTGAGGCTCGACCTTGGATAGGATCTCCTTCCACTTCACCGGCTCCGCGCATTCCTTATGCATTGAAAGCAGGATATCGATATGGTTCTCATAGACCTCTACTTCGTAGGCTGCCTGCTCCAAGGCCTCCATTTTTGCGAATTCTCTCTCGCGCTTCTCGAGCTCGCGCTGACGACGATGAGCATTGCGCTCCGCTCGCCTGGCTGATGCCTGTAATGACCGCACAGTCCCCTTCCAGCCCATCACTATGCTCCACATCCTTTGGTGATGGCACATTAGCATAACTGCATACACCGCTTGAACAGCCTAGTTCTAGCAGTACAGCGCTAGGCCATGAGAAGATTTGTACTCCTTATAGGCAAACCTTCAGCTGATACCATGACCGGGCTGACACCAGTCGCTGCTAAGGGGCTAGATAGAACATACTTGCACTGTGTCAAGGATCGATAAGATGAGTGATATATGCAGCAGATAGCACAAGGCTTCCAAGCCATCACCTTGCGAAACTTGCTTTCACCTAATTTTTACACTGGCTTAGGCAACCTTTAGCTATCCCTACGTGTGATAGAAGCTACCTTGCCCGTCTAGCAGCGGGCTTTCTTTTGCCTGTTGCCCCGCTTGCCTGGTCAAGCAGGAACGTCTCGAAGCATCGGACTACTGGGTTCGTCAGGACGGACAAGCAGTTGAAGCAGCTCCGCGATCAACCCTTCTGCATCACGTTGGTAAGCTTCAATCCAACGGTACGACCAAGCTTGAGGAGACCCCTCATCCTCCCACTCGGCCAATGCGATGCCATTGACGCCCCTACCTCCGAGATGCGATTGGAACTTACCTGTCGAACCTACACAACAAGCCGATCTCCTCTAAACGTGTCGGCGTAACTGGCTCAGGGGTTGCGGCAATCATGCTTGCCGCGCAACTGATTGTTGATCCGGGGGATCGAGTCGTCGCAGTCACTCCCCTGTGGCCAAACCTGGTCGAAATCCCCAAGATTCTCGGTGCCAACGTAGAGCGAGTATCGCTGGACGTAAAAGACGGAAGCTGGACACTTGACCTGGATAAGCTGCTGAACGCATTGACGCCCGGCACCCGCATGCTGATGCTGAACTCACCCAATAACCCGACCGGTTGGGTGATCGACCAGAACAGCATCGATGTGATCCTGGCGCACTGCAGGAAGCTCGGCATTTGGGTATTGAGCGACGATGTTTATGAACGCCTCGTGTTCGACCCAACCATCTCGTCCGCTCCCTCATTCCTGAAAAGTGCTGACCCCTCAGACCGGATCATCTCTATCAACAGCTTCTCCAAAGCCTGGACGATGACCGGCTGGAGGATCGGCTGGATCGTAGTACCCGAAGATCTTGAAGATGATCTCGCGAAGATCATCGAGTACAACGGCTCCTGCATCTTTGAGCCAGTCCAGCGAGGCGCCTATGCCGCAATCACGCAAGGCGAATCTGAGGTACTGGCTGTACGCAATCGGCTGATCGACACCCGCAAAGTCCTGCTTGATGGCCTCAAAGATGCTCCCGGGGTGGAAGTCCCTAATGCCGGCGGTGCCATGTACGTGTTTTTCAGGGTCGATGGCTATCCCGATACCACTGATCTGGCAAGTAAGCTGATCAACCAGGTTGGATTGGGAATTGCACCTGGTTGTGCCTTCGGCCCTGAAGGAGCCGGCTGGCTCCGGTGGTGTCATGCGTTCGATCAGAAACGTCTCCAAGCGGGAATCGATCGTCTGCAAGACTTCCTTCGTCGATAAGCGCCTTTCTTGACTAAATGGGCACGTAGGAAAGCACCACCCCTAAAGCCCACGACTCATTGCCCAATGAGCTGCGTCGTAGCCCGGGCGGTGGATTCCTACAGAACCGTCGCTCGGGAGCAGCCGATGAACTTGGGCGACGTCAGACTAATCCTGAAAAAGTAATCCTGCCCAAGCCTGCTACTCGATCCCGCGCTGGGTATTAGACAAGCGGAGCGCGTAACCTCGCTTCCTTCTCCTACAAATCGACATCGTCAAAGATATTTCGCCCCCCCGCCTGCGCAGAGGGGCGGATCAAATCGCTCCGTCCAACGGCAGGTTCTTCGCCCCGTTCCTGCGAGACCTCACTAACCCAGTCGTCGACTCGACGTCTTTGAGTGTCTACCACATCCTCGACCCCGGGCCAGTCTGGGAAGATCGTTCTGATCCACTCCAACTCGTCAATAAAATCAGAAAAGTGATAATCGGGATCGTTTTCGTAGCAATAAGATTCCTGCAAGGACTGGCGAATCCTGTCCAGGTCAGGCAACACATGCTTCTGTACATCGCTGTAGAATTCTTCACGCTCCTGGCTAGTGAAGAACTCATGCATTTCCTGATCGCGAATGTACCCTAGCTCATCATCGTCAAACACAAAGTCATGGATCTTGGTCGAGATAGCATCCCTAGCTGACTCTGGAAGAAGGCCTTGCCGAAGCAGACGTAAAGCAAGATCAGCCGACATCGTAAATAGGCTTCTCGCAAAGTCCCTAACAAGGCTCGAGCTCAACTCTTCATCTGTTTGCAAGTAGACGGCCAGGAATGCGTCATCAGCCCTGCGCTGCAGGAACGAGTACAATCTGCCACGCCTTGAACGCGCCATATCACCACTGCAACTGACGTACTGATGGCATCGGCTCGCGATCACTTTGAACATGCTTGCGGGTAGGATCGTGGCGTTCTTGATATCCACGTCGCCGCACGTCACTAGCTCCATCAACCGCTCAATCGGAGTACCATCTACAAAAATCTGCAAATGATCAGGACTCTGAGCGAGTATCAACGCAAACGCATCGCCTATCGTAGGATGTTTATATCGCCAAAAACGTCCCTCAGCAGTATCTGCCAACTGCACAAAGCTTCCTCGAAGGTTCTGTAGCGCCCGGATGCAGCCGGCTTGGTTTCCACCCAACCTTTCAATTGCCTGGATCTCGCTCCCAGACAGATTTACGGGGCTTTCGATTGCTCCATGCTTCATGTAAAGCAAAGCTAGCGCGGCCTGGCTTTCATCATCCATACCCTGCATGGTTTCTACGAGCCACTGCTCCTGCTTCGCCACAAACTCATCGATATCTTTCTGGCCAATCTTGAGAGCTCTGGTGAACTCAACGCTGCCTAAGCGCCGAGCCGTCTCGGGAGCGAACTGACGGTGAGCCGCCACCGCAGGTAGGTACTCCTTCAGTGCCGAACGAACTCGCTGCGGTTGGTTACCAAGCTTCACATGGTTGTACAGAATTTCTGACTTTTCTTGAGAGGTCAGCTCTTTCACGTCGATGACGACCTGGCTTTCCTCCATCAAAGGAAATGCCGTTTTCTTGAGGTCACGCCTGGCGCTGTTGTAGATGTAATCGCGACTGGTCAACACGATTCGGTGGCCGCTACGAATCATCGTCGAGAGTGCCGGGAGTATCCGGTTCCACTCCATCACCATGTCCGCTTCGTACTGCATCGCCCCGAAGGCGTCATCAACCCATATGAACTGTGACGCTTCCTCGGTATTCCAGTGATCTCGTATTTGCTCTGGCCTCTCCAGCTTCAATACGAGACTTTCCCATTCGTCCATCGCACACATGGCCATGAGCGAGGCGATCGTCGTTTTGCCAGCAGCTGGCTCCCCAACCAAGAGTACAAAGCCATGCTGCTGTAGAGCCTGAAGGGCTTTGCGATAGGTACCGGTTACTACCAGCTTTGAGAGATCGGGCAGCTCGGTCAGTAGCGCCTTCGTTTGCTTGTACCGCCTCTCATCTAGGATCTGGCTTAGATCACCCAGACCGTACAACCGGGGCACATTCATGCGCAGCTTGCTACTCAGCTGGATCTTGCCGCAGATCCACGTAGAGTCCAGCAAGAGGACGTGCTTGGCCCCCGCACCTTGGAATGCCTGCTTGATCTTGCGATGACTTTCCCCTGTGCAACCTGCGTTCGTCATGAGGACATAGACGTCACATACTCCCTGAGCGACGAGGCGGCGCACCTTGGTGAGCTCTCCTGCCACATCGGACAGGGAAAGGTTGTGCTCCCGGCGCGAAGTGAACTTGCACTGGATGACGAATTCGCCTTCATAGACCTCATTCGGCTGAGGCGACCACGTACCTCTGAATCCTCCGTCGCGCCCCCCGTCGTTTCCCTCAAGGAACGTCTCCACCGTCTGCCCCAACACAGTGGAGGCCACAGCCATGCACAACTGCTGAAAGCTGTGCCAGCCCAAGAGGTGAAGGTCGTATTTGGGGGTCGTCATGAGGCGTTTGATCCTTGCAGCCAAACCAGAGGCTAGATAAATGCCATCATAGCGAAATCACCCTGTTCGCGAGCTGGGTCAAAGCCAGGGCGGTGTCAAAAAGTGGTGCCTTCTGGCTCTGGTGGGACTGATGAACCCTGGCGACGATCCCAAGAGGCTAACGGCTAGAATTAACCAAGCAGCCACACGCAGGGCAACCGTGAACCATCCCCAAAGCTAGCTCGACACCTGTGGGAGATACAGGCTGGCTGCCAGGATCACGATTAACGCCGACCTCAACGAAAGATTGACCATAAATGAAAAGGCCTCCCGAAGGAGGCCTCTGCGGAGTTTATTGACGCCAGGTCTCTACAGCCTCTGCGCCATGCTCGCTTTTCCACGATTTGAGCACGGTGTGGTTGCCACCCTTAGTCTGGATCACTTCACCGGTATGTGGGTTCTTGTACGTCTTAACCTCGCGCGGCTTGCGAGTGCTTGCAGTCTCTGGAGCTACGACCTGACGGCTGTTCGCCTTCGGATCAAGAATGTTAATGACGTCCCGCAAGCTATAGCCATACTCACCCAGGAGTGCGCGCAGCTTGCTTTCAAACGCCATCTCCTCTTTGAGGCCATCGTCCTCTTTCAGGGCTTCGAGCTCGGCGAGCTGAGCTGCGAGCTGCTGTTCTAGGCGGCGGTATTCGGCAAGACGTGACATTAGGTAGATCCTATGCGGGTTAACTGGTTTTAAGAGTACATTGGGAGCATCCCTTTTTGCTAGTTAAACATTACCGTGCAGCGACGACGGCAGGGACGTAACAGTTTTGTAGAAATGGAGGAGCTGCAAGCGCCCTACCCTATACTCGACTGAGAATGCAGCGAGAGATCGCAAGAACTTAATCATGAACAAGAAGAAAGCCGGGGAGCGGAAATGCCACGCGAAATAGCTTTGTGAACAACAGTCACGAGCCAGGGATCTCTACGACCGAGGACTTAAAATCATGAACAGCTCAAATCAATTGAATTAATACGCAGCGCAAACTCAAAAATAATTCCGTCACGCTAAAGTTTTTAAAAAAGGAGCCGTTTATTTAGTTATACCACAACAAATTGAGTAAAAACCTCATGAAAACCGAGTTAAATACATTCCTCCCCCTATACACCAATACCAAAGAGCACCAATTCGACGTTGCATTTTTCTCACACCCACATCTGCAAGAGCAATCCTGCTCGCCCTCCTCTGGCACCTATCTTGTAATTATCGAGCGTGAGCCCGACGATAATATATTCCTTACCATTGCCGGCATGAAATTCAGATTCACCCCCAATCAGGCCGACGTCCTTGGTTCAAAACTACTGGAGCTAACAAGTTCCAGTGATTCAGAACCACCGACCAGCTAAGAAAGATCCGAGTACTATCACTGAAAAATGCACCACTAACTCAAGTTTTCCAGCAACAACCGTTTAATTCATTAACATTCTGATCGATGGACAACCCCATGAAACTACCCTTCAACAAATTCTTCAAAGCACAATCGCAGAAACTCGCTTATGAAATGGCATTCTTCTCGATCACACACCTTGACGAAGATCATGATTTTTCTGAGTCAGGTAGCTACCTTGTCATGATAGGACTCGATCCCGCCAAAATGATAATGCTTACTGTTGGAGGCGTTGATTTCACGTTCACCACCGCCCAAGCGAATGCTCTCGGATCAAAGTTACTCGAACTGGCGAGCACCGGTGGCTCAGAGACGCCCACTATTTGAGAAACACGAACCCACATGCAAGCGGAGCACGCAGGCCGAACCGGTCGAAGGCGTGCAGGATGAAAGCCCGCAGGGCCGAGACCGCGATGCGGGCTCGGTTCACGACAGCCTGGCCGCGCAGCGGCACGCCCAGGCTGTAGCTTTCAGGCAAGATCGCTTACTTGTGGAGCTTACTGAAACGCTCGATCACGACGCTTGGTGCGACGCTAGGCCATGCCTCAAGATTCCCAGACTTGCGCCAGAAATTGATAATGCTCCAGACAAAGTACAATGCGGGCACTGCACCACCAAGCATTGAATAGCTGTGCAAGACAGGCATGGCTCCCGTTCGAGGGTGGTCTGCGAGCACCGGTAGAAGCGCAAGAATAAATACCGCCACGTATGCCACCGCGAACCAGATAGCTCCGTAAAACAACATGTAAATCGGTGTCGCCAAGCGGAGCTTCGTCAATGTGCGAATCCGTCCACCTTCCTCTTTGAAACCATAGACCGCGCCTGCATTCTTAAGTTTGTTCCTCGACTTTTTGTAGACACAATAAAAGTCGTAGTGCTTGCCCGCCTCAATCTCTTCGTACAGCTGGATAGGAATGACAGTGTTTGGCACTAGCACACCGTCAATTTTCATGATCACTTGAACACTTCCTTCCCTATGTTCAAAGACCCGAATGTCTTCAAGTTTTCCTGAGACCTTAATGTAATCGGGGATTAACACGATGTAACTCCTGTCAAAAAATTCCTCTGCCTGGCAATAGGCAAAGAGAGACCTCAAGCAGCTCCAACCAGAGCTGCCCTGTTCAAAAATTAAGATTTAATGGAGCCGGCTTGGACTGTTGAAAAAGCTTTTAGCCCCTACCTTCAAAAACTCACGCAACCCCGCACGCCCACCATCCCTGCGGAAAGAAGCAATCACGTAACGAGAGCGTTGAGTCGTTGCGATCCAAAAACGTCCCTCTTTATGCAGCGACTGGATGTCTGAGCTACGCAGATAATGACCGTCCGCAAACCGTCCTTCTGGACTCGCATTCACGTGCCCGAAAACTACTCCCACAGCGCTAGCCGCGATGATCTGTGTATTCACCAAGAAGGCAGTCACCGGCTGCGAATACCCCTGGCCCACAGCGCGCGCTATGCGCAGGAGGTCAAAATCCGTGTACCGCCGGCTGTGCAAATCGATGGAAAAGGTATTTGACGCTGACACCTAAAGCTCCTTGCATGGCTGAGTCCAGCCAAACTGATCACAAAATGGGATTACACCGGCGCTCGGTACAGCTCTCTCAACTGCCGGAGCGAGCCATGATCAAGCTCACGCTCATGGGAATCGTTGTAAATTTCTCCACTCTCAACTTCTAGTAGGCATACGGGGCAGCCATTCTTGTCAAAGCCCAAGGACACCGATGTAAGTCGCTCCATACGCCAACGTTCAGTGCCATTTAGTCGCGCAGGCGTGATCACTTGGACATCCTCAATCACGAGATCGTCGCCCTGAGCACTGACAAGCTCATGCAATCTGGGCTCGTCGTTCAGCATTTCTTCACTTGAGACCAGGCGACCTTCCATCCGTCTCTTCACGCTCACGTGATACCAGTGGGTCGCCAGCGCCCTGGAGACCCCATGCCAGTGCGCGAGCCCTTCACCGAACATACCCGGCACACCTGCAATATCTGTCGCGTTCGTTCTAAACATCAGCCTCAGCCACCGAACTCATTGTCGTTCGTGTCAATAAAAGGAAAAGATCGTCTTGAGCGAAGCCTTCTGCTCCGCACCCTCCCCGACTAGCACGTACACGGTGTTCCGAGTCTCGAAGAGATACCCGTCCTCGAGCGCAACGCCGATGCTCGAACGCACCCAGTTGGCTGGCTGGAAGCGGCCTGCGCTATCCGCCACCACATTGTGAGCAAGGAGAAACAAGGGGATGTTGCCAGCAGCCGCGACCTTCGCTAGCTCAGCTTCGGTGAGCTCCGCACGAAACAATGTCCACTCCCGAACCAGACAGTACGCCTTACCCGGGTAGCGGCCAGTGACAAGCTCAATTAGCTGAGCCTCGTCACCACTTGCGCCCTTCCTTCGCTCTGACGGTTCGCTGAAGAGCTCAATGTCGGTGGTTTCCAATCTCTCACCTCGCTGGTGCTACTGCAGAGAAGCTTGGTGGCATCCGACCACCCCTCTCTCACGTCGATGTGCCGTCTAGGGCCATCCATGAGATACGGATAATACATTGAATTGCAGTTTATCCGCAAAGCTCGACATGGCTATATCCTGAATTTTGGATTTACTATGCAGCTCAGGATCGCTTTTGCGGGCGTGCTACGTGCTTTTCGTCTCGTCCGAGGCGCTCGGTACGCCGACCTTTCAGAAGCTACAGATCGCACGAAAATCAGCGCCCTGGAAAATGCCAAGACGAGCATCACCATCGAGCAGCTCGAGCAGATTGCTGAGAGCCTCGACGTCGACCCTCTCGCCATGCTCGCCATGTCTATTGCCAAAAAGCAGAATGAGCCAGCTCTGACAGTAGTAGGAAGAGCACTAACCCACGTGGCGGCGTTTGAAGCGGAGGGAGGACTGAAGACGCTAACCGAACAATTCGACGAGGCCGGCAACCTCATCAAGCGAAAGCGTGGCAAGCCCCTTAATGCTGACAACGAAGCAGCTGTCCTAGCATTGAAAGCCGCTGGCATGAAACAGCAGCAGGTGGCAGAGCAGCTTGGCTTGGCACTAACTAGCGTGCGTGATTATTGGAAAAAATCGTGAACAACCTATCCGGGTACACCAACAAGCGTGTGGGGAGAAACCACAAGAACTGCAGAACCACTGCATTCTTGAAGTAGCAATATCCTAGTTCTGAAAATCAAGTGCTTGGGATAAACGCTCTGTCTCCCGGCGCAGACGTCATTGAGTTTTTTGTCACACTACAACATATCCAACTGTTGTTTTTTTAATTATCCCCAAGGCCTCAGCAGCCTTAAAAATTTCGCAAGCTCGAAGGTTTCCGATTCTAGCGTTTTTGGCGAACTCCTTGAGTTTCACCGGCGTTCCAGGGGCCAGAGCTCGCACTGTAGTAGATAAAACCTCCAAAATTTCGTCATTGGAACCTAACAAAGTTTTCGCGGTTTTTGGCGTTTCTGGCTCCTGTTTTTGCTGGGGCACGAGGTCGTTTCCAAGCGATGGCGTCTCGACCTGTAACGAATTGATTACATCCATGCTGGAAGATCTAGCATCGCGGACAGCACTCAAAATCAATGCTGGTACGATCTCCAGAGCCATCGCAAATCCAATGCACAATAACTCAGCGAGCAAAGGTGGTAGGCTCGACGCTTTTGCCACTGTTGACTTGATCTTCGCAGTCTCCATAGAGCCAGCGTTGATACGTGCCAGGGCTTGAGCACGCTGTACTGAAGTACGGGAACCAACTGACTCCTCCAATTCCAGAGCTTTGGAAGGCATTCCGCGAGTACGGAGGTCGTTGGCTTGAGCTGTTGTATCAGAAAGCGTCTTATCAAGCTGAGTGATCAAAGCAGAGTCTTTTTGAGCCAGCTTTGCTAAGTCAGAAACACGCTCGCTGCTCATTGCCTCATGCCTGGCTTTGCTGAGGTTGATAGAGCTCATCATTCGATCATAAGTTGCCCAACCACTGACCGCTGACAGTATCAAAGTAGAAACAATCATGAGAGCTGCGCCAACGCCTCGAAGTACGCGAATAGCAACAGGCCAGGCCAGGTATTTGTAAAAATCCAAAAGCACTGCAGCAGCGGAAAAAAGAAGTGCCACACTCTTATCATCAATCAAATTGTACATTGCAAGCGCGACTGAAATCATAGTCACACTCGAAAGCAAAATCGCGATTACAACAAGCAACACCAACAACCTACTACTCACTCCAAATCCCATACTAAGCACCCAGCCAAACCGAATGAAGAAATTCGTAAAATACAAATACAACCAAGACTTTCAACAACAAAAACTTCTACACGAAAACTACAATACAATTCCCTCATCGCGATCAGCCATTTGAAGGCCATGACCAGGCTTATATTCAATATACTTACACCTGAGGAAGCACTCCCGTGGCTTAAACAAAGCATCAAATAGCGCTTCGATGAGCTCTAGAATCTCTTTTATCAGCTTTTGGACTTGATACTCCTTTGCTGTGAACTTGACGTAAATTGGTTTTGATCTGCGTCCAGACAGCGGGACGAACTCGTAGTAGTAGAGTCGAGCTCTCTCTTGCTCCTCGCTATCTCTTCGTGAAATCTCGACCTCAAGTTGACGAATGGTTTTTGAGTCATAATGTATTCCCTCTTGCGTGATCAATTTATGCCACGTAAATCTGGAGCGCTTTAGTTGCCTGCCGCTAATATATTTACCATTAAATTCGAAACTGATTCCTTTTGGCTGACCTTCATGATTTAGTGTCAAGTTTATGTACACTTTCTGGCGCCTTAGAAGGCGTGTGAAGGTGAACATGTCGCCATCGACCGCGTTCGTGGATTCGATTGCTCCAGCGATTTTTGCAATGAGTCGGTGCTTGTGTGGAATCTCTCCATCCTTAATAGAAGCCCGGAGCTCTGCGTGGCTGATGGCTACACCCCAGGTATCCTTTGGACGAGGGGCTTTGTAAAGGCCGAACATGTCTTCAATTTCTGAAACTGAGTTGATGCTCTTTTCTCGCTCCCACCCGTCATCGACCATCAGAAATTTCTCATCAAGACGAATTCGGTTAGCTACTATATGAACGTGCTGATGATTTCTGTCCAAGTGCATTACAGCGACATATTTGTTGGTCTTCTCAAACCCAAGATCAGACATGTACTTCTGGACAGCCATACGCCATTGATGCGGCGTGAGGGCTTCTCTAGGGCGTAAAGCAAGCATGGCGTGAAAGACGGGCCGAATATTCTGATCACTGTCCTGGGACATCCTGCGAAGCCTCTCGACGCTGTCGAACTCTCTTATGATCTCATTGAGATCCGACTCACTGCCGAATAACAGCTTTGGAACGGGATCTTCAGACATGCACTTGAGATCGATTGTTTGCAAGCCGTGGATCTCATGATCGTGCTTAGTACACCCGTAGATGTACCGAAGTCTTGCTCGAAACGATCCACTAGACTTCCTGAATATCTTTCCAATCACAGTGTACCCCCAGTATTGATCCTGTCGATTTCCTTGATTTTTTTAATAAGATCGGACTTGCCAGCCGATGAATTTACCAAGATCGAAAGTGCCATTAACTCTCGCGCTATTAGAACTACGTCACCACTAACTTTGACTTGAGGCTTGAGATTGGCAACGAAGTCTCTGATGAATGCCCCCACTGTCCTATATCCAGCTTCTGCAATCTTCGTCTCCAACGCCCTGAGCTCTCCGTGCGTCAGCCTGACAGTTATTCTCTTATCCTTCCTATCCTTTTTTTTATCGATCACTCGGCTCACCATTTTATTATTCTAATCTGAGCATCTACCCGCGCAACACCCGAAGGGCTGTGAGCATCCTTCTGTCTGACATGGACACAACTGGCTAAAAATAAGCTCTAGACTTATTGTGCAATTGGAGCCTTTAGTGCTTCAACAGTTAACTCAAGAAAGTTCAATGTATAACCAAACCTTCGCAAGGTGCGAATGCGAAACCGCAGCACAAGAGTGCAAAACCGCAAGAACACAAAGCGAAATCACAGTAGTCAAGTGCGAAATCACAAGACAATACTGCGACGTCGCAAACAACTATTGCGATTTGGCTTAGAGACAGTGAAAATTGGGACTAGAGCGATACTGACTTCGCGTCAAGTATTTTGGTGTCGAGCGGTCTCAAAGTGTGCAGAAAGCCACGACAAACGTATTCTTTATCGACCCCGGCATTGGAGTAAATCTCGTCTTCGACCTTGGTTGTAGCTCGTCGAATCTCTGAGAGATACGCACTTTTATAGCCGTCGGTAACGTCGACGGTCTGCCCCTTACCATCATGATTACAGAGAACCTTGATATAAAACGCGCCAACCCCTGCACGCTCTGCGATTGAGATAAAGCTGGCACGCAGGATTTTTCGAGGTAGGTGCTTACCGCCTAGCAAGCTCTTGGATACCTTGGTCAAAAAGTCCCTTACATTAGACTCACTGATCTTTGGCTGATCGACTCCAGAAAACACGTAGTCACCGCTATTTTGCTTCATTGCGTACAACAACTGGCAGTACGCAGTATCGTTAAGTACCAGATGGAACTCTTCGGAATTCTTCAGAGCATCGGACTCATCGACCTTGTCGCGAGAAGGGAAAACAATTGATCTCGTCTTATGACACACATAGCTCTTTCTAATCTTCTCGATCTCACCAGGGCGAACGCCAGAAAACAGCATAAATAGAACAGCTGCAGATGCTGTTTTAAACGATGTTGGAACCTCACGCACTGGCCTGGCATCACCAATCTCAATCGCATTAGAAATAACAGCGCCAAGTTCATTTGGATTTACTCGAATTTTGTCACGATTATTATCATGCCAATTGCGAAGCGCACTCATGATCTCTACAGGATTGTAAGCATAGATACGCGCCCCGACTTCATCCTTGTAAAAAACAATTGCATAAGAGAATATTAAGCCGAGGAGAGAGACTGCTTTATTTGCCGAACGATTGCGCGGCGGGCTCATTTTCCCATTGGCTCTCATGACCGGCGCAGTCGTTTTAGCATGCAGCTCAAGCACAACGTCATTCGTCACAGCAATCAACGGTAGATCACCACACATAGCTCTAATGTAGTTATCATAGGTTTTCGTGTAATCACCGATAGTGCTTTTAGCAAGCTTAGCCTTTTTAGCAATCATTGACTCAAACGCCTCACTGACAGTGATGCTTTCTCTTAGGTTTTTTTTATGCTCCTCGATCAAAATCACATCGAGGTTAGCGTATGTCTTTTCCGCCACTTCTCGAATAACCGGTAGTTTCGTACTCTTGTAATCAAATACATCAATCTTGCGCCGCTGGTCTTTGCCGTTGACTTTACGAACTACGTAGAAGGTTTTTCCACCTGCCTTGGTTACCCGTAAAGCCAGGCCTTTGACATTTGTGTCATACACATAGATCTCTGACTTACCTTCAGGGCAAACCAAGTCTCGAATTGCATCCTTGGTGAAATTGATCTTCAGTGCCACGCTCACACTCCTTCCCAGCGTCTAAACCGTTGATTTCCGCATGATTTTCGTGTCTAATCGCCTGCTTCACATCGCGCCCCGATGGTGAAATTGGTAGACACATCGCACTTAAAATGCG
Source organism: Pseudomonas sp. NPDC089396 (assembly GCF_044749545.1). Lineage (NCBI taxonomy): Bacteria > Pseudomonadati > Pseudomonadota > Gammaproteobacteria > Pseudomonadales > Pseudomonadaceae > Pseudomonas > Pseudomonas sp. NPDC089396. The sequence goes on along the minus strand of NZ_JBIVIC010000012.1, from coordinate 138,256 downwards.
CCGCCGAAAGGTGTGCCGGTTCGAGTCCGGCTCGGGGCACCACGAAACACCCCTTCCCTCGCAATACCAGGCCGTCAGCGCCACATTCCCACTGATCTGTCTCTCGTGCCTAAGCTATGTGGGCCTTCACATGCCTTGAGGCTGCCTAAAAAACGATCAATGCATCCGACCCGATAGCTTGGTAGCTCTTGGTAGCTGGCTTGGTAGCTGCGCCGGCAGCCCTACTCAGCTCCCAACAGCTCTGCTCAGCTCTCACAAGCCCTCGACAGCGGTGCAATACTCACCTCAAAGCCTTGATTCTCAAAGCTTTTAAGCTCAAGTAAGCCGAGCTCAGCTCTCGTAAGCTCTCAACAGCTCTCGTAAGCCGAATGATGGGTAGAATGACTTAAAATCTGTCGGCGTGAGCCTTGCGGGTTCGAGTCCCGCCACTCGCACCATTTTTCGATGAAGGCGCCCTGGTGGCGCCTTTTTCATGTCCGCCGGAAAATCGTCGCGCGCCTGCTAGAGTGGAACGTGTCTACGTCCACTGGAACGCCACCATGCGCTACTCCCTGTTCGATGGCCAACGCGACATCATCATCCTCATCGCCCGTGTGCTGCTGATGATCCTGTTCATCGTTTCCGGCTGGGCCAAGCTCACCGGCTTCGAAGGCACGGTCGGCTACATGACCTCACTGGGCGCCCCTGCCCCCATGGTGGCTGCAGCGGTTGCCGTGATCATGGAGTTCTTCGTCGGCATCGTGCTGATCCTGGGCTTCTACACACGACCACTGGCCTTCCTGTTCGCGTTGTTCGTGCTGGGTACGGCGCTGCTTGGCCATCCCTTCTGGAACATGGTCGACCCGGAACGTGCCGCCAACCTGACCCAGTTCCTGAAAAACCTGAGCATCGTCGGCGGCTTGTTGCTGTTGGCGGTGAGTGGCCCTGGACGGTACTCGCTGGACGGGCGCTGAATCAGTCGTCCGGGTCGTCATGCCAGGCTGGATGATCATCTTCGTCATCGAGGTCATCCAGCGCTTCGTCTTCCTCCACCTCATCCTCGGCGCCCTGGGCATCCGCCTCCGGCTCCAGGTCGTCATAGAGGAATTCGTGATCGAGCAGGTGATCGTGCTCAGGCTCGTGCAGGTCGTCTTCGTCGTGCATGGCGGCTCCAGGGAAATTGGCACGCCTGTATAGGCGCATCGTTGGCCAGGGTCAATGGCCTACGTTTAATGTCGCGTTAACCGATAGGGCTCACGCTACACGCTCTCCCCTTCAACGTCGCTTGCCCGCCTTACTGGCGGGCTTTTTTTCATCCGAAGGAATCCCGTGCCCTGAGGGTGACTGTTTCAAGCTTGTAATAAGCCCTTCACGAACTCACGACAAGCACACGGGCACACTGGCCCTGCTCTCCAACGTTCTTTTTATCCGCCACCTGCTGGCGGATTTTTTTTGCCTGAAGTTTTTTCACCTGGCTAACAGCAGGGTGAGGAGACTCACGCTGAACGGTGTTCATCGATACCTAACGTTAGGGTCATGGCAAAAACATGTCACTTGAACGCTTATAACGTGTGTTTTAACCTTGCAGCCATGAACAAAGCCCCCGAAATGCTCAAAGACCGCATCCTTGAAAGGCGCACCGCCCTGGGCATGAGCCAGCAGCAGCTGGCAGACAAGGCAGGCGTCAGCCAGGTGACCATCCAGCACCTCGAGAGCGGGAGAAATGCCACGTCGAAGAAGCTGCTGGAAATCGCCAGAGCCCTGGGGGTAACGGCTGAGTGGCTGGCCTCAGGGAACGGTCAGCCGCGCGCGGAAAGCAACGTTGCGGGGACTGATGTACCCCCCGAGTCGTTCCGCTACCCGGTTATCAGTTGGGTTGCCGCAGGGGCGTGGGCTGAGGCAGTCGAACCCTTCCCGCCTGGGTTTTCCGATCGGTACGAGATGTCCGATTACAACTCCAAGGGCGCTGCCTTCTGGCTCGAAGTGAAAGGGGACTCCATGACCTCGCCAGTCGGGACCAGCATCACGGAAGGAATGCTTATCCTGGTGGACACCGAAGCCGAGGCCTACCCAGGCAAACTGGTCATTGCAAAACTGGCAGACAGCAACGAAGCGACCTTCAAAAAGCTGGTGGAGGACGGCGGCAGGCGATTCCTGAAGCCTTTGAACCCTGCGTATCCGATGGAAATGTGCATGGAAGGTTGTCGTATCGTCGGGGTCGTGGTCAGAGCCATGATCAAGCTGTAACCCCCTCCCCCTCCAGGAAGCCCGGCCTCATACGCCGGGCTTTTTTCGTCCGATGAAAAATGAATGCTCGAAAAGTTTACCTGTAAGCGATGTTTACACAGGCGCGCCGCTTGATAGTTTCCTACATAACGGATAACTGTATATGCGTACAGTAAATGGAGTTTTCGCACATGCTGCCCCTCACTTTCTCACATTCACCTTCTCGCTCCTTCGAGCGCCTCGGATACCGCATACAGCTGGCAATCGCATCGCCGCATGTCCAGAAGCGGCAATTCATCGAGGTGGTACCGAACCCCGACGAGACGCTCGATGACTGGCAGCGGCTGCTTGCCGATCTGGAAGATACGCAGGGCGTACGGATTGAGCGCCTGTCCTCCGGGCGCATCCGCATAGGCTGGCGCGACTTCACGGAGGCTTGATTGATGCCCGCATCTCGCGGGCATTTTTTGGCCTGATTTATAACTTGAGTTATTGACAGGCTAAAAACTCAAGTTATGATTAGGCCAATAACACAGGTTATTACCTAGAGCGACGAATCACCGCTGATGCAACGCCACCGCCCTGTCGCCAGTAGCGAGGCCGGGAGAACGATGCGGAGCACGCATCTCATCAAGGCACAGTCCGCCACCTCGATAATCTCTATCAGGAGACTCACCCCATGACCGTAAACATCGACGACCTCACGATTACGACCCCCGTACCCACTTCATCCACCAATCCCGTCGCCCTGGAGCTCAGCGGGGCCGAGGCCATCGCGCAGCTTCCAGGCATCGTGACCGTGCAGGCCGATGGGTCCATTCAATTTACAGCACCCACCAAGGGGGCTTCGAGCAAGAGCACTCATCGCACGCGGTGTGAATGGAAAGAGCCGGTGTACTGGTCGCTGGCGAGCGCCGATGAACACATCAACTTGCAGGAGATGACGCTAACCAAGGTCAACTCCGCTCAGAAGGTCGTCATCTCGCAATTGCACGTGAAGGACGACGACAGCCCGCCCGTGAAAGTCCTCTGGAGCAAAGGGAACATCACCCTGGGGTTTCGCAAGACATTCAACCAGCCGGACCCGGTGAACACGACGCTGCTCAAAGGTGTGCCACTCGGAGCGAAATTCAAGGTAACCATCCGAGTACTTGCCTCGGGCGCCTTGACTGTCACCGCCGAGTGCAATGGCCATGCCGCGTCGTCGGGCCGGCTGGAGATGGATAGCTCGTGGCGATCATCAGTGCTGAATTTCCACGGTGGTGTGTACAACCAGATCGACTACACCAGCGCCACTGCGGCTGACGATGGCTCGATCTGCATCATCAGCAAACTCTCGCTGAGCCACGGCTAGGGCCCGCCATAAAGAAAAACCCCGCAGACGTTAGTCTGCGGGGTTTTCGAATGGTGAAGACCGAGGGTATTTCCTCTGACCAGCTTCAGCTTCCTCGAGCCGCTTTGATCAGTGGGATGAGCCAAGACGACTGTTGCCGCGAGGGCCGGCCAACGCCCATATGATCAGGCCAATCACTGGAAGAAATGCAACAAGCGCTACCCAGAGTACTTTCTTCAGGGTTTCGCTATTGCTTCTCACCACATTGATGATCGCCCAGATGTCCAGGACAAAAATGGCGAAGGCGATCAAGTTGTATAAGAAAGAGCCCATGGACACACTCCAGCATTAATGAGATTGCCGGTCAGAATAGCAAAGTTATTGGGAAACCCTGGCTCGCCCAGATCAGCTTATCTTGTCCATTACTCAGCAATCAGCGTGAGATGAGGAAATGATCGGCTTTTTCAACGCGCAAAGAAAAACTCTGCAGACGTTAATCTGCGGGGCTTTCAAGTAGTGGAGGCCGAGGCCGGAATCGAACCGGCGCATACGGATTTGCAATCCGATCCAAGAATGACCCTTTCACCCGGCCTGGACGAGAAAATCAGTTCCAAAACGAAACAAGAGTTGCTCGCCTGCAGCCCGCACTCTACAAGGTCGCCATTCGAGTTTTGGAACCGATTTTCGGCTAATTTTTCCACCTTCCAGTAATGCTGCAGTAGCGTAATAAATCGACCTCAGACCGCCCCAGCAACAACCTATTCCTCGACACTGTGTAATTTGCATTGGCGAGTTTGGCCTAGTTTCGCCCAGTAAAACCGAGAAGCCTCAGCAACGTTTTGGACAACCCTTCCACCCTGCTGACGTACATCCGAGGCTGGGCCATTCCGTAGACCTTTGCGTCGTGAAGGCGCGGAATGATGTCTGGGCCGAGAACACCCCTGTCCGTGTCGCGACTCGGCCGAGAGGCTCACTGTGGTGGTCGCCGTGGATACCAGCCCGCAGAGGCTGACTCTTCCTGAAGCGATCGGAGGAGATGACCAGGCCGTTCTCGCGATGGAGAGCGCGCTGGCCCGGCAGGCTCGTTCGATCGCCTCCCTGTCGACTTTGTTGCTCATGTTGGTCTGCGCACCACGAAACGGCGCACTCTCGGTGGATGACTATTCGGCCAACAGAGATGGCGAAATACTGCGCAATCGTTTCTCTTAATGCCGTTCATCATGAACCACCCCAATGCAAACATTGGCGAGGCTAATACTTAGCTCTCTGCCTGGGGAGGCACGAAACATGCAAAGAAGATTCGTTATCGTTCCAGCCGTACCAATCGAGAAAGAGTCGTTCCAGTCAGGATCTCGCTTCTATGCCAACACCATATCTGGGGGCTTCGACGTCTACGACAACCAGGAGAAACTGCGACTCAAGCCAAGCTATCCGACCAGGACACTGGCAGAGGCTGCCTGCGCAACCATGAACGAGAGTTGCCGAAATCCTGACGAGCTATTCATCCCAATGAGAACTTGCTGAAGCTTCACAAAACGGCGCGCCTCCATTTGTGGCGCGCTATTTTGTTTGGAACACATGCCCGCGCCGGGCAACCGCGTACAGAACATGTACTACATCACTTCAATCAACTCGGTATCGGTCTCGCCCGGCCCAAGGCCGGTCAGTCATGCAAGCCGCGCACTAACTCAAGCAGATGTCGAGCCGCAGGTGAGATGGCGCTGGCTTCGCTAACGCTCACCACCAGTAATTCACTTGTAGGTGCGTCATCGGGAAGGTGCCTAGAAATGACATTTTTGGGCTTGAAGTTTTCAGCATAGGCTGGCAACAAGGTATAGCCCAAGCCAGCTGCCACCAGGTTGATGCTCATCAGCGGATTGGACGACGGATAGACATGCCCGACCGTCACGCCGTGGCGCACCAGGTAATGCGCCAGCGCATCGTGAATCGAGCGCCCATAACCGGGATCGATGTTGATGGCAGGTAGGTTGTCCAGGTGGGTGGGCAACACACAATCAACTGTGGCTAGGCTGTGCCCTTGCGGCAGGAACACCCTGAACGCCTCAACCAGCACCACTTCACTGCGCAGGTTGGCTGCATGCACAGGGCCGCGCATGAAGCCCAGATCGATTTCGCCACGTAACAAAGCCACCTCTTGCTCTTCGGAGGTCAGGCTGCGCAGGACGATATCCACTTCGGGAAAGGACACGCGAAATACCGGCAGCACGCTGGGGAAAATCCGCACTTCGGCGGCGGCCACAAAGCCGATGGTGATGCACTCCTGCGCCTGAGATGCCGCCTTTGCGGCGCGCGCCACGGCCGCCTCCACCTGGGTGAGGATCTGTCGGGCTTCGTCAAGGAACACCACACCGGCAGCCGTCAGTTCGACCTTGCGCCGTGTCCGGGTAAGCAGCGCAAAACCGATTTCCAGCTCCAGGTTGCGTATCTGCTCGCTCAGTGATGGCTGCGAGGTATACAAGCGACCTGCTGCGCGAGTGAAGTTCAGCTCTTCCGCCACGGCGACGAAATAGCGCAGATGCCGCAGTTCCACTTGAACCTCCCAAGGACGAGCGCAACGCCAAAACCATTGATAGGTTTAACCGATCGATAGATCCAAAGAAAGTATTTTTTGATTCGGGCCAGGTCCCCTAGATTTAGCGCATCTGTTGGCGCCAACAGCACATTCGACAATAAACGCACCCTCCTTGTGAGCGGTGAGGAGAATAAGAGTGGCTATCACCCCAGAACAGATCGAGGCGTTGGTTGACGCCCGCAATGGCCGTATCAGCCCTGCCATCTACACCGACCCGCAGATCTACGAGCTGGAGCTCGAACGCATCTTCGGCCGTACCTGGCTGTTCCTTTGCCATGTCAGCCAGATCCCCAAGCCTGGCGACTTCTTCAATACCTACATGGGCGAAGACCCTATCGTGGTCGTGCGTCAGAGAGACCGTTCGATCAATGCCTTCCTCAACCAATGCCGCCATCGCTCGATGCGCGTTTCCTACGCCGACTCGGGCAACACCAAGGCGTTCACCTGCCCCTACCACGGCTGGAGCTACGGCACCGATGGCGAGTTGATCGATGTGCCGCAGCAGCCGCGTGCCTATCCGCAGGGCCTGTGCAAGAAGAAATGGGGCCTGCAGCCAGTGACCCGTGTACGCGAGTACAAGGGCCTGGTGTTCGGCAACTGGGATGCCGATGCCCCGGAGCTCGAAGACTACATGGGCGATATTGCCTGGTACCTGGATGGCGTCCTCGACCGCCGCGAAGGCGGTACGGAAATCATCGGTGGCGTGCAGAAGTGGACGATCGACTGCAACTGGAAACTCCCCGCCGAGCAGTTCGCCTCCGACCAATACCACGCGCTCTATTCACACGCCTCGGCCGTGCAGGTGCTGGGGCAGGCGCCTGGCGACAGCGATAAGGCCCTCGGCTCCGGCCAAACCGCGCGCCCAGTATGGGAAACCGCCAAGGACGCGGTCCAGTATGGCCAGCGGGGCCATGGCAGCGGTTTCTTCTTCACCGAAAAACCTGATGCCAACGTCTGGGTCGACGGCGAAGTCTCGCGTTACTTCCGTGACACCTTCGAAGAGGCCAAGGCGCGCCTGGGCGAGATCCGTGCGCTGCGCCTGGCGGGCCACAACAACATGTTCCCGACGCTGAGCTGGCTCAATGGCACCGCAACCATTCGCGTGTGGCACCCACGCGGGCCGAACCAGGTCGAAGTCTGGAACTTCTGCATCGCCGATGCTGCCGCTCCGGATGAGGTCAAGGCCGCCTTCGAGCGCAGCGAAACCCGGGCATTCGGCCCGGCCGGTTTCCTCGAACAAGACGACTCGGAAAACTGGACCGAAATCCAGAAGGTGCTGCGCGGCAAGCGTGCTCGAAACGCTACTTTGTGCATGGAAATGGGCCTCGGCAACGAGAAGGTGCGCGAGGACATGCCCGGCATCACCAACTACATCTTCAGCGAAACCGCGGCGCGTGGCTTGTACCAGTATTGGGCGGACCTGCTGTTGTCACCGTCCTGGGACGAAGTGACCCGCCGCACTGAAGCCTATGAGCAGGAGTTGGTGAAATGAACAGCGCCATGATCCACGACCCGCTCGCGCCCAGCCTGCAACCGGTGGTCGATGCCCAGACGCACCACGAAATTGCCGACTTCATTTTCCAGGAAGCCGAGCTGCTGGACGACTGGCGCTTTCGCGACTGGCTGAGCGTCGTTGCCCAGGACATCAACTACAGCATGCGCACCGGCGCCAACGCACAAACCCGTGACCGGCGGCGCAAGGTCGGCCCACCCACCACCTGGATCTTCAACGATAACTGGCACCAGCTAGAGCGGCGCATCGCGCGCCTGGAGACCGGCATGGCCTGGGCGGAAGAACCACCCAGCCGGACTCGGCACTTCGTCAGCAACCTGCGCATCCGCCCGACCGAAGACGGCCATGGTTTCGAGGTACGCAGCAACTACCTGCTGCACCGTTCGCAGAAAGAAAAAGACAACGTGAGCTACTACGGCATGCGCATCGACCGCCTGCGCCGGGTCGATAACAGCTTCGGCTTCGAGATCTATCACCGCGACATCGCCCTCGACCAGGTCGTGATCACCTCGCACAACCTCAGCGTGCTGTTCTGAAGCGCGGGGCCGCTCTGCGGCCCGCAAAATGCCAACTGACTGGCGTTGGCCCGCAACCCAGTCCCCCAAGAATATCGGTACTCCCCAATGACCACTATCAGCGTCTGTGAAACCCACGCGCTCGCCGATGGCGAAGCCGTGAAAGTACAAGCCCCCGATCGCCTGATCGCCGTATTCAACGTCGGTGGCGAGTTCTACGCCCTGGACGACCGTTGCAGCCACGGTAACGCCTCCATGTCCGAAGGCTACGTCGAAGACGACGCCACCGTAGAATGCCCCCTGCATGCCGCGCGCTTCTGCCTCAAGAGCGGTGCGGCGCTATGCCAGCCCGCCACCGAGCCGCTGTGCACCTACCCGGTCAGCGTCATCGACGACATGATCCATGTGCTGTTGGAGGAAGCGGCATGAGCGGATGGCTGCAGGATGAAGTAGTACTGATCACCGGCGGCGGCTCGGGCCTGGGCCTGGCGCTGGTCGAGCGCTTCCTGGCCGAAGGAGCGAAGCTCGCCGTGCTGGAGCGCTGCGCGGAAAAATGCGCGATGTTGCGGGAGCGCTTCGCCGGTGAAGTGGTGGTGACCGAGGGCGATGTGTGCAGCAGCGCGGACAACCACCGCGCGGTGGACGCCGCCGTGGCACGTTTTGCCAGGCTCGACTGCTTCGTCGGCAACGCGGGCGTGTGGGACCACGGCGTACGCCTGCTCGACACCGACGCGGACAAACTCGCGCAGGGCTTCGACGAGCTGTTCGCGATCAACGTCAAGGGCTACCTGCTGGGTGCCAAGGCCGCCGCCGCCGAGCTGGTCAAGTCATGCGGCAACATGATCTTCACCTTGAGCAATTCGGCGTTCTACCCCGAGGGTGGCGGCCCCCTGTACACCGCCAGCAAGCATGCGGCGGTCGGGCTGATCCGTGAACTGGCCTTCGAGCTGGCGCCAAAGGTACGAGTCAACGGCGTCGGCCCCTGCGGCATGAACACCGACCTACGCGGCCCAACCGCACTGGGCCAGCAGGACACCCGCATCATGGATTCGCGCTCGCCGGACGCGATCAAGGCGATCTTGCCGCTGCAATTCTTCCCGGATGCCAGCGAGTTCACCGGGCCTTTCGTGCTGCTGGCCTCGCGTCAGAACAACCAGACCTTGAGCGGTGTGATGATCAACGCCGACGCCGGGCTGGGCATCCGCGGCATTCGCAACGTCGCCGGAGGGCTCGCGCTATGACCGCCGGTGTCGTGATCATCGGCGCCGGCCAGGCTGGCGCCAACGCGGCGATGGCCTTGCGCCGCCAGGGCCATGCCGGGCCTATCGTGCTGGTCGGCGATGAAGCGCATGCGCCTTACGAGCGCCCGCCGCTGTCCAAGGAGGCGTTGCTGCAACCGGACCAGGCCAAGCTGGCCCTGTATACCCCAGAGCAGTTCGCCGAACAGCGTATCGCGCTGAAGCTTGGCGTGCGTGCCACCGCCATCGACAGCCAGGCAAGCACCGTCACGCTGGCCAATGGCGAGGTCCTGGTCTACGACAAGCTGCTGTTGGCCATCGGCGCGCAACCTCGGCGCCTGCCCATGCTGGATGCCCTGGGTGACCGAGCACATGCACTGCGCACCGTCGAGGACGCGCAACGCATCAAGGCCCAGGCACAGGTCGGCAAGCGGGCCATCCTGGTCGGTGCCGGGGTGATCGGGCTGGAGCTTGCTTCCAGCTTGACCGATCTGGGGCTGCAGGTGGACGTCGTCGACCCGGCACGGCGCGCCATGCTACGCAACGCGCCAGAACTGATCGGCCGCTTTTTGCAGGACACCCATGAGGCCCGTGACGTCCGCTTCCACTTCGGTACCGGCGTCCGTGCTGCCGAGCGCAGCGGCGACCAGGTATCGCTTACCCTGGAAAACGGCACGCAACTGCAAGGTGACCTGCTGGTCTATGGTATCGGCGTGAGCGTGGACGACACGCTGGCCAAGGCGGCCGGCCTGCGCACCGAGCAGGGTGCGATCGTGGTCGATGAGCACTGCCGCACCTCGCAGCCACATATCTACGCGGCTGGCGACGCGGTGCTGCAGATCGACGCCGACGGCCAACGTCGACGCATCGAAAGCTGGGAAAACGCCAACCTGCAAGCCACGGCGGCAGTCTGCGGTATGCTCGGCCAAAGCCTTTTAGCGTACCCGGTGCCTTGGTTCTGGACCGACCAGTGTGGCTACAACGTACAATTCGCCGGCGACATGGCCGCACCGCAGTGGTTGTTGCGCGGCGAACCCGGCAGGGCGCCGTTCGTGGCGTTCGGCCTGGACGACGGCGCCATCGTCGGTGCGGTCACGGTCAATGCCGGCAAGGATATGCGCCCGGCGAAAGAACTGATCGCCAGGCGCGCGCGGGTGGATCAAGCCACACTCTGCGACCCTGGCATCGCCCTGCGCCAGTTGGCCAAGGCGTCCTGAAACAGGACGCCCTGCCAGGGCTAACCCCAAGGGTCACCAGAGTCGAACGGTGTAGTCCACGTTGACCCTCAGCTCGTTATCATCCCGGTGCGACGCACCGGGCAGGAAGTCGTTGCGATACCAGGCGTGGCGCAGGCGCAGCGCCACGCCCTTGAACGTGCCCTGCTGCACGGTGTACGACAGCTCCACGTCCTTCTCGCTCTCGCTCAGCCCACCGCCGCCGAAACGCGCCAGTTCGATGTTGTCGCCGCGCACATAGCGCAGCATGCCTTTGAGCCCCGGCACGCCGAACGGGGCAAAGTCCTGGTCGAACTTGACCTGCCAGCTGCGCTCCTTGGGGTTGATGAACTCGGAGCTGAGCGTACCCTCGGTGATCACCAGCGGTTCGGTGCCGTACAGGTAGGGCATCGCGGTGTCGCCATCCAACTGCATGTAGCCCACGCCCAGGCTGTGGCTGGCCCAGGCGTAGGTGAGCATCAGCGCGGTGTTGCGATTGTCGACCGGGCCGGCCTTGGCGGCACCGTCCTCGCCAGTGACGAACAGGCGGAAATCGCTCTTCAGGCGGCCCGGCCCCAGCTTGCGGTCGTCGACGAAGCCGAAGTAGTCCTTGCGGTACAACTGGTCCAGCTCGGCGTGGTAGTAGCGCAGGGTCAAGGCATCGGACCAGGCGTAGTCACCACCGAGGAAGGTGAAGCGGTCGGAGGTGGCGGCGCCATTGAAGCGGCCATTGGGCCCTGCGATGCTCATCTTCTGGTAGTCGGTGGAGTCGCGCAGGTTGATGCGGTCGAGCCAGCCCGCATGCAGGCTTAACCGATCAATATCGCTGGAACGCACGTAGGCGCCGCGAAACGTCTGTGGCAGCAGCCGGGTCGGGCTGGCGAATGCGATCGGCAGGAAGGTGCTGATGGTGCCGCCTTGCAATTCGGTGCGCGAGATGCGCATTTTGCCGGTCAGGCCCAGCTCGGAATAGTTGTCGGCCGGCTCGCGGGTGGCCGGGTCGAAGGGCAGCAGCCCGGTGCCGGCACGGTCAGGCGAGGAATCGAGCTTGACGCCGAGCATGCCCTTGGCATCCAGGCCGAAGCCGATCGGCCCTTCGGTGAAACCGGAGGTGACATTGAGGATGAAGCCCTGGGCCCATTCGCGGGCGGCCGCCTGCGGGGTCGGGCCCAGGTAGTTGCGGTCGAAGTAGTAGTTGCGCAGCACCATCTCGGCATGGCTGTCGTCGACGAAGCCAGCGGCATGGGACAGGTTGGCGCAGAGCAGGCTGGCAGTCAGGGCCAGGCAGGTTTTCGGGGCCTTGTGCATGGTCACTTCACTTTCTTGTAGTTGTAATGAGCCCTGCCGCTAGCGCAGCAGGGAGCAAAGCAAGGTTGAACAGCGCTTGGGGTCAGGCTGGGCGGCGACCGATCAGGCGGAACAGCGCCACGGCGGCAATCACCACCCCCGGTGCCGAGGCCAGCAGCACCCCGGCAGAACCCGCACCGAGGGCGAGCATCTGGCCGGCCACCAAGGGCCCGCTCATGGCCCCCAGGCGCCCGACCGCCACGGCCGCGCCTACGCCGGTGGCACGCACGCGCGCAGGGTAGAAGTACGGCGCCAGGGCATACAGAACACCTTGCCCGCCAGTGGCGAAGAAACCGGCGAAGAAGCCGGCGACGAGCATCCCCGGCAAGGCGTTGGCCAGCCCCAGGCCCGCCAGCGCAGCGAGGATCCCCAGGTACACCAGGGCTGTCGTGGCCCCAGCAGGCAGGCGCTCGAGCACCTGGCCGAGGATCAAGGTGCCGATGGCCGCACCGATCTGCAGGGCGAACATCACCCAGCTGGCGTCATGGCTGCTGAAACCCTGGCCAACCAACAGGCTCGGCAGCCAGTTGATCAGGATGTACACCACCATCAGGGTGAAGAAGTAGCTCAGCCACAGCAGCCAGGTCGCGCTTTGCCCGAACAGCTCGCGCCCCAGGCTGGGCGCATCCTCGGCCTGGGCGGTAGCGCGGAACTGGCCGGACTCGGGCAGGTACAGCGCCAGCAGCGGCAGGACCAGCAGCGGCCCGACGCCGCCAACATGGAACACCCGCTGCCACTCGCCGCTGTAGCCGGCGATGCCGATGCCGGCGGCCAGTGCCGCGCCCAGCGGCACACCGCAGTACATCAGGCTGACCGCACTACCGCGCAAGCGCTCGCCAGCGGCTTCGCTGGTGAGAGCGATCAGGTTGGGCAGCGCGGCGCCAAGCCCCACGCCGGTGAACAGGCGGGCCAGCAGCAGGCTGGGCAGGCTCCAGGCGTGGGCGGTGGCCAGGGAGAACAGGCCGAACAGCGCCACCGAGCCGATCAGGATGCGCTTGCGACCGAAACGGTCGGCCAACCAACCACCGACCAGGGCACCGGGCAGCAGGCCGAGGATGCCGGCGCTGAAGACCCAGCCCATTTGCAGCTTGTCCAGGCCAAAGGCAGTGGCCATGCCTGGGGCGGCAATGCCGGCGGCTTGCAGGTCAAGGCCTTCGAGCAGGGCGACGAGGAAACACAGGCCGATGGTGACGGCCACGCGAGGCACGTTATTGGTAGAAGTCATGAAGTCACCCATTTTGTTTTTGTGCTGGGTTGGTTTTTACAAAGGGGTCCACACACCCCTATCGCCGGCAAGCCGGCTCCCACAGGTACTGCGCAGTACCTGTGGGAGCGGGTTTACCCGCGAACACCGGCGCAGCCGGTGCCATGCACCGTGTTGGATTCTTCGCGGCTAAAGCCGCCCCCACAGGAAACGCGGACTGCTTGCGAACTCAGTTCTCTGCGCGACAGCGCAACCCGAAGGGTTGGGGGATCAGCGCTTGAGCAGGTCCAGCGCCACGTCCACGATCATGTCTTCCTGACCACCGACCATGCGGCGCTTGCCCAGCTCGACGAGGATATCCACCGCCTTGATGCCATACCTGGCAGCGGCGACCTCGGCATGCCGCAGGAAGCTGGAGTAGACCCCGGCATAACCCAGCGCCAGCGTTTCACGGTCCACCCGCACCGGGCGGTCCTGCAGCGGGCGCACCAGGTCGTCGGCGGCATCCATCAACGCATACAGGTCGGTGCCATGGTTCCAGCCGAGCTTGTCGGCGGCGGCGATGAACACTTCCAGCGGGGCGTTGCCGGCACCGGCGCCCATGCCGGCGAGGCTGGCGTCGATGCGGTCGCAACCCTCCTCCACCGCGGCGATGGAGTTGGCCACGCCCAGGCTGAGGTTGTGGTGGGCATGAATACCGGTGTGGGTGGCCGGGTCGAGCACGGCTTTCACCGCGCGAAAACGCGCACGGATGTCGTCCATGTTCATCGCACCGCCGGAGTCGACCACGTAGATGCAGGTGGCGCCGTAGCCTTCCATCAACTTGGCCTGTTGCGCCAGCCCTTCGGGCGTCTGCATGTGGCTCATCATCAGGAAGCCCACAGTGTCCATGCCCAGCTCGCGGGCATATTCGATGTGCTGGCGCGACACATCCGCCTCGGTGCAGTGGGTGGCCACGCGGACAACACGGGCGCCAGCATCGTAGGCGTTCTTGAGGTCGTGGATGGTGCCGATCCCTGGCAGCAGCAGCGTGGCGATCTTGGCGTAGCTGACCGCGTCGGCGGCTGCTTCGATCCATTCGAGGTCGGTGTGGGCACCGAAACCGTAGTTGAAGCTGGAACCCTGCAGGCCGTCGCCGTGGGCGACTTCGATGGAGTCGACCTTGGCCTTGTCCAGGGCGCTGGCGATGGCGTGCACGTCGTCCAGCGAATACTGGTGGCGGATGGCGTGCATGCCGTCGCGCAGGGTCACGTCGGAAATATAGAGTTTCTTGCTCATGCCGAAGCCCCCATTGCTTGCGCCATGCGCTCGGCGGTGGCCAGCGCGGCGGAGGTCATGATGTCGAGATTGCCGGCGTAGGCCGGCAGGTAGTGGGCAGCGCCTTCTACTTCGAGGAACACCGAGGTCTTGAGGCCGGTGAAAGTCCCCTGCCCTGGCAACTTGAGGTCGCGCACTTCTTCGAACTGCACCTGCTGCTTGAGGCGGTAGCCCGGCACGTAGGCCTGCACGGCGGCGGCCATTTCCTCGATGCTGGCCGCCACCTGCTGCTGGTCGGCGGCCTCGCTCAGCACGTACACCGTGTCGCGCATCATCAGGGGTGGCTCGGCGGGATTCATGATGATGATCGCCTTGCCCCTGGTCGCGCCGCCGATCACTTCGATGGCCTTGCTGGTGGTCTCGGTAAATTCGTCGATGTTGGCGCGGGTACCGGGGCCTGCGGACTTCGAAGCGATCGAGGCAACAATCTCGGCGTAGTGCACCTTGGCTACACGCGATACTGCCGCGACCATGGGGATGGTGGCCTGTCCACCGCAGGTGACCATATTGACGTTGGTCGCCTGCAAGTGCTGCTCCAGGTTGACCACCGGCACGCAGTACGGGCCGATGGCTGCCGGGGTCAGGTCGATCACGCGCAGGTCGGCCTTGTGCTGGCGCAGGAAGGCGTCGTTCTTCACATGGGCACCGGCGCTGGTAGCGTCGAAGACGAAATCGATGTCCTGGAACACCGGCAGGCGGGTCAGGCCTTCCACCCCTTCGTGGGTGATGGCCACGCCCATGCGGGCAGCGCGGGCCAGGCCATCGGACGCCGGGTCGATACCGACCATCGCGGCCATTTCCAGGTGCTTGGCGTTGCGCAGGATCTTGATCATCAGGTCGGTGCCGATGTTGCCGGAACCAATGATGGCGACTTTGCGTTTCTGGCTCATGGGGGTCTCCGTCACTCGCCGCTGAAGGTCACTCCGACACGGCCCAGGCCGTCGATTTCGGCTTCGAAATGGTCGCCCAGCGCCACCGCCACCATCGGCCCGAGGGCACCGGTGAGGATGATGTCGCCGGCACGCAGTGGTTCGCCCAGGCGGGCCATGGTGCGAGCCAACCACACCGCGGCATTGAGCGGGTGGCCGAGGCATTCGGCGCCGCTGCCGGTGGACACCCGTTCACCGTTGCGGGTCATGCGCATGGCTGCGCCGCGCAGGTCGAGGTCGTGCAGTTGGCGGGCCGGGCCGCCGAGCACGAAGCAGCCACTGGAGGCGTTGTCGGCCACGGTATCGGCGAAACGGATGTTCCAGTCCTGCACGCGGCTGCCGACGATCTCCAGCGCCGGCAGTACATGGCCGGTGGCCGCGATCACATCCGCGAAGGTGGTCTGGGCACTGGGCAGTTCATGGGCCAGCACCAGGGCGATCTCGGCCTCGATCTTCGGCTGCATGACGCTGGCGTACGGCACGCTTTCGTTGTCGCCATAGCACATGTCGGCGAACAGGCAGCCGAAGTCCGGCTGGTCGACGCCCAACTGGGCCTGCACCTTGGGGTTGGTCAGGCCGATCTTGCGGCCTACCAGGCGCCGGCCTTCGGCCAGGGCGTGGGCGATGTTCAGTCGCTGGATGGCGTAGGCCGCCTCGGCGTTTTCCGCGCCGATGGCGTCGCGCAACGGGGCGATGGCCTCACCCTGCTGTTGGGCACGGCGCAGGTCGGCAGCCAGGCGCTCGAGGGTTTGCGAATCGATGGTCATGAGGTGTACCTCAAATCAGTGCTGGAGGAAGTCCAGTACCAGGCGGTTGAAGGTGTCGGCGTGTTCCCACTGCGCCCAGTGGCCACAGTTGTTGAACACATGCAGCTCGGAATTGGCGATACCGGCGATCAGGCGCAGGCCGACATCCATCGGCACGAAGCGGTCGTTGCGGCCCCAGATCACCAGGGTCTTGGCCTTGATTTCGCCCAGGCGCGCGCTGAAGTCGGGGAATTGCTTGGGGTTGGCGGCCAGGCTGGCGACGAAGTTTTCCAGGTGGTCGCGGCGGCTGAGCATATTGTCCAGGCGGGTTTGGAACAGTTCTTCGGTGAGGTCGCTCGGGTCATAAACGAAGACGTTCATCATCTTCTTCAGGTTGTCGATGGTCGGCTCGCGGTATAGGCCGTTGAGCAGCTTGATGCCCTCGGTGGGCATCGGCACGAACGGGCTGGCGCCACCGGTACCACCGCCCATCAGCACCAGTTTGCCGACGCGCTCGGGGTAGCTCAGGGTGAAGGCCACGGCACTGTGGCCACCCATGGAGTTGCCGAGGATGTGCACACGCTCCAGGCCCAGCACATCGAGCAGGCCCTTGAGCGCGGTGGCATTGAGGTCCGAGCGCGAACCACTGTTGATGATCGGGTCGCTCTTGCTCCAGCCCGGGCAGTCCATCAGCACCACGCGGTAACCGGCGGCCAGCAATGGCTCGAGGTTACGGCTGAAGTTGGCCCAGCCACTGGCACCCGGGCCGGAACCGTGCAGCATGACCACGGTCTCGGCGCCTTCGCCGAGGTCGTTGTAGTGCACTTGCAGGTCGAGGTCGCCTTCGCGGATACGGGCAAAACGGCTGCTGGCGGCTTCACTGAGAGAGATGTTGGTCATGGATGGATCCTCCGTTCATCAGGTAAGGGAATGGGCGCTGAGCGAGCCGAAGCCGGCGATCCACTCCGGGATCGGCCGGTAGTAGCGCTCGGTAGCCTGGTAATCACCGAACGCAGAGAGCGCGGCGAAGGCCGCTATCCAAGTCTTGACCTCGTGGGTCGACTTGCCGGCCAGCGCCGACAGCTCGGCATTGGCCATGACGTCGAGATCGGCAAAGCGGCGTTGCTCGAGCAGGTCGAGGAAATGGTTGTCCCAGCCCGGGTTGAGCGGGTGAAGCGTGTGCTGGTCGCGTACGAAGCCTTCGGCGGCGCTGATCACACGCTGCTGCCGAGCCTGGCGTTCGTTGGCCGGCAGATCGCGGCCACTGCCCATCAGTCGGTCGGCCATGCGCGCATCGACATGGGCCAGCTCGGGCACCGGCGGCTGGTGCGACAGCCCACCAGAGCCGAGGAATAGCACGCGCTTGCCGGTGCCACGGGCGAAGCGGCCAATGGCCTCGCCGAGCAGGCGGGCACGGGCAAAGCCGGGCAGCGGCACCGCCACACTGTTGATGAACACCGGAATCACCGGCTTCTCGGCCAGGCCGCCGAGCAGGAACTCCAGCGGCTGGGCAAAACCATGGTCAACCTGCATGCGGTAGGACACAGCGGCGTCCACTCCGGCTTCCAGCACCGCGCCAGCACAGGCCTCGGCGATGTCGCGTGGCACATCCAGCGGGCCAGCTGCGCTTTGGAAGTCGCCAATGGCGGTGGCGCCCATGCCGATGCAGAAGGCCGGCATCACGTCATAGAAAAAGCCGTTGTAGTGGTCTGGGGCAAACAGGAACACCAGCTCCGGGTCGAACGCGGCGATGCGCCCACGGGCGGCACCAATCACCTCGTCCACCTCGGCCAGCACGGCTGGCGGCGGGTCGACGTAGCCCACCAGCGGGGTGTGCGACAGGCAGTGCAGATAAGCGCTCATATCAGGCCACCTTGCACGCCGATGGCGCTTTTTGGTTGCCCAGGGGCTGGGCCGCGAGCGCGCCCAGCAAGGCATCGCTGGCCTGGCCTATCGTCTGTGGAATGGCCACGGCACCGACGAAACGGTCCGGGCGCAGCAACGCAATCGATAGCGGGTAGCGGCCGAACCACTCCTTGAGCCGGCCGGTGCAGTCACCCACGCGAATGACCCCGTCCGGCACTTCACGCCCAGCCTTGAGCTGGACTTCCGGCAGCACCTGGATGAAGCAGGCACCCAGCGCATGCCAGGCTTCCACCTGGGCGGCGCTCAAGCCCCACAGCGGATCGTTGCCCCAGGCGATGAAGGCGAACTTGCTGCCGATCACGTCATCCAGCAAACGGATTTCGCCCGACTCGGTGATCACCTTGGGCTGGATGAACATGCGCCCGACCGGCGTCGCCTTGCGCTCGCTGTCCGGCTCGCTCACCAGCGCGCCTCTGGCGTACTGCGGCATGGGCTTGAAGCGCATTTCCAGGAAGTAGCGCTTGACCGCCGGCAGGTAGTTCAGCATCCAGGAAATGCCATCACGCAGCGCACCTTGCCAACGCTTGGGTGGCGCCAGCACATGGCCGGCCAGCACCGACAGGTCGATCATCGCCTTGGCGTGGTCGCGGCGCTCCTGCTCGTAGGTATCGAGCAGCGCTTCGCCAGCCAGGCCCTTGACCACCAGGGCCAGCTTCCAGCCGAGGTTGCTGGCGTCGCGCATGCCGCTGTTGTAACCCTGGCCCTGCCATACCGGCATGATGTGCGCGGCATCACCGGCCAGCAGCACCCGTTTGACTCGGAACTGACTCGCCAGGCGGGCGTTGTGGGTGTACACACGCTTGCGGATCAACTCGACGCGGTCCGGGTCTGGCAGCACCTTGGCCAGCAACTTGCGCATGTTCTCGGGCTTGCCCAGCTCTTCTTCGGTCTCCCCCGGCATTACCATGAACTCGAAGCGGCGCACGCCGTGCGGTAGCGCCGCCGACACATACGGCCGCACCGGGTCGCAGCACAAATAGACGTTGGGGGTGCCCAGCGGGTCGTTGGCGATGTCGATGACGATCCACTGGTTGGGGGCGGTCTTGCCTTCGAAGGCAATGTCCAGGCTACGGCGGATCAGGCTGTTGCCACCGTCGCAGGCCACCAGGTAGCGGGCACGCACGGTTTCCTGGCGGCCTTCCGGGCCGTTCATGCACAGGCTCACGCCCTGCTCGTCCTGCTGGAACTCCACCACATCGCGGGAAAACAGCGTGCGCACATTGGCAAAGCGCGCCAGCCCCCGGTGCAGCACAGCATCGACCTGCGGCTGGATGAACGCATTGCGTCGCGACCAGCCAAATTCGTCGGTGGTTGGCTGGATATCGGCGAAGCATCGCCCTTTGGGCGTCAGGAAACGCATCGCGTGCCAAGGTGTGGTGTGCGGCAGTACCTGCTCGACCAGGCCGATGGCCTGCACAGTACGCAGCGACTCGTCGTCGATGCCGATGGCGCGTGGGTAGTCGATCAGCTGGTCGAGCTTCTCGATCTGCAGCACCTGCACCCCGGCCTGGCCGAGATAGTTGGCGATGGCCAGCCCTACCGGGCCGGCACCGATGATCACCACGTCTGCGGTGTAGTCGGCCTGGATATGATCTGGATGCGGCTTGTTCATTGTTGTAATCCTCGACACTGCCCCACGGCGTCCCCGGCATATTCCAGGCAAGCCGCGACCGTCCTCGCGCAGGCAGGCGCAAGAAGGAAGAAGGGGCGTTTGACTGGTACGGGGTCTAGCGGAATTTCGCTACGCTTCGAAGGAGGAAGGCGCAGGCAATGGGTGACGACGGCAGGCAGGCATGGCGCATGGTGTATTCCCCTGTCAGGGCATTTGTAGTTGTTGCGGCGAGTATAGGAATGACGCCGATTGCCCTACAATGAAAAACCGCTCTGCTGTGCACTTAGTGCACATCATTGGTTTATAAGGATTTTTCTTGAATAAAGACCGAGATTCCGAATACAAGACCGTGCGTGGGCTAAGCCGTGGCCTGGCCCTGCTCAATGCCCTGAACCGGCTGGACGGGGGTGCCAGCCCGACGCGCCTTGCAGAAATCACCGGCCTGCATCGCACGACCGTTCGGCGCCTGCTCGAGACGTTGCAGGACGAAGGCTACGTGCGCCGCAGCGAATCCGACGACAGCTTCCGCCTGGCCCTCAAGGTGCGTGAGCTGAGCGAAGGGTTTCGCGACGAGCAGTGGATCTCCGCCATCGCCGCACCGTTGCTCGGTGACCTGTTGCAGCGCGTGGTGTGGCCCACCGATATCTGCACGCTGGACGTGGACGAGATGGTGGTGCGCGAGACGACGCACCGGTTTAGCCGCCTGTCGTTCCACCGATCGATGGTCGGGCGTCGCCTGCCGGTACTGCAAACAGCAACCGGGCTGGCCTACCTAGCGTTTTGCGGCGAGGCGGAACGTGAGCAGATCCTGGCGCTGCTGGCCACCCGCGACGACCCCGAATACCACCTAGCCCGCGACCGCCTGGCCCTAGACAACATCCTGCGCAAGGCCCGGCATCGTGGTTACGGCGAGAACTACATGGGCTGGAACCGGGAAGCCAACATCGCGTCCATTGCGGTGCCCTTGTACGACCATGACAGCCAACGACTACTGGGCTGTGTCAGCCTGATCTACATCGCCAAGGCCATGACCATCGAAATGGCTGCCGAACGCTACCTGCCAGCCCTACAGGCCTTTGCTCAGCAAGTCAGGCAAAGCCGCGGCGCCGACCATTCACCGTCGCCGGGGTTATCGTGACGTACCCGTGAGGCAAAACCTTTCTGCCGGTGCTTCAATTGTCGGCGAGTAATACCGTGCTGCCGTGCAGCCTTGGAAATATTGCCATCGGCTCATGCTAGTGCACGATTCACCGAACGAATATGCCAAAGGCTTGAGAAAGGCGGCTCAATAACCAGCCCTTTGGCGTCCGATGCCACGGGACAGTGAATCGCCCCTGGTTTCGTAGACACCTCCAAGCCTCATAATGAGGCCCAAATAGGAGGTGCCATGAGTCGTCAGCGTTACCCCGAAGAATTCAAAATCGAAGCGGTCAAGCAAGTGACCGAGAAAGGCAAGCCTGTCGCCGATGTTGCCCAGCGCCTGGGCATGTCTGTTCACAGCCTCTACGCCTGGATCAAGCTCTACAGCAAACCCCAAGAGCAGCGTCAGCAAGACGATGAGCAGCAAGCCGAACTGCGCAAGCTTCGCGCAGAACTCAAGCACGTGACTGAAGAGCGAGACATCTTAAAAAAGGCCGCCGCGTACTTTGCCAAGGAGTGCAACTGAAGTACGCCTTCATCAAGAAGCACTCGACGGATTACTCGGTGCGGCGCCTTTGCCAAACCCTCAAGGTGCATCCCAGCGGCTACTACGCCTGGCTGACCGAGCCTCAATCTGCCCGAGCAAAAGAAGATCACCGTCTGCTTGGCTCGAAAGCGGAGGTGTGTACGGCTACCGCAAAGTTCATGATGACCTGCGTGAGCTGGGAGAGACATGCGGGCGCATCAACGAACATGGCAAGCGTATGAGCTGGCCGATGTTGCGCAACCGGTGGGCAGATGCACGAGAGGCCACCAGAGTGAAAGCTGAGGTCGAGAACAAGCCAGACTTGGCCAACTGAAGGCCGCATCGGAGATCAACGACCTGAGCGATGCGGGCGTGCTGCTGGGGCACTCGAAAGAGGGGATCACCGAACGCGTATACCGGCGCGTAGGGGCCATTGCCAAGCCTTCCAAATGAGGAAGTTTTGGGACTGGTTGTAATTTGTTTTGGGACTTCGGTATTTCTGGCGCACAAAGAAAAACCCCGCAGACGTTAATCTGCGGGGCTTTCGAATAGTGGAGGCCGAGGTCGGAATCGAACCGGCGTAGACGGATTTGCAATCCGGAGCATAACCACTTTGCTACTCGGCCTCAAAGTTCGGATCTAGCGGCTTGCGCTTTGCTATCTCCTTGAAACACTGAACCTTTTTCAAAGTTCGCTGCGTTTCGATGGGCGCATTATGTCTGCATTCCGCAGACCTTGCAACCCCCTTCACAAAAAAAATATTCAAGGGGTTCAAGGGTTTAGCGCAAGCGGCCGAGTTTACTCCACAAACCCACCAAGGTGTTCTCCACCGTTCCACTCGCCGCCATGCCGATACGCTCCTGCAAACTCTTGCGTTCGGCATAGTGCAGGTGGAACAGGTTGGCGTTGCGCGCGCGGTCGCTGAGGTACTCATCACTGGTTTGCAACTCATCCACCAGCTTGCGGTTCAGTGCGGCAACGCCCAACCAGACCTCCCCGGTGGCCACCTCGTCGATGTGCAGCTGTGGGCGGTAGCGGGCGACGAAGTCCTTGAACAACTGATGGGTGATGTCCAGGTCTTCCTGGAACTTCTCCCGGCCCTTCTCGGTGTTCTCGCCGAACACGGTCAGGGTGCGCTTGTATTCACCCGCCGTCAGCACCTCGAAATCGATGTCGTGCTTCTTCAGCAGGCGATTGAGGTTGGGCAGCTGCGCCACCACACCGATCGAACCCAATACGGCAAACGGCGCACTGACGATCTTCTCGCCAATACAGGCCATCATGTAACCGCCACTGGCGGCAACCTTGTCGATGCACACAGTCAGCGGGATGCCAGCCTGACGGATGCGCGCCAGCTGCGAAGCGGCCAGCCCGTAACTGTGAACCAGACCGCCGCCACTTTCCAGGCGCAGCACCACTTCGTCACGCGGGGTGGCGAGGGTCAGCAGTGCGGTGATCTCATTGCGCAGGCTTTCGGTGGCAGAGGCCTTGATGTCGCCATCGAAGTCGAGCACAAACACTCGGCTCTTTTCCTCGGCCTTGGCCTTGCCCTTCTTCTGCTGCTTTTCAGCCTTCGCCTGCTGCTTGCGCAACGCCTTGAGCTGGGCCTTGTCGAGCAGGCCGGACTCCAGCCGCTCGCGCAGCTCTTTATAGAACTCGTTGAGACGGGTGACCTGCAGTTGGCCACCGGCCTTGCGCCGCCCTTTACCGCGCAAACCGGCAATGGCGGACAACACCACCAGGATGGCAATCACCAGGGTGGCGGTTTTAGCGAGAAAGCTTGCGTATTCGGCAAGAAACTCCACGTTGACTCCTTATAAACCAGCGCCTGTGCGGCGCGAAACTGTAGCAAGCATACCGGTGCTCTGATGGCGCTACCAGCGGGGGCAAAGGCTGGCAACACAGTTCAAACAACCTTTTCAAACGCTTGTATGCTTTTTCGTTGACAGCCCGTGTGGCGCATCCTAACCTCGCAGCAACTTCAAACCGCCGGACACCTTCGTGGGCAACCTCTACCTGATCCGACATGGCCAAGCTTCCTTCGGTGCCGATGACTATGACGTCCTCTCGCCCGTGGGCATTCGTCAGAGCCAGGCGCTTGGCGAACATCTGGCACAGCTTGACCTGCGTCTGGACCGTTGCCTGGCGGGCAGCCTGCGGCGTCAGCAAGACACCGCCCGGCTCGCGCTGGAGGCGATACAGGCCAACGGCTGCGCAGTACCACCAATTGAGACCGACCCGGCGTTCAACGAGTTCGATGCCGACGGTGTGATTCGTGCCCTGTTGCCTGCCCTGCTGACCGATGAACCTCAGGCCCGGCACATTCTGCGCAATGGCGCGCAGAACCGCAGCGAATTCCAGCGCCTGTTCGCCCTGATGGTGCAGCGCTGGCACGCAGGGGATCATGCCGACGACGGCCTGGAGACCTGGCAGGCGTTCACCGCGCGGGTCGACACCGGCCTGCGACGGCTGCTGGACAGCGCTGGCAGTGGCGACAACATTGCCGTGTTCACCTCTGGCGGTACCATTGCCGCCCTGCTCCATCTGATTACCGGTATTACCCCCAGCCAAGCGTTTACGCTGAACTGGCAAATCATCAACACGTCGCTCAGCCAGTTCAAGTTTCGCGGCGGCGACGTGGCACTGGCTTCCTTCAACAACCAGACCCATGTGCAGCTGTTGAAGGCCCCGGAGCTCATCACCTACCGCTGAGCCCGGTCTGTTGTTGTCCCTGCGGGGACGTGAAAATCACTCAATAAGGAATGCGCCATGACCTCCGTAGCTGATGCCGTGAAAAAGATGCAAGAGAAGTTCAACCCATCCGCTGCCGCCGGCCTGGACCTGGTGTTCGGCTTCGACATCACCGATGAAGACAAGAAGTACGCCCTGATCGTCAAGGACGGCACTTGCGACCTGCAGGAAGGCGAAAACCCGGACGCCAACTGCACCCTGGTCATGGACAGCGAAACCCTGAAGGGCATCGTCAGCGGCGAAACCGACGGCATGCAGGCTTTCATGGGCGGCAAGCTGCGCGTCGAAGGTGACATGATGCTGTCGATGAAACTCAGCGAGCTGTTCCCTTCCTGAGTGAAGGGCACGCCGAGTGACAAGAAAACCGAAGCCTGAGCGGCTTCGGTTTTTTTTTGCCCTGCATGCAGCATTCGGTGCAGTGATCGGCCAGCAACACCCACACCTATATGACACTGGCACGCTTGTCCCAGCGCACCAAGATCATTAGATTAACCAATAATCCTTGCGCTATAAAATAAGGAAAACGCATGACGCTCACCGACCAGTCCACCCAGGTACGCCCCGGCGAAGAACTCGACGCGGCCGTCATCGATCCTTACCTCAAGGCCCATATCCCAGGCCTGGCCGGCACGCCGAACATCAGCCAGTTCCCCGGCGGCGCCTCCAACCTGACCTACCTGGTCGCCTACCCGGATCGCGAGTTCGTCCTGCGTCGCCCGCCCTTCGGCCAGAAAGCCAAGTCCGCCCACGACATGGGCCGCGAGTTTCGCATCCTAAACCAGCTCAACGAAGGGTTCCCGTACTGCCCCAAGGCGTATGTGCATTGCACCGACGAAGCCCTGATCGGCGGCGAGTTCTACGTGATGGAGCGCGTAAATGGCATCATCCTTCGCTCGGACATTCCCGCCGAGCTGGGCCTGGATGCCACGCGCACCGAGGCGCTGTGCAAAAGTTTCATCGACCGCCTGGTCGAGCTGCACCAGGTCGATTACAACGCCTGCGGCCTGGCCGATCTGGGCAAGCCGGAAGGTTATGTGCAACGCCAGATCGAAGGCTGGACCAGCCGTTACGAGAAAGCCCTGACACCCGATGCGCCGCGCTGGGAGCACGTCATCGCCTGGCTGCGTGACAAGATGCCCGCCGACCATCCGCGACCGGGCATCGTGCACAACGACTATCGCTTCGACAACGTCATCCTCGACAGCGACAATCCGATGCGCATCATCGGCGTGCTCGACTGGGAAATGGCCACGATCGGCGATCCGCTGATGGACCTGGGCAACAGCCTGGCCTACTGGATCGAGGCGAGCGACCCGGCACCGATGCAACTGATGCGCCGCCAACCGAGCAACGCCCCCGGCATGCTCACCCGCCGCCAGTTCGTCGACTACTACGCCGAGCGCGCCGGCATCCGCCTGGACAACTTCGATTACTACTATTGCTATGGCCTGTTCCGCCTGGCGGGCATCGTCCAGCAGATCTACTACCGCTTCTACCACGGCCAGACCCAGGACAAACGCTTCGCCCAGTTCATCGAAATGAACCGGTTGCTTGAGCAGACGAGCCTGCAGGTGATCGCCAAGTCCACACTCTGACGACAGACAACAAGGAAAACAGCATGTCCAAGACTCACCTGTTCGACCTCGACGGCAAGATCGCTTTCGTCTCCGGCGCCAGCCGCGGCATTGGCGAGGCCATTGCCCACCTGCTGGCCCAGCAGGGTGCCCATGTGATCGTCTCCAGCCGCAAGCTCGAAGGTTGCCAGCAGGTGGCCGACGCGATCATCGCCGCCGGCGGCAAGGCCACTGCAGTCGCCTGCCATATTGGTGAAATGGAGCAGATACAGCAGGTGTTCGCCGGCATCCGCGAACAGTTCGGGCGCCTGGATGTGCTGGTCAACAACGCCGCCACCAACCCGCAGTTCTGCAACGTCCTGGACACCGACCTCGGGGCCTTCCAGAAGACCGTCGACGTCAATATCCGCGGCTACTTCTTCATGTCGGTGGAAGCCGGCAAGCTGATGCGCGAGCACGGCGGCGGCAGCATCATCAACGTGGCATCGATCAACGGTGTTTCACCCGGCCACTTCCAGGGCATCTATTCGGTGACCAAGGCGGCGGTGATCAACATGACCAAGGTCTTCGCCAAGGAGTGCGCGCAGTTCGGCATCCGCTGCAACGCCCTGCTGCCAGGCCTGACCGACACCAAGTTCGCCTCGGCACTGGTGAAGAACGACGCCATCCTCAACGCCGCGCTGCAGCAGATCCCGCTCAAGCGCGTGGCCGACCCCAAGGAAATGGCCGGCGCCGTGCTGTACCTGGCCAGCGATGCGTCCAGCTACACCACCGGCACCGCGCTCAACGTCGACGGTGGTTACCTGTCCTGATCAGGCCTTGATCGCCTGCAGGGTGTAGCTCAGCGGCAGGCGCTGGGGTGCATGGCGCAGGCGCCATTCACCATCGGCGCCCTTGTCCATCTGCCCCGGCAATGCCTCCCAGGGGATGCTCTGGTGCTCGACCAGGGCGGTCAGTTGCAGGCCATGCGCGAGCAAGGCGCTGATGACCTCACCGAGGCCATGGTTCCACTCGTGGGTTTCGGTCTTGGTCAGGCGCTGGTCGCTGTCGACGTAGGTCTGGTCGTTGTGCCATACCGTCGGCGCCTCGTGTTCGAAGTAGGAATACTCCAGTTGCAGCCGGTCTTGATGGTCTTCGTTCACGGCCATCAACATCGGGTGGCCATCGCGCAGGAACAGGCGGCCGCCAGGCTTGAGCAAGGCCGCCACGGCGCGGGCCCAGGGCTCGATGCGCGCAAGCCAGCACAATGCACCGATGCCGGTGTAGACCAGGTCGAAGGTACCCGCAGGCAGCACGCGGTCAGCCTCGTAGACGTCGGCATGCACGTAGTCGATTGCCATGCCGCAGCGCTGGGCAAGGCGCCTGGCTTCCAGCAGCGAGGCTGCCGAGTAGTCCAGGCCACTGACCTCAGCCCCCAGCCGCGCCAGCGACAAGGTGTCGGTACCGATATGGCATTGCAGATGGGCCGTGCGCAAGCCATAAATGTCGCCCAGCCGCGGCAGGTCGAATCGCACGGTTTCGGACAGGTGCTCGGGCTGGCGGACCAGGCGCTCGACTTCATAATCCTTTGACGCCGCGTGCAGCGGAGCGCGCTCATCCCAGCTGTCACGGTTCAGTTGCTGCGATCGATCCAAAGTAGCCATCCGTGCTCTCCTTCAAGTATCTACCACCCGCCTCATGAGCAAGCTGGCCCGCCCCGCCTTACAGGCAGGTGGCCGCCGCCGCCCGCCGCTGCAGGGCCACGTTATCGTTTTTCTGCGCGTAGTAATCCACCTGGGTACCGCCCGCCCGCGGATAGACGTCGACGAACGACTCGGCTTCGCGGGTATAGACCGTGAGCCCACCCTGCTTGCGCTTCTCCAGGTAGCCGCTGGCATCGTCCCCGAACACGTCTTCCTTCTGCCAGCTGAACTGGATGCACTGGGCCACCAGCTCCGGGGCCTTCAGCGAAGCGAGCTGCGCAGTCGGCTTGCCGCCGCGTGCCGCATCCATGGTCGCCGAAGCGCAACCGACCAACACCAGTGCCGCAGCCATCGGCAAGATTGCTCGCATATTCCATCCTCGGGGCAAAAAAGAATGCGACTCTAGCACTTCAACCGGCCCCGACCAACGCCGCCATGCGCACCGCGTTGCGCCGGCGGCCTTGGCCTGATACAGCGCCACATCGGCCTGCGGCCAGCAGGCTCGCAGTGCTGTCGTGGAGGCCTGGCACGCCGCACCCTAGCCTGACACTGAAACACAGCGGAATCTCGTCCCCGGCGAACTTCGCCGGGCTGCAGCCGACAGGCATGCCGTTCATCGCCAGCTGCACAAAAAAATAGCCGACAAGGAAACAAAATGGATCGATTCCAGTCTCAGGCAGTGTCCCGTAAACCTTTGCGGATCAAGGACCTATAACGTGATAACGCGCCTTGCCAGTTGCTCGCTGATTGCCGCCTTCCTGCTCGTTGCCGGCTGCAACCACCATCACTACGACGATGACGATGATGGCTGGCGCGATGGCGATCGCGACCACCGTCATCACCACCGTTACGATCGCGACGATGATCGCCGCTACCGTGACCGCGACTACCGCTAGAACGTCTTTCCACTCCACATCCAATTTGATGATTCTTCCGAGGCTCTTAACATGCGTCTGACTTTGCCTTCCCTTGCTCTTGGCCTGCTGATGTGCCAAGGCGCTTTCGCCGGTGACGGTAGTGCCGCCATTGGCGGTGGCCTGGGGGGTGCCCTGGGTAACGTGGTCGGTAAACAGATCGGCGGCAGCACCGGTGCGGCCATCGGTGCCGGCCTGGGTGGCGCGGCGGCCGGCGCGGTAGGTGCGAACAAGCACAGCCGTACCGAAGCCGCCATCGGCGGTGGCCTGGGCGCGGCCGGTGGCTCGGTCATCGGTCGCAAGGTGGGCGGCTCGAACGGCTCGACCATCGGTGCCGGCCTGGGTGGCGCGGCCGGCAGCGCCATCGGCAACCACATGGGCGACAAAAAGCACCATCACTGATAGAGATGCGCTCAGGGCCGCCCTGCGGCCCTGATGTTTATCAATACCCCCTTCATCACGACCTGCCAGACTGGCTGCTACTGTCTACTGTGCCCCTCGTGTGAAGGAATATCCCCGCCCCATGAACCAGGAACTGCTCTGGGTCCTCGGCCTGCTGGCCGTCGTCATCGTGCTCTTCGTCATCAACCGCCCACGCATGGACGTGGTCGCCCTGCTGGTGATTCTCGCCTTGCCCTTGTCGGGCATTCTCAGCGTCGAACAAGCCCTGGCCGGCTTCAGCGACCCCAACGTGGTGCTGATCGCCGCGCTGTTCGTGATCGGCGAGGGGTTGGTGCGCACCGGCATAGCCTATCGCATTGGCGAATGGATGAGCGAACGCGCCGGCAACAGCGAAGCACGCCTGCTGGTATTGCTGATGGTGTCGGTGGCCGGGCTGGGCTCGGTGATGAGCTCGACGGGGGTGGTAGCCATCTTCATTCCGGTGGTGCTGAGCATTGCCGCGCGCCTGCAGATTTCCCCCAGCCGGCTGATGATGCCGCTGAGCTTCGCCGGCCTGATCAGCGGCATGCTCAGCCTGGTGGCCACGCCGCCCAACGTGGTCGTGCACAGCGAGCTGGTGCGCCACGGCCTGCCCGGTTTCAGCTTCTTCAGCTTTACCCCGTTCGGCCTGGTGGTGCTGGTACTGGGCGTCGGCTACATGCTGCTGACCCGCCACTGGCTCAATGGCGAAGTGCGCAAGGACGGCCGGGTGGAAAGCCGCCGTACCCTGCTCGACCTGGTACTGGACTACAAGCTCAATGGCCGCGAGCGGCGCCTGCGCATCCGTCCGCAATCGCCACTGATCGGCCATACCCTGGGCGAGCTGGAATTGCGCACCCGGCATGGCGCCAACGTGATCGGCATCGAACGCCAGCACAAGTTCACCACCCGGGTGATCGCCGCCGACTCCAGCACCGTGCTGCACCAGGGCGATGTACTGCTGCTCGACCTGTTCGCCAACCGCGACGATTTGCGCACCCTGTGCCAGACCATGCAACTGGAGCCCCTGCACTTCAAGGCCGCGTATTTCATCGATCAGTCCCAGGAGCTGGGCATGGCCGAGGTCTCGCTGCCCCCTGGCTCGAAGCTGATTGGCAAGAGCATCCTCGAACTGGCCTTCCGTACCCGCTACGACCTCAACGTGGTCGGCCTGCGCCGCGACCAGGCGGCAATCGAAGAGCAACTGGTGGAAGAGAAGCTGCGCCTGGGCGACACCCTGCTGGTGGTCGGCCCCTGGAAAGCGGTACGCCTGCTGCAAAGCCAGCCAAAGGACTTCCTGGTGCTGAGCCTTCCCGCCGAGATCGACCAGGTTGCCCCTGCCCGTACCCGCGCACCGTTTGCCTTGCTCAGCCTGGCAGTGATGGTCGGGCTGATGGTCAGCGGCACGGTGCCCAACGTCATTGCCGCACTGATCGGCTGCCTGCTGATGGGCGCTGGGCGCTGCATCGACATGAACAGCGCCTACCGCGCCATTCACTGGCAAAGCCTGGTGTTGATCGTCGGCATGCTGCCCTTCGCCCAGGCGTTGCAGAAAACCGGCGGCATCGACCTGGCGGTGGGTGGGCTGGTCAGCCTGCTCGGTGGCGCCGGGCCGCTTGCCATGCTGGCCTGCCTGTTCATGGTGACCGCGGTGATCGGCCTGTTCATCTCCAACACGGCCACCGCCGTACTGATGGCGCCCGTGGCGATCAGCACCGCGACGCAACTGGGCCTGTCGCCCTACCCGTTCGCCATGACCGTGGCCCTGGCTGCCTCGGCGGCGTTCATGACACCGGTGTCTTCACCGGTGAACACCTTGGTACTCGGCCCTGGCCAGTATCGCTTCGCTGACTTCGTCAAGGTGGGTGTGCCCTTCACGTTACTGGTGATGGTGGTGACGGTATTGATGGTGCCTTGGTTCTTTGGCTTGTAACGGTAGAGCGCGAGCAGTAGTGGCAATCCGGCATTATCCTGAAAGATCGCGGCAGATTGACATCAAGTACTCGGTGCAAACACACTGAGACGTCATTGCCCCAGGTGCCTAGAGCCGTTGTCCTGGATTTCGTTTCCGCTTGTCGGTCGAGCCTATGGTTTTTCCAGCACAATCGCGCCTGTTGCCCTACCTCACGCTGTTCGGCCTGACCTTCGCCCTGAGCGTGGGTGGAATTCTGGCCCGGCCAATCGAATCGCTTTCACTGTTCTGGCCTGTCAATGCCGTGCTGGCCGGTGTGCTGTTGCGTTATCCGCGCCAGGCCGGGGTAGCCGGCTTCAGCCTGGTCTGGCTGGCCATGGTCGCTGCGGACCTGGCCTGCGGCAGCGCCTGGGTGCCGGCCCTGTGGTTCAACCTGTGCAACCTGAGCGTGGTGGTAACGGTTTGGCTGCTGCTAACGCGATTGCCTCGCCTGCACCGGCGCATGCGCAGCCCGTATGGTGTGCTCAGCGTGTTCGGCGCCTGCGCGGCGGGCGCCACGGTGGCGGCCAGCCTGGCCTGTGTGATGGCCGCGCCCTGGTTCGAGCAGTCCCTGCGCGCGACGTGGCTGGCCTGGTTCAGCGAACAGTTCTCGACCAGCGTCCTGGTGCTGCCGGTGCTGCTCACGGCGCCTTCGGCCCGCGCGTTGCTGCGCAGCACCCAGGCGATCCGGCTGGCGCCGTTGCTGGTACTGCTGGGCTCGCTGGCGTTGAGCATCGTCTTTGGCGGGCCTGGGGCCATCGCCTTTCCGATCGCAGCATTGCTATGGTGCGCCTGGACCTACTCACCCTTCCTGGTCTCGCTGCTGACGCTGACCGCTGGCAGCACGCTGATCGTCGCCGTGGCGCAAAACCTCATGCACTTCAGCCTGCCGCAAAGCGAACCTGGGGTCACGACGCTGATGTCGGCACGCCTGGGCATTGCGATGCTGGTGCTCGGCCCGCTGGTGGTCGCGTGCGTCAGCCAGGCCAACCGCAGCCTGTTGTCCCGCCTGGCGCACCAGGCCACCATCGATCATCTGACTGGCGTGCTCACCCGGAGCGCCTTCACCCGCCGCGCCAATGCCCTGCTCGAAAGCCGCCAACAGCATGCACAGGCATTGCCGCTGACGTTGATGATGCTCGACATCGATCATTTCAAGTCGATCAACGATCGCCATGGCCATGCCGTCGGCGACCAGGTGCTGCGCCAGTTCGCCCGCACCCTGCAAGACCAGTTGCACGAAGGCGAGCTGCTGGCGCGCATGGGCGGTGAAGAGTTCGTGGTAATCCTCCCAGGCCTGGCACCGGAGCGCGCCAAGTTCACTGCCGAACGGCTGCGCCGCGCCGTGCAGGACTTGCATGTGGTGCACGGCGATGCGCGCCTGCAGATTACCGTCAGCATCGGCCTGGACGGCTGCGCTGCCGACACGCAGGCACCGAGCCTGGACGCCTTGATGGCGCGCGCCGATGAGGCGCTGTACCGCGCCAAGGCCCATGGGCGCAATCGGGTCGAACAGGCCCAGGCACAGCGCCTGAGGGTCTGACTCAGCCTGCCAGCAAGTCCCAGGACAGCTTGGCGATCAGCACGCACAGCAGCACCAGGAACAAGCCACGGACAAAGCCGGCACCCTTGCGCACCGCCAGCCAGGTGCCGGTCAGGGCGCCAAGGATGTTGCACGCGGCCATCGGCAGGGCAATGGCGTACAGCACATTGCCGGACGGCACGAAGAACACCAGCGCCGCCAGGTTGGTGGCGATGTTGACGACCTTGGCCGACGCCGAGGCATGCAGGAAGTCCAGGGCGAAGAAGCGGATGAACAGGAAGATCAGGAAGCTGCCGGTGCCTGGCCCGAACAGGCCGTCGTAGAAGCCGATGGCGCCGCCGATCAGCACAGCCAGGCACTGCTCCTTGGGGCCGATCTTGGCCGGTTTGTGCAAGGTGCCGAAATCCTTCTTGCAGAAGGTGTAGATCGCCATCAGCACGATCAGCACCAGCACCGCCGGGCGCATCACGCTGGGCGGCACCAGCGACACCGTGGCCGCACCTGCGAAAGACATGACGAAGGCACTCAGGGCCGCGGGTACGATCAAGCCCCAGTCCAGGGTCACCCTGCGAATGAACGAGCGCGCAGCGAAGGCCGTGCCGCACACCGATGCCAACTTGTTGCTGCCCAGCAAGGCTGCCGGTTGCGCCGTGG
Source organism: Pseudomonas sp. NPDC089396 (assembly GCF_044749545.1). Lineage (NCBI taxonomy): Bacteria > Pseudomonadati > Pseudomonadota > Gammaproteobacteria > Pseudomonadales > Pseudomonadaceae > Pseudomonas > Pseudomonas sp. NPDC089396. Next base: position 105,409 of record NZ_JBIVIC010000012.1, on the reverse strand, counting down.
GCAGCACATTGAACAGCGCCGGGATCTGGATCAGCCCGCCACCGCCGACGGCGGCATCGATCAGGCCGGCGGCGAAAGCGAACACGGAAAGTACGGCGATATCCATCATGACGCGGTTCCAGGCAATGAAGGCAGGCTGCAAGGCTAATCAAAGCGGCGCGCTTGTGGTGAAATGCCACATTGCGAAAACTGCAACGAGGAACCCTTGTATGGCATTGGACATGCTGCGTGAAATCCAGGCCTTCGTCAGCGTTGCGCACAAGCGCAGCTTCGTCGCCGCGGCACGTGCGCTGGGCCGTTCACCCAGCGCAATTACCCGCGCGGTGCAGGCGCTGGAAGACAACACCGGGTGCAAGCTGCTCAACCGCAACGCCAACTCGGTAACCCTCAGTGAAGCCGGGGAGCGCTTGCTGCCTCATGCCGAACGCTTGCTGGATGTGCAACGGGATGCCACAGACGAACTGGCCGCACTCAGCGGCAGCGCCCAAGGCTGGATTCGCTTTGCCGTGCCGCAGCTGCTCGGTGCACACGTGCTGCCGGGTATGCTCGCAGCCTTCACCCAACGCCACCCGCAGGTGACCCTGGACGTCCAGTACCGCGATGAGGCCATCGACCCGTTGCTGGGCAAGCTCGATTTCGTGGTACGCGGTGCGTTTCCTCAATCGAGCGAGTTGATCGGCTACCCGTTGTGGCGCTACCGGCGGCATCTTTATGCAAGCCCCGAGTACCTGGCCCGCGCTGGCACCCCACAGGGGCCGGAAGACCTGGCCGGGCATGCGCTGATCCTGCACACCGCGCCTCGCATCCTGAAGGCCTGGCACTTCTGCCGCGACGCCAGCATCACCAGCGTGCGCCCACACCCACGCTTGCGCCTGAGCTCGGGCGATGCGGTCTATCACAGTAGCTTGGCCGGCGCCGGCATTGCCCGCCTGGCGGACTGGGTGGGTGAACCCCAGGTTCGCGCTGGGCGCCTGGTACGGGTGTGCGCGAATTACCGGCTGACCTCCAGCTCCGGGCAGGATCCGCAGATGCATGCGGTGTACCCAGCCGGTGATCTGCCGGCGCGTGTGCGGGAACTGTTGCTGGCCTTACGCCAGGCAGGTGAGGCGGCCACTGAACAGCCCCGATAAAGGCTGTTCAAATTCTGTCCAATTTAACAGAGCCCGCCGCCGACCTGGCCTACAGCGTTTTATCCACAGACCTACCCACGTTTTTTGTGGACAGATTTTTCCATATAAAGAAGGACTTATAGCACGGCGCCGAAACAAATGGCCGCCCTCCTGTCGCGACCCATTGTGACGCGATGAGCCCTGTGCTCGTGAAAACGAATTGCAGCGAGTGCCGGTCGAGCCGTGCCACCGGTTAGCACTGTAAACGTAGAGATCAGCCTGGCGGAATGGTACCGAGCAAACCGATCAGAATGGTCAGCAGCAGAAAGCCACCCAGAAACAACGTGAGCTTGCCCATCGGAACCTCTTTGACGTGATGTTGGGACAAACGCATTGTCGACTTGAGACTGATACGGTTACAGATTCAGGTTCGACGAAAAAAAGCGGATCAGATGCCGCGATGCGGGCAACCGTTGTTCATGGCAATTGCTACATAAGGTTTCATTCACGGCTGAAGCGCATGCGGGGCCGGGGCGGTCGTGCCGACCCCGGTCGGCACGCTAGAAACCCAAGCCATTCAGGGCCTGGGACCGGGGTTCTGCGTTAACGAATAGAAACAACTACTGCACAGTTTTGTAGGAAGTTTTTCCTGTGTCCGTAGGAAAAAAGCGGAGAGTGCGTTTTTCCTGTATGTAAGCCCAGTTTGTTCAGGGTTTTCGAACTGGTACGGTCCATTTTTCCTACAACGGCATGGACGCCTTCTGTGCATGAGAAACATATGGACACATACACGGCCGCTGCCCTCAAGCTGCAAAAAACCCTGCTCACGTTGCGTCAGACGCGGGATCGCTTGAGGGCTGCGGGCAACGTAGAAGAAGCGAATGAGCTTGCTCTCAAGATTGCGCGCGTCGAAGAAACCCTGGCGGCCATGTCGCCAGCGCTGAGATCACCCACCTTGCAGTGAACCCCTGCAGGGGCGGCAGCACGGCCAGCCCCTGCAAAGCGCCAATCAGGCCAATGCCTCGGCCTGCTGTTGGTTGGCGCGGCGTTTCACCATGCGCTGCAACATCCCGGACACCCCGAAGCCCACCACTGCCAGTACGCTCATCAGGCTGAACACGTAGGTGTAGCCCAGCTCACCGGGGTAACGGTCGAGCAGCGAGCCGTAGATCACGTAGGCGAACATCCCTGGCGCATAGCCGATCAGGCAACCAATGCCGAACGCAGACCCGGTGATACGCGAAGGGATGCCCACTTCGCTCATTGGCGCCCAGAACACGCCGCGCATGGTGAACACCACCAGGGCGAAGGTCAGCGTGGCGGCCATGCCGGCATAGATGAAGCTCTCCTGGCGCGGGATGTTGAGGATGATCAACATCAGCGGCAGCAACGCCAGGAACGCCCATTTCAGGTAGCGGCTGGAGCTCTTCAGGACCTTGTCGGCAATGTAGCCACCGGCCGGCCCACCGAGTACCTTGAGGAAGTACTGGTTGATGATGCCGTAGGCCCCGACCAGCGCCACCGGCAGGTGGTACATGTCTTTGAGGTAAGGAATGAAATAGGTCAGGCCGCAATACACGATGTAGACCATGAACACGTTCAGGCTCACCAGCCAGATCCCTGGGGAACGCACGGCTTCGAGCAAACCATTGCCGCCGATCGGTTCACGGGTGGCCGTCGTCTGTGGGTCGCCCTTGAGCAGGAACAGGGTGAGCACGCCAACCCCGATATCGATCGCCGAATAGAACAGGATCGCAGTCTTGAGCCCCAGAGCGCCGGAGCCCAGGGCAACGAACAGACCCAGTGCGCAGAAGGCTACCAGCGTGTCGACTACCCCGCGTCCGCCTTCCAGGAAGCCGAACATGCGGCTCTGTTCATTGTCGTTGCCAAGGTTACGGATAGCCTTGAGCAGGGACGGCCAGAACAGGCAGTCGGCACACACCGCCAGCAGGCTGAACACCACCAACTGCTGGTTGAAGCCGGGGAAGCTGGCCAGATAAATTCCCAGCCCACCGGCCCCGATCAGCCCCAGCGGAATCAGCCGGCGGGTTTCGAAACGGTCGGCGAGGAAGCCGCCCAGCACGAACAAGGCCGTGGCGACGATGGCGTTGGCGCTGAGCAACGTACCGATCTGGGTATGGCTCAGGCCCATGTGCTCTTGCATGGGGATGTAGAAGGCATCCTTGAGGTTGGCCAGCTTGTAGATGGTGCCACCGCCAAGGACGAGGACCAGAAAGCGCAGCCACTTGGCTTTAGCCGGTGCTGTCATTGTTGTTCTCCACAGTTTCCGGGGTATGGGCGCCGTCACGACGGCGGGTCGGGTGTACTCAGTGGTCGGCCAAGGCCAGTTCGGCCAGCAGTCGCATTTCGCCCAAAAGGCCACGCAGGTAGCGCACCTGGTTATTGGCCCAGCGGTGTTCGTCGGTGAGCATGCGCTCCAGGCTGTAACCTGGCGGCAGCAGGGTTTCACTCATCTCGCGATAGGGAATGAAGGGATCGCTCGCCTCGCCTGTCTGGCGGAAGGCCGGTGCGATGTAGTGGTTCTCCTGCTCAAGGATGAAGGCCACCACCTGCGGGCTTTGCTCGCCGAGCAACAGCAGCTCCAGCAGCATGCGCGCGCTGGGCAATTGGTCTTCGGCGCTGCCCTGCAGCACACCGTAATGGCCAAAGCCGTTCGCCTCTGGCACCACGCGCACACCCTTGAGGTGCACCTGGCGAATGAACGGTGCGAGGTTGGCCAAGGCCGGCAGCGGTTGTTCGCAGGCGTTGATCATGTTGCCGAAATCGAACAGCGCGTTCAGCCGCGGGTGCCCTACCCGGCGCAGCAAGGTGGCGATCTCGTCGCTCTTGAGTTCTTCGTGCTGCTCGAAGTCGAAGTGCAGGTCGTGCTCATCGGCCAGCCGCGCCAAGCGCCGCAGGTCGTCTTCGATGATGCCCATGACCCGCGACAGGTGCCCTTCGTAGCGCGAGTAGACGCGGATGTTGCGGCTGCCGATGGCACGGGCCACGGCCACGGCCTTGTCGACATCCTCGGCCAGCGTGCTGCTGATTTCCAGGTGCACCTCAAGGCCCAAGGCACGGGCCTTGGCGGCGAAGGCGGCGAGGCGCTCGGCAGGCATTTGCGAAAGGCTGTTGTGCTCACCGTCGAGCAGGTGCAGCGAGAGGCCGTCGAGCTCGTGCCGGTAGGCGAAATCGAGCATGTCCTCGGGGCTGACACGGCCGTGGGTCAGGTTGGTCAGCAGCGGGTAGCCATGGGCGAACAGGCGCAGGCTGTCGAGCCGGGCGAGCAAGCGGCGGGCAAGTTCGGGGGTGAGCACCAGGGGCGTCGCGGCCCCGGCGTTATGGCCCATGAGGGCGGCGAAGCGGGCTTGGATAGCTGTCATTATTATCATTCCTGAGCGATTGCCGGGGTGGCCGGCCATGCTTTTATCGCTCTGGAATGGTGCTATCCCTATAGCCATTTCCGTTTTGTTTATATGACCACTTTGCCGCGCTGCCACGCCGCTGCATCAAACCTGCAGGCCGAGCCGGCGCATGCCTTCGGCGAGTTCCTGGGCGCGTTGCCGGGCCTGGCTCTGCGGCGTGGCGGCGAAGCCCAGCAACAGGCCAGGCGCAAGGTAGCGCTGAAGGCAGTAATCGCGCAGTGCATAGGTGTAGACCTGGTGCTCCACCAGGCCGCGCGCCAGGGCATCGTCGTCGACCTCTGCGGGTAGCCAGCCGATCATGTGCAGGCCCGCCTCTACCGGCGCCACCGAAAGAAAACCGCCCAACTCGCTGTGCAAGGCTTCCAGCAGGCAAGCCTGGCGTTCCTGATACAGCGCACGCATGCGCCGGATATGGCCAAGGAAATGGCCCTCCAGCATGAAATCGGCGGTGGTGGCCTGGTGCAGCGTCGAGGGGCTGCGGTCCATCACCGCACGAATGGCGCAGAAAGGCTCCACCAGCGCCTCGGGCAGAATCACGTAGCCCAGGCGCAGCGACGGGTACAGCACCTTGCTGAAGGTGCCGACGTAGATCACCCGCTGCCACGGGTCCATCGCATACAGCGCCGGCAGCGAACGGCCCACGTAGCGAAATTCGCTGTCGCAGTCGTCCTCGACGATCCACCCCTGGCTACGGGAGGCCCAGTCGATCAGTTCCTGGCGGCGCGCATGGCTCATGGTGGTGCCTAGCGGGTGCTGGCGTGAAGGCGTGGTGAACGCCAGGCGCGCATCCGGGCATTCACGCAATCCTTGCTGCACATCCAGGCCCTGCTCGTCGATGCGCAGCGGCACCAGCTGGCATCCCAATGCCTGGAAGGCGATGCGCGCGGCAATGTGCCCCGGGTCTTCCATCCACACACTGTCACCGGGGTTGAGCAACAGCATGCCAAGCAGGTTGAACGCCTGCTGGGCGCCCGAAGTGATGACCACCTGATCCACGCTGCACTCGATGCCGCGCGCATCGAACACGTATTCGACGATCGCTTCGCGCAGGCGCTGCAGGCCTTTGACCTCGCCATAACCCAGTTGCGCCTTGCCGGGCTTGCGCAGGTGGCGATTGACCAGGCGCTTCCATACCGGCATGGGGAAGGCATCGTAGGCCGGGTGGCTGGGCAGCAAGGACACCGGGCACTCCGGTGCCCAGGCGTTGTACGACATACCGCTGAAATGCGTGCTGCGCAGCGAATGCACCGCCTGGCTCAGGCTCGACAAGCGCGGCGGCTTGGCGGCGGGCCCCGCGTCAGGGCCACGCCCCTCCCACTCGTCGCCGACGAAGGTGCCGGCGCCGGTGCGCGAGTCCAGGAAGCCCTCGGCGGTGAGCAGGTCGAAGGCATTGAGCAAGGTGATCCGCGACAGCCCCAGTTCCTTGCACAGGGTGCGGGTCGACGGCAGGCGCGAACCGCCCGCGAGCCGACCGCTGAGGATCTGCTTGCGCACCTGCAGGTACAGCTGCCGGTACAGCGGCACTTGGCTGGTGCGATCCAGTTCGACGCCGCTGAGCAGCGCGCCGCCGGGTGTTTTCATGTTGGCCTGATCCTGTGAGGAGCGTCGGCGGCTATTGTACGCCGGGCCCTCGCAGGTTGCGCCTCAGACCACCTGGCGCGCCGGCGCATGGCTGCGCTGTTGGTCCTCCCAGCCACCCACCAGCCCCACCGGTACATCCGCAGACGCCAGCGGCTTGCGCCCGCGCACCAGGTCAGAGGCGCGCTCGGCGAGCATGATGGTCGGTGCGTTGAGGTTGCCGTTGGGCTCGCTGGGGAACACCGACGAGTCGATCACCCGCAGGCCTTGCAGCCCGTGCACGCGCAGTTCGGAATCGACCACCGCCATGTCGTCCTCGCCCATGCGGCAGGAGCCGCAAGGGTGCATGGTGCTCTCCATGTTGGCGCGCACGAAGGCATCGATCTGTTCGTCGGTCTGCACATGCGCCCCAGGCGCCAGCTCCTCGCCCCGGTAGCGGTCCATGGCCGGTTGGCCGATGATTTCCCGGGTCAGGCGCACGCAACGACGGAAACCTTCGCGGTCCTCCTCGCGCTCCAGGTAGTTGAAGCGGATTTCCGGGTGCTGGTACGGGTCGGCCGACAATGCCCTGACATGGCCGCGACTCTTGGGCTTGTTCGGCCCCGTGAGGACCATGAAACCGTGGCCCTTGAACGGTTTGTTGCCGTCATAACGCATCGCCGCCGGCAGGAAGTGGAACTGGATGTCAGGCCAGCGCAGCCCCTTGGCCGAGCGGATGAAGCCCCCCGCCTCGAAATGGTTGCTGGCGCCCAGGCCGTCTTTGAACAGCAGCCAGCGCAGGCCGATCAGCGCCTTGCCCAACAGGCTCATCTTGCCGTTGAGGGTGACCGGCTCCTTGCAGGCGTACTGGATGTAGATCTCCGAGTGGTCCTGCAGGTTCTCGCCGACGCCCGGCAGGTCGTGGCGCACCTCGATGCCGGCTTTGCGCAGCACGGCTTCGGGGCCGATGCCGGAGCGCTGCAACAGGTGCGGTGAACCGATGGGGCCGGACGACACCAGCACCTCACGCTTGCAATACACCTTGTGGGTCTGGCCGCCTTGATCGTATTCCACCCCCACCGCGCGCTTGCCCTCAAGCAGGATGCGCCGGGTCATGGCGTGGGTGATCACGGTCAGGTTGGGCCGGCTCATGGCCGGGCGCAGGTAGGCGTTGGCCGTGGACCAACGCACGCCATCCTTGACCGTCATGTGCATGGCGCCGAAACCTTCCTGCATGTAGCCGTTGCAATCGTCGGTCTTGATGTAGCCCGCCTCGGCACCGGCCTCCACCCAGGCGCCATATAACGGGTTCTGCATGTTGTTGCCGTTGTTGGTGGCCAGCGGGCCACTGGCGCCGCGGTAGTCGTCGCCGCCGAACTTGTATTGCTCGGCGCGCTTGAAATACGGCAGGCAGTTGCGATAGCCCCAACCTTTGGCGCCGAGGCTTTCCCACTCATCGAAGTCATGGGCATGACCGCGGATGTAGACCAGGCCATTGATCGACGAAGAGCCGCCCAGCACCTTACCTCGTGGGCAATGCAGGCGCCGGCCATCGAGGTGTGTTTCGGCCGTGGTTTCGTAGTGCCAGTTGTACTTCTTGGTGTTCATCGGCAGCGAGAACGCGCTGGGCATCTGGATCAGCACGCTGCGATCGCTGCCACCGTATTCCAGCACCAGCACCGAGGTGCCGGCATCTTCGGTCAGCCGGCTGGCCAGGACACAGCCGGCGGACCCGGCACCGATGATGATGTAGTCGTAGTGTTTATTCATTGCTGTAGCCCTTAGCACGTAGGCCCTGCCTGGAGTGTGCGTTCATTGCCCTGGGGATAGCCGCCCCAGCCAAGGCGGGCGGCCAACAGACGGGTCAACCCGTAGTGAACCAGCCCGGCCAGCAGGCAGGACGGCAGCGAAGCGGTGACGAAGCGGAAGAAGTGGGTGTTGGCCAGCGTCTGCGGGTTGAACACCACCACGTAGATCGCAAAGCCCGCCACCAGCGCGACCAGCGCGATGGGGTTGAAGCCCTTGCAGAAACGCAGCGCTGACTCACCTTGCGCGGCGTACAGATGGCGCAGGTTCAGGCGCTGGCGACGCAGGAAGAAGTAATCGGCGATGCCGATGCCGGCCAGCGCGCTGTTGAGCGCAGACGTCCACACCAAGAAAATGAAGAAGCCGTCGTAGATCCCGGGCAACAACAGCACGATGGCCACCGGAATCACGCAGAACAGCGCGATCAGCAGGCCCCAGCGCATGGCCCGCAAACGCTCCCCGGCCAGCTGGCGCAAGCCGATCACTGCGGTGTAGAGGATGTTGACCATGCCCGTGAGGTTGGCCAGTGCCAGGAAACTCAGCGCCACCACACCAAAGCCCATACCGCCGGCCAGGCGCATCCAGGTGGTCGGGTCGCTGCTGCCCAAGGTCGAAGCCGCGAACAGGCTGACCGTTTCGCCCAGCGAGGCGGCGCCGAAGATGCCCACCAGGTTGGGCCAGAACGCCGTGCGCTGGTTGCTGCACAAGCGCGACAGGTTGCCCAGATAAGGCCACCAGGAGAACCCGGCGGCGATGTTGATTTCCACCGCGATCATGAAGTTGACATGCGGATCTTCGAACGGCGGTTGCAGGGCCGGCATGGCCAGCAGTTCGCCGATGCTGAAGCGTTGGAGGATCAGGTACATCAGCGCCAGCATGATCAGGATCAGGCTGGGCGCAATCACCGCGCTCAACCGGCGGATCATGTCCGGCCCGCGCATGGCCACCGCCGCCGCCAGCACAATGGCCAACAAGCCACCGGCGGTCACCAGCCAGCCGTCACCGGCACCGGCCGGGCGCTGTTGAACCAGGGTGTCGAGGTTGTCCAGGGCGCGCCCGCACATCAGCCCCAGCACCGCCAGCCAGCCCATGGTCAGCACCACCACCGACAGCACGTAGACCAGCCGGCTGCCATTGATGCCGAACATGCTGCGCAGGAAGGTGAACTGCTCGACGCCGTACTTGCCGCACGGCAGGCTGGTGGAACAGCCGGCGAGGATCACCCCGATGATGTTGCCGATGACCACGGCGCAGATGCCCTGGCGCGGCCCGACGAACAAGGCGGTAGCGCCGCCGATGAGAAACACCCAGGTGGCCACGGCCAAGGCCGAGTTGGCATAGGCGAAACCCCAGAAGCCCCAGACCCGCTCGCTTGGCAGCAAGGGGGTATCGCCGCGTTCGGCGCCCAGGCGAAATTCCTGCTCGCGAGAAGGGCTCATGGCTGGCCACCCCACAGGTAGAAGCCGACGACCAGTGCCAGCGCCAGCACGGTCAGGGCGATGCAGTCGGTCGTGGTCAACGCACCCGGCCAGCGCTGGCCGCTTTGCAGTTCTTCATAGGCGCGCAGGCGCCGGTCCAGGTCTTGCGCACGCTCCACATCGACTTCGCTGTTCATGGGCATCACCTCGGTAGGTTCTTGTTCTTGGAATACGATGCATGCCGATTCGCCAGCGCCGCCGCCCAGAGGCAACGGCGCTGGCCACCCTGTCGGTCAGGGCAAGGTGATCCACACGGCTTTGGTTTCCAGCAGGAACTCCAGCTGTTCGGCACCCATGTCCTTGCCATAGCCCGATTGCTTGTAGCCACCGAACGGCATGGACGGGTCCAGGGTGCTGTGCGCATTGACGTACACGGTGCCGGCGCGCAACTGCGGGATCAGGCCGTGGACTCGGCCCAGGTCATTGGAGTAAAGCGCCGCCGCCAGCCCGAACGCCGAATCGTTGGCCAGGGCCAGTGCCTCTTCCTGGCTGTCGAAGGGCTGGGTCACTAGCACCGGGCCGAAGATCTCTTCCTGGACCACACGCATGTCGTTGCGACAGTTGGCGAAGATGGTCGGTTGCACGTAGAAGCCCGGGCCCTCGACGGGCTCGCCGCCGAAGTACAGCTGTGCCCCTTCGGCCTTGCCCAGGGCAATGTAGTCGAGCACGCTTTGTTGCTGCTTGCGCGACACCATCGGGCTGATGAAGCAGTCCGGGTCCAGGCCGGGTGCGATCTTCAGCGTCGCGGTGTATTCGGCTAGCGCCTGCAGGAACTGTGGGTAGATGCTGCGCTCGATGTAGGCCCGTGTCCCGGCATCGCAGACTTGCCCCGAGTTGAAGAACACGCCGTTGGCCACCGCCTGCGCCGCCGCCGGGATATCGGCATCGGCGAACACGATCACCGGTGACTTGCCGCCCAGCTCCAGGGTCAGGCGCTTCATCTGGTCCATCGCCGCCTTGCCCACGGAACAGCCGACCGGGGTCGAGCCGGTGAAGCTCAGCTTGTCGATGCCAGGGTGGCTGGACATCGCCTCGCCGACCACACTGCCACGCCCGGTGACGATGTTGATCACCCCGGCCGGAATGCCGGCTTCCTCGACCAGCTCGGCGAAGCGCAAGGCCGACAGGGACGTCAGCTCGGCCGGCTTGACGACCACGGTGCAGCCAGTCGCCAGCGCGGCGCCAAGTTTCCAGGCCATGGTCTGCAAGGGGAAGTTCCAGGGCACGATGACGCCCACCACCCCGACCGGTTCCTTGCGGGTGTAAGCCAGGTAGTTGCCCGGCAGCGAAGGCTCCACGGTACGACCGTGAATCTTGCTGGCCCAGCCGGCGAAGTAGCGGAAGGTGTCGACGGTGCCCTGGATGTCCACGGCGCGCGCCTGCTCTACCGACTTGCCCATGTCGATGGACTCGATCTGCGCCAGCTCGTCGCCATTGCGCTCGACCAGGTCGGCCAGGCGATGCAGCAGGCGTTCGCGCTCCAGGGGTTTGAGCTGGCTCCACGGGCCACCGTCGAACTGCGCACGGGCGGCCTGGACCGCACGGTCCAGGTCTTCGGCCGTGCCCATGGGAATGTGCGTCAGCACAGCCTCGGTCGAGGGCTCGATCACCTCGCTGGTGGCGCCGTCGCTGGCCTCGATCCAAGCGCCGCCGATGAACTGGCGCTGGGGCTTGGACAGGAAGCGCTGGGTAGCTTCCAGCACACCGAATGCCTGCAGATAGTCTTTAACCTTGTTGTCCACGGTGTGTCCCCGGTCAGCGAGCGCGGGCGCGCTCATGGAAGATGAAGCCGATGCTGTTCATCAGCAGTTGCGCGGCCAGGATCGAGGTGACACCCGCCGGGTCGTAGGCCGGGGCCACTTCCACCAGGTCCATGCCCACTACCCTGCCCTGGCTGCGACGCGCCAGCGCCTGGATGATCTCCAGCACTTCGTAGTAGAGGAAACCGCCATGGCTCGGCGTACCGGTGCCGGGGGCGATGGACGGGTCGAAACCGTCGATGTCGATGGTGATGTAGTAGTCGCGGCCTTCCGGGATCATCGCCAGCACGCCTTCCGGGCCCAGGCGGCGCACGTCGCGCACGGAGAGGATCTGCGAACCGGCGTCGCGCGCCGCGTCGTAGTCGTCGCGGTTGGAGGACGACACGTTGCGAATGCCCATCTGGGTCATGCCGACGATGTGATCCAGTTCCGAGGCGCGGCGCAGGGGGCTGCCGTGGCCGTAGCGCACGCCGTGGCGCTCGTCGACGAAATCGAGATGGGCGTCGAAGTGAATGATATGGATCGGCCCGCGCCCTTCGAACGCCTTGATCACCGGGGCGTGGATCGAGTGGTCGCCCCCCAGCACCACCGGCATGGCACCGGAGGCGAGGATCTGGCGCACCGCGGATTCGATATTGGCGTTGCTGCTGGCCATGTCGGTGTGAACGATGTCGGCATCGCCCACATCGACCATGCGCACCTGGTCCTGGGTCAGGTAGGTGGTGTCATCCTCGTGGTCATACGCGCCACTGTGGCCGAACGAGAACAGCGTGGATGCCTCGCGGATGCCGCGCGGCCCGAAGCGCGCGCCGGAACGCCACTGGGTGCCCATGTCGTTGGGCGCGCCGAGGATCGCCACATCGGCGTCGATGGCGTTCCAGTCGGTACAGATGGGCGACTTGGCGAAAGTGCAATGCCCCACGAAGGGCAGGTTCAGGCGGCCGGATTCATAACCGTGCTTTGCCATGTTCGGGCTTCTCCACTTCTTGTTCTATTCAGGAGACGGGGCCCATGCGGGACCTCCGTTGCAGCCACTATGGGCGCAGCCCGGCAGCGAAAAAATGCGCAACTGCAGATGCATACATCGGCCAATCCGAAGTATTCGAGGCTTTTGAAATCCGCAAGAGCCCGGCATTGCGGTAGCACGCCCAGCCATGTTTACCTTGGCAAAAAACAATCGATCGGATGCTCATATCAGCTTCACCGATGTGACGCACCGACAGGAGGCCAGGCGTGATCCAGCTCCACGATGTCGATCTCAAGCTCCTCAGGGTATTCGCCACCATCGTCCGGTGCGGCGGCTTTTCCGCAGCACAAGCCGCGCTGAACGCCGGCCAGTCGACCATCAGCGAACAGATGACGCACCTGGAAACGCGGCTGGGGGTCAAGCTCTGCCAGCGCGGGCGCAGCGGCTTTCGCCTGACCGAGCAAGGGGTGGCGATCCATGAAGCGGCGTTGCGCCTGCTCGGCGCTGTGGAAAGCTTCTGCCTCGACGCTGATGTGCTCAAGCAGCACATCAGCGGCAAGCTCAACCTCGGGATCATCGACTCGACGCTCACCGACCCCGACTCGCCGGTGCCGCGCACCACGCAACGCTTCGTCTCACGCGGCCACGACGCCCACCTCAACGTCTATATCGGCACCCCCGCCGAGCTCGAAGAGCGTGTACTGGACGGCCGCCTGCACCTGGCCATCGGGCACTTCCCCATGCGCGTGCCAGGGCTGTCCTACCTGCCCCTCTATGACGAGGCGCTGGGCCTGTTCTGTGGCCGCCGCCATCCCTTGTTCGGCAGCAAGGCCAGCAATGGCCGCCTCCTGGAAGAAGTGCGCGCTTGCCGCCTGGTCGCGCGCGGCTACATGCAGCAGTACGACCTCGATCAACTGGGCATGAGCAAGGCCGCGGCCACCGTCGAAAATATCGAGGCGGCGGCAATCCTGATCATCTCCGGGGCCTATGTCGGGTTTCTTCCCGTGCATTTTGCCGAACCATGGGTGAAGACCGGGGAGATGTGCCGGTTGGGCGCGAGCACCCTGGACCTGAGCTCACCCTTCGACGTGATTACCCGTCGCGGGGTGGCTGCGCCGCCGATATTGCAGGCGTTCCTGGAGGACCTGGGGGCTTGCATGCAGCCGGTGGTGTGAGCCGGCGTTTGTATCTTTTTGTGTTCAAAGTGCGAGCTGACACACAAGTACGCTGACTGCACTGTCGAGAGACACACCCGGGATACAACGATCTTCTTTACTGGCTTGCATTCATCAGCGCCAGGAGATGCCCATGTTCACCCTTGCCACTTCCCAACGTTTCAAGCGTTCCGCCCTGCTCGCCTGCGCCCTGCTGAGTGCAACCGGGGCTTACGCCACGCAACCTGCGCAGCCCGAAAACCGCGTGGCGGTGGCGGATGAGTTCGGGCCCTTGAAGCACATCAAGGCCGGTGTGCTGGAGGTGGCTTACGTCGAACAAGGGCCGGCCGATGGCCCCGTGGTGATCCTCCTGCACGGCTGGCCCTACGACATTCACAGCTTCCAGGAAGTCGCCCCGGCCTTGGCCGCGAAGGGCTATCGCGTCCTGGTGCCGTACGTGCGCGGTTATGGCGAAACCCGTTTCCTCTCCGCCGACACGCCCCGCAACGCCCAGCCTGCGGCCCTGGCCAGCGATGTCATTGCCTTCATGGACGCACTGCAGGTCAAGCGCGCCGTGCTGGCCGGCTTCGACTGGGGTGCGCGCACAGCCGATATCGTTTCGGCCCTGTGGCCGGAGCGGGTGAAGGCGCTGGTCTCGGTCAGCGGTTACCTGATCAGCAGCCAGCAAGCCGCCAAGGCGCCCTTGCCGCCCAGTGCAGAGCTGCAGTGGTGGTACCAGTACTACTTCGCCACCGAGCGCGGCGAACTTGGCTACACCCACAATCGCCATGCCTTCGCCAAATTGATCTGGCAAACCGCATCACCCAAGTGGGCATTCGACGACGCCACCTTCGAACGCAGCGCCAAGGCACTGGACAACCCCGACCAGGTGGCCATCACCGTGCACAACTACCGCTGGCGGCTGGGGCTGGCCCAAGGCGAAACCCGTTACGACCCGCTGGAAGCCAAGCTGGCCAAGTTCCCCTCCATCGGCGTGCCCACCATCACCCTGGAAGGCGACGCCAACGGCGCACCGCACCCGCCCGCCGAAGCCTATGCCCAGCGCTTCACCGGCAAGTACGAATATCGCCTGCTCAAGGGTGGCGTTGGCCACAACCTACCCCAGGAAGCCCCCCAGGCCTTCGCCCAGGCAGTGCTGGATGCCGACCATCTGTGAGCGCACTCACTTGGCCGCCGGCAACACGCTCATTGGATCGACCGGCTTGCCATTCTGGCGGATCTCGAAATACAGCTGCGTGCGGTCGGTGTCCAGGTCACCGGCCTCGGCAATCAACTCCCCCTTGCTGACGGTTTGACCTTCCTTGACCAGCAATCTGCGGTTGTGCCCGTAGACGCTGGCGTGGGAGGCGCCGTGCTGGAGGATGATCAGGTTGCCGTAGCCGCGAATGTTGGTGGCGAACGCCACCTTGCCGCCGAGGCTGGCGAACACTGGCTGGCCTGGGGTGGCAGCGATGCGGATGCCCTTGCTGAGCTTGTCGGCTGGGGCATATCGACCGATGACCACAGCGTTCTTGATCGGCCAGTCCCAGCCACGCAAGGTCACTTTGGTGGCCGGCACAGTTGAGGTTTTGGTAGCGGTTCTGGTTGCAGTTTTAGTCGTGGCGCTGCCCGGGCCGAAGCGAATGTTCTGGCCCACGTTCACTGCGTAGGGTGGGTTGATGTTGTTGTAGCGCGCCAGTGCCTTGAAATCCCAGCCGTGGCGAGTGGCGATCGAATAGAGGGTGTCGCCACGCTTGACCTTGTAAACGCCACTGACGACTTTGTTGGCAGAGGTGCCGGTGCTGGGTGATTGGGAACTGCACGCAGAGATCGACAGCAGGACAGCGATCAGAATGAGCCTGAAAAACACACCACACCTATTGAACGGAGACGCGATTGACGGAGCGGCCACTATAAAGCACTGAACGGCGTGTGCATGCCAGGTGATGGCAATAAAAGTGGCCCTTGCCCTACTCCTTCAGCTGGCAGACCCCGTTGGCGCGGTTTTTACCGGTGTAGGAGACGTCGGCTGAACCATCGGGGTTGATGGTCAGGGAAATCGTCACGCCACTTCCTTTGGCTTCGAAGTAGTTGTCGTTGAATTTCTTCAGCGGTGCTTCCTTGCCATTGATGTAGATCGGGCCGCCCTTGTCGGCGTGGACTTCGATGTAACCGGGGCAGGTGGCGTTCAGGAGGGGGATCTGGGCTTGGGCGATGGCGGGGGTAGCCAGCAGGAGGCCTAACAGTAATGGCTTCATTTCATGCTCCTTGGTGTGTTGGCATAGGAAGGAAGCAATAGACCACTTCACCGAACCCTGCCACCTGCTGAAAAGTTAAAAAGCCCGCTCAGGGAAGGCCAGAACTACTGTGCCCCTTGGTCTATACCGTCATTACCAAATAGTACTGGACGACTGATGAAACGAGTGAGACTCATCCGCCACGGAGAAAGCGCCGCAAACGCCGGCCACGCCACTCATGATCACGCCAGCATTCCTTTAACCCAGAAGGGACTTGACCAGGCATACACGGTGGCCCGGTCATTTGCTGAGGCGCCTGACCTGATTGTCGCCTCGCCCTTTGCACGAGCCCAGGCAACCGCAGAAGTTACTGCAGCAGCCTTCCCGAATGCGGCTATAGAAACATGGCTCATTCAAGAGTTCACTTACCTTGAACTTGCTCGCTGCATCAACACGACGCTCTCTGAAAGGCGGAGCTGGGTCGAGGCTTACTGGCTGAGATCAGACCCCTCGTTCATTGATGGCGCCGGCGCAGAGTCGTTCTTGGATTTTGTGACTCGCGCCCAGACCTTCCTCGATCGCCTGGAGCAACACCCTGCTCGTCAGATCGCGGTGTTTTCTCACGGACAGTTCCTGAATGCCGTGGCGTGGCTGCTCGAACGTCGGCCACAGGACATTGATGCTAAGGCTATGACGGATTGGCGAGACTACGAAATCAAGAATCACATCCAGAATGGCGGTGGGTATTGCCTTTTCAAGCAGCCGACTGACGCGGCTTGGACGGTTGGACAAAGGACGCTGCGGTAGCCTTTGCGGTAGCCATCCGATGCCGTGAAGCTCTTCCTCGCTGCCTTACGATTGCCGCCGCTATCCCGGTCCAAGGCGTCAGCGCCATGTGCTCGTGCTCTACCAGCGCACTCCCTGAAACCTCTCCCAACGTAATCCCGAGATTGGAGCAGTGGCAAGCATCCCACCTTGGCCGGCGAGAGAAAGTCGAGCCACGATTGATCCTTTGAAATCAACAAAAACCGCCAATCGGCGGGCATTCAGATCGGGCTTCCGAAATTGCAGACACTGATATAGCCTCACCTAAAAAAAGGTCAGGGAGAGGCCGGCGAATAGAAGAGAAAACTGATGTTTTGGATCGTTTCCCTCACTCTGCTAATCCTTGTCGCTGCAGCAATTGTTCTCATCGTGTACCTCGTCGGCAAGCGGATCGATAAATGTGAGGATTACGATTAAGGGGCAATCGATTCCAGGCAGAAAATACCGCCAGGGGCGACTACCAAACAACGTCGACGATCGAGCCTCAATTCATCGCAATGCTGAACGCTGAACGACGCTCATGCCTCACTAACCAAGCCAGTGGCAATTGAGCGACGATTGCCGCCGCTACCCCGGCCCAAGGCGTGAGCGCCATGTGCCCGTGCTCTACCAGCGCACTCCCTGAAACCTCTCCCAACGTAATCCCGAGATTGAAAGCAGAGATGTTCAACGCCGAGGCGAAATCTACCGCCTTGGGCGTAAATCGCTGGGCAGTGGCCAGCATCCCACCTTGGACGGCGGGAGAAATCCCGAACGCCAAACCACCCCAGGCAAACAGAAGGATGACCATCGCCCCCTGGTAAGGCAGCAGCAGCGCGACCGCAACCAATACCACTGCCAACGCAACCAGCAACCATCGAAGCGCGGCCTGCCAGCCGATAGCTGAAGCGATTCGCCCGCCCAGCAAGTTGCCAACAAGCGTTGCGCCCCCGAACACCACAAGCAACATGCTCGCAACACTGCTCGAAAAGCCAGTGATGTCCGTGAGGATCGGGGTGATGAACGTAAAGGCCGCAAACGAAGCGCCGAACCCCAAGACGGTGATCGCCATCATGGTCAGAATCGCCGGGTTAGCTGCTGCAGCCAACTGCGCTGCCGGCTTCACACTCGCCGGGGCAGCAAGACTGGGCAGCCAGATCAGCGTGGCAATGAAGCCTGCGACTGCCAATGCCACCACTGCGTAGAAAGGTAATCTCCAGCCGAATCCGTTGCCCAGGAAACTGCCAAGCGGGACACCAATCACCATCGCCAGGGTAAGGCCGGCGAACATGACAGCAATTGCACTGCTCTCCTGGCCTTTCGGAGCCAAACGTGCCGCCACGGTAGCACCTATGGCGAAGAAGCTCCCATGAGCCACCGCTGTGACTACCCGCCCCATTAGCAAAGAGGCGTAATCAGTCGAGAGCGCGGACAGCAGGTTTCCAAGCAGGAAGACTGCGATCAAACCCAAGAGCACGGGTTTGCGAGGAAATCTGGCCAGCAAAAGCACCATCAGAGGCGTGCCGACAGCCAGGGCAAGGGCATAGAGCCCCACCAGACTTCCGGCGCGCGACAAGGGTACCTGGAGCTCTTCCGAAATGGTGGGCAACACACCCACCACAATGAACTCCGCCACACCAATCGCGAAAGCTGTCACCGCCAACGCCCAAACGCTTGGATGGAGCCGTTGTTGGACATGGCTCATGGTCGTGCAGCTCCCAGTGCAATAATCTGATCCGCCTCAACGGTTGCACCTGCGATACCTACAGCACCGATGACCTTGCCCTGGGCATCCTGCAAGACAACCCCACCGCCAAAGCTGATCAACCCACCATTGGTAGCCTCCAGGCTATAGATCGCCCCGCCCGGCCGCGCACCCTCACCAATCACGGCGCTGTCTGTACGGAACAATGCAGCGGTACGAGCCTTCTTGATAGCGATATCGATGGCACCCGGAACCGCATTATCCATCCGCAGAAAACCAGCCTGCAGACCTGAGGCGTCGACGACGCTGATGCACACTGAAAAGCCATGCTCTTGGGCCAGACCTTTAGCGCGAGCGATCACCTCTTCAACGACATTTTCCAACATAGCGGGCTCCAAATTTCCACTGATTCGAGCCCGGATGATCACGGCAGGTAGCAACGGAAAAAAGAGCCTTGGAGAGCTGGGCGCTAAAGTTTGACCATGTCGTACAACTCACGCATCACCCTACCTGCAAGGGTGACCAGCTTGTCTTGAGGCAACCGCTCTACGGGTCCAGATACTGCAAGCGAAGCAACCAGTCTGCCCTGCTTGCGTAGTGGCAATGCTAAGAGTTGAGGCCTTTCTCAGCGTGCTCCAAATCCAGTGCGTATCCTTTTTCAGTGATGGTTTGCAGCTCTTGCTCCAAAGCCGAGTCGAGCAACCCGGCTTTGCGCAAGCTACGTGAGAGATCGCCATCAAGCGCCAGGAACACTTTGCCGATTGCTGAAGTGGTGAGTGCTTCCCGTCGCCCCCGCGGCGAGCTACTGGTCGCGCTGTTCTCTCGCAAGACGGCATCGATGTAAAGGTAATGGCGTGTACCGCAAGGAGCAGCCAGGTAGCAGCTCTCACCTGTCATATCAGCAAGGGCTCCGAGTGCCGGGCCAAACGCCTCTTTCAGCCTGTCATCCGCATCATTCAATGGCTGAGCAATGTCCCGTAGCCGTAGCCCAATCGCGTAACGTGACCCGCGTCGGGAAATGTATCCCAGGGCACATAGGGTGTTCAGCAAGCCATGCAGGGTGCTTTTGTGCAGCCCTAACGCCTTCACCAGATCGACAAGGCGCAACTCTCCACCCGCTCCGGCGATCACCTCCAGGACAGCCATCGCCCGCTCTACGGACTGGATTCCCTTACTTTCGTTGACCGTTGCCATAGCCGTCCGCTTCCGCCAGACCCAAAAATGATAAAGGCTCCTCTCTGATGTTCGGGATTGTCAAACCCTCCATGAAGTACAGAGCCATAACGACAAACCTGGCCTTAGGCCCCATCGTGTGTCCGGGTCCGAGCGGCCAAACGCGAGCGGGGCGTCAATATGGCCAAGGCAACCGCCACGATGAAGAGCGATGGCACGTCACCTGCCAAGTGCCCCATTTGCCCCTGCTGGGTGACCGCCTGAACGGCCATGATTGTGCCGTGTACGGCGCTAGACCACACGGTGAACCAGATCAGGCTCAGATTGGCTAATGGATCACGTGCGGCCAGGATCAAGAACACGCCGAGTGTCGCGTAGATGCCAACGATCATCATCGGGTAGTCCGAGTGACCGGCGTGCCAAGCCCAGCCGGAAGGCCAGAACAACATAAGTGGGTACAGAGCAAGACACGCGAGGCCAGCCAAAACAAGAACGAGGCGCAAATACCTGAGACGATCGACTACTGTCATGACGGACTCCTCTTTGGGTCTGACATGTTGGGGCCGCTTCGCGGCCCATCGCCGGCAAGCGCGGCTCCCACAGGCACTACGCAAGCCTGGGGCTGGTGATATGCCTGTGGGAGCCGGCTTGCCGGCGATGAGGCCGGCACTGGCAACAGCACTTTGGACAGGCGTCCGCTGAACTGGCTAGGCTAATAGGTAGCTTCGACCTTCTGTACTGAATCTTAACCGCAGCCGAGCTGGGTGTAGTGGTTGGAGGCGTTGCAATGACAACAACCGATGTGAAATCCCGATTCGAAGCCAAGCTTCTTCGTCCGGTACAACCTGGAAATGATACGTCGTGGGCGTTCGTAGTACTGCCAAGAGACGCGAGTGAACAGCTTCCGAGGCGAGGAAGGACGACAGTTGAAGGCACTATCAATGGGCACCCTTTCCAGGCGACCCTTGAGCCGGATGGTCAGCTGAGCCATTGACTGCAGGTAAGTACAGAGTTACTCAAAGCCGCGGGGGCGGCTGTTGGGGATATCGTTACGCTGGAGTTAACACCTGTGAAGCAGGAGCCCGAGCCTGATATCCCACCCGATTTTCAGGAGGCACTGGCAGCCATGCCTGAGGCTCGTTTAGTTTGGAACAATACGACCACCCTCGCACGCGTAGACTGGATACACTGGATTACTTCAGCCAAGCAACTCAAGACGCGCGCAAAACGGATTGGTAATGCATGCGAGATGCTTGCATCCGGCAAGAAGCACGTTTGCTGTTTCGACCCGTCAGGCTACTACAGCAAGGCCTTCCTTGCGCCTAAGGCAGAAATGGGAAATAAGGGGAAAAATGCGGAATGAAGGAGATCGGTAGAGGCCCGCAAATCGGTACCTCGGAAACGCAAAAAGCCCTGAATAATCAGGGCTTTGAATATGGCGGAAGCGTAGAGATTCGAACTCTAGGATAGTTGCCCATCGACGGTTTTCAAGACCGTTGCCTTAAACCACTCGGCCACGCTTCCAGCTCGTTTTGCGGCCGCCATAATACCGTAATGAAACACGCTGTCAAACTCTCTATGACGCCGGTTGCGGAACCTCTGATAGACTCCTTTGCATCTGAACGTTTCAAAACCACAGGTTTACCAAGGAGTGTCGCCATGCGCGAACAGGATTATGCCGTACACAACGGCCAGCAGGTCGAGCAGCGCGAGGTCAGCAAGGTCCTGCGCAACACGTACAGCCTGCTGGCACTCACCCTCGCCTTCAGCGGTGTCATGGCCTACATCTCCCAGCAGATGGGCGTCCGCTACCCGAACGTATTCGTGGTGCTGATCGGCTTCTATGGCCTGTTCTTCCTCACCGCCAAACTGCGTGATTCGGTCTGGGGCCTGGTATCCACCTTCGCCCTCACCGGTTTCATGGGCTTCATCCTCGGACCGATCCTCAACCGTTACCTGGGCATGAGCGGCGGCGCCGAAGTGGTCAGCTCGGCCTTCGCCATGACCGCGCTGGTGTTCGGCGGCCTGTCGGCCTATGTGCTGATCACCCGCAAGGACATGAGCTTCCTCAGCGGCTTCATCACTGCAGGGTTCTTCGTTCTGCTGGGAGCTGTAGTGGCCAGCTTCTTCTTCCAGATCAGCGGCCTGCAACTGGCGATCAGCGCGGGCTTCGTGCTGTTCTCGTCGGTCTGCATTCTGTTCCAGACCAGCGCCATCATCCATGGCGGTGAGCGCAACTACATCATGGCGACCATCAGCCTGTATGTATCGATCTACAACCTGTTCATCAGCCTGCTGCAGCTGTTCGGCATCATGGGCCGTGACGATTGATTGGCTGAGTTGCAAGGAAAAGCCCGCTTCGGCGGGCTTTTTTGTGGGCGGGATTTGGAAATGCGTGTGGGTTGAGAGGTGGTCGTCGTGCGAAGTGCGGCGCCTATGAGATCGAGCGCCGCGCGGCCGGCGCTTGATTTATGCACCACCTCAAATCCCAAGCCAGCCCCCCAAAAACCCACCCCATAAATTGACCTAAAAGTCAGCTTAAACAGCAAATGGTCGCCGATCTTGCGGCCAACGTGCTTTCCTCTACCCCAATCCCGCTTCATTCCGTAGAATGCGCTCCTTTTTTCCTCCGGGGCAGCAACCTGCAATGAGCTCACACGAAAACAGCCCAGGCGCGGCGGCGCCTGCCAATGAACTGGTGCTTGGCCTCGAGGACAAGCCACGGCTGTTGATCGGCCTGCTGGCAGCGCTTCAACACCTGCTGGCAATCATCGTCCCCATCGTCACCCCGGGCTTGCTGATCTGCCAGGCGCTGGGCGTTTCGGCGCGCGACACCAACCTGATCGTGTCGATGTCCCTGGTGATTTCCGGTATCGCCACCTTCGTCCAGTGCAAACGCTTCGGCCCGTTCGGTGCGGGATTGCTGATCGTCCAGGGCACCAGCTTCAACTTCGTCGGCCCGCTGATTGCCGGCGGCGCGTTGATGGTCAAGCAGGGCACACCGGTGGAAAGCGTGATGGCGGCGATCTTCGGCGTGGTAATCGCCGGCTCGTTCGTCGAGATGGGGGTGTCGCGCATCCTGCCGTTCGTCAAACGCCTCATCACCCCGCTGGTAACCGGCATCGTCGTGCTGATGATCGGCCTGACCTTGATCAAGGTCGGCCTGATCAGCATGGGCGGTGGCTTTGGCGCAATGGCCGACGGCACCTTCGCCAACGGCGAAAACCTGCTGCTCTCGGGTGTGGTGCTGGCAATCATCGTGATCCTCAACCGCATCCCGGTGGTGTGGATGCGCAGCTGCGCCATCGTTATCGCCCTGGCCGTGGGTTATGCACTGGCAGGTTACCTTGGCCGCCTGGACTTCACTGGCATGCACCAGGCCGCACTGTTCCAGGTCCCGACGCCGCTGCACTTCGGCCTGGGCTTTTCCTGGGCGCTGTTCATTCCGATGCTGGTGATCTACCTGGTGACGTCGCTGGAAGCCATTGGTGATGTCACGGCCACCAGCAAGGTCTCTCGCCAACCGGTCGAAGGCCCGGTATGGATGCAGCGGATCAAGGGCGGTGTACTGGTCAACGGCGCCAACTCGCTGCTGGCCGGCTTCTTCAACACCTTCCCCAGTTCG
The DNA here is from genome assembly GCF_044749545.1 of Pseudomonas sp. NPDC089396. Lineage (NCBI taxonomy): Bacteria > Pseudomonadati > Pseudomonadota > Gammaproteobacteria > Pseudomonadales > Pseudomonadaceae > Pseudomonas > Pseudomonas sp. NPDC089396. The sequence goes on along the minus strand of NZ_JBIVIC010000012.1, from coordinate 82,609 downwards.
ATCTTCGCCCAGAACAACGGCGTGATTCAGCTGACTGGCATCGCCAGCCGCCATATCGGTATGTGGATTGCCGTGATGCTGGTCCTGCTGGGCCTGTTCCCTAGCGTTGCCGGGGTGATCCAGGCTGTGCCCGAGCCGGTGCTGGGTGGTGCAGCGATGGTCATGTTCGGTGCGGTAGCCGCCTCCGGCATCAACATCCTGGCCAGCACCCGCCTGGATCGCCGCGCCTTGCTGATTATCTCGGTATCGCTGGCGCTGGGCCTGGGCGTGGCTCAGGTTCCTGAATTCCTCGCGCACATGCCCGAGGCGATTCGCCATGTGCTGGAATCGGGCGTGGCCACCGGCGGCATCTGCGCCCTGCTGCTGAACTGGTTCCTGCCAGAGAACAAGGAACACGCCTGACCCGGCGTGCTTCAGCCGACAAAGCCCGCGCCCACCGGCGCGGGCTTTTTGCTTTATCATGGCCGCATTCCTTTATTCGAGTTGTCCATGAAATTCGCCATCGCGGTTTTTTCCCCGGCCCATGCGCCCTCCTCGCGCCGCGCCCTGCGCTTCGCCGAGGCGGTACTGGCCGACGGGCATGAGATTGCCCGGCTGTTCTTCTATCAGGACGGCGTTCACAGCGCCTCGGCCAACATCGTCGCGCCCCAGGACGAAGTGGATGTCGCGGCCCAGTGGCGCGCCTTTATCGAAGCCCAGCAGCTCGACGCGGTGGTGTGTATCGCCGCCGCCTTGCGCCGCGGCGTGCTCGATCAGGCCGAAGCCACGCGTTACCAGCGTCCAGCAGTGAACTTGCCCCAGCCCTGGGAGCTGTCGGGCCTGGGTCAGTTGCATGAAGCGGCGCAGCTTGCCGACCGCCTGGTCTGTTTTGGAGGCGATTGAAATGGCCAAATCCCTGTTGATCATCAGCCGCCAGGCACCGTGGAATGGCCCTGGCGCACGCGAGGCCCTAGACATCGCTCTGGCGGGCGGTGCGTTCGACCTGCCGCTGGGCATGCTGTTTCTCGATGACGGCGTGTTCCAGCTGGCGCCCGGCCAGCAACCGAGCGCCGTGCAGCAGAAGAACCTCGGCGCCAACCTGCAGGCACTGCCGATGTTCGGCGTCGAAGAACTGTATGCCTGCCAGCACAGCCTCACCCGCCGCGGCCTGGCCGCCGACACCCTGGACCTGCCGGTGGAGGTGCTGGACGACGCAGCACTGACCGCGCTGATTGCCCGTTACGACCAAGTGGTGACGCTCTGATGCCAACCTTGCACGTACTCTCCCATTCCCCCTTCGGCGACGACCGCCTGGGCAGTTGCCTGCGCCTGCTCGGCAGCGATGATGCCTTGCTGCTGTGCGGCGATGCGGTTTACGCCCTGCACGACGGCTGCGACACGCAGCGCCTGTTACAGGCGGCCGGCCTGGATCAACGCCTGTTCGCCCTCGACGAAGACCTGCAAGCGCGCGCCATCAGCAGTGAGCTGGCCAAGGCGGTGGACTACCGGGCCTTCGTCGCCTTGTCACTGCACTACGACAAGGTCAACAGCTGGCTATGAACACACTGACCGTTGGCGATCAGGCGATCGCCCTGGACAAGGATGGCTTTCTGCTCGACCTGCAAGACTGGTCCCCCGCCGCCGCCGAGGCACTGGCCGAGCGCGAGAGCATCGCCCTGACCGCCGATCACTGGGAAGTCCTCGAACTGCTGCGCCAATTCTACGAGGAATACCAGCTGTCCCCAGCCACGCGCCCGCTGATCAAGTACACCGCACTCAAGCTGGGGCCGGAAAAGGGCAACAGCCCACACCTCAACCGCCTGTTCAATGGCACCCCCGCCAAGCTCGCAGCCAAGCTCGCGGGCCTGCCCAAGCCGACCAATTGCATATGACCGACGCTCGCCCGCTGACCCTGGAAACCCCGGCCGAACACCCCTTCGCCGAATTCGTGCGCATCCTTGGCAAGGGCAAGCGCGGTGCGCGCGGCCTGACCCGCGAGGAAGCCCGCGCCGCCATGACCCTGCTGCTGGAAGGCAAGGTCGAAGACACCCAGCTCGGTGCCTTCCTCATGCTGCTGCGGCACAAGGAAGAAAGCGCCGAAGAGCTGGCCGGCTTCACCGAAGCCGTGCGCGCCCACCTGCAAGCGCCCTCCATCGCTGTCGACCTGGACTGGCCGAGCTATGCCGGCAAGAAGCGCCACTTGCCGTGGTACCTGCTGGCAGCCAAATGCCTGGCCAACAACGGCGTGCGTATCCTCTTGCACGGTGGCGGCGCGCACACCGCCGGACGCCTGTACACCGAACAGGTGCTGGCCCTGCTGCAGATACCGCTGTGCCGTGACTGGCCTGCGGTCAGCCAGGCCCTGGACCAGCAGCGCCTTGCCTTCGCGCCCCTGCAGGACTGGTTGCCGCAGCTGCAGCGCATGATCGACCTGCGCAACACCCTCGGCCTGCGCTCGCCCATCCATTCCCTGGCGCGCGTGCTCAACCCGCTGGGCGCCCGTTGCGGCCTGCAGAGCATCTTCCACCCCGGGTACCAGGCCGTGCACCGCGAAGCCAGCCGCCTGCTCGGCGACCATGCCGTGGTGATCAAGGGTGACGGAGGCGAGATCGAGGTCAACCCCGATGTCATCAGCCACTTGTACGGCACCACGGCGGGGGAAACTTGGGATGAAGAATGGCCAGCGCTGAGCGAGCGCCGCCATGTGAAACCGCCGAGCCTGCAGCCAGAGCAGTTGCTGGCCGTCTGGCGCGGCGAAGCCGATGACAGCTACGGTGAAATGGCCGTGGTCGCGACCATGGCCTTGGCCCTGCGCGGGCTGGGCCAGGATCGCGAGCAGGCATTTGCCACGGCACGCGGTTACTGGAGCGCACGGAACCAATCGAATAAGTAGATGGTTACCCTGCAGTCTTTGCACTAGTTGTTCGAACGATTTGCCCTAGACTGAGCTCCAACGACAAACGACTTTGTTCCGAGGAGCTCAACATGGGCCTTTTGATCGACGGCCGCTGGCATGACCAGTGGTACGAAAACGGCAAGGACGGCGCGTTCAAGCGCGAGAATGCCCAGCGCCGCAATCAACTGCCCGCCCCCGAGGCCGGCCGCTACCACCTGTATGTGTCGCTGGCGTGCCCGTGGGCTCATCGCACCCTGATCTTCCGCGCGCTCAAGGGCCTGGAACCGCTGATCGATGTGTCGGTGGTGAGCTGGCTGATGCAGGAAAGCGGCTGGACCTTCGACCCGCAGCAAGGCTCCAGCGGCGACCACCTCGACGGCCTCACCTACCTGCACCAGCGCTACACCCAGGACGACCCGCACTACACCGGCCGTGTCACCGTGCCCGTGCTGTGGGACAAGCAAGAGAAGCGCATCGTGAACAACGAGTCGTCGGAGATCATCCGTATCTTCAACAGCGCCTTCAACGAGCTGACCGACAACCACCTGGACCTGTACCCCGAGCCACTGCGCCCGGCCATCGAGGCGCTGAACGCTCGCATCTATCCGGCGGTGAACAACGGCGTGTACCGCGCAGGCTTCGCCACCACGCAAGAGGCCTATGAGGCCGCGTTCGATGACGTGTTCAATGAGCTGGATTATCTGGAAGGTCTGCTAAGCCGTAATCGCTACCTGGCCGGTGAATACCTGACCGAAGCCGACGTGCGGCTGTTTACCACGCTGGTGCGTTTCGATGCGGTGTACCACGGGCACTTCAAGTGCAACCTGCGTCGCTTGAGCGACTACCCGAACCTGTCCAATTGGCTGCGCGAGCTGTATCAGTGGCCGGGGGTGGCGCAGACGGTGAATATGGAACATATCCAGAAGCACTATTACATGAGTCACAAGACCATCAACCCGAATGGGATTGTGCCTAAGGGGCCGTTGCAGAATTTCAATTTGCCGCATGATCGGCAGCGGTTGGCGGGTAAAGGGATTTGGCAGGCTTGAGGTAGCCGGGGCTGCTTTGCAGCCCATCGCCGGCAAGCCGGCTCCCACAGGGATCACACAGGTCTCGAGGCTTGCGTGAATCCTGTGGGAGCCGGCTTGCCGGCGATGGGCCGCAAAGCGGCCCCAACGATTTCAGTCCTGCTGCGAGCCTTCGAACCAGGCCAGCTTCTCGCGCAACTGCACCACTTCCCCGACAATCACCAGGGTCGGCGCATGCACCTCATGCCGGGCCACCAGCGCCGGCAAGTCCGCCAAGGTGCCGGTAAACACCCGCTGGTTGCGCGTAGTCCCCTGCTGCACCAACGCCGCCGGCGTACTGGCCGCACGGCCATGACGAATCAGCTCGGCACAGATGGTCGGCAACCCCACCAGCCCCATGTAGAACACCAAGGTCTGCGCCGGTGCAACCAGATCATCCCAAGGCAGATTACTGGTCCCGTCCTTGAGGTGCCCGGTCACGAACCGCACCGACTGGGCATAGTCACGGTGAGTCAGCGGAATACCGCCATAGGCGGAACAGCCACTGGCCGCGGTAATGCCCGGCACCACTTGGAACGGGATGCCATGCTCGGCCAGCTCCTCGATCTCCTCGCCACCCCGGCCGAAGATGAACGGGTCGCCGCCCTTCAGGCGCAGCACACGCTTGCCCTGCTGCGCCAGGTCGACCAGCAGGCGGTTGATCTGGTCCTGCGGCACGGCATGGTCGGCGCGGCGCTTGCCCACATAAATGCGTTCGGCATCGCGCCGGCACATCTCGATGATCGCAGGCGCCACCAGGCGGTCGTAAAGCACCACGTCGGCCTGTTGCATCAGGCGCAAGGCGCGGAAAGTCAGCAAGTCCGGGTCACCCGGTCCAGCGCCTACCAAGTACACCTCGCCGCCCTGCTGTACCGGGGCGCCGTCGACCATGGCCTGCAACAGCTTTTCGGCCTCGGTCCCCTGCCCGGCCAATTGGCGCTCGGCAATCGGGCCCTGGAACACGGTTTCCCAGAAGCCGCGGCGCTGGTTGACGTCCGGGTATAACGCCTTGACCTTGTCGCGAAAACGCGCGGCCAAGCCGGCCAGCTCACCATAGGTAGACGGAATCCAGGCTTCCAGCTTGGCGCGTATCAAGCGCGCCAGCACCGGGGCGTCACCGCCACTGGAAACCGCCACCACCAAGGGTGAACGGTCGACGATCGCCGGGAAGATCACCGTGCACAGGGCCGGCGCATCCACCACGTTGACCGGCAGGCTGAGCGCCTGCGCATCGGCCGAGACCTGGGCATTGAGCCCCGAGTCATCGGTGGCCGCGATCACCAGCCGGCAACCGACCAGGTCGTCCGCCCGATAGCCACGCACCAGGACCTCGCCGCCGCCTTCACGGGCCAGCGCGGCCAGCTGGCCATCGACGTCGGGCGCTACCACCCGCAGCGCGGCACCGGCATCGGCCAGCAGGCGCGCCTTGCGCAAGGCGATTTCGCCGCCGCCGACGACCAGCACGCGGCCGCCCTGCAGCTTGTGGAACAGCGGCAGGTAATCCATTTAGCGGATGACCTCGACACCACCCATGTACGGCTTCAGTACGTCCGGCACGCGGATCGAGCCGTCGGCCTGCTGGTAGTTCTCCAGCACCGCTACCAGGGTACGGCCCACCGCCAGGCCGGAGCCATTGAGGGTGTGCACCAGCTCAGGCTTGCCGGTTTCCGGGTTGCGCCAGCGGGCCTGCATGCGGCGGGCCTGGAAGTCACCGCAGTTGGAACAGGAGCTGATCTCACGGTACTTGTCCTGGCTCGGCACCCACACTTCCAGGTCGTAGGTCTTCACGGCGCCGAAGCCCATGTCGCCGGTGCACAGGGCCAGCACGCGATACGGCAACTCCAGCAGCTGCAGGACGCGCTCGGCGTTGGCGGTCAGGCCTTCCAGCGCTTCCATCGACTTGGACGGCTCGACCACCTGGACCATCTCGACCTTGTCGAACTGGTGCTGGCGGATCATGCCGCGGGTGTCGCGGCCCGACGCGCCGGCCTCACTGCGGAAGCACGGGGTATGGGCAACCAGCTTGAGCGGCAGCTGCTTGGCGTCGAGGATCTCGCCCGCCACCAGGTTGGTCAGCGACACTTCGGCAGTCGGGATCAGGTAGAAGTCGGCTTCGCCTTCGCGGCTGATCTTGAACAGGTCTTCCTCGAACTTCGGCAGCTGGCCAGTGCCTTGCAGCGCCGGGGCCTGCACCAGGTACGGGGTGTAATGCTCTTCGTAGCCGTGCTCGCCGGTGTGCAGGTTGATCATGAACTGCGCCAGTGCGCGGTGCAGGCGGGCGACCGGGCCACGCAGCACTGCAAAGCGGGCACCGGACAGCTTGGCCGCGGCTTCGAAGTCCAGGCCACCGCTGATTTCGCCCAGAGCGACGTGGTCCTTGATCTCGAAATCGAAAGCTTTCGGCGTACCCCAGCGGCGCACTTCGACGTTGTCGTCTTCGCTGGCACCGACCGGAACGCTGGCGTCCGGCAGGTTCGGAATGGTCAGCAGGATGCCGTCCAGTTCAGCCTGGATACCGTCCAGCTCGACCTTGCCGGCCGCCAGTTCATTGGCCATGCGCTCGACGTCGGCCATCAGCGGCGCGATGTCTTCACCCTTGGCCTTGGCCTGGCCAATCGATTTGGAGCGGGCGTTACGCTCAGCCTGCAACTGCTCGGTACGGGTCTGTACCGCCTTGCGGCGTTCTTCCAGCGATTCGATGCGCGCGACATCCAGGCTGAAGCCACGGGAGGCGAGGCGGTCAGCCACTTCCTGGAGTTGGCCGCGTAACAGTTTGGAATCGAGCATGTCGTTCTCTCGTTATGTATAGAGGTTGGTTCAGAGTCGGGTCAGGGACAGGCCGGCCCAAGTGGCCAGGAGCCCGCCCATCACGCTAATACCGGTATAGCCCACGGCCAGGGGCACCTGCCCACTTTCCATGAGGCGCACGGTATCGAGCGAAAAGGAGGAAAACGTCGTCAGCCCGCCCAGGAAGCCGACGATCAGGCCAGCGCGCAGCTCCACGGGGGCCATCGGCTTGTGCAGGAACAGGCCGTAGAGCAGGCCGATCAGCAGGCAGCCAACCAGGTTGACAGCCAGCGTACCGAGATAGAAATGCCGGGGCCAGTTGGCCGCAACCCAGTTAGAGGTGGCGAAACGCAGCAAGGTGCCGGCGATACCCCCTGCGCTGACGGCAGCGATGAGTGCGATCACGGCTTTCTCCGCTGTCGGGGGCTGTTGCGGTCGAGCTCGTGCAGATGGCGCAGTTTTTCGCCGATCTTCAGCTCCAGGCCACGGGGAACAGGCTGGTAGTAAGGCCGTGGTTCGAGCTGGTCGGGGAAGTAGTCTTCGCCGGCGGCGTAGGCATCGGGCTCGTCGTGGGCATAGCGGTATTCATCGCCATAGCCCAGTTGCTTCATCAGCTTGGTCGGCGCATTGCGCAGGTGCAGTGGCACCTCCAGCGAGCCGTGCTCGGCCGCCTCGCGCAATGCGGTCTTGAAGCCCATGTACACGGCGTTGCTCTTCGGTGCGCAGGCGATGTAGGTGATGGCCTGGGCCACCGCCAGTTCACCCTCGGGGCTGCCCAGGCGCTCCTGCACGTCCCAGGCGGCCAGGCACAGGCTCAGCGCGCGTGGGTCGGCGTTGCCGATGTCTTCGCTGGCCATGCGCACCACGCGGCGGGCGATGTACAGCGGGTCGCAGCCGCCGTCGAGCATGCGCGCGAACCAGTACAGCGCGGCATCGGGATTCGAACCACGCACCGATTTGTGCAGCGCGGAAATCTGGTCGTAGAAGGCCTCGCCGCCTTTGTCGAAGCGCCGGCGGCTGTCACCGAGCAGGCTTTGCAACAACTCTACGGCAATCTCGCCACCGTCTTCGGCCAGGTCCGAGGCGTTTTCGAGAAAATTGAGCATGCGCCGGCCATCGCCATCGGCGGCAGCCATGAGCATCTTGAAGGCCTCGTCGCCGACCCGCAGGTTGCGCTTGCCCAAGCCCCGCTCCTCGCTGAGCGCACGGTCGACCAGCTTGCGCAGCGCGACTTCGTCGAGGCTCTTGAGCACATACACTCGCGCCCGCGAGAGCAAGGCGTTGTTCAGTTCGAACGACGGGTTTTCGGTGGTGGCACCGATGAAAATCAGCGTGCCGTCCTCCACGTAGGGCAGGAAGGCATCCTGTTGAGACTTGTTGAAGCGGTGCACCTCATCGACGAACAGGATGGTACGCCGGCCGTACTGGGCGGCCTGCTGCTTGGCCACCTCGACAGCCTGGCGGATCTCCTTGACCCCGGCCAGCACCGCCGACACCGTTTCGAAGTGGGCATCGCAGAACTGCGCCAGCAGCCGAGCCAGGGTGGTCTTGCCCACGCCTGGCGGCCCCCAGAAGATCATCGAGTGCAGCGCACCCTGCTCCAGCGCCTCGCGCAGCGGTTTGCCGCGCGCCAGCAAATGCTCCTGGCCGACGTACTCGCCCAGGTTGGATGGGCGCAGGCGAGCAGCCAGGGGCTGGGCGACGGGTTCGCTTCGAAACAGGTCCATGACGAGCTCCGGTTACTCCTTGATCACGTCAGCGCCTTTGGGGATGTCGAACCTGAACTTGCTGTCCGGCACCGCCTGGTTGGCCTTGACCCCGTTGAACAGGATGTTGGTGCGCTGGCCGACGCTGTCGATCAGCTGCATGTCGTTGATCAGGCCCTTGCGGAACGACACGCGCAGCGAGTCGAACAAGGTGTCCTTGGTCTTCGGCTTGAGGGTGAAGTCCATCACATCGCCCTGCTCCTTGGAGGTGATGTCGAAGCTCTGGCTGATTTTCGACACATCACCGGACAGCAGCAGCGCCGGGGTCTGGTTCAGGCGCACGTCGAGCTTCTTGATGGTGGCCTGTTCCAGGTCCGGGTCCCACAGGGTGACGTTCTTGCCATCGGACACCACTACCTGCTCCTGCGGTGCATCGGTGTGCCAATAGAACAGGCCCGGGCGCTTGACCGTCATCTTGCCGGAGGTTTCCTGCAGGCTGGTGCCGCCGGCATCCAGGGTCAGCTGGGAGAAATTGGCTTCGATGGTCTGCGACTTCTCCAGCAACTGGGTCAGGCGCTGTACGTCCTGCTCACCGGCATAGGCCGACACCGTGGTCGACACAGAAGCCAGGGTCAGGGCAGAAACCAACAGCATGCGAATCGCGCGCATGTTTATCCTCATTGAGCATTGAAGGAGCCGGGCGCCACCGTTGGCGCCCGGCAAGGTGTTCATCAGTCGCGTGGGCCGCCTGGGGCGATCACTTCCCGCGAGCCGTTGCTGTTCATCGGGGTGACCACGCCGGCCATTTCCATTGCCTCGATCATGCGGGCGGCGCGGTTGTAGCCGATCTTCAGCTTGCGCTGCACGGCCGAGATCGAAGCACGGCGGCTTTCAAGCACGAATTGCACGGCCTCATCATACAGCGCGTCGCTCTCCGAATCTTCGCCATCGCCACCACCACCGCCGCCTTCGAAGCCGCTGCCGGCCTCTTCCACGCCATTGAGGATGTCGTCGTTGTAGTCCGGCGCGCCGCGCATCTTCCAGGCTTCCACGACCCGGTGCACTTCGTCGTCGGAGACGAACGCACCGTGAACACGGATCGGCAGGCTGGTGCCCGGCGGCATGTAGAGCATGTCACCGTGACCCAGCAACTGCTCGGCGCCACCCTGGTCGATGATGGTCCGCGAGTCGATCTTGCTCGACACCTGGAACGCCATGCGGGTCGGGATGTTGGCCTTGATCAGGCCGGTGATCACGTCCACCGACGGGCGCTGGGTGGCGAGGATCAAGTGGATACCGGCAGCCCGCGCCTTCTGTGCGATACGGGCGATCAGCTCTTCGACCTTCTTGCCGACGATCATCATCATATCGGCGAATTCGTCGACCACCACCACGATGGTCGGCAGGGTCTTCAGCACCGGAGGCTCGTCTTCCATGCTCTCGCGGCGGTACAGCGGGTCGTGGATGACCTCGCCCGCCTCCTGGGCATCCTTGATCTTGCGATTGAAGCCGGCCAGGTTGCGCACACCCATCGCCGCCATCAGCTTGTAGCGCCGCTCCATCTCGGCCACGCTCCAGCGCAGGGCGTTGGCGGCGTCCTTCATGTCGGTGACCACCGGACACAGCAAGTGCGGAATGCCTTCGTAGATCGACAGTTCAAGCATCTTCGGATCGATCATGATCAACCGCGCGTCTTCCGGGCCCGACTTGAACAGGATCGACAGGATCATCGCGTTCACGCCCACCGACTTACCGGAACCGGTAGTACCGGCCACCAGCAGGTGCGGCATCTTGGCCAGGTCGGTGATCACCGGCTTGCCGCCGATGTCGTGGCCCAGCGCCAAGGTGACCGGCGACTTCTGCTCATCGTACTGCGGCGTCGCCAGCACTTCGGAGAAGCGCACCATCTGGCGGTTCTCGTTGGGGATCTCGATACCCACGGTGGTCTTGCCGGGGATCACCTCGACCACCCGCACGCTGGTCACCGCAATGGACCGCGCAAGGTCCTTGGCCAGGTTGGCGATACGGCTGACCTTGACCCCGGCCGCCGGCTGGATTTCATAACGGGTAATCACAGGGCCCGGGTGGATGGAGTCCACCGAGACTTCCACGCCGAATTCCTTGAGTTTGATCTCCAGCAACTGGCCGACACCGGCCAGGGATTCTGGCGAATACTCGATCTTCTTCTGCTCGGCCGGGTCGAGGATGGAGATCGACGGCAGGGTACCTTCCACCGCGCTGTCGACGAACAGCGGTGTCTGCTTCTCTTTCATCACCCGCTTGCTAGGCTCGGGGGCCTTCACCGCAGGCGGCATGATCACCGGTGCCGCAGGTTGCTCGCGGGTCACCACCGTCTCGCGCGGCACCACAGCTTCACGCGGCGCGGCCGGCCGGGCTGGGGCTTCTTCGCGTTCGACGATGCGCTCGCGTGGCTGTGGCTTGATCGGCTCGCGCTTCTCGGCAGGCGTCGGCGCCGCGGTGAATTTGGGCTCGTCGACCTCGCGCAACTGCGCCTCCAGGCGTTTGCGCTCGTTGCGTGCCTCCCACCAGCGGTTGGCCGCGCCCTGCACCAGCTCGAACAGGTCGAGGGTGATCTTGCCGGTCATGTCCATCACCTTGAACCAGGACAGGTCGGTGAACACGGTCAGGCCGAACAGGAACAGGGCAATGAACATCAGCGTGCTGCCCTGCACGTTGAGCAGGTTGCGCGCGAGCTCGCCGAGGCTTTCGCCCAGGGCGCCACCGGCGGAGAACGGCAGGCTTGCCGGCGGATGGAAATGGATGTGCGCCAGCGCCGCACCGGACAGCACCAGGAACACCAGGCCGATCAGCCGCCAGGAGAACAGCCAGCCACTCCACTGCCACGGCTGGTGCCGCTCGCGGAATATCTGCCAGGTCTTGATCGCCAGCAACAGCGGGAAGATATAGGCGAAATAGCCAAGCACCATGAACAGGATGTCGGCGAAATACGCACCGGCACGCCCGGCGGCGTTCTGCACCTGCTCTGCGTTGCTGGTGTGGCTGAAGCCCGGATCGGAGGTGTCGTAGGTCAGCAGTGCCATCCACAGGTACAGGCACAGGGCGCCGACAGCGATCAACGCACCTTCCTTGAGGCGGTAATGCAGCTGCTGCCGCCACAGGGGCACGGGCAAAGGAGCTGGAGTTGCGGTGGATTTCTTCAAAACGCGTCTATTCCTGCGCGTGCTGCGCGTCCAGTAGTGATCGGCCGGTGTCTGGCCAATGAACCCCTACTTTTAACATTACTGCCCGCCGGCCGCCATGGCGGCACGCCGTATGGAGCTAGGCTGGGGGCGACTTTCGTATAGCTGCAATTTGAGCATGCATTTTCTTTTGTGACAAAGGCTTATGCTGTGTTTTTGCACAGGTGTGACAGCAAATGCGCCCAATGGTGCCTGTGGCTTCATGAAAGCGCAGGAAATTGCCTGCTCCGCGGCCAGCACCTGCGCATTGACGGGCAAGCATTGACCCTCGAAGCCTTGCGCGCCATGCTGCCCTCTCCCCTCCCCCACCGCACGATAGACCATGCTCACCTGGCTGACCCGCGACTCGCTGACCTTCCCTCCCCTGGAAAAGGCCCTGCACGACCCCAACGGTTTGCTCGCCGCCGGCGGCGACCTGAGCCCCGACCGCCTGGTGCAGGCCTATCGCCATGGCTGCTTCCCCTGGTACCAGGACGGTCAACCAATCCTCTGGTGGTCGCCTGACCCGCGCACGGTGCTGATCCCTGACGAGCTGCACGTCTCGCGCTCGCTGGCCAAGCTGATGCGCCAGGGCCGCTACCAGGTCAGCTTCGACACCGACTTCGCCGCCGTGATCGCCGCCTGCGCCGCGCCCCGCGACTACGCTGACGGCACCTGGATCACCGACACCATGCGCGATGCCTACTGCGAACTGCACCGGCGCGGCATCGCCCATTCGGTGGAAGTACGCCAGGACGGCGAGCTGGTCGGCGGACTCTATGGCCTGGCCATGGGCCGGCTGTTTTTCGGCGAATCGATGTTCAGCCGCGCCGACAACGCCTCCAAGGTCGGCTTCGTGACCCTGGTCGAGCACCTGCGCCAAGCCGGCTTCGTGCTGATCGACTGCCAGATGCCGACCAACCACCTGCACAGCCTTGGCGCCCGCGCCATCAGCCGCGCGTGCTTCGCCGAGTACCTCGCACAGCACCTCGACCAGCCCAATAGCGCCACCTGGCTGGTCTAGGCGAGTTTTGCCAGCTGGCTTACACTTAAAACAACGTCTCACCGAAGGGGTCGATCATGACAGAGTTGGCGCGGTTGAAGTTCTATGCCACTCAGCCCCACTCCTGCAGCTATCTGCCGGACGAGCAGGCAACCACCCTGTTCCTCGACCCCAGTCAGCCGATGGACGTGCATGTGTATGCCGACCTGTCGGAGATGGGCTTTCGGCGCAGTGGCGACCACCTGTATCGCCCGCACTGCCAGAACTGCAACGCCTGCGTACCGGCACGCATCCCTGCTGCTCGCTTCATTCCCAACCGTCAGCAGCGACGCATTCTCAAGCGCAATGCCGACCTCACCGTGACTGCCGCGCGACCGGCCTTCAAGGAAGAGTACTTCGACCTGTACCGGCGTTACATCGAGACCCGCCACGCCGATGGCGACATGTATCCACCGAGCCGCGACCAGTTTTCCACCTTTCTGGTGCGCGACCTGCCGTTCTGCTGGTTCTACGAGTTCCGCCTGGCCGGGCGCCTGCTGGCCGTGGCCGTGTGCGACCTGCTGCCCAACGGCCTGTCGGCGGTCTACACCTTCTACGAACCCGATGAGGAGCGTCGCAGCCTGGGCCGCTTTGCCATTCTCTGGCAGATAACCGAAGCCCTGCGCCAGGACCTGGAGGCGGTCTACCTCGGCTACTGGATCAAGAACTGCAAGAAGATGAACTACAAGACCCAGTACCGCCCCATTGAGCTGCTGATCAACCAGCGCTGGGTCACCCTCAATTGAAAGCATTGGCTTGACACACAATTTTCCGGCATAATCCACGCCACTTTTTTGCCCGCTGCGGTTATGCGTCGGGCTAACACTGGATACCTGAGGGCTCTACTGCATGTCGAAAGAAGACAGCTTCGAAATGGAAGGTACTGTCGTCGACACCCTGCCCAACACCATGTTCCGCGTGGAGTTGGAAAACGGGCACGTCGTAACCGCGCACATCTCCGGAAAGATGCGCAAGAACTACATCCGCATTCTCACTGGCGACAAGGTCCGCGTCGAGCTGACGCCTTATGACCTGAGCAAGGGCCGCATCACTTACCGTGCGCGCTAAGCTCCAGCCATGAAAAAGCCCGGCCATGTGCCGGGCTTTTTTGTGCCTTCAAGATTGTCAGGGGCTGCTCTGCAGCCCTTTCGCGACACAAGGCCGCTCCTACAGGAGTTCGCATATTCCTGTAGGAGCGGCCTTGTGTCGCGAAAGGGCCGCAAAGCGGCCCCTTGCATCACGCTACCTCTGCCGTGGTCTCGAAATCGAACACCAGTTCACCATCGCGCAAGTCGATGTGCACCACACCGCCATGCTCGGCCAGCTCGCCAAACAGAATCTCTTCGGCCAATGGCCGCTTGATCTTGTCCTGGATAAGCCGCGCCATCGGCCGCGCACCCATCTGCACATCGTAGCCCGAGGCCGCCAGCCAGCCGCGTGCGGCATCGCTGACTTCCAGCAGCACCCGCTTGTCTTCCAACTGGGCCTGCAGCTCGATGAGGAACTTGTCGACGATGCTCTTGATCGTCTCGTGGCTCAGACGGCCGAACTGGATGATGGTATCCAGGCGGTTGCGGAACTCCGGCGTGAAGCTCTTGCGAATCACTTCCATGGCATCGGACGCATGGTCCTGATGTGTGAAGCCGATCGACGCCCGTGCCGCGGTTTCTGCCCCGGCGTTGGTGGTCATGATCAGGATCACGTTACGGAAGTCGGCCTTGCGCCCGTTGTTGTCGGTCAGGGTACCGTGGTCCATCACCTGCAGCAGCAGGTTGAAGACTTCCGGGTGGGCCTTCTCGATTTCGTCGAGCAGCAACACGCAATGCGGCTGCTTGGTGATGGCTTCGGTCAACAGGCCGCCCTGGTCGAATCCGACATAGCCTGGAGGCGCACCGATCAGGCGCGACACGGTGTGCCGCTCCATGTACTCGGACATGTCGAAGCGCACCAGCTCGACCCCCAGGGCCTTGGCCAACTGCCGCGCCGCTTCGGTCTTGCCGACGCCGGTGGGACCGGCGAACAGGAACGAACCGACTGGCTTGTCCGGCGCCTTGAGGCCGGCACGGGACAGCTTGATGGCCGTGGCCAGCGAGTCGATCGCGGCATCCTGACCGAACACGGTCAGTTTCAGGTCACGCTCCAGGTTGCGCAGCAGCTCCTTGTCGGAACTGGTGACGTGTTTCGGCGGAATCCGCGCGATCTTGGCAACGATGTCCTCGACCTGCGGCACCTCGATACGCTTGACCCGGTTTGCCTCAGGCTGCAGGCGCTGGTAGGCACCCGCCTCGTCGATCACGTCGATGGCCTTGTCCGGCATGTGGCGATCGTTGATGTAGCGCGAGGCCAGCTCGGCAGCCGCACGCAGTGCCTCGTCGCTGTACTCGATGTTGTGATGACTTTCGAACCGACCCTTCAGGCCACGCAGGATACCGACGGTGTCTTCGACCGACGGCTCACTGACATCGACCTTCTGAAAGCGCCGAGCCAGGGCCCGGTCTTTCTCGAAGATGCCGCGAAACTCCTGGAAGGTGGTCGAGCCGATGCAGCGAATATCGCCAGACGACAGCAGCGGCTTGAGCAGGTTGGACGCATCCATCACCCCGCCGGACGCCGCACCCGCACCGATGATGGTGTGGATTTCATCGATGAACAGAATTGCTTGCGGGCGTTTGCGCAACTCGCCGAGCAATGCCTTGAAGCGCTTCTCGAAATCGCCGCGGTACTTGGTGCCGGCCAGCAACGCGCCGAGGTCAAGCGAGTACACCACGCTTTGCGCCAGCAGATCGGGCACCTGGCCGTCGACGATACGCTTGGCCAGGCCTTCGGCGATGGCGGTTTTACCGACGCCGGCCTCACCGACCAGCAGCGGGTTGTTCTTGCGCCGACGGGCAAGGATCTGCGCAACGCGCTCGACTTCCTGCTCGCGGCCTACCAGCGGATCGATACGACCCGCACGCGCCAGCTCGTTGAGGTTGCTGGCATAGGCGTCCAGAGGGTTGCTCGAAGACGAGGTTTCACCACCGTCCTCGTCCTGCATTTCCTGGTCGCTTTCGCTGTGCGAACCATGACCTGGCACCTTGGAGATGCCATGGGCGATGTAGTTGACCACGTCGATACGGGCCACGCTCTGCTGCTTGAGCAGGAACACGGCCTGGCTTTCCTGTTCGCTGAAGATCGCCACCAGCACATTGGCACCGGTCACTTCGCGCTTGCCGGAGCTTTGCACGTGGAACACGGCACGCTGCAGCACACGCTGGAAGCCCAGGGTCGGCTGGGTTTCACGGTCTTCGTCATTGACGGGAATAAGGGGTGTAGTGGAATCGATGAACTCTTGCAGGTCGTGCTTGAGTTTGTCGAGATTGGCGCCACAGGCGCGCAGAACGGTCGCGGCAGCCTCATTGTCAAGGAGTGCCAGCAGCAAATGTTCGACGGTCATGAACTCATGACGCTTCGAACGAGCCTCCTTGAAGGCAAGATTGAGGGTGACTTCGAGCTCGCGGTTTAACATAGCTTCACCTCATACCCAAGTGGTCGGCGATTAACCGTCCTTCTCGATTTCACAGAGTAGCGGATGCTGGCTTTCCCTGGCGTATTGGTTGACCTGCATGGCCTTTGTTTCGGCGATGTCACGGGTAAACAATCCGCACACTGCCCGCCCCTCGGTATGGACGGTCAGCATGATCTTGGTCGCCAGCTCGCGGTTCAGACTAAAGAACGTTTCGAGCACTTCGACGACGAAATCCATCGGCGTGTAGTCATCGTTGAACAAAACCACCTTGTACATAGGTGGAGCCTGCAGGATCGGCTTGGCTTCCTGTACCGCAAGACCTGAGCCGTCGTCCTCGTTCGATTGCGGGCGATCCTGATTGAATGTTAGTCGAATCTTGCTAGGTGCATGCATGGAAAGAATTTCATCATGATCGACAGGTTAACGTTGTGGGTTGACCGCACAGGCCACTGCCAGCGCACGAGCTGGGCGACCTTGACTATCGGCAAAACGGTGTTACAACCAATAAGAACCCACCGTGGTCGATAAAGATCCGCGCAGTCAACCAGATTTTTCGCATGGTTCGTATGCGGATGAAGTGGATGATACTCCAGTGATGGAGTCCTTTGCAGAGGGACATAGGGATGGCAAGCGGTAAAGTCAAGTGGTTCAACAATGCCAAGGGCTACGGATTCATCAACGAGGAGGGTAAAACCGAAGATCTGTTCGCGCATTACTCAGCGATCCAGATGGACGGTTACAAGACACTCAAAGCTGGCCAGACAGTGAGCTTCGATATCATCCAGGGGCCAAAAGGACTGCACGCGATTGCGATCGTGCCCGCTGGAGCCGAAGCCGCGAGCAAGGTGTCACCCCCTCTCGAAACCGTCAAAGCCTGAATCACCCGCTCTGCCGGTATACGAACGAACCGGCCGCTTCTTTAACAGAAGCGGCCGGTTTTCATTGCCTCACATATGTTTGATCATCTCGTCCCCGAAGCCTGAACTACCCACCAGCTTGGCCCCCTCCATCAGCCGCTCGAAGTCATAGGTCACGGTCTTGGCTGCAATTGCGCCATTGGTGCCCTTGATGATCAGGTCGGCCGCCTCGGTCCAACCCATGTGGCGCAGCATCATCTCCGCAGACAGGATCACCGAGCCAGGGTTGACCTTGTCCTGCCCGGCGTACTTGGGCGCGGTGCCGTGAGTCGCCTCGAACATGGCCACGGTATCGGACAGGTTGGCCCCCGGCGCGATGCCGATGCCGCCCACTTCCGCCGCCAGGGCATCGGACAGGTAGTCCCCGTTGAGGTTGAGCGTGGCGATCACGTCATATTCGGCCGGGCGCAGCAGGATCTGCTGGAGCATGGCATCGGCGATGGCATCCTTGACGATGACCTCGCGCCCGGTCCTGGGGTTCTTGAACTTCATCCACGGGCCGCCATCGAGCAGCTCGGCGCCGAACTCGTCCCTGGCCACCTCGTAGCCCCAATCCTTGAAGGCCCCCTCGGTGAACTTCATGATGTTGCCCTTGTGCACCAGGGTCAGCGATTCGCGGTCATTATCCACCACATACTGCAGGGCCTTGCGCACCAGACGCTTGGTGCCCTCGCGGGAGACCGGCTTGACGCCGATGCCACAGTCCTGGTCGAAGCGGATCTTGGTGACGCCCATTTCCTCCTTGAGGAATTTGATCACCTTGTTCGCCTCGGGCGAGCCGGCCTTCCATTCGATGCCGGCATAAATGTCCTCCGAGTTTTCCCGGAAGATCACCATGTCCACATCCCCGGGCTTTTTAACCGGGCTCGGCACACCCTGGAACCACAACACCGGGCGCAGGCACACATACAGGTCGAGCTGCTGACGCAGGGCCACGTTCAGCGAACGGATGCCGCCACCGACCGGGGTGGTCAGCGGCCCCTTGATCGACACCACGTATTCTCTCACCGCATCCAGGGTTTCCTGGGGCAGCCAGGTGTCCTGGTCATACACCTGGGTGGCTTTCTCCCCGGCGTACACCTCCATCCAGGCGATCTTGCGCTTGCCGCCATAGGCTTTCTGCACGGCCGCATCGACCACCTTGATCATCACCGGCGACACATCGACGCCAATCCCATCGCCTTCGATATAAGGAATGATGGGGTTGTCGGGCACATTGAGCGAATGGTCTGCATTGACGGTGATCTTGGCGCCGTCGGTCGGAACCTTGATTTTCTGGTATCCCATGCTTGCACTACTCCGCTTTCGGGTGTGATTGGACATCATGCGATCCCACTGAGCCTAAACCACATCCGCCGACCTGCAAGGCCCTATCGCCGGCAAGCCGGCTCCCACGAGAAGCCCCAGCCACCACCACCCCTGTGGGAGCCGGCTTGCCGGCGATAGATCCAGTACCGCCAAACCTGCGGCAACACACCGCATTGCCCCTACGTCTTTGGTCTTATAAATGGCGCTGATGTCACTTCGTCTTGCTGAATAGCCTGATTGGTTTGATATACTGCGCCGCGACCCAAGGGTCATCGGGGCGAATCCCAGGTAAATGCGGCTCGCCCTCGGCCAGCAATGGCCAAAAGCCTGGGTTGTTACCGCAGCTCAGCACTTGACGCTCGACTGATGCATCCACCATCACCGCTCGCAGCCTCTCGACTTTCCGCTCATGGCGTCGCCGGAGCGAAGCGCTTACCCTGCGCACCACGAGACTCGAGTACGCTCAGCACATAGAGAGTTAACCCGCATGCCCACCCGTTCCAAGATCATCTATACCTTCACCGACGAAGCCCCCGCCCTCGCCACCTACTCGCTGCTGCCGATCGTCGAAGCTTTCACCGCTTCGGCTGACATCGCCGTCGAAACCCGCGACATTTCCCTGGCTGGCCGTATCCTCGCGGCATTCCCGGAGCAACTGGGCGCCGAGAAGCAGGTAGGCGATCACCTGGCGGAACTGGGCCAGCTGGCTACCACTCCTGAAGCCAACATCATCAAGCTGCCGAACATCTCGGCCTCGGTCCCGCAGCTCAAAGCGGCGATCAAAGAGCTTCAGGCCAAGGGCTTCAACATCCCTGACTACGCCGACGAGCCGGCCACCGCCGAAGAAAAAGAATCCCG
This sequence comes from Pseudomonas sp. NPDC089396, assembly GCF_044749545.1. Lineage (NCBI taxonomy): Bacteria > Pseudomonadati > Pseudomonadota > Gammaproteobacteria > Pseudomonadales > Pseudomonadaceae > Pseudomonas > Pseudomonas sp. NPDC089396. Next base: position 63,341 of record NZ_JBIVIC010000012.1, on the reverse strand, counting down.
CGCGCGCTACGACCGCATCAAGGGCAGCGCCGTGAACCCGGTCCTGCGCGAAGGCAACTCCGACCGCCGCGCGCCGCTGTCGGTCAAGAACTACGCTCGCAAGCACCCGCACAAGATGGGCGCTTGGGCCGCCGACTCCAAGTCGCACGTTGCCCACATGAACAATGGCGACTTCTACGGCAGCGAGAAGGCCGCACTGATCGAGGCTGACGACAGCCTGCGCATCGAGCTGGTCGGCAAAGACGGCAGCACCACCGTGCTGAAAGAAAAGACCGCCGTCAAAGCCGCCGAAGTCATCGACTGCGCCACCATGAGCCGCAAGGCCCTGAAAGCCTTCATCGCCGAGCAGATCGCTGATGCCAAGGCCTCCGGCGTGCTGTTCTCGGTCCACCTGAAAGCCACCATGATGAAGGTCTCCGACCCGATCATGTTCGGCGTCATCGTCGAAGCGTTCTACGGCGAAGTACTGGCCAAGCACGCTGCTGCGCTGACCGAAGCCGGCTTCAATGCCAACAACGGCATCGGCGACCTGTACGCCCGCATCAAGGACCTGCCAGCCGACAAGCAGGCCGAGATCGAAGCCGACATCCAGGCCCTGTACGCCGAGCGTCCAGCCCTGGCCATGGTCAACTCCGACAAGGGCATCACCAACCTGCACGTACCGAGCGACGTCATCGTCGACGCCTCGATGCCTGCAATGATTCGTGACTCGGGCAAGATGTGGAACACCGCCGGTGAACTGCAAGACGCCAAGGCGATCATCCCGGACCGCTGCTACGCCGGTATCTACCAGGCCACCATCGAAGACTGCAAAGTCAACGGTGCCTTCGACCCGACCACCATGGGCAGCGTGCCGAACGTTGGCCTGATGGCGCAGAAAGCCGAAGAGTACGGCTCCCACGACAAGACCTTCCAGGTCAAGGCCGATGGCGTCGTGCGCGTGGTCGACAGCAAGGGCAAGGTCGTTCTGGAGCAGAACGTCGAAGCCGGTGACATCTTCCGCATGTGCCAGACCAAAGACGCGCCGATCCAGGACTGGGTCAAGCTGGCCGTCAACCGCGCCCGCCTGAGCGACACCCCAGCGGTGTTCTGGCTGGACCCGGCCCGCGCCCACGACGGCGTGATGATCGAGAAGGTGCAGCAGTACCTGAAGGATCACGACACCACTGGCCTGGACATCCGTATCCTGGCGCCGGTCGACGCCATCAAGTTCTCCCTGGCCCGCATCCGCGAAGGCAAGGACACCATTTCGGTGACCGGCAACGTGCTGCGCGACTACCTGACCGACCTGTTCCCGATCATGGAGCTGGGCACCAGCGCCAAGATGCTGTCGATCGTGCCGCTGATGAACGGCGGTGGTCTGTTCGAAACCGGCGCCGGCGGTTCGGCACCGAAGCACGTGCAGCAGCTGGTTGAAGAGAACTTCCTGCGTTGGGACTCGCTGGGTGAATTCCTGGCCCTGGCCGCTTCCCTGGAGCACCTGGGCAACACCTACGACAACCCGCGCGCCAAGGTCCTGGCCAACACCCTGGACCAGGCCACCGGCAAGTTCCTCGACACCAACAAGTCGCCTTCGCGCAAAGTCGGTGGTATCGACAACCGCGGCAGCCACTTCTACCTGACCCTGTACTGGGCCGAAGCCCTGGCTGCCCAGAGCGACGACGCCGCCCTGCAAGCGCGCTTCGCACCGCTGGCCAAAACCCTGATCGAGAACGAAGCGACCATCGTCGCCGAGCTCAACGCCGTTCAGGGCAAGCCGGCCGACATCGGTGGCTACTACGCCCCGGATGCCGAGCTGACCGCCAAGGTGATGCGCCCAAGCCAGACCCTGAACAGCGCCATTGCCGCCCTGTAAGGTTCGCTTGAAGTAACAGCACAAACCCCGGCCACGCACCGGGGTTTGTGCTTTCTGGGAATTGGGGGCTGCTGTGCAGCCCATCGCTGGCAAGCCAGCTCCCACAGGTTCGAGACATGTGCTGTACCTGTGGGAGCTGGCTTGCCAGCGATTGGGCCGCAAAGCGGCCCCCGCGATCCAAGGACACACAAATGACCTGGCAACCCCACATCACCGTCGCCACCATCGTCGAACACCAAGGCAAGTTCCTGCTCGTCGAAGAATTCAAGGCCGGCCAGCACGTCTTCAACCAGCCCGCCGGCCACCTCGAACCCTTCGAAACCCTGCCCCAGGCCGCCCTGCGCGAAACCCTCGAAGAAACTGCCTGGGAAGTCGAGCTCACCGGCGTGGTCGGCATCTACCTCTACACCGCCCCCAGCAACGGCGTGACCTACCAGCGCATCTGCTTCGCCGCCCGCCCCGTGCGCCACCACGCCGACCTGGCCCTGGACAGCGACATCGTCCGCGCCGTCTGGCTGACCCACGAAGAACTGCTGGCCGACCCCACCCGCTGGCGCAGCGAGCTGGTGCCACGCTGCCTGGACGACTACCTCAAAGGCCCCTTGCACAGCCTCGATCTGCTGCGCGACTGACGCGCCGCCCCGGGTTTGATAGAATCGGCGTTTTTCCCCCTTGATACACATCGGTAACCATGACCAGCCCAGCACTCAAAGACCCCGCCAAGACCCGCGTCATCGTCGGCATGTCCGGCGGCGTGGACTCTTCCGTCTCCGCCCTTCTGCTCATGGAGCAGGGCTACCAGGTGGAAGGGCTGTTCATGAAGAACTGGGAAGAGGACGACGGCACCGAGTACTGCACCGCGCGTGAAGACCTGGCCGACGCCCAGGCCGTGTGCGACCGCATCGGCATCAAGCTGCACACCGCCAACTTCGCCGCCGAGTACTGGGACAACGTGTTCGAGCACTTCCTCGAGGAATACAAGGCCGGCCGCACGCCGAACCCGGACATCCTCTGCAACCGCGAAATCAAGTTCAAGGCATTCCTCGAGTACGCCCTGTCGCTGGGTGCCGACCTGATCGCCACCGGCCACTACGTGCGCCGCCGCGACACCGGCGAGCTCACCGAACTGCTCAAGGGCCTGGACCCGAACAAGGACCAGAGCTATTTCCTGCATGCCGTCGGCGGCAAGGAAATCGCCCGCACCCTGTTCCCGGTCGGCGAGCTTGAAAAGCCCGAAGTGCGCGCCATCGCCGAAAAACACGGCCTGGCCACCGCCAAGAAGAAGGATTCCACCGGTATCTGCTTCATTGGCGAACGCCGCTTCAGCGACTTCCTCAAGCAGTACCTGCCGGCCCAGCCGGGCAACATCGAAACCACCGAAGGCGAAGTGATCGGCCGCCACCACGGCCTGATGTACCACACCATCGGCCAGCGCCAGGGCCTTGGCATCGGCGGCCTGAAGGACGCCGGCGACGAGCCGTGGTACGTGCTGCACAAGGACCTGACCCGCAACGTGCTGGTGGTCGGCCAGGGCAACGAACACCCTTGGCTGTTCTCCCGCGCCCTGCTCGCCTCGGAAATCTTCTGGGTCAACCCGATCGACCTGAGCAGCCCGCGCAAGCTGACCGCCAAGGTGCGCTACCGCCAGAGCGACCAGCAATGCACCCTGGAGTTGACTGAAACGGGCTACCGCGCCGTGTTCGACGAGCCGCAGCGCGCCGTGACCCCGGGCCAGTCGGTGGTGTTCTATGACGGCGAGGTGTGCCTGGGCGGCGGTGTGATCGAAACCGCCGAGCCGTGGAGCCCGCGCGCATGAGCAACCTGCAGGAGCAATTGATTGCCCTGGGCGGAGTATTCCAGGCCGCCGTGCTGGTCGACCGCATCGCCCGCACCGGCCAGGCCAGCGAGGCCAACATCGGCTGCATGCTGGGCAGCCTGCTGGTCCGCGACCCGAAAGACACCCTGGAAGTGTTCGGCGGCGACGACCTGAACCTGCGCGACGGCTACCGCGCGCTGGTCGGCGCCCTGGAGCGCGACCCCAACAGCCTGCAGCGCGAACCGCTGCGCTATGCCCTGTCGATGCTGGGCCTGGAGCGCCAACTGAACAAGCGCGGCGACCTGCTCGACACCATCGGCAATCGCCTGCCGCAGATCCAGTCGCAGGCCGAGCATTTTGGCCTGGTTCACGAAAACGTCATCGCCTCCAGTGGAGCCTTGTACCAGGACACCCTGAGCACCCTGCGCCAGCGCATCCAGGTGCATGGCGACATGCGCTTCCTGCAGCAGGCCAGCAACGCCTCGAAGATCCGCGCCCTGCTGCTCTCCGGCATCCGCGCTGCGCGCCTGTGGCGCCAACTGGGCGGGCACCGCTGGCAGCTGGTGTTCAGCCGGCGCAAGTTGCTCAACGAGCTGTACGACATGATGCGCAACGCCTCCTGAGAAATGCGCACAAACTTTGTAGGAGCGGCCTTGCGTCGCGAAAGGGCCGCAACGCGGCCCCAGGGTCTGAGCATGCACACAAATTGCCGGGGCTGCTTCGCAGCCCTTTCGCGACGCAAGGCCGCTCCTACAGGCATTTTTCATGTATGATATGCGCCCTTCCAAAAGCCTGACTGTCCGAGAACACCCCATGCAGCTTTCTTCGCTCACTGCGGTTTCCCCTGTTGACGGCCGTTACGCCGGCAAAACCCAGGCCTTGCGCCCCATCTTCAGCGAATTCGGCCTGATCCGTTTCCGCGCCCTGGTCGAAGTGCGCTGGCTGCAGCGCCTGGCCGCTCACCCGCAGATCGGCGAAGTGCCGGCGTTCTCCGCCGAAGCCAACGCCCTGCTGGACAGCCTGGCCACCGACTTCAAGCTCGAGCACGCCGAACGCGTCAAGGAAATCGAGCGCACCACCAACCACGACGTCAAGGCGATCGAATACCTCCTCAAGGAGCAGGCCGCCCAGCTGCCTGAGCTGGCCAAGGTCAGCGAGTTCATCCACTTCGCCTGCACCAGCGAGGACATCAACAACCTGTCCCACGCCCTGATGCTGCGCGCGGGTCGTGACGACGTGCTGCTGCCGCTGATGCGCCAGATCGCCGAATCCATCCGCGCCCTGGCCCACGCCCACGCCGACGTGCCGATGCTGTCGCGCACCCACGGCCAGCCGGCTTCGCCGACCACCCTGGGCAAAGAACTGGCCAACGTCGTGTACCGCCTGGAGCGTCAGATCGCCCAGGTTGCCGCCGTACCGCTGCTGGGCAAGATCAACGGCGCCGTGGGCAACTACAACGCCCACCTGTCGGCCTACTCGCAGATCGACTGGGAAGCCAACGCCCGCGCCTTCATCGAAGACGAGCTGGGCCTGGTGTTCAACCCCTACACCACCCAGATCGAACCGCACGACTACATCGCCGAGCTGTTCGACGCCGTCGCCCGCTTCAACACCGTCCTCATCGACTTCGACCGCGACGTCTGGGGCTACATCTCGCTGGGCTACTTCAAGCAGAAGACCGTCGCTGGCGAAATCGGCTCGTCGACCATGCCGCACAAGGTCAACCCGATCGACTTCGAGAACTCCGAAGGCAACCTGGGTATCGCCAACGCGCTGCTCCAGCACCTGGCCAGCAAGCTGCCGATCTCGCGCTGGCAGCGTGACCTGACCGACTCCACCGTGCTGCGCAACCTGGGCGTGGGCTTCGCCCACAGCGTCATCGCCTACGAAGCCAGCCTCAAAGGCATCGGCAAGCTGGAAGTCAACACCGCACGTATCGCCGCCGACCTGGACGCCTGCTGGGAAGTGCTGGCCGAGCCGATCCAGACCGTCATGCGCCGCTTCAACATCGAGAACCCCTACGAGAAGCTCAAGGAGCTGACCCGTGGCAAGGGCATCACCCCTGAAGCGCTGCTGACCTTCATCGACGGCTTGGACATGCCAGCCGAAGCCAAGGCCGAACTCAAGCTGCTGACCCCTGCCAGCTACATCGGCAACGCGGCAGCACAGGCCAAACGCATCTAAGCTGACTGTCGCGTTCAACGCCCGGCCTCGCCGGGCGTTTTTATTCCCGGACGAAAATTACGTTTTTTCAATAGGTTGAACATGAATCCTGATACTCCACTTCAGCTGCTCGGCGGCATCTCGGCCCGCGAATTCATGCGCGACTACTGGCAGAAGAAGCCGCTGCTGGTGCGCCAGGCTTTCCCGGACTTCGAAAGCCCGATCGACCCCGACGAACTGGCCGGCCTGGCCCTGGAAGAGGAAGTCGAGTCGCGCATCGTGCTCGAGCACGGCGCCCACCCATGGGAACTGCGCCGCGGCCCGTTCAACGAAGACACCTTCGCCGAACTGCCGGAGCAGGACTGGACCCTGCTCGTTCAGGCCGTAGACCAATTCGTGCCGGAAGTGGCCGAGCTGCTGGAGCAGTTCCGTTTCCTGCCGAGCTGGCGCATCGACGACGTGATGATCAGTTTCGCCACCCCAGGTGGTAGCGTCGGCCCGCACTTCGACAACTACGACGTGTTCCTGCTGCAAGGCCACGGCAAGCGCAACTGGAAGATCGGCCAGATGTGCAACAGCGACAGCCCGCTGCTGCCCCACGCCGACCTGCGCATCCTCGCCGAATTCGAACAGAGCGGCGAATGGACCCTGGAGCCTGGCGACATGCTCTACCTGCCACCGCGCCTGGCCCACTACGGCGTGGCCGTCGACGACTGCCTGACCTACTCGGTCGGCTTCCGCGCGCCGAGCGCGGCCGAAGTGCTGACCCACTTCACCGACTTCCTCGGCCAGTTCCTGCCGGACGAAGAGCGCTACAGCGACGCCGATGCCCAGCCGGTCAGCGATCCACACCAGATCCAGCACGATGCCCTCGACCGCCTCAAGGCGCTGCTCGACAAGCACATGGGCGACAAGGACCTGCTGTTGACCTGGTTCGGCCAGTTCATGACCGAGCCGCGTTACCCGGAGCAGGTCGTCGGTGAAGAACTGAGCGAGGAAGAGCTGATCGAAGCCCTCGAAGATGGCGCGATCCTGATCCGCAACCCAAGCGCGCGCATGGCCTGGTCCGAGCTCAACGACGACCTGATGCTGTTCGCCAGCGGTCGCAGCTGCCCGCTGCCAGCCAAGCTGCGCGAACTGCTGAAGCTGGTCTGCGCCGCCGACGCCTTGCACATCGACAACCTCGGCGAATGGCTGCAGGATGAAGATGGCCTTATGCTGGTACAGCAACTGATCAACCAAGGGAGCCTGGGATTCGCCAATGAATAAGATTCGTGTGCGCCTCGCCGACTGGCAGAAAGACAACGCCGACATCCGCCGCATCCGCGAAGCCGTTTTCGTCGCCGAACAGCACATTCCGCCGGAGCTCGAATTCGACTCGGAAGACCAGGAGGCCCTGCACTTCCTGGCCCTGGAAGGTGATTACCCGATCGGCACCGCGCGCCTGCTGGCGGACGGCACCATCGGGCGCATCTCGGTCCTCAAGGACTGGCGCGGGCTGAAGGTTGGCGATGCACTGGTCAATGCGGTCATCGTCGAGGCGCAGAATCGCGACCTCAAGCAGCAGATGCTCAGCGCCCAGGTGCATGCCACACCGTTCTATGAGCGCCTTGGCTTTCGCGTAGTCAGCGAAGAGTTCCTGGAAGCCGGTATCCCGCACGTGGACATGGTGCGCGACTCCTGCGAGTTCGCCTGATCCATCCGCGTTGACCCCATCGCCGGCAAGCCGGCTCCCACAGGCCCCCTGTAGGAGCCGGCTTGCCGGCGATGAGGCCGGCGCAGACAAAACATCCAGACCAGAAAAACCTGTACATCCATCCAGATAAAACTTGCCTCTGCGCCCCCGCTTGCGCATCCTAGTGCCCATCATTCCCGATGAAGCATTTGCGGCCATGCGCCTGTTCCTCTGCGAAAAACCCTCCCAGGCAAAAGACATCGCCAAAGTCCTCGGCGCCCAGCGCAAGGGCGACGGCTGCTGGCAAGGCACTGACGTCTGCGTGACCTGGTGCATCGGCCACCTGCTCGAAACCGCCCCACCCGACAGCTACGACGAACGCTACAAGCGCTGGAACCTGGCCGACCTGCCGATCATCCCGGAAAAGTGGAAGATGCAGGTGAAGCCCAAGACCGCCAGCCAGTTCAAGGCCGTCAAGCGCCTGCTCGGTGAGGCACGCGAGCTGGTGATCGCCACCGACGCCGACCGCGAGGGCGAGATGATCGCCCGCGAGCTGGTCGAGCACTGTCGCTACCGCGGCCCGATCCAGCGCCTGTGGCTGTCGGCACTGGACGACGCGTCCATCCGCAAGGCGCTGGCGCGCCTGCTGCCCGGTCAGGAAACCTTCAATCTGTATCACTCGGCACTGGGCCGCTCGCGCGCCGATTGGCTGATCGGCATGAACATGAGCCGGCTGTTCACCCTGCTTGGCCGCCAGGCCGGTTACCAGGGCGTGCTGCCGGTGGGGCGGGTGCAAACCCCGACCCTGCGCCTGGTGGTAGACCGTGATCGCAGCATCGCCGACTTCGTGCCCGTACCGTTCTGGGCCATCGATGTGCAACTGGAACAGGCCGGCCAGGTTTTCAACGCCCAATGGCGCGCGCCAGAAGACGTCTGCGACGATCAAGGCCGCTGCCTCAACCAGGCACTGGCGCAACAGGCCGCCAGCGCCATTGGCAACGCCGGCACGGCGCGGGTGCTCAAGGTTGTCACCGAACGCGTGCGCGAGGCCGCGCCGCTGCCCTTCGACCTTGGCACCCTGCAGGAGCTGTGCTCGAAGAAGTTCGGCCTCGGCGCCCAGGAAACCCTCGACATCGCCCAGTCTCTTTACGAGACCCACAAGCTGATCACCTACCCGCGCAGCGACTGCGGTTACCTGCCGGTCAGCCAGCACAGCGAAGCGCCGGAGATCCTCGCTGCACTGCAGCGCGCCGACGCCAGTCTCGCGCCATTGCAAGCGCACCTTGAACCCCAGCGCCGCTCGCGGGCCTGGAACGATGCCAAGGTCAGCGCCCACCACGGCATCATTCCCACTGCAGCTGCCAGCGACCCCTCGCGCCTGCCAGCCAAGCACAAGGCCGTGTACACATTGATCCGCGCGCGTTACCTGGCGCAGTTTCTGCCTAACCATGAGTACGACCGCACCCAGGCCGAGTTCGACTGCGCCGGCCACGCCCTGCGCGCCGTGGGCAAGCAGATCGTCGAGCCAGGCTGGCGCCGCGCTTTGCCCGAGGCACTGACCCCGGCCAAAGGCCGCGAGGCAGCGCCGGCTCAGGTGCTGCCCGCCTTGCGCGAGGGCCAGGACTGCGCGGTACACAGCCTGCAACTGAAAGACCTGTGGACCCAGCCCCCCAAGCCATTCACCGAAGGCGACCTGATCAAGGCCATGAAGAACGTGGCCAAGTTGGTGGACGACCCGCGCCTCAAGCAGAAGCTCAAGGAAACCACCGGTATCGGCACCGAGGCTACCCGCGCCAGCATCATCCAGGGCCTGCTCGACCGCGGCTACCTGGTCAAGAACGGCAAGGCCCTGGCCGCCACCCCGGCCGCGTTCAGCCTGATCGACGCCGTGCCCCGGGCCATCGCCGACCCCGGTACCACCGCCATCTGGGAGCAGGCGCTGGACATGGTGCAAAGCGGTGAAATGAGCTTGGAAGAATTCGTCGCCCGGCAGTCGGCGTGGATGGGCAAGCTGGTGGAGCGCTGCCGGGGGATGCGCATGAGCATCAGCGGGCCGGCGGTGGGCAAGGCGGCGCCGTGGAAGAAAAAGCGCCGCCCCGGAGGCAAAGGCAAGGCTGACGGCAGCGGGGCCAAAACGGCGGGCAGCAAGCCGAGACAGCCACGACGCAAGGCCTCCAGTTGATGTTTGCCTGCACTGGCCTCATCGCCGGCAAGCCGGCTCCCACAGGTGCCCCACTGGACCTGAGAACAGTGGGCTACCTGTGGGAGCCGGCTTGCCGGCGATGAGGCCAGTGCAGACCTACCCATCTATCACCCCAAACAACGAACGAATTGGCGCCGTGAAATTTTCCTGCTAAGTTTTCATGAAAATAATCACAATAATTTTCACGAGGCCCCGGCATGTTCAAGCAATCCGCCCAGCACGTCGCCAGCTACTACGCCCAGACCTACCCCGCCAGCATCCCTCTGCGCCCCACCCTGCAAGCTTCTCACGACACCGATGTGCTGATCGTCGGTGCCGGCTTCAGCGGCCTGCACACCGCCCTGCGCCTGGCCCTGGCCGGTAAACGTGTGACCTTGCTGGAAGCCAGTCGCGTGGCCTGGGCTGCGTCCGGACGCAACGGTGGCCAGGCCCTGCTGGGCTGGTCATGCGACATGCCGCCGCTGGAAAAGGCCCTGGGCGTGGAACGCACCCGGCACCTGTGGCAGAGCATGTGCTGGGCGGCCGACGAGCTGCGCGAATTGCCCCTGCGCCATGGCTTCGATATCGACTACCGCCTGGGTAGCCTGTGGACGGCGGTGCTGCCGCGTCGGGTGAAACTGCTGGAAGAAGCCTTGCACGAAGCCGAGCACAAATGGGGCTATGACGCCCTGCACCTGATCGGCCGCGACGAGCTGGGGCAGTGGATCGACAGCCCGCGCTACCAGGCCGCGCTGTACGACGCCAAGGGCGCACACCTCAACCCGCTGAAGCTGGCCCAGGGCCTGGCCACTACCATCGAGGCCCACGGCGGGCGGATCTTCGAGCAGAGCCAGGTGCTGGAGCTGCAGCAGACAGCCAGCGGTCATATCGCCCGCACCGCCCAGGGCGAGGTGCGCTGCGAGGTGCTGGTGCTGGCCTGCAATGCCTACATCGACCGCCTCGACCGCAGCCTGTCGCGCCGGTTGTTGCCGGTCGGCTCGTACCAGGTGGCCACCGCGCCGCTGGAGGCGGAGGTCGCGCGCTCGCTGCTGCCGCGCAACAGCTGCGTGATCGACAACCAGTTCGTGCCCGACTACTTCCGCCTCACCCCCGACCACCGCCTGCTGTTCGGCGGTGGCTGCACCTACCTGGGCGGCATCCCCAAGGATGTCGCCAGCGCCACCCGCCCCTACCTGGAACGGGTATTCCCGCAACTGGCCGGCGTGGCCATCGATTACGCCTGGGGCGGGCATCTCGACTGCAGCTTCCAGCGCACCCCGGACGTTGGCCGCCAGGGCCAGCGCTACTGGCTGCAAGGCTTTTCCGGGCATGGCGTGCTGCCGACCCTGGCGGCGGCGCGGGCGGTCAGCGATGCGATTCTGGGCGACGACGACCTGTTGAGTTTGTACCAGGGGATCGACAACGGGCGATTCCCCGGTGGTGATTTGCTGGCCGCACCACTTGAGGCTGCGGCCAAGGCCTGGTATCGGATGCGCGATCGGGTCTAAAGCGCCTGTGCCTGTTCTGGCCTCATCGCTGGCAAGCCAGCTCCCACAGGTACCCCACTGGATTCAAAACCAGCGGGGTACCTGTGGAAGCTGGCTTGCCAGCGATGAGGCCAGTACTGACAACACAAGAATCTCTCCTATTCTCAATAGCTCACTTGGCAATCCCCCTGAACAGAGGAGACGCGACCATGAGCTACGTAACAACGAAGGATGGCGTTCAGATCTTCTACAAGGACTGGGGCCCGCGCGATGCGCCGGTCATCCACTTCCACCACGGCTGGCCACTGAGCGCCGACGACTGGGACGCGCAGATGTTGTTCTTCCTCGCCCAGGGTTTCCGGGTCGTCGCCCATGATCGCCGCGGCCATGGGCGCTCCAGCCAGGTGTGGGACGGCCATGACATGGACCATTACGCCGACGACGTGGCCGCCGTGGTCGCACACCTGGGGACCCAGGGCGCGGTGCATGTCGGCCACTCCACCGGGGGTGGCGAGGTGGTGCGCTACATGACCCGCTACCCGAACGACAAAGTCGCCAAGGGGGTATTGATTGCCGCCGTGCCACCGCTGATGGTGCAAACCCCAGGCAACCCGGGCGGCCTGCCCAAATCGGTGTTCGACGGTTTCCAAGCCCAGGTGGCCAGCAACCGTGCGCAGTTCTACCGCGATGTCCCGGCCGGGCCGTTCTATGGCTACAACCGGCCGGGTGTCGAAGCGTCGGAAGGCATCATCGGCAACTGGTGGCGACAAGGCATGATCGGCAGTGCCAAGGCCCATTACGACGGGATCGTGGCGTTTTCCCAGACCGACTTCACCGAAGACCTCAAGCGCATCCAGCAGCCGGTGCTGGTGATGCATGGCGATGATGACCAGATCGTGCCCTATGAGAACTCCGGGCCGTTGTCGGCCAAGCTGCTGCCCAATGGCACGCTGAAGACCTACAAGGGCTTCCCGCATGGCATGCCGACTACCCATGCCGATGTGATCAATGCGGATTTGCTGGCGTTCATCCGTAGTTGAAGGTTGTTCGTACCGGCCCTATCGCCGGCAAGCCGGCTCCCACAGGGACCCCACCGGACCTGACCTGTGGGAGCCGGCTTGCCGGCGATAGGGCCGGCGCTGGCAACGCAAGCCTCCCAGGATTACCATGCCCATCCCTAGCGCGGCAGTTTGCCGCACCCCTGCCTCCCAGCCTGCCAGAACCCAATGCCCTTCGAACTCACCGTTGAACCCCTCACCCTGCTGATCCTCGCCCTGGTCGCCTTCGTCGCCGGTTTCATCGATGCCATCGCTGGCGGAGGTGGCCTGCTCACCACCCCGGCGCTGCTCACCGCCGGCATGCCACCGCACCTGGTGCTGGGCACCAACAAGCTCAGCTCGACATTCGGCTCGGCCACCGCCGGCTTCACCTACTACAAGCGCAAGCTGTTCCACCCGGCGCAGTGGCGTCCGGCATTGCTCGCCACCCTGCTCGGCGCACTGCTCGGCGCCACGATCGCCCACTACCTGCCGGCCGAGTGGCTGAACAAGATGCTGCCGGTGGTGGTCTTCGCCTGCGGCCTCTACCTGCTGTTCGGCGGCACGCCCAAGGCGCCGCTGGATGCCGACGCACCGATCAAGAAGAAATGGCAGTTCCCGCAGGGCTTCAGCCTGGGCTTCTACGACGGCGTGGCCGGCCCCGGCACCGGCGCGTTCTGGACCGTGAGCACGCTGCTGCTCTACCCCATCGACCTGGTCCGCGCCAGCGGCGTGGCGCGCAGCATGAACTTCGTCAGCAACATCGCGGCGCTGACGGTGTTCATCATTTCCGGCCAGGTGGATTACATCGTCGGCCTGTGCATGGGCCTGTCGGTGATGGTCGGCGCCTTCTTCGGCGCACGCACGGCGATCAGCGGCGGCAGCAAGTTCATCCGCCCGGTGTTCATCACCGTGGTGCTGGCGTTGACCGTGCGTTTAGTTTGGCAGCACTGGTTCGGCCAGGCCTAGGCGGCGGGCCACATAAAGGTCGATCAGGTAGCGGGCAATCGAGCGCCCCGCCGGCAGCGGCGGCAGGTCGTGGACGCTGAACCACTTGGCGTCCTCGATCTCGTCCGGCTGCATGACGATCTCGCCGCCGGCGTATTCGGCATGGAAGCCCAGCATCATCGAGTGCGGGAAGGGCCAGCACTGGCTGCCCACGTACTGGATGTTCTGCACCTCGATCGCGACCTCTTCGCGCACCTCGCGCACCAGGCAGTCCTCGGCCGACTCGCCCGGTTCGGCGAAGCCTGCCAGGGTGCTGTAGACGCCGGTGACGAAGCGGGGTGAACGGGCCAGGAGGATTTCGTCACCACGGGTCACCAGCACGATCATGCTCGGCGAGATGCGCGGGTAGCTGCGCAGGTCGCAAGGCTGGCAGTACATCGCCCGCTCCCAGCGGATCTGCGTCATCGGCTCGCCGCAGCTGCCGCAGAAGCGGTGCTCGCGGGCCCAGGTGCCAATCTGTGCGGCGTAGCCGAGCACCTTGAAGGTGTCGAAGTCGCCTTCGAGCATGAAGGCGCGCAAGCCGCGCCAGCTGCAGCCCGGCAGCTCGCTGGCGCTGCGCAGTTCGAGCAGGAACACCGGCTCGCCGTCGAAGTGGCCGATGCCGTGCTCGCACAACAGGTCCAGGTCCTGGCGCTTGAGCCAGTCACGGGGGAACAGCGCGCCGTTGGCATCCACCAGAAACCCTTCCGGGCTGCGGGCGACGGCCAAGCCCCCGGTGATCTGCGGGTCGAGTACTGCGGTAGTCCAGCGTGCTGACATGTCGGGGTTCCTTGACTGCGTCCCCCGGCCCGGTCAGTCGGCGAACGTCGGTTTCTGTTTGCTCATGTGCGCCGCCACGGCCACGCGCAGGTCTTCGGACTGCAGCATCGCGGCGTTCCAGGTGGCGATGTAGTCCAGGCCGTCATCGATGCTGTGGTCACGCATGTAGCTGAGCATCTGCTTGGTGCCGGCCACGGCGATCGGCGATTTTGCGGCAATCTCGCGGGCGATGGCAAAGACTGCGTCGAGCAAGGCGGCCTGATCATCATAGACCCGGTTGACCAGGCCGATGCGCAACGCCTCTTCGGCCTCGACGTGGCGCCCGGTGTAGGCCAGCTCGCGCATGATGCCGTCACCGATGATACGAGGCAAACGTTGCAGGGTGCCGACATCGGCGGCCATGCCCATGTCGACTTCCTTGATCGAGAACTGGGCGTCGGCACTGCAGTAGCGCATGTCGCAGGCCGAGACCAGGTCGATGGCGCCGCCGATGCAGTAGCCCTGGATCGCCGCCAGCACCGGCTTGCGGCAGTTGTCCACGGCATTGAACGAGGCCTGCATGCGCAGGATGGTGCGCCGCAGCAGGCGGGCGTTGCGGCCGACGTCCTTGCCCATCTGGCCGGCCAGCGAGGCCAGCATCATCAGGTCGATGCCCGAGGAGAAGTGCTTGCCCGCGCCGCTGATGACCACGGCGCGCACCGCGTCGGTGTCGTCGATCCACTGGAAGATGGCGATGATTTCTTCCCAGAACGCGGCGTTCATCGCATTGATCTTTTCCGGGCGGTTGATCTGAACATGGGCAATGTTGTCGGTCAGTTCGACCTTGAATGCGCTGTACTCGGTCACGGGCGGCACTCCTGTGGCAAATGGGTAGCGCAGGATGGTAACCCAGCCGGGTGGCCGCACTTGTGCCAAAAACGGGACTTTATGCCTTGCCTCCAGCGCGCTGATGGGGCACCTTGCGCCATCGCCGAAAAATAAGGATACAAATTACATGTCACGCTCCCTGACCGGCGCCCTGGCCCACGGATTTCTTGGCCAGTCGCCGCTTTGGTACAAGGCGGTCATCTGCCTGTTCCTGGTCCTCAACCCCCTGTTGCTGGTCACCGTCGGCCCGGTAGCCGCAGGCTGGGCCCTGGTGATCGAGTTCATCTTCACCTTAGGGATGGCCCTGAAGTGCTACCCGCTGATGCCGGGTGGCCTGCTGCTGGTCGAGGCACTGCTGCTGAAGATGACCACGCCCCAGGCCCTGTACGACGAACTGCTGCACAACTTCCCGGTGATCCTGCTGCTGATGTTCATGGTGGCGGGCATCCACTTCATGAAGGAGCTGCTGCTGTTCCTGTTCTCGCGGATCTTGCTGGGGGTGCGCTCGAAGGCGTTGCTGGCCCTGCTGTTCTGCGTATTGTCGGCGTTTCTCTCGGCGTTCCTGGATGCCTTGACCGTCACCGCCGTCATCATCAGCGCCGCCGTGGGCTTCTACGCGGTCTACCACCGCGTCGCCTCCAACGCCAACCCGCGCGAGGACAGCGCGCTGGACAGCGACCAGCAGATCGAACAACTGCACCGCGAGGACCTCGACCAGTTCCGTGCCTTCCTGCGCAGCCTGCTGATGCACGGCGCGGTGGGCACCGCCCTGGGCGGCGTGTGCACCCTGGTGGGCGAGCCGCAGAACCTGCTGATCGGCCATGAGATGGGTTGGCACTTCGCCGACTTCTTCCACAAGGTCGCACCAGTATCGCTGCCGGTGCTGGTGGCCGGCCTGGTGACCTGCGTGCTGCTGGAGAAGTTGTGCCTGTTCGGCTACGGCACGCTGATGCCGGAGCGGGTGCGCCAGGTGCTGGCGGCCTACGCCGCCGAAGACGATGCCGCACGCACGCAGGCGCAGCGGGTGGCGCTGTGGGTGCAAGGGATCGCTGCGCTGATCCTGATCGTCTGCCTGGGCCTGCACATTGCCGAAGTCGGCCTGATCGGCCTGATGGTGATCGTGCTGATCACCGCCTTCACCGGCATCACCGACGAGCATCGCCTGGGCCGGGCGTTCCAGGACGCCATGCCGTTCACCGCGCTGCTGGTGGTGTTCTTCGCGGTGGTGGCGGTGATCCACCAGCAGCAGCTGTTCAGCCCGCTGATCGCCTGGGTGCTGGCCCTGCCTGCCGAGCAGCAGCCGGGCATGCTGTACCTGGCCAACGGCCTGCTGTCGGCCATCAGCGACAACGTGTTCGTCGCCACCATCTACATCACCGAGGTGAAGCAGGCATTCGTCAATGGCGCCATGAGCCGCGAGCACCTCGAGACGCTGGCGGTGGCGATCAATACCGGCACCAACCTGCCCAGCGTGGCCACGCCCAATGGCCAGGCGGCGTTCCTGTTCCTGCTGACCTCGGCGATCGCGCCGCTGATCCGCCTGTCGTACGGGCGCATGGTGTGGATGGCCCTGCCCTACACCGTGGTCATGGGTGGGCTGGGTTGGTGGGCGGTGACCTACTGGCTGTAAATTCGCCGGCGTTGTCGAAACGACGCCGCGCCGTTCGACCAGGGACAAGGCCTGTGTACCGACAGGCCATCCCTGGAGAACCCTCATGCGCAAACTCATCGTTGCCGCCTTCGTCAGCCTCGACGGCGTCATGCAAGCTCCCGGCGGCCCGCAGGAAGACACCCGCGGCGGCTTCACCTACGGCGGCTGGATCGTGCCCTTTGCCGAAGAGGTATTCGGCCAGGCCATGCAGGCGCTGTTCAGCCAACCCTTCGACCTGCTGCTGGGCCGGCGCACCTACGACATCTTCGCCGGCTACTGGCCAAAGGTGAAAGACGACAGCGAAGACTTCTCCATCGCCAACCTGTTCAACAGTGTGCCCAAGCACGTCGCCACCCACTCGCCCGGCACGCTCGACTGGCACAACAGCCACGCCTTGGGCCGCGATGTGACCGCCGCCGTGCGCGCGCTCAAGCAGCAGGACGGTGCCGACTTGCTGACCCAGGGCAGCGCCAACCTGGTCCAGCAACTGCTGGCAGCCGACCTGGTGGATGAACTGCAGCTGCTGATCCATCCGCTGCTGCTCGGCCCCGGCAAGCGCCTGTTCGGCAGTGATGCCGCCGCCGCGGCGTTCACCCTGAAGCATTCGCAGGTGTCCCCCAAAGGCGTGATCATTGCCCGTTACGTGCGTGCAGGTGAGGTGCAGACCGGCTCGTTCGAGCTGCCACCCGACGCCGCCTGATCCAATACAACTTTTGCAGCGTGCGCGCATCGAAACACAGTAAGCCCACATCCGCTTCCAGGAGGTTTGCCATGGTGCTGCGCACAGCCCTGATCGTTTCCTGCCTGACCCTGGCCGTTGCCGGCTGCGCCGGGTCGAGCGACGAGCACCGCTCGCCCCCCACCACCCAGCAGGTCGACCTGCAACGCTACCAGGGCACCTGGTACGAGCTGGCGCGCCTGCCGATGTTCTTCCAGCGCAACTGCGTGCAGTCCGAAGCGCACTATGGTTTGCGCGAGGACGGGCGCATCGATGTGACCAATCGCTGCAAGGAAAAGGACGGTCAGTGGAACGAGGCCAAAGGTATCGCCGAAGCCCAGCAGCCAGGCAAGACCGACAAGCTCTGGGTGCGCTTCGACAACTGGTTCAGCCGCCTGGCGCCCGGCTTGACCAAAGGCGAGTACTGGGTGCTGTACCACGACAAGGACTACCGCGTGGCGCTGGTCGGCCACCCGAACCGCGAGTACCTGTGGCTGCTATCGCGCACACCGGCGATCACCGACCAGACCCGCGAAGCACTGCTGGCCATCGCCCACAAGCAGGGCTACGACACCAGCAAGCTGATCTGGCGCCAGGATGACCTCGCCAAGCCCTGACAAGCGGGCTACTGTGTAGGCCCGCAACTTCTGGAGCCCGGCTTTGGACCTGCTATTTCTGGGCACCTCTGCCGGGGTGCCGACCAAGGCGCGCAACGTCAGTGCCACCGCCGTCATCGACGCCAGTGGCAGCCACTGGTACCTGGTGGATTGCGGCGAAGGCACCCAGCACCGGCTGCTGCAGACCTCGCTGTCGGTACGCGACTTGCGCGCCATCTTCATCACCCATGTGCACGGCGACCACTGCTTCGGCCTGCCCGGCCTGCTGGCCAGTGCCAGCATGAGCGGGCGCACGCAACCGCTGGACCTGATCCTGCCCGCCGCTCTGCACGACTGGGTGCGCCTGGGCCTGGCAGCCAGCGATACCTTCCTGTCGTTCGAGCTGCGCCTGCTGGCCGTCGAAAGTTTCCAAGGGTGGCGCAGCGACACGGTCAGGGTCGACACCGTGGCGCTCTCAC
The DNA here is from genome assembly GCF_044749545.1 of Pseudomonas sp. NPDC089396. Classification (NCBI taxonomy): domain Bacteria; kingdom Pseudomonadati; phylum Pseudomonadota; class Gammaproteobacteria; order Pseudomonadales; family Pseudomonadaceae; genus Pseudomonas; species Pseudomonas sp. NPDC089396. The sequence goes on along the minus strand of NZ_JBIVIC010000012.1, from coordinate 45,048 downwards.
ACCGCGTACCTAGCGTCGGTTTCGTGTTCACCGAAATCAACCCAGAGCCGCGTCTGGATGTGCAGCGCCTGGCTGCCGAAGGCGTCCCCCGGGGGCCGCTGTGGGGCGCCCTGGCCAAGGGCAATACGGTCGAACATGCCGGGCGTAGCCTGCATGGCCACGACTACCTGCGGGCTTCGCGGCCGGCGCGGCGGGTGATCGTCTGCGGCGACAACGACAACCCCGAGCTACTGGCTGAAGTGGCCAGGGACGTGGATGTGCTGGTGCATGAGGCGACCTTTACCCAAGCCGTCGTCGAACGTACCGGGATCACGTTTGGCCACAGCAGCGCGGCCGCGGTGGCGCGGTTTGCCGAAACGGCCGGCGTGCGCAATCTGGTATTGACCCACTTCAGTGCCCGCTACCAGCCCGACCCTCGGCGCAGCCCGTGCATCGATGAGGTGCGCCTGGAAGCGCAGGCCCACTACAACGGCCACCTGACCCTGGCCCAGGACCTGCAGCGTTATCACCTCGGGCGTGACGGGTACCTGCTGCCGGTATAAGCAGGCCACCCTAGCCTTGCAGGTGGCTACGCAGCCAAGCGCCCGCTGGCGATTGCCTCCGACGCCGCCAGCATCGCCCGCAGCAACACCGCGCACCCCGCCGCCAGGTCCTGCGGCGTGGCGTTCTCGATCTCGTTGTGGCTGATGCCGTTCTCGCACGGCACGAAGATCATCCCCGCCGGGCCCAGCTCGGCCAGGAAAATCGCGTCATGTCCTGCCCCGCTGACGATGTCCATGTGCGGCAAGCCCAGGGTGCGCGCCGAATCGCGCACGGCGTCGACACAACTACGGTCGAAGTACAGCGCCGGGAAGTCGGCCGTGGGAACCAGTTCATGGGTGAGGCCGTGCTTGGCACAGGTGGCCTCGATCACCGCGCGCACGTCGGCGATCATCGAATCCAGCCGTTCCCCTTCCAGGTGACGGAAATCCAGGGTCATGCGCACCTCGCCCGGGATCACGTTGCGCGAACCGGGGTAGGCCTGCAGGCAACCCACGGTGCCGCAGGCATGCGGCTGATGGCCGAGTGCGGCCTTGTTGACGGCCTCGACCACCGCGGCGGCGCCGACCAGGGCGTCCTTGCGCAGGTGCATCGGCGTCGGACCGGCGTGGGCTTCGACGCCGCGCAGGGTCAGGTCGAACCATTTCTGGCCGAGGGCGCCCAGCACCACGCCGATGGTCTTCTCCTGGTCTTCAAGGATCGGCCCCTGTTCGATATGCGCTTCGAAGTAAGCCCCCACCGGGTGGCCGAGCACGGCGCGCTGGCCGGCGTAGCCGATGGCATTCAACGCCTCGCCCACGCTCACCCCCTGGGCGTCGCGCTTGGCCAGGGTTTCCTCCAGGGTGAATTTACCGGCGAACACCCCTGAGCCCATCATGCACGGCGCGAAGCGCGAGCCTTCTTCGTTGGTCCACACCACCACTTCCAGCGGCGCTTCGGTCTCGATGCCGAGGTCGTTAAGGGTGCGGATGACTTCAAGGCCTGCCATCACGCCGAAGCAGCCGTCGAACTTGCCGCCGGTGGGTTGGGTGTCGATGTGGCTGCCGGTCATCACCGGAGGCAGCTTGGGGTTGCGGCCCGGACGGCGGGCAAAGATGTTGCCGACAGCATCGACGCTGACGGTGCAGCCTGCGGCCTCGCACCAGTCGACGAACAGGTCGCGGGCCTGGCGGTCGAGGTCGCTCAGGGCCAGGCGGCACACACCGCCCTTGACGGTGGCGCCGAGGCGCGCCAGGTCCATCAGCGATTGCCACAGGCGGGCGCTGTCGACATGGTGGTCGGTGGATTGCAGGACACTCTGGGCTGGGGTCATCGGGGTTTCTCCTCAGGCGTTTTTGTTATCTGCATTCGAGCTCAGTGTTGCGCTTTCAGGCCCTATCGCCGGCAAGCCGGCTCCCACAGGTACTGCGCATGGAGCTCCCTGTGGGAGCCGGCTTGCCGGCGATAGGGCCGCCGCAATCTCACGGTAACGGCTTGGCCAACCGCGCCGGCCCACGCACCGCCACCCCGCCCAGCGCGTAATACAACGCACCACCGAGCAACGATCCGGTAAACCAGCCATAGTCATAGAACCAGCTGAAACTGCTGTTGCCGATGGCCATCACGGTCAACCCCACCGGCACGGCGAAGGCGGCAAAACCTGCCCAGTTCCAGGCCGGGTACACGTCGTCACGGTACAGCCCGGCCAGATCCAGCTTCTGCCGCCGGATCAGGAAGTAATCCACCACCATGATCCCGGCAATCGGCCCCAGCAGGCTGGAATAACCCAGCAACCAGTTGGAATAGACACTCTCAAGGCTCAGGTCGGAAACGATCCAGCCAAGCTTCTTGAGCAGCTCGTGGCTCATCAGCGCCAGGCCGATGAAGCCGGTCAGCCATACCGCGCGGCTACGCCCGATCAGGCGCGGGGCGATGTTCTGGAAGTCGTTGGTCGGCGACACGATGTTGGCTGCGGTGTTGGTCGACAGCGTGGCGATCACGATCAGCGCCATGGCCAGCGCGACCCAGCCCGGGCTTTGGATCTTGCCGATCAGGGTCACCGGATCCGACACCGTTTCACCCACCAGCGATGCCGAAGCGGCGGTCATCACCACACCCAACGAGGCGAACAGGAACATGGTCAGCGGCAGGCCGAAGACCTGCCCGAGAATCTGGTCCTTCTGGCTCTTGGCGTACCGGCTGAAGTCGGGGATGTTCAGCGACAGCGTGGCCCAGAAGCCGACCATCGCCGTGAGCCCCGCGCAGAAGTAGCTCACCACGCTCGCCCCTTCCGGGCGTTTGGGCGGCTGGGCCAGCAGCTCGGTCATCGACATGTGCGGCAAGGCCCAGAACAACAGGCCGAAGCCCACCGCCACCAGCAGCGGCGCCGACAGCGTTTCGAGCCATTTGATCGACTCCGCGCCCCGCAGCACCACCCACAGGTTCAGGGCCCAGAACATCATGAAGCCGATCACCTCGCCGGTGCCGCCCAGGGCTTTCCAGTCCGGGAAGATCGAGCCCAGGAACAGGTGAATGGCCAGCCCGCCGAACATCGTCTGGATGCCGAACCAGCCACAGGCGACCACGGCGCGGATCAGGCACGGCACGTTCGAGCCGAGGATGCCGAACGAGGAGCGCAGCAGCACCGGGAAGGGAATGCCGTACTTGGTGCCGGGGAAGGCATTGAGCGTCAGCGGGATCAGCACGATGAGGTTGGCCAGCAGGATCGCCAGCAGCGCCTCGCCCACGCTCAGGCCGAAGTACGCCGTGAGCACACCGCCCAGGGTGTAGGTGGGCACGCAGATGGACATGCCCACCCACAGCGCGGTGATGTGCCATTTGTTCCAGGTGCGCTGGTGCACCTTGGTCGGTGCGATGTCGTGGTTGTACCGCGGGCTGTCGAGCACGTCACTGCCCGCCGACAGCTCGAACAGGCCTGCCTGCTCGATCACTTCCGATCTGCTCTGTTGCATGGGGCCTTCTCCAGATTTTTCTAATTGTTCGCTCATCGGGCTAATGCGATGGCCGGAGTGTCTACACCACCGGTACTGCACCTCCGGCCCGGCCTGGCGGTTGGGCCGTACTCAAATTGCGTGCCGGGTTGGCCTGGGCCTGCCCCGCTGGCCGCCGCCGACCGGAGGTAATCAACTGATCTGCAAGGCTTTCAACGGCGCCCGGCGAAGGCACACGGAGGCCTTCGCCGGGTTCTCATGCCGCTCTGGGCCGGCCCTGGCCCCCACACCGCGTTTCAAGTTGGTGCAGCCTGGTTTTTTCAGCGGCGCAGCCAGCGCCTCGAAGCCAGGATTCAAGCAGCTGATTTTGCATGGAAAATCTTGACCAATTTGGCTTCTTGTCAAGTGCGTCAAAATGGTGAAAGGCCTCACCATTTTGGTGAACTTTCAAATAAATCGTTATTTATCAACAAATTAAAGCAGTTATAAGCTCATGAAAAAAAATCTTGAAGAATCCAAAATCAGCAACTAGATTCCATTCTTGTCAGGACTGACAGGATTAAAGTTCATGCTCCGGTCACTGGCACATAACAATTTCAAGAACCGGCAGAGACCGGTCAGCCTGCGAGGAAGACGGCATGTCCCTGTTGATCCGTGGCGCCACCGTGGTCACCCACGAAGAGAGCTATCCCGCTGATGTCTTGTGTGTCGATGGCCAGATCCGCGCCATAGGCAAAGACCTCGAACCCCCTACCGATTGCGAAATCCTCGACGGCAGCGGCCAGTACCTGATGCCCGGCGGCATCGACCCGCACACCCACATGCAGTTGCCCTTCATGGGCACCGTGGCCAGCGAAGACTTCTTCAGCGGCACCGCCGCGGGGTTGGCCGGCGGCACCACCTCGATCATCGACTTCGTCATCCCCAACCCGCAGCAGTCACTGCTGGAAGCCTTCCACACCTGGCGCGGCTGGGCGCAGAAGAGCGCGTCCGACTATGGCTTCCACGTCGCCATCACCTGGTGGAGCGAGCAGGTGGCCGAGGAAATGGGCGAGCTGGTGACCCATCACGGGGTCAATAGCTTCAAGCACTTCATGGCCTACAAGAACGCCATCATGGCCGCCGACGACACCCTGGTGGCCAGCTTCGAGCGCTGCCTGCAGCTGGGCGCGGTGCCCACCGTGCATGCCGAGAACGGCGAGCTGGTCTACCACCTGCAACAGAAACTGCTCTCCCAAGGGATGACCGGCCCGGAAGCACACCCGCTGTCGCGCCCCTCGCAAGTCGAAGGTGAGGCTGCCAGCCGCGCCATCCGCATCGCCGAAACCATCGGCACACCGCTGTACGTGGTGCACATCTCCAGCCGCGAAGCGTTGGATGAAATCAGCTACGCCAGGGCCAAGGGCCAGCCGGTGTACGGTGAGGTGCTGCCCGGCCACCTGCTGATCGACGACAGTGTCTACCGCCACCCGGACTGGTCCACGGCCGCCGGTTACGTCATGAGCCCACCGTTCCGCCCACGCGAACACCAGGAAGCGCTGTGGCGTGGCCTGCAGTCGGGCAACCTGCACACCACCGCCACTGACCACTGCTGCTTCTGCGCCGAACAGAAAGCCATGGGGCGTAACGATTTCAGCCGTATCCCCAACGGCACGGCCGGCATCGAAGACCGCATGGCTGTGCTGTGGGATGCGGGGGTCAACAGCGGGCGCCTGTCGATGCACGAATTCGTCGCGCTGACCTCCACCAACACCGCGAAGATCTTCAACCTGTTCCCGCGCAAGGGCGCGATCCGCGTGGGTGCCGACGCCGACCTGGTGCTGTGGGACCCGCAGGGCACGCGCACGATCTCTGCGCAGACCCACCACCAGCGCGTCGACTTCAACATTTTCGAAGGCCGCACCGTGCGCGGCATTCCCAGCCACACCATCAGCCAGGGCCGCGTGGTCTGGGCCGATGGCGACCTGCGCGCGGAGCCAGGCGCGGGCCGGTATGTGGAACGTCCGGCCTACCCCTCGGTGTACGAGGTGTTGGGCCGGCGCGCCGAGCAGCAGCGCCCGACGCCCGTTCAGCGCTGAGGCCATCGCCGGCAAGCCGGCTCCCACAGGGATAGCACCGCTCTCAAGGACGTCACTGTCCCTGTGTGGGAGCCGGCTTGCCGGCGATTGGGGCGCACAGCGCCCCACCCCAAGCCCCATATAAAAAAGAGAGGCTACAACCGTGATCGATGCCCTGAACCACTTGCCGCGCCCCCGCGCCGGCAACGACTCGCTGGCCGAGCAATTCAGCGACCTCGCCCCGCCCCTCACCGCCCGCCAGGCCGCCGTGGAAAGCGCCCGTTGCCTGTACTGCTACGACGCCCCTTGCGTGAACGCTTGCCCAAGCGAAATCGACATCCCGTCGTTCATCCACCGCATCAGCGACGAAAACCTGCAAGGCGCCGCCGAACGCATCCTGACGGCCAACATCCTCGGTGGCAGCTGCGCCCGCGTCTGCCCCACCGAGATCCTCTGCCAACAGGCCTGCGTGCGTAACAACGCCCAGGAATGCGCCCCCGTGCTGATCGGCCAACTGCAGCGCTATGCCCTGGACAACGCAGGCTTCAGCGAACACCCGTTCCAGCGCTCACCCGCCACCGGCAAACGCATCGCCGTGGTCGGTGCCGGCCCGGCCGGGTTGTCCTGCGCCCATCGCCTGGCCATGCACGGCCATGACGTGGTGCTGTTCGAAGCCAGTGAAAAGGCCGGTGGCCTCAACGAATACGGCATCGCCCGCTACAAGCTGGTGGACGACTACGCACAGCGCGAAGTGGAGTTCCTGCTGGGCATCGGCGGCATCGAAGTCCGCCACGGCCAGCGCCTGGGCAGCAACCTGGGCCTTGCCGAGTTGCGTGACCACTACGACGCCGTGTTCCTTGGCCTTGGCCTGAACGCCGTGCGTCAGCTTGGCCTGCCGGGTGAAGAAGCCCCGGGCCTGCTGGCCGCCACCGAGTACATCCGCGAACTGCGCCAGGCCGACGACCTCACGCAACTGCCACTGGCCGACCGCTGCCTGGTCATCGGCGCGGGCAACACCGCCATCGACATGGCCGTGCAGATGAGCCGCCTGGGCGCCCGCGACGTCAACCTGGTGTACCGCCGCGGCTTCGCCGACATGGGCGCCACCGGCCACGAGCAGGACATCGCCAAGGCCAACCAGGTACGCCTGCATACCTGGGCCCGCCCCGACAGCGTGCTGCTGGACGACGCCGGCCGGGTACGCGGCATGCGCTTCGCCCGCACCGAGCTTGCCGACGGCCGCCTGCGCGATACCGGCGAAACCTTCGAGCTGGCCGCCGACGCCATCTTCAAGGCCATCGGCCAACGCTTCGACGAGCAGAGCCTGAGCGACCCGCTGGCCGCCCAACTGGCCCGCGACGGCGAACGCATCCGCGTCGACGCCGACATGCGCACCAGCCTGCCGGGCGTCTACGCCGGTGGCGACTGCACCGCCCTGGGCCAGGACCTCACCGTTCAGGCCGTGCAACATGGCAAGCTGGCCGCCGAAGCCATCCATGCCCAACTCATGCTCAACGTGGAGGCAGCATAAATGGCCGACTTGTCCATTCAATTCGCCGGCATCAAGTCACCCAACCCCTTCTGGCTGGCCTCCGCACCCCCTACCGACAAGGCCTACAACGTGGTCCGCGCCTACGAGGCCGGCTGGGGGGGCGTGGTCTGGAAAACCCTGGGCGAGGACCCGGCAGCGGTCAACGTGTCGTCGCGCTACTCGGCCCACTACGGCGCCAACCGCCAGGTCCAGGGCATCAACAACATCGAGCTGATCACCGACCGTTCGCTGGAGATCAACCTGCGCGAAATCACCCAAGTGAAGAAGGACTGGCCCGACCGTGCGCTGATCGTGTCGCTGATGGTGCCGTGCGAGGAAGAATCATGGAAGTTCATCCTGCCGCTGGTGGAGGCCACCGGCGCCGATGGGATCGAGCTGAACTTCGGCTGCCCGCACGGCATGCCCGAACGCGGCATGGGCGCCGCGGTCGGCCAGGTGCCGGAGTACGTGGAGATGGTCACCCGCTGGTGCAAGACCTATTGCGCCTTGCCGGTGATCGTCAAGCTCACGCCCAACATCACCGACATTCGCCAGTCGGCCCGTGCGGCCCATCGCGGTGGCGCGGATGCGGTGTCGCTGATCAACACCATCAACTCGATCACCAGCGTCGACCTCGACCGCATGGTCGCGCACCCGATCGTCGGTGATCAGAGTACCCACGGCGGGTACTGCGGCTCGGCGGTCAAACCCATCGCCTTGAACATGGTCGCCGAGATCGCCCGCGACCCGCAAACCCGTGGCCTGCCCATTTGCGGTATCGGCGGGATCGGCAACTGGCGCGATGCCGCCGAGTTCATTGCCCTGGGCAGTGGCGCGGTGCAGGTGTGCACGGCGGCGATGCTGCATGGGTTCCGCATCGTCGAGGACATGAAGGACGGGCTGGCGAGGTGGATGGACCAGCACGGGCACCGCAACCTGGAGGCGTTCCAAGGCCAGGCCGTGGCCCACACCACCGACTGGAAGTACCTGGACATCAACTACAAGTCGGTGGCGCAAATCGACCAGGATGCGTGCATTGGCTGCGGGCGCTGTCATATTGCCTGTGAGGATACTTCGCACCAGGCCATCGCCAGCACGCTGAAGGCGGATGGGACCCATGCCTATAGCGTGATCGAGGAGGAGTGCGTGGGGTGCAACCTGTGCCAGATTACCTGCCCGGTGGAGAGCTGCATCGAGATGGTGGCGCAGGATACCGGGAAGCCTTACCTGAACTGGACGCAGGATCCGCGTAACCCCTACCGCGAAGCGAGCTGAGGCAGTACCGGCCTCATCGCCGGCAAGCCGGCTCCCACAGGTACTACACCCATTTCGGATTCGGTGCAGTACCTGTGGGAGCCGGCTTGCCGGCGATTGGGCTGCAAAGCAGCCCTAAGGCTCCAGCCCAATCCCCCGCAAGATCACACAGGTCACGGTCTGCACCGCCCGCTCGAACGCCGGGTCCGACAGTGCTTCCCCGCCATTGAGCACCGTCACCTGGTAACCGAAGTCGGCATAGTGCTGGGTCGATGCCCAGATCATGTACAGCAACGCCGAAGGCTCCACCGGCAGGATGCGCCCCTCCTCCACCCAGCGGCGAATCTTGTCTTCCTTCAGTTTCGCCCAGGGCACCAGGCTTTCATCCAGGCTCACCCCCAGCACCGGCGCACCATGCAGCATCTCTTCGGCCCAGATCTTCGAGCCCAGCGGCCGCGAGCGCGAATGGCCCATCTTGGCGCGGATGTAACTGGTCAGCACCACCCGCGGGTCGTCGAAGTTCTCGAAGCACAGGGCGTCCTGCTTCCACACATCCAGCAAGTCCTGCAGCACCGCGCGAAACAGGTCGTCCTTGGTGCTGAAGTAGTAATGCAGATTGGAACGCGGAAGCTCGGCCTGCTCGGCGATATCGCCCATTGAAGTGGCGCCGAAACCCTTTTCGGCGAACACCTTTTCGGCGGCCTGCAGAATCTTTTCTACATTGCGCCGACGAATCTCGATCTTGTGGTTGGCCATGGCCTGCTCAATACGCCTGAAACCTGTCAAGGCTAACAGCTTTGCAACGCCGTCGTCTCGGCGTGCTCGCACAGCCCTGGGTACCTGACATTTTTGCCAGTTGCGCCCGCTACAACCCAGCCCCGACACTCATCGAACACCTCATTGCAAGGATGATCTGATGAACAAGAAAGAACTGATCCATGCCGTAGCCGAACGGGCCGAGCTGACCAAGGTCGAAGCCGGAGTCGTCTTGAACGAGTTTCTGGATGCCATTACCAAAGCCTTGGTTGCCGGGAAAAAGATCGCGCTGGTGGGTTTCGGCCAGTTCAGCGTAACCGACGTACCGAAACGGCAGGGGCGCAATCCCCGGACCGGCAAGAAGATGGTCATCGCGGCGCGAAAAAAACCTGTCTTCAAAGCCGGTAAAGGGTTGAAAGACGCTGTCAGCTGAGCCCCTGGCCAACGCTGGCCCGATCCCGCACCGGGCACTGCGCCCGGTGCAGGTTCAGCGCGGTATTGATGATGCCGATATGGCTGAACGCCTGGGGGAAATTGCCCAGCATCCGCTGCCCGGCCGGGTCGTATTGCTCTGCCAGCAGGCCGAGGTCATTGCACAGCCCGGTCAGTTTCTCGTACAGCGCCTGCGCCTGCTGTTGTCGCCCTAGCAGCACATAGACGTCGGCCAACCAGAAGGAACACACCAGGAACGTGCCCTCCCCGGGCGTCAGCCCGTCGCTGCAGCTGTCGCTGTCATAGCGCAATAGCAAGCCATTCTTCAGCAGCCGTTGTTCGATCTGCTCCAGTGTGCGCAAGAAGCGAGGGTCCTGTGCCGGCAGAAAGCCGGTCAGGGCAATCTGCAGCAGGCTGGCATCCAGTTCGCGTGAACCATAGGCCTGGACGAAATAGGCTCCACTGGCATCCAGCCCCTGGACGCAGACTTCGCGGTGGATCTGATCGGCCACCTGCCGATAATGGCGACCACGCTCACGGTCCTCTTCAGTGGTATTGGCCAGCCCTGCCGCACGGTCGAAGGCGACCCAGGCCATGACCTTGGAATGCACGAAGTGCTGGCGGGGGCCGCGCACTTCCCACAGGCCTTCGTCCGGCTCACGCCAGATACGCTCGACATAGGGCAGGATCAAACGGGCAATCGCGGCGCTACGGGGGTGGCGCGGCAGCCCGCCCTTGATCGCCTGGGTCATGGCATCGGCCAGTTCCCCGTAGATGTCCAGCTGGCGCTGCTCGGAAGCCGCATTGCCGACCCGCACCGGTTGCGAGTGCTCGTAGCCGGCCAGCCACGGCAGGGTGTATTCCTGAAGGTCGCGCTCACCGGCCAGGCCGTACATGATCTGCATCTGCTCGGGGTTGCCGGCCACCGAGCGCAACAGCCATTCGCGCCAGGCCTGGGCCTCGTCGAAGTAACCCAGGTTCATGAACGCCAGCAGGGTCATGGTGGCGTCGCGCAGCCAGCAGAAGCGGTAGTCCCAATTGCGCTCGCCCCCTACCCGCTCGGGCAACGAGGTGGTGACGGCGGCGACGATGCCGCCGGTGGGAGCGTAGGTCATGGCCTTCAGGGTCAGCAACGAACGGCGCACCAAGGCGGTGTAGGGCCCCACCTGCGGACAACGGTCGGCGAACGCCTGCCACTGCTCGAGGGTGTGTGCCAACGCCTGGTCGAGGTCGCAGTCCGGTTGCACCGGCAGGTGCGAGGGCTGGTGGCGCAGGCTGAAAACGTGACGCTCGCCTGCGCCCACGCGAAAGCGCGCGACCGTGTGATGGTCGCGCGCCTGCGGCGGCACGCTGCTGCACAGGATCAGGCGGTCGGGACCGGCGACGGCGCTGAGGGTCAGGGGGTCGAGCATTTCTACCCAGGGGACGCTGCGGCCGTAATCGAAGCGCAGCACCAGGTCCATTTCGAAGTGGGTTTCGCCGGACAGCCCCTCGACGATGCGCACCACCGAGTTGACCTCGTCCAACGGCATGAAATCGAGCACACGGGCACGACCGCTGGCGGTGACCCAGGTGGTTTCCAGTACCAGCGTGTCTTGCAGATAGCGGCGGCGGCTGTGCTCGACGGGGTCGCTGGGCGCCAGGCGCCAGCGGCCGTTTTCTTCGTTGCCCAGCAGCGATGCGAACACTGCCGGGGCGTCGAAGCGCGGCAGGCACAGCCAGTCGAGGGAGCCGTCGCGGCTGACCAGGGCGGCGCTGCGGCAGTTGCCGAGCAGGGCGTAGTCTTCGATGTGGGCGGGCATTGCAACTCCTTGGTGGGTTTGCCTGTACGGGCCTCATCGCCGGCAAGCCGGCCCCCACAGGTACACACGGACTTCGAGACCTGTTGTGGGAGCCGGCTTGCCGGCGATGAGGCCAGAACAGTCACCCCAGCTTGTGCCATTCACGCTTGTCACGGGCAAGCAGCTCATCACCGGCCTCAGGCCCATCCTCACCCGCCGGGTATTCATGCACCTCGCCCTCTTGCGCCCAGGCATCCAGAAACGGCTGCACCGCGCGCCAGCCGTTCTCGATGTTGTCGGCCCGCTGGAACAAGGTCTGGTCACCCGTCAGGCAGTCGTAGATCAAGGTCTCGTAGCCGGTCGCCGGGGTCATCTTGAAGAAGTCCTTGTAGGCAAAGCCAAGCTGGACATTCTCCATCACCAGCTCAGGCCCGGGCCGCTTGGCCTGCAGGTCGAACGTCATGCCCTCGTTGGGCTGGATCTGAATCTTCAGGTAGTTGGGCTTGGGCCGCTCCAGCTCCGACTCGCGAAACTGCGCATAAGGCGCCGGCTTGAAACAGATGGCGATCTCGGTGTCACGCACGCTCATGCGCTTGCCGGTGCGCAGGTAGAACGGCACCCCGGCCCAGCGCCAGTTGTCGATCATCACCTTGAGGGCAACGTAGGTTTCGGTCTGGCTGTCGGCCGCAACCCTGTCTTCCTGCCGATAGCCCGGCAGGTGTTTGCGGCCCTGCTTGCCCGCCGTGTACTGGCCACGCACCGAATTCTTCAGGGCCATCTTCGCCGTCCACGGGCGGATGGCCCCGATGACCTTGGCCTTCTCCCCACGCACGGGGTCGGCGCCAAACGCCGCGGGCGGCTCCATGGCAACCATGGCCAGCAGCTGGAACAGGTGATTGGGCACCATGTCACGCAAGGCACCGGTGTTGTCGTAGAACGCGCCGCGGGTCTCGACGCCCACGGTTTCGGCAGCGGTGATCTGAACATGGTCGATGTAATGGTTGTTCCAGAACGATTCGAACAGGCCGTTGGAAAAACGGCTGACCAGGATGTTCTGTACCGTTTCCTTGCCCAGGTAATGGTCGATGCGGTAGATCTGCCGCTCGCTCATCACCTTTAACAGGCAGGCATTGAGGGCCTCGGCACTGGCCAGGTCGGTGCCGAACGGTTTCTCCACCACCACCCGGCGAAAACCGCCGCCCGACTCATCGAGCAAACCGGCCTCACCCAAACGCTGGGCCACTTCGGGGAAGAAGCGTGGCGAAGTGGCCAGGTAGAACACGGCGTTGCCATGGTTTGTCTTGTCGATGCGCTTGGCCAGGGCCGCATAGGTGGCAGGGTCGAGGAAGTCGCCGGTCTGGTAGTCCAGACGCTTGGCCAGGCGTGCCCAGCGTTTTTCGTCCAGGCATCTGCCGGCGCCCTCGCCGCCTTTGTCGCGCTCGCGCATGAACCCGTGCAGGCGCTCGGCGAATGCCTCGGCCGTGGCGGCGTTGTGGTCGACCCCGACGATGCGCAGGTTGCGGTCGAGCAAACCGTCACGGTCAAGGTTGTACAGCGCAGGCATCAGCAAGCGCTTGACCAGGTCGCCATTGGCGCCGAACAGGAACAAGGTGCAGGGAGGAGCCGCTGGAATCGTCTGTTTTGTCATGCGTCTTTCTTCTCGACGTGGCCACCGAAGCCCAGGCGCATGGCCGAGAGGATCTTGTCGCCATACGTACCCTGCTGCTGGCGCGAACGGAAGCGGGCGAACAGCGCGCTGGACAGCACCGGTACCGGCACGGCCTGTTCCACGGCGGCGTCGATGGTCCAACGGCCCTCGCCGCTGTCGGACACCGAGCCGCTGAATTGCGCCAGCTGCGGGTCGGCTACCAGAGCATCGGCGGTGAGGTCGAGCAGCCATGAAGTGACCACGCTGCCGCGACGCCACACCTCCGCGATCTCGGCCACATCGAGGTCGAAGCGCTGGTCCTCGGGCAGTTGCGCGCCGCCTTTGCTGCGCAGCAGGTCGAAGCCCTCGGCGTAGGCCTGCATCAGGCCGTATTCGATCCCGTTGTGAACCATCTTCACGTAATGCCCGGCGCCTGGCGGGCCGGCATGAATATAGCCATGCTCGGCGCGCTGGTGCTCACCTTGGCGGCCGTGGGTGCGCGGGATGTCGCCCACCCCCGGTGCCAGGGCCTTGAACAGAGGTTCCAGGCGTTCGAACACATCCTTCTCGCCGCCGATCATCATGCAGTAGCCGCGCTCAAGGCCCCAGACGCCCCCCGAGGTGCCGACATCCAGGTAGTGCAGCCCGCGCTTGGCCAGTTCGCTGGCGCGGCGCATGTCGTCCTTGTAGAAGGTGTTGCCGCCGTCGATGATCGCATCGCCCGGTTCCAGCAGCTCGGCCAGTTGCGCGATGGTCTGCTCGGTGGGCTCGCCTGCCGGCAACATCACCCACACCGCGCGCGGTGCCTTGAGCTTCTGCACCAGCGCGCCCAGGTCGTGGGCACCTTGGGCGCCCTCTCCTTCCAGCCCTTTGATGGCGTCACGGTTACGGTCATTGACCACCGTGCGGTGACCGGCGCGCATCAGGCGCCTTGCGATATTGCCGCCCATGCGGCCCAGCCCGACGATTCCCAGTTGCATGAGCCGATGCTCCCCTGTGGAAATGAATGACAACTCAGTTCAGCTTCACAGATTAGTCCAGCCCGCAGCATGAGGGTTCAGCGACGAGCGGCAAGACAACGCCAAACAAAAAAGTTCCCAAGGACGGCGAAAGAATTCAGAATGCGCCCCGCATGAAGCGACTACGCTTTTACTGTCACCAGCCAAAACCGCGAGGTGTGCTTATGGGTACCTTGATGCCTGCCACTCCAACCCAGACCCTCTATGTCTCCGTGCGCCGTGATGAGCTGCGTAAGCTGAAGGACGAACGTGACCAGCTGCGCCAGCAGGTCGCTCAGTTGCACATGCTGTTGGAACAGTCGCGTTCCGACGAAAAATCCGTGAGCCTTTGACCCCTTCCTTGCGTGGGAGCTTGATGGCTCCCACCCCGCAAGCTTCCGATACGCAGGAAGAATCCCCACTTGACCCAAGGTATCTCCGATAGCTGAGCCGCAGTGCACTTTCTACAGTGGCTCGCGTCAAGGGCCCTGCCAGGTGCCCGCGTGCAACGGAGCTACCATGAACGTCGTGAAATACTGCTTACCCATCGCCTTGCTAGCCGTCACTGCGCTGCCCATTCAGGCTGCAGCCCAGAACTGCCAGCGCATCACCCAAGAACACGCCATCACGCTCTTCGAAAAATGGAACGACAGCCTCAGGAGCGGTGACCCGGAACAGGTTGCCCAGCTTTACCAGGACGACGCCCTGCTGCTGCCCACTGTGTCGAGTCAACCGCGCCTGACCCCGCAGGAGCGCATCGACTACTTCCATCATTTTCTTGCCGACAAACCCAGCGGCAAGCTCGACAGCCATCACTTCCAGGGGGCCTGCAACACGGCGATCCTCGCTGGCCTCTATACCTTCGATTTTGCCGCCAGCGGCAAGCAGGTCGCTGCGCGGTACAGTTTCAATTACCGCTGGGATGGACAGCAGTGGCTGATCAGCCACCATCACTCTTCGCTGCTGCCCTCGGGCTGAACCGCCGCTGCGGGGCGAATGCCCCGCTTCGGTGCAAAACGGCCTTCTGCCCGCTGCAAAACAATGCACGTCCCGCCTGCAAAATCGCCTTGCAAATCCTCTGGTCACAGCGAGTGACAAACGCCAACGTTTGCGTCTAGCGCGCGACATAACGAAAGTGACCAGCGGGTCACCTTTTTATCTCCTTCTCTCCTACACTCAGTTTCGGCCCGCCATTTGCTCAGGGAAGAAGCGACAGAAAGAAAGTCGAACTTTTGCAAAAGGTGGCAGGTCAGCAACATAAGTAGGTCATGGCAAAGGGGCCTCCCTCGCCAACGTCGACCCACCCCACCCAGTTCAATCGCCTTCGGCCGGAATGCCGATTGCGCTGTGCCTGTGCGCACGACCCTGGGGCAAGGACTGCACTACCAAGATACGAACCAGAGATCGCCAAGACGAAATAAGAGAACGGGTGCCAACACCCGGCCACAACATAGGGACGGAGAGAAGTATGATCAGTGCCGCTGTCGAACCTCACGTAGATTCATTCAACCCGGAAAACCGCGAGCCGCTTACCCCGGACTTCGCCACGACAGCCAAGGCACCTGGCGCCCAGCGCCAGCACAACCCCAACAAACGCAAGATCCTGTTCGTCACCTCGGAAATCGCCGACCTGGTCAAGACCGGCGGCCTGGGCGACGTGTCCGCGGCGCTGCCACGGGCACTGGCACACCTGCATGATGTCCGGGTCCTGATCCCCGGCTACCGCCAAGTCATGGAAAGCGACAACCCCATTCATATCGTCGGCGAGCTGGGTGGCCACGCGGCCCTGCCGCCGTGCAAGATCGGCCGCATGGACCTGGCCGACGGCCTGGTCATCTACGTGCTGATCTGCCCCGAGCTGTACCAGCGCGATGGCACACCCTATGGTGCCAACAACGGTCGCGACTGGCCCGACAACCACATCCGTTTCGCCCGCCTGGGCCTGGCCGCCGCCGAGATTGCTGCGGGCGAAGGCAAGATCCACTGGAAGCCCGAAGTGGTGCATGCCCATGACTGGCCTGCCGGCCTGGCCCCGGCCTACATGCACTGGCGCGGGTTGAACACGCCGACCCTGTTCACCATTCACAACCTTGCCTACCAGGGCGTGTACAGCCGTGCCTGCAGCCCGGAGCTGGCGATCCCGGACCATGCCATGCAACAGGAAGGCATGGAGTTCTACGGCAAGCTGTCGTTCCTCAAGGCCGGCCTTGCCTACTCCAGCCACATCACCACCGTCAGCGCCACCTACGCCCGTGAGATCACCACCCCGGAATTCGGCTGTGGCCTGCATGGCTTCCTGGCCAGCAAGGCCCAGCAAGGCCTGCTCGGCGGCATCCCCAACGGCATCGACGAAAGCTGGGACTCGGCCACCGACAAGCACCTGCAGCACAACTTCAGCATCAACGACTGGGACGGCAAGGCGCGCAATGCCGAAGAAGTGCGCCGCCTGTTCGAGCTTGAACCCTCCACCGGGCCGCTGTTCGCCGTGGTCTCGCGCCTGGTCTATCAGAAAGGCCTGGACCTGACCCTGGGCGTGGCCGACTACATCGTCGAACAGGGTGGCCAGATCGCCATTATCGGGCGCGGCGAGCCGGAAGAAGAACAGGCCATGCGCGAGCTGGCGGTGCGCCACCCGGGCCGCATCGGTGTACGCATCGGCTTCAACGAAACCGACGCTCGGCGCATGTTCGCCGGCAGCGATTTTTTGCTCATGCCTTCGCGCTACGAGCCCTGCGGCCTGAGCCAGATGTACGCGCAGCGTTTCGGCTCGTTGCCGGTGGCACGCAACACCGGGGGCCTTGCCGATACCATCGAGAACGGCGTCACCGGTTTCCTGTTCGATGAGTCGACCGTGGAAAGCTACCGCGAGGCGCTGAGCCGAGCCTTCTATGTCTACGGCAAGAAGAACCTGCTCAATGCCATGCGCTGCCTGTCCATGACCCAACCGTTCAACTGGTGCCAGGCGGTGGAACCCTATGCCCGCCTCTACGAGGACCTGGTCAAGCAGACACAGTTCAGCCACTACTGAGCGAGGGTCGAAGATGCACAGGCATGGCGCACACCTCTTGGACGCCACGTCGGCGCGCTTCGCCCTGTGGGCGCCCGACGCGCGCAGCGTGAGCTTGGAAATGGAGCAGCAGCCGGCCATCGCGCTGCTGCCCGATGACGATGGCTGGTTCACGGGGGTTGCCCCGTGCCAGGCCGGTGACCGTTACCACTACCGCATCGATGGCCAGCTGCAGGTGGCCGACCCGGCGTCGCGCTACCAGCCCGAAGGTGTGCAGGGGCCGAGCCAGGTGGTCGACACCCAGGCGTATGCCTGGCAACACCCCTGGCAGGGGCGGCCGTGGCACGAAGCGGTGATCCAGGAGCTGCACGTCGGCGTGCTCGATGGCTACGACGGGGTTGCCCGGCATCTGCCGCGCCTGGCGGAGCTTGGCATCAGCGCCATCGAGCTGATGCCCCTCGGGCAGTTCCCCGGCGAGCGCAACTGGGGATACGACGGCGTGCTGCCCTATGCACCGCAGCACAGCTACGGCAGCCCCGAGCAATTGTGCGCGCTGGTCGACCGCGCCCACGGCGAGGGACTGATGGTGCTGGTGGACGTGGTCTACAACCATTTCGGCCCCGACGGCAACTACCTGCACCAGTACGCCAGCCCGTTCTTTCGCCAGGACCGGCAGACGCCCTGGGGCGCCGCCATCGATTTTCGCCGCCCCGAGGTGCGCGAGTATTTCATCCAGAACGCCCTGATGTGGCTGTGCGAATACCGCTGCGACGGCCTTCGCCTGGACGCGGTGCACGCCATCGACCAGCCCGACTTTCTCGTCGAGCTGGCCCAGCGGGTGCGCGCCGCCGTGGAACCCGGCCGGCACGTCTGGCTGGTGCTGGAGAACGAGCACAACCAGGCCGCGTTGCTCGAACAGGGCTTCGATGCCCAGTGGAACGACGACGGCCACAATGCCCTGCATGTCCTGCTGACCGGCGAAACCGAAGGCTACTACGCCGACTACCAGCAACGGCCGATTGACCAGCTGGCCCGCTGCCTGGCCGAAGGCTTCGTGTTCCAGGGCCAGGCCAACCGCCACGGCACGCCACGCGGCGAGCCCAGCGGCCACCTGGCGCCCAGTTCATTCGTGTTGTTCCTGCAGAACCACGACCAGATCGGCAACCGCGCCCTGGGCGAGCGCCTCACGCGCCTGTGCCCGCCGCCGGCCCTGCGGGCCGCGACCGGGCTGTTGCTGCTGGCGCCGATGATCCCGCTGCTGTTCATGGGCGACGACGACGGCAGTTGCCGGCCGTTCCTGTTCTTCACCGACTTCCACGACGAACTGGCCGATGCCGTGCGCGAAGGCCGCCGTGGCGAGTTCGCCCACTTCAATGCCTTCACCGACCCCGCACAGCGCGAGCGCATTCCCGACCCCAATGCCGAACAGACCTTCGAAGCCTCACGGCCACAGCGCCAGGAAGTCATCGCCGGCTGGCATGGCCTTTATCAACAGCTGCTCGCGCTGCGCCGGCGCCACGTCATCCCACACCTGCCCGGCAGCCGCGCGCTGGGCGCCGAGGTGCTGGGCGACAAGGCCTTGACCGCACGCTGGCGCCTGGGCGATGGCAATACCTTGCGCATCGACCTGAACCTGGCAGCCACGCCGCAGGCAGTCGCCCTGCCCGCCGCCGAAAACCGCCTGTTCGACAGCAGCGACACCCAGCACCCCGACACCACGCTGTCTGCCTACAGCTGCGTGGTCAGCCTGCTTGCACCTGGCCAGGAGAGCCCATGAGCGAAACCGTCCTGCACCGCCTGGCCGCCCGTGTCGGCCTGGCCCGCGACTGGATCGATGCCAACAACCGCCCGCAGCAGGTGACCGATGAAGTGCTGCGCAAGGTCCTCGAAGGCCTCGGCCACCCGGCCGCCGACGACAGCGCCATCCGCAGCAGCCTGCAAGCGGTGGAAACCGCCGAGGACCGCCAGCACCTGCCGCCACTGCTGACCGCCGACGTTGGCCAGCCACTCGCGCTGGCCCACTACTTCAAGCCCGCCAGCGCTGCACAGTGCACGCTGGAGGATGGCAGCCAGCGCAGCGTCGCGCTCGACGCCCAGGCGCGCCTGCCGGGCGAGCTGCCCATCGGCTACCACCAGGTCGAAGTCGAGGGCCGCCGCTTCACCCTGGCGGTGGCGCCGCCGCGCTGCCACGGCCTGGAAGACGCCGTGCAGCCGCCACCGCCGCGCTGCTGGGGCCTTGCCGTGCAGCTGTACAGCCTGCGCCGCACGGGCGACGGCGGCTTTGGCGACTGCCTGGCGCTGGAGCAACTGGCCCGCAGCGCCGCCGAGCGCGGAGCCGATGCCTTGGCCATCAGCCCCATCCATGCCCTGTCGGCGGTCGATCAGCTGCACTACAGCCCCTATTCACCGTCCAGCCGCCTGCTGCTCAACACCCTCTATGCCAGCCCCGCGGCCATTCTCGGCGAGCGTGCCGTGCGCATGGCCATCGAGGCCTGCGGCCTGGAAGAAACCCTCGAAGACCTGGAACAGCGCCCGCTGGTCGACTGGCCCCGGGCTGCCAACGCCCGGCTCCACCTGCTCGAAGCGCTGTACCAGGACTTCAGCCAGGGCGAGCACCCGTTGCGCAAGGATTTCGACAGCTACCGCGAGGCGGCAGGCCAGGCGCTGGAGCACCACTGCCGTTTCGAAGTGCTGCAGGCGCAAGCCGTCGACCATGGCCTGGGCGGCGACTGGCGCAACTGGCCCAGCGCCTGGCACGACCCTTACCACCCCGAAGTCGAAGCCTTCGCCGACGCCTACCCGGCCAAGGTGGAGTTCCACGCCTTTTGCCAATGGCTGACCGAACGCAGCCTGCAACGCGCCCAGGAGGCCGCGCGCAGCAATGGCATGGCGGTCGGCCTGATCGCCGACCTGGCGGTGGGTGCCGACGGTGCCGGCAGCCAGGCCTGGAGCCGCCAGGACGAGCTGCTGGCCAACCTCAAGGTCGGCGCGCCACCCGACATTCTCAACCGCACCGGGCAGGACTGGGGCATCTGCGCGTTCTCGCCCGAAGGTCTCAAACGCAATGGCTACCGCGCCTTCATCGAAATGCTGCGGGCTAACCTGGCGCACGCGGGCGGCCTGCGCATCGACCATGTGATGGGCCTGCGCCGGCTGTGGCTGATCCCGCGTGGCTGCAAACCCAGCGAAGGCGCCTACCTCCACTATCCGCTGCAAGACCTGCTGCGCCTTTTGGCCCTGGAGTCGGTGCGCCACCAGGCGATCATCCTCGGCGAAGACCTTGGCACGGTGCCCGAAGGCCTGCGCGAACAGCTGGCCGACAAAGCGGTTTTGGGCATGCGCGTTCTGCCCTTCGAACAGACCCAGCCCGGGCACTTCAAGCCGATCCTCGACTGGCCGGACAACGCCTTGGCCACCACTGGCACCCACGACCTGGCGCCGCTGGCCGGCTGGCTGCAAAGTCGCGACATCGACTGGAGCCAGCGCCTGCAATTGATCGACGCCACCAGCGAGCTGCACTGGCGGCACGAACGGCAGAAGGAGCGAGACGGCCTGCGCCGTACCCTGGAAGCCAACTACGGCCCGCAAGCGGACAACGATGCCTTGATCGATGCCGCCATCCGCTACGTCGGTCATACCCGCGCACCGTTGGTACTGATTCCGCTGGAAGACCTGCTCGGCAGCGATGAGCAACCCAACCTGCCGGGGACTACCCAAGGCCATCCCAACTGGCGTCGGCGTTTCGCCGCGCCCGTGGCTGAACTGCTCGACGACGAAGACGCCGCACGCCGCCTGGAGCTGCTGGCCCAAGCCCGCGAACAAGCCTGGGAGCGTGACCGATGAAGCCATTGACCGCGACCGTGCGCCTGCAACTGCACAGCGACTTCACCCTCGACCATGCCGTGCCGCTGGTGCCCTACTTCGCCCAGCTGGGCATCAGCCATGTGTACGCCTCGCCGATCCTCAAGGCGCGCGCCGGCTCGCGCCACGGCTACGATGTCGTCGACCCGACCCAGGTCAACCCGGAGCTCGGTGGCGAAGCCGCGCTGGAGCGCCTGGTGACCGCCCTGCGCCAGCACGGCATGGGGCTGATCCTCGACACCGTGTCCAATCACATGGCCGTAGGCGGCGCCGACAACCCGTGGTGGCAGAGCCTGCTGGCCTGGGGCCGGCGCAGCCCGTATGCCGAATTCTTCGATATCCAGTGGCATTCCAGCGACCCCTTGCTGGCTGGCCAACTGTTGCTGCCCTTTCTCGCCAGCGACTATGGCCTGGCGCTCAAAAACGGTGAGATCCCGCTGCAGTTCGATGCCCAGCATGGCGTGCTGCAGATCGCCCATTACGACCACCGCTTCCCGATCTGCCCGGTCGACTACGGCTGGATACTGTCCCTGAGCCCGGAGCCTGCCCTGCAGGCGCTGGCTGCGCATTTCACCGCCCTGCACGAGGACGCCGCGCCCCTGGCCACCGCCCAGCACTTGCACGCCGAGCTGGCACGCCTGGTGGCCGAAGGCGCCGACCTGCAGTCCGCCCTGATGGCCTTCGACAGCCGCAGCGAAGACGGCTTCAAGCGCCTGCACCTGCTGCTGGAGCGCCAGAGCTACCGCCTGGCCAGCTGGCGCACGGCCGCCGACGACATCAACTGGCGGCGCTTCTTCGACATCAACGAACTGGGCGGCTTGCGCGTAGAGCGCGCGGTGGTGTTCGAGGCGACCCACGCCAAGCTGTTCGAGCTGATCGAGCGTGGCCTGGTGGACGGCTTGCGCATCGACCATATCGACGGTTTGGCCGACCCACGCGGGTACTGCCGCAAACTGCGCCGGCGCGTGACTGCGCTGCTCGGCAGGCGGCCGCTGTCAGCGGCTGCGGAGCATTTCCCGATCTACGTGGAAAAGATCCTGGGTAGCGACGAACACCTGCACCGCGACTGGCTCACCGACGGCACCACCGGCTACGAGTTCATGAACCAGGTGTCGCTGCTGCAGCACGACCCTGCCGGCGAAGCGCCACTGACCGAGCTCTGGACCACCGTCAGCGAACGCCCCGACTTTGCCGAAGAAGTACGTCAGGCCCGCCACCTGGTGCTCAACGCCAGCCTGGCCGGCGACTGCGAATCGGTGGCCCTGGCGCTGCTGCAGGTGGCCCGCGATGACCTGATGACCCGCGACCTGACCCTTGGCGCCATCCGCCGGGCGCTGCAGGCACTGGTCGCGCACTACCCGGTGTACCGCACCTACTTCAATGCTTGCGGCCGCCCGGCCGAGGACGAAAAATTCTTCCAGCAGGCGCTGACCAACGCCCGCCACGACCTGGCCGAGGCCGACTGGCCGTTGCTCGATCAACTGGCTCAGTGGCTGGGCGGCCAGCCCTGGCGCCAACTGCCCCCCGGCCGGCCACGCAAGCACCTGCGCCATGCCTGCGTGCGCTTCCAGCAGCTGACCGCGCCCAGTGCGGCCAAGGCGGTGGAAGACACCGCCTTCTACCGCTCGGCGCGGCTGCTGTCGCGCAACGACGTCGGCTTCGAGGCCGAGCGCTTCAATGCCGGCCCCGAGTACTTCCACAACGAAGCCCAGCGCCGTCTGCGCGACTTCCCCGACAGCTTGCTGGCCACCGCCACCCACGACCACAAGCGCGGCGAAGACACCCGTGCGCGCCTGGCGGTATTGAGCGAGCGGGGCCCGTGGCTGGCCAGCCGGTTGGAGCACTGGCGCGAGCTGGCGACCCCGCTGCGCGAGCAGCTGGACGATGGCCCGGCACCGAGCCCGGGCGATGAATTGTTGTTGCTGCAAACCCTGCTCGGCAGTTGGCCGCTGACACTGGACTTGCACGATGACAACGCGGTGCGCGGCTATGCCGAACGCATCCGCCAATGGCAGCAGAAGGCGCTGCGTGAAGCCAAGTTGCGCAGCAGCTGGAACGCACCGAACGAAGCCTATGAAGCGGCTTGCGCGGCCTATGTCGATGGCCTGCTGCTTGATCGCGAGAACCAGCAATTGCGCCAGTCGCTGGCCGATGCCGCGCAACTGATCGCCTGTCCCGGTGCGCTCAACGGGCTGGTCCAGACACTGCTGCGCATGACCGTACCGGGCGTGCCCGACCTGTACCAGGGCAATGAATACTGGGATTTCAGCCTGGTCGACCCGGACAACCGCCGCGCCGTGGACTACGCTGCCAGGCGTCGCACCCTGGACGATGCCACCGCGCCTGCCGAGCTGCTTGCCCACTGGCGTGACGGCCGCATCAAGCAGGCCCTGGTCGCCCGGGTGCTGGATTGCCGCCTGGCCCACCCCGAGCTGTTCCGTCGCGGTGCCTACCTGCCTCTGACCGTGCAGGGCCGGCATGCCGACAAGGTGCTGGCGTTCGCCCGCCTGGGTGAAGGCCAGCGCGCCATCATCGTCGCCCCACGCCTGGCCAGCGGCCTGTTGGGCGGCGCCACGACACCGTTGATCCCGGCGCAGAACTGGGACGACACCCGGGTGATCTTGCCGTTTGCCTTGTCGCCTGCCAATTCGACGGGACTTTTCTCCAATGCCGCGGTCAGCCCTTCAAAGGAGCTGATGTTGCGCGCGGTGCTGGCGGAGTTTCCGGTCAATTTGTTGATACAACAATCTTGAGCATCAGGAGCGTCATGATGAGTGTTGAAGAAAAACGTATTCGCGAATTCGCCTACCAGATCTGGGAATCGGAGGGTAAGCCCGCCGGCCAGGAGGAGCGCCACTGGGACATGGCGCGCAAGCTGGCCGAGGCCGAGGCGCTGGCGCCCAAGGTGGCGCCGCGCAAAAAGGCAGCGGCCAAGCCCAAGGCCCCTGCCGAGCCGAAAGTGGCCGCCTTGCCTGGGGTTAAACCGGCAGCGGCGAAGAAGCCCAGGACTGTGAAGAAACCCACTGGCGGCTGAGCCTGTCCCGGCCCTATCGCCGGCAAGCCGGCTCCCACAGATGCACCACAGGTCTTGAGCAATGTGGGATCCCTGTGGGAGCCGGCTTGCCGGCGATAGGGCCGCTACTGACACCCCTTCCCCCCCGGCCAATCGAGGACCGCCATGAGCCCCCGCACCCCGAAGAAAACCCGCTCCGTCGCCCCGTCGCGCATCCGTGAAGGCATGCCCTTCCCGCTCGGTGCCACCTGGGACGGCCTGGGTGTCAACTTCGCCCTGTTCTCGGCCAACGCCACCAAGGTTGAACTGTGCCTGTTCGACGCCAGCGGCGAGCAGGAAATCGAGCGCATCGAGCTGCCCGAATACACCGACGAGATCTACCACGGCTATTTGCCCGACGCCCATCCCGGGTTGATCTACGGCTACCGTGTGCACGGCCCCTACGAGCCGCAGAACGGCCACCGCTTCAACCCCAACAAACTGCTCATCGACCCCTACGCCAAGCAGCTGGTCGGCAGCCTGAAATGGTCCGAGGCGCTGTTCGGCTACACCATCGGCCACCCCGACGGCGACTTGTCATTCGATGAACGCGACAGCGCACCCTTCGTACCCAAATGCAAAGTGATCGACCCGGCCTTCACCTGGGGCCGCGACCAACGCGTGCTGGTCCCGTGGGAGCGCACGATCCTCTACGAGGCCCATGCGCGCGGCATCAGCATGCGCCACCCCGCAGTGCCCGAAGAACTTCGCGGCACCTTCGCCGGCTTGGCCAACGATGAGCTGCTCAAGCACATCAAGGACCTTGGCGTGTCGAGCATCGAGCTGCTGCCGATCCACGCCTTCGTCAACGACCAGCACCTGCTGGACAAGGGCCTGAACAACTACTGGGGCTACAACAGCATCGCCTTCTTCGCGCCCCACCCGCGCTACCTGGCCAGCGGCAAGATCGCCGAGTTCAAGGAGATGGTTGCGCACCTGCACGACGCAGGCCTGGAGGTGATTCTCGATGTGGTCTACAACCATACCGCCGAAGGCAACGAGCGCGGCCCGACCTTGTCGATGCGCGGTATCGACAATGCCTCCTACTACCGCCTCAAGCCCGACGACAGACGCTACTACATCAACGATTCCGGCACCGGCAACACCCTCGACCTCAGCCACCCGTGCGTCCTGCAACTGGTCACCGACTCGCTACGCTACTGGGCCGGCGAAATGCACGTGGATGGCTTTCGCTTCGACCTGGCGACCATCCTCGGTCGCTACCACGACGGCTACAGCGAACGCCATGGCTTCCTCGTGGCCTGCCGCCAGGACCCGATGCTCAGCCAGGTCAAACTCATTGCCGAGCCTTGGGACTGCGGTCCGGGCGGCTACCAGGTGGGCAACTTCGCACCGGGCTGGGCGGAATGGAACGATCGCTTTCGCGATACCGTGCGCGCCTTCTGGAAAGGCGACGAAGGCCAGCTGGCCGATTTCGCCTCGCGCATGACCGCCTCGGGCGACATGTTCAACAACCGTGGACGACGGCCCTATGCCTCGGTCAACTTCGTCACCGCCCACGATGGCTTCACCCTGCGCGATCTGGTCTCGTACAACAGCAAGCACAACGAGGACAACGACGAAAACAACCAGGACGGCACCGACAACAACCTGTCATGGAACTGCGGCGTCGAAGGCCCCACCGAGGACCCCGAGATCAATGCCCTGCGCATGCGCCAGATGCGCAATTTCTTCGCGACCTTGCTGCTGGCCCAGGGCACGCCGATGATCGTCGCCGGCGATGAGTTCAGCCGTACCCAGCACGGCAACAACAATGCCTACTGCCAGGACAGCGAGATCGGCTGGATCAACTGGGACCTGGATGAGGACGGCAAAGCCCTGCTGGCATTCGTCAAACGCCTGACGCGCCTGCGCCTGGCCTACCCGGTGCTGCGCCGTTCGCGCTTTCTGGTGGGCGACTACAACGAGGCCATCGGGGTCAAGGATGTGACCTGGCTGGCGCCCGATGGCAGCGAGATGTCCGTGGAGCAGTGGGAAGACCCCCATGGCCGTTGCCTGGGCATGCTGATCGACGGGCGCGCGCAGGTCAGTGGGATTGCCCGGCCTGGCTCGGAGGCGACCATGCTGCTGATCGTCAATGCGCACCATGATGTGGTGCCCTTCCAGTTGCCGACGGTGCCGGAAGGTGACTACTGGAGCTGCCTGGTCGACACCGACCGCCCTGAGATGCGCAAGCCGCAGCATTTGCAGTTCGACACCACCTTCGAGGTCAAGGGGCGCTCGTTTCTGCTGATGGTGTTGCAGCGCGAGGAAGACTGAACCTGGGGTGCCTTGGCCTGTCCCAAGAGTATCTGTGGCCTGTACCGGCCCTATCGCCGGCAAGCCGGCTCCCACAGGTACAGCACAGGTCTGGAGCACTGTGGGGTACCTGTGGGAGCCGGCTTGCCGGCGATAGGGCCGGTACAGACGACATCCTCATTCAAGGAGCCACCGTGAACCCCGAAGCCGGCCGTCCAGGTTTCGCCCGTTTCAACCAGGCCCCCGCCGTGCACCGGCTGCGGGTGCTGACGGTCAATACGCACAAGGGCTTCACGGCCTTCAACCGACGCTTCATCCTGCCCGAACTGCGCGAAGCGGTGCGCAGCACCCAGGCCGATATCGTGTTTCTCCAGGAAGTGCTCGGCAGCCACGATCGGCATGCCGCGCGCTACCCCGGTTGGCCGCAGACCTCGCAATACGAGTTTCTCGCTGACAGCATGTGGAGCGACTTCGCCTACGGTCGCAATGCGGTCTACCCCGACGGCCATCACGGCAACGCGCTGTTGTCGAAGTACCCGATCATCGAGCACCGCAACCTCGACGTGTCGATCACCGGCCCCGAGCGGCGCGGCCTGTTGCACTGCATTCTCGACGTGCCTGGCCAGCGCCCGGTGCATGCCATTTGCGTGCACCTGTCGTTGCTGGAAAGCCACCGGCAAAAACAATTGCAGCTGCTGCGCCAACTGCTCGATGCACTGCCAGGCGATGACCCGGTGATCATCGCCGGCGACTTCAACGACTGGAAGCTGCGCGGCAACCGTACCCTGCGCTTGCAACGGGACCTGCACGAGGCGTTCGAACGCCACCACGGATTGCTCGCGCGCACGTATCCGGCGCGCCTGCCATTACTGGCCCTGGACCGTATCTACCTGCGCAATGCCGATAGCCATGCACCCAGGATTCTGGGGCACAAACCTTGGACCCACCTCTCCGATCATCTGCCATTGGCCGTGGAAGTCAGGCTGTAGCAATGATTCGGCATAGCCACACAGCGGCAAATAACGATCCCCACTATCCACCCCACTTTTACAAGTGAAATCAAGGTGTTGCCCCCTTGCAGAGGGGGTGTCCGATTTTTTAACACATTCTTGACGCAACCCCCCGTCTCACCTTAGCTGAACTATTACCTAGTCGTAGAAAACTCGTGCCGGGCCTTTAGCTCGCGCCTTCGTGCGCGCTTGCAAAAGCTGGCGTGACGGTTTGGGTCGCTCTGATTTTGCCGTACAGCTCGTGACAACCGACCAGGGCTTTGGGCTGTACAACAAGAAAACAGAGGAGATCCGCCATGAAAAGCACTTCGATTCCGTTGCGCTTCGATCGTATTTTCTACGCGGTTTCCACGTCGATGCTTCTGGCAACCCCAGTGGAAACCTTCGCCTTCGACCTGCAGGACGACCCCATGTCCTCCGGTTTCCTGCAACAACCGGCCGTGCCCCAGCTATCGCTCGACCCGGTCACCGCCAGCGGCCTGAGCCAGGGCACCCTGAACGCGTTCACCGACAAGATGAGCGAGCGCCATGGCCAGGCGGTGCCTGACCTGATAGCCAGCCAGTGGACCCAGTTCTTCCCGGCCACCCCGCGGCCCGGGGCCCAGCCGCCCGAGCAGCTGGAAGCGCCCAGCCAGCAACTGACGATCGGCCCGGACCTGTTCGTGCGTGAAACCGCCGACGGCAATGTGCACCGTGCGGGCATCTTCGTGGGACACAACAACCTGCAAAGCAGCTTCAGCGGGATGCGTCCCTTGCTGGGCGACAAGCAACGCAATGCGGTCAATCTCAGCGGCGAGAGCCTGGGCGTGTACTGGAGCATGACCCATGAGCAAGGCTGGCACCTGGATGCCGTGGCCATGGGCTCGCGTATCGATGTCATGGGCCGAGGCGACAGCGGCCAGCGGCTGAACGACAGCGGCCATGCCATGACCTTTTCCGTGGAGGGCGGCTACCCGATTCGCCTGGGGGGCACCTGGGTGATCGAGCCGCAGGCGCAGTTGATCAACCAGCGCTTCTTCCCGGGTAACCAGGTGCAGGAAGAAACCTTGCAGGCATTCGACAGCCAGCCCTCCTGGAGCGGCCGGGTCGGCGCCAAGTTGTCCGGGAGCTACGACCTGCGCGGGATGCCGATCGAGCCCTATGTGCGCACCAACGTCTGGTATGACTTCAGCGATGCCGACGAGGTCAAGCTGGACCAGGTCGACAAGATCTCCAGCTCGCGCTATTCGACCACGGTGGAACTGGGCTTGGGGCTGGTGGCGCGGGTGACGCCGGCGGTGGCGCTGTTTGTCAGTGCCGATTACAGCAGTGATGTGGATGGCAATGATCTGAATGGGTTGATCGGGAGCCTTGGGGTTCGGATGCGGTGGTGAAATCGGGACCGCTGCGCGGTCCTTTCGCGACACAAGGCCGCTCCTACAGAGGGTCGCGCTGACCTGTAGGAGCGGCCTTGTGTCGCGAAAGGGCTGCAAAGCAGCCCCAGCGATCTCAAGCCGGCTTCATCACCAACACCCCAAGCGGCGGCAGGTTCAAGGCCAGCGACAAGGGTTGCCCATGGCTGGCCACCTCCTCGCTTTCCACCGCCCCCAGGTTGCCCACATTCGACCCGGCATACAGCCCGGCATCACTGTTGAGCAGCTCCTGCCAACGCTCCCCGAACGGCACGCCGATCCGATACCCCTCGCGCGGCACCGGGGTGAAGTTGGCCACCACCAGCAACGGCTCGCCCTGGCTGCTCCAGCGCAGCCAGGCATACACGCTGTTGTGCGCGTCATCGCCGATCAGCCACTGGAAGCCCTGAGGCTGGCAGTCCTGCTCATGCAGCGCCGGCAGCTCGCGGTACAGCCGGTTGAGGTCACCGACCAGGCGCTGCACACCCTGGTGCTCGGGATACTGCAGCAGGTACCAGTCCAGCTCGTGATCATGGTTCCACTCGCGCCACTGGCCGAACTCGCAGCCCATGAACAGCAGCTTCTTGCCCGGGTGGGTCCACATGAACGTCAGGTAGGCGCGCAGGTTGGCGAACTTCTGCCAGCGGTCCCCTGGCATCTTGTCGATCAGCGAGTGCTTGCCGTGCACCACCTCGTCATGGGAGATCGGCAGGATGAAGTACTCGGAATAGGCGTAGATCAGACCGAAGCTCATCTCGTTGTGGTGATAGGTACGGTGCACCGGGTCGTTCTGGATGTAGTGCAGGGTGTCGTGCATCCAGCCCATGTTCCACTTGTAGGCGAAGCCCAGCCCGCCCTGCTGGATCGGCTGGCTGACGCCCGGCCAGGCCGTGGATTCCTCGGCGATGATCAGCGCGCCCGGCGCCTCGACGGCGGCCACGCCGTTGAGGTGGCGGATGAAGTCGATGGCTTCGAGATTTTCGCGCCCGCCATGGCGGTTGGGCACCCATTCGCCGGCCTTGCGCGAATAGTCGCGATACAGCATCGAGGCCACCGCGTCCACGCGCAGGCCGTCGATGTGGAAGTGCTTGAGCCAGTGCAACGCCGACGCCAGCATGAAGCCGCGCACCTCGTTGCGGCCCAGGTTGTAGATCAGCGTGTTCCAGTCCTGATGAAAACCTTCAAGGGGGTTGTCGTACTCATACAGCGCCGTGCCATCGAAGCGCGCCAGGCCATGTTCGTCGGTGGGGAAATGCGCAGGCACCCAGTCGAGGATCACGCCAATGCCACCCTGGTGGCAGGCGTCGACGAAGGCGGCGAAGTCCTCGGCGGTGCCGTATCGCGAGGTCGGCGCGAACAGCGACAGCGGCTGGTAGCCCCACGAACCGCCGAACGGGTGCTCCATGATCGGCAGCAGTTCGATGTGGGTAAAGCCCAGTTCCTGCACATATGGCACCAGGCGCTCGGCCAGTTCGCGCCAGTTGTAGAAACGCGCCACTTCACCCAGGTCGTCCATTTCGCAGCGCCAGGAGCCCACATGCAGCTCGTAGATCGACAGCGGTGCACTGTAGGCATGGCGCTGGGCGCGGTGCTCCATCCAGTCCTGGTCCTGCCAGTCATGGCTGAGTTCACCTGCTACCTTCGAAGCGGTACTGGGCGGCAGCTCGGTGGCACGCGCCAACGGGTCGGCCTTCAGCGGCAGCACACCCTCCTTGCCCAGCACTTCGAACTTGTAGGTTTCGCCCACGCCCAGGCGCGGCACGAACAACTCCCAGACCCCGGCACTGTGACGCAGGCGCATGGGGTGGCGGCGGCCGTCCCAGTTGTTGAACTCGCCCACCACTGAAACCCGCCGGGCGTTCGGTGCCCACACCGAGAAGCACACCCCCTGAACGCCGTCGACCTCGATCGGCTGGGCGCCGAAGCGCCCGGACAAGTCGCGGTGGTTGCCTTCGGCGAACAGGTAAAGGTCCATGTCGCCCAGTTGCGGGCCAAAGCTGTAAGGGTCTTCGGAAACCTGCTCGCCACCGGCCCAACCGACCTGCAGCAGGTACGGCTGTGCTTCATCCAGGTGCGCGGTGAACAGCCCGGGCAGGCTGCCCTGCACCATTTCGGCCAGCACCCGCCCGTCCTGCCGGGCGAGTACCCGTGCATTCAAGGCGCCGGGCAGAAAGGCGCGCACCCAGCTGCCACCCGCACCATCGCCATGGGGGCCCAGTACTGCAAACGGATCGGCGTGCTCGGCGCGGGCAAGGGCATCGAGCTCCCGCTGCCGAAGGCCACCGTTGTCACGCGTAGTTGCATTCATCTATGACTCTCCCCAGGTACTGATCAATCCATGCAAGCCATGCAAAGGCACGGCCAGCCAACTTGGCCGGTTCTCGGCTTCATAGGTAATCTCGTAGGCGGCTTTTTCCAGGCAGAACAATTCCAGTGCGGCGCGCTCGCCCTCGGCCTGCAGCCAGGCGTGGGGCATGGCGGCGGTGGCCAGGCCATAGGCTTCGACGAAGGCGTGACGCGACTGATGCAGGTACTGCCGGGCAACCCGCTGACGAGCCTGCCGTGCGGCCTCGGAGAGGTCTACCGCCGAGGCGCTGCGCAGGATCATCGCAGCAGCATAGTCGAAGGATCGCAGGACGCCGCTGACATCCTTGTACGGGCTGTGCTTGGCCCGACGTTCCTGCAGGGGGCGTGAAGGCTCACCCTCGAAATCGATCAGGTAGGCATCGCCCTGCACCACCAGCACCTGCCCCAGGTGCAGGTCGCCGTGCACCCGCATCAACAGGCCACCCTGGGCCTGATTGGCGAGGTTTTCGATGTGCTGGACGAGGCCCTCACGTTGCTCCTGCAGGTCGTCGACCAGGGCCTGGCTGTCGCTGTCCAGTTGATCGCGGTGCTGGGCGAGCAGGTCCAGCGCATGGGTGAGTTCTGCATTGATCTGCCTGCTCCAGCGCGCGCTGTCCTGGCCATCGCTGACCTGCGGCTGGAACGCCGCGTCTTCACTCGGCGCGGCCAGGAGCAGGTGCATTTCACCCAGGCGTTGGCCAAGCAAGGCGGCGAATCCGTTCAGTTCGGCCAGGGCATCGGTATGAGCTTCGGGATCAGTGCGGGTCGGCTCCATCTCGTCACGGATCGCCCGCTCCAGGGTGTTCTGGGTCCAGGCCCAGGCATCGCCCTGGTTGCTCAGGTAGCCCTGGGCGATCATCAGCAGGTGCGATGCGTCGCTTTCATCCACACGGCTGACCCAGGCCAGCAGCGGCGAGATATTGGCGAAGCCCGCTGCCGTCAGGTAGGCACTCATCTCCAGTTCCGGGTGGATACCTGGGTTGACCCGGCGGATCAGCTTGAGCACCAGGCGATCGGCGACCACCACCGAGCTGTTGGACTGCTCGGCGCTCAGGTAGCGCACCTCGCTCTGTTCATCGAGTTCCAGCCTGGCCAGTTGCTCGGTGCAGGCAAAGCGCAATTCGCCCTGACCATTGCCGCATGGCAGGCGCATGCCGTCCTGGCAGGCACGCAGCACGGCGCGAATGAAGGGTTCGAGCACGAAGGCATCGGTGATCAGGCCCACCTGGTGGCTGCGGCGTACCCGCGACAGCGCCAGCTGTTGCGGCAACGCGCTGTTGATGTGCTCTTCAGGCAGGAAACCGAACGGCAGCTGGTACTGGTTGGCCACCCCATCACCGATCACTTCGATCTCGCTCCACAGCACCGGCGTACTGGCCGTGCCGAAGCGCACGCCATAACGCAGGCGCACCTGGTCGATCGGCCCTTCCTTGCCGGCGAACCAGCGGCGTTTGGGCAGGTATTGCGGCAGTACCGAGCCTTCGAGGGTGTCGCGCGAAGGCGCTTCGAGCAGTTCTTCCATGCGTTTGCGCAACACCAATGTGGTCAATTCCGGCAATCCCTCAGTCGGTTGAACGTGCCAGCTGGGCATGCGGTCGTGCGCGGCCAGCAGGAACCAGTAGAACGCATAGGGCGGCAAGGTCAGCAGGAACGGCAACTGGCCGATCGGTGGGAAGGCGCTGCCGCCAAGCATCTCCACCGGTACTTTGTCGGCGTACTGTGACAGTTCGAGCTCGGCGGCCTGCGCTGCGCGCGAAACGTTGGCGACACACAGGATGACCTCGCTGTTGCCCTCGGCATCGGTGTATTCGCGCAGGTACGCGAGGATGCGCCGGTTGCGCGGGGTAAGCGTGCGCAGGGTGCCGCGGCCAAAGGCCTTCTGCTGGTTGCGCACCGCCAGCAGGCGGCGGTTCCAGTTCAGCAGCGAATGCGGGTCATGGGCCTGGGCCTCGACGTTGACGGTCTGGTAGCCGTACAGCGGGTCCATGATCGGTGGCAGCACCAGGCGCTGCGGGTCGGCCTTGGAGAAACCGCCGTTGCGGTCGGGCGACCACTGCATGGGGGTGCGCACGCCGTCGCGGTCGCCCAGGTAGATATTGTCGCCCATGCCCAGTTCGTCGCCGTAGTACAAGGTCGGCGTGCCAGGCATCGACAGCAGCAGGCTGGTGAGCAGCTCGATACGCCGGCGATCGCGTTGCAGCAAGGGTGCCAGGCGGCGGCGGATGCCGAGGTTGATGCGCGCGCGGCGGTCTTCGGCGTAGTAGTTCCACAGGTAGTCGCGCTCGCGGTCGGTGACCATCTCCAGGGTCAGTTCATCGTGGTTGCGCAGGAAGATCGCCCATTGGCACCTGGCCGGGATTTCCGGGGTCTGGCGCAGGATATCGGTGATCGGAAAACGGTCCTCCATGGCCAAGGCCATGTACATGCGTGGCATCAACGGGAAGTGGAACGCCATGTGGCATTCGTCGCCCTCGCCTTCACCAAAGTAGGGGTGCGTGTCCTCGGGCCACTGGTTGGCCTCGGCCAGCAGCATGCGGTCGGGGTAGTTGGCGTCGATCTCGGCGCGGATCGCCTTGAGCACCTGGTGGGTTTCGGGGAGGTTCTCGTTGTGGGTGCCGTCGCGCTCGATCAGGTACGGGATGGCGTCCAGGCGCAGGCCGTCGACCCCCAGGTCGAGCCAGAAGCGCATGACCCCGATCACCGCTTTCAGCACCTGCGGGTTGTCGAAGTTCAGGTCCGGCTGGTGCGAGTAGAAACGGTGCCAGAAGTACTGGCCGGCCACCGGGTCCCAGGTCCAGTTGGATTTTTCCGTGTCGAGGAAGATGATCCGCGTGCCGTCGTATTTCTGGTCATCGTCCGACCACACGTAGAAGTTGCGCAGCTTGCTGCCGCGCTTGGCGTGGCGCGCGCGCTGGAACCAGGGGTGCTGGTCGGAGGTGTGGTTGATGACCAGCTCGGTGATTACCCGCAGGCCGCGCTTGTGCGCCTCGCTGATGAAACGCCGGGCATCGGCCATGCTGCCGTAGTCGGGGTGCACGGCCTTGTATTCGGCGATGTCGTAGCCGTCATCGCGCCGTGGCGAGGGGTAGAACGGCAGTAACCAGAGGGTGTTGACGCCCAGTGCGGCGATGTAGTCGAGCTTGCTGATCAGGCCGGCGAAATCGCCGATGCCGTCGTTGTTGGCATCGAAGAACGATTTCACGTGCAGCTGGTAGATCACGGCGTCCTTGTACCACAGCGGGTCGTCGATGAAGGCTGCCGGGCGGGAACGCTTGGCCATGTGCGACTCCTTTCATTGCTGTGGAATGGTGTCGCCTGGTTTGGGGCCGCTTCGCGCCCCATCGCCGGCAAGCCAGCTCCCACAGGTTTTGTGCAAGTTTCACAGCCAGCGCCGCTCTCCTGTGGGAGCCGGCTTGCCGGCGATGGGGCGCGAAGCGGCCCTAACGGGTCTTTTCAATGCGCCAGATGCCGAATGGCTGGTGCCAAGGCTCGATGCGCATCCATTGGGTCTTGCCATGCCAGGTCCACCGATGCCCGTTCATCAGGTCTTCACCCACGGTGTCGGCATCGTCATCCAGCCCCAGCTCCCACAACGGCAGTTCGAAGTTCGCCTCCTGGGCGTTGTGCGGATCGAGGCTGATCGCCACCAGGATGTAGTTGTCGCGCTCGGGCGTGCGCTTGGCGAAGTACAGGATGTTGTCGTTCCAGCAGTTGAAGAACGCCACGCCCAGGTGAGTCTGCAGGGCGCGGTTCTGCCGGCGGATGCGGTTGAGCTGGGCGATCTCGGCGATGATGTTGCCGGGCTGGGTGAAGTCGCGCGGGCGGATTTCGTACTTCTCCGAGTCCATGTATTCCTCCTTGCCCGGCAGCGGCGTGGCCTCGCACAGCTCGAAGCCCGAATACATGCCCCACAACCCCGAGCCCATGGTTGCCAGCGCGGCGCGAATCAGGAAGCCGGCGCGGCCCGAGGTGTGCAGGAAGAAGGGGTTGATGTCCGGCGTATTGACGAAAAAGTTCGGCCGGTAGCACTGGCTCCACGGCGGCTGGTTGAGCTCTTCGAAATACTCGCGCAGCTCCTGCTTGGTGTTGCGCCAGGTGAAGTAGGTGTAGCTCTGGGCATAACCGACCTTGCCCAGGCGCGCCATCATCGCAGGCTTGGTGAAGGCCTCGGCGAGGAAGATCACCTCGGGGTGCTGGCTGCGCACATTGGCGATCAGCCATTGCCAGAACGGCAGGGGCTTGGTGTGCGGGTTGTCGACACGGAAGCTCTTGACGCCCTCCTCGACCCAGCCGACTACGACGTCACGCAACGCCAGCCACAGCGATGGCACGGCCTCGGCGGCGTAGAAATCGACGTTGACGATGTCCTGGTACTTCTTCGGCGGGTTCTCGGCGTAACGGATAGTGCCGTCGGGGCGCCAGCTGAACCAGCCGGGGTGCTCCTTGAGCCAAGGGTGGTCCTGGGAGCACTGGATGGCGAAGTCCAGGGCGATCTCCAGGCCGTGCTCGGCGGCGGCGGCGACCAGCCGGCGAAAGTCTTCGCGGGTACCCAGTTGCGGGTGAATGGCATCGTGACCGCCCTCGGGGCTGCCAATGGCATAGGGGCTGCCAGGGTCGCCGGGTTCGGCGCGCAGGGCATTGTTGCGGCCCTTGCGGAACTGGGTGCCGATCGGGTGGATCGGCGGGAAATACAGCACGTCGAAGCCCATGTCGCGGATCATCGGCAGGCGTTCGTGGACGTCGTTGAAGGTGCCGTGGCGCTCTGGGCTATCGGTGATCGAGCGCGGGAACAGCTCGTACCAGCTGGCGAACTGCGCTGCCGGGCGGTCCACATCGAGCGGGAACTCGACACTGCGGGTCAGGTAGCTGCGGTGCTCGGCCTCGACCATCAGGCGCGTGGCCTCGCCACCCAGCAACAGCGCCACCTGGTCGTCCACCGGCAAACCTTGCAGGCGCGCCTGAAAGCCTTCGATCTCTCTGCGCAACATCCCTTCGCTACGCGCCGCACCCTGCCCCAGCAGCTGCCTGCCCTCCTCCAGTTCGAGCTTGACCTCGACACCGGCGTGGTACTTCTTCTCAAGGTCATGGCAGTAGGTGGCGAACGGGTCGATCCAGGCCTCGATGCTGAACAGGTGCGGGCCCAGTTCAAGGGGCGTGAATTCGGCCAGCCACAGGTCATTGCCCGGCGAGTGCATCGGCACACAGTGCCAGCGGCGGCTGTTGGCCTGACGCCAGTTGAGCATCACCGCCAGGCGGTCGTGGCCGTCGCTGTAGACCTTGCTGCTGACCGCCACCGCCTGGCCGCTGATGGCCTTGGCGGCGAAGGTGCCGCACTCGAGCACCGGCTGGGTGTCTTCGACCACGATGCGCGGCGCCATCAGCGCCTGGGACAGGCTGACGGCCTGTTCCGGGTGATCGTTCGCCATGGGCACGCTTTCGAAGGGCTCGTTTCGTGACATCGGACCTTGCTCCCTTAGGCTGGTGGCGGTAAGGGTTCAGAGCCATGCGCGGGCGTGGGGGTTCAAAAAAATTGAGCGAATGGCAGCAGGCCGAAGTCGAAGCCTGCACTACCTCTTCATTCACCCACGCGAGGTCAGGCCATGAACATTCCCATTCCACCGGAAACACCAGACCCCAACATCGACGACCCGAGCTTGCCGCCGCCAGTGCCGGAAGAAGATCCGGACGAGCTGCCGATCAAGCCGACCGTACCGCCGACGGTGGGGGACCCGCCGAGTGATGAACCACCGGTGAAGGTCTAAGGATAGACAAGGATTTGGTGCGAGATTCACAGGCCCTATCGCTGGCAAGCCAGCTCCCACAGGTACTCCACAGTTCTCAGGCTCAGTGGTGAACCTGCGGGAGCCGGCTTGCCGGCGATAGGGCCTGTTGTGCCAGCCAGAAAATGTTGAAGGGAAGTTCTCGGCGAAACAACTAGCCGCAGCAACTTGAAGTGCGCGATGCGCGCCTTGCACCCACCCAACCAGCCACTTCATACCTGACATTTTTGCCAGTTGTGCGGGCGGGGGACGTTTCACAAACTGGGGTCTCTTCAAATGACCGAAAGGGTTGGAATATGTCAGAAGATGAGTATGTGAACGCTGACGCTCTCGCCTACGTCGTAGAAAAACTCAAAGAGGCTGGCGTAAAAAGTCCTAAGCAATCAGACACCGTCACGGCAATGGGCGCTGCAAAAGTGAGTAAAGCGCTGGACACGATAGACCTCGAACATGAGGAATATGGTGAGAAACCGGGCTCTGCATTGAAAGACTGTAAAACAGTAAAAGAAATGGCGCAGAAGCTATTCCAGTTCATGGAATCCATGGGCTAGCGCAAAGCCGGGCCGGCGCTTTCACAAGCAATACTGCGAACGCGCCGGCAGGGCTATCCATCATGGCGAAGCGAGTTCCTCCACGCTGATCTCACGCATGCGGAATTTCTGCACCTTGCCGGTCACCGTCATCGGAAACTCCTCGACGAACCGATAATGCCGCGGCACCTTGAAATGCGCGATGCGGGCCTTGCACCAGACCTGCAGCTCTTCAGCGCTCGCAACGTGCCCCGGATGCAGCTTGATCCAGGCCACCACTTCTTCGCCGTACTTGCTGCACGGGATGCCGATCACCTGCGCATCGGCCACGGCCGGGTGGGTGTAGAAGAACTCCTCCAGCTCACGCGGATAGATGTTCTCGCCGCCGCGAATGATCATGTCCTTGTTGCGCCCGACGATGCGCACATAGCCCTGCTCGTCCATCACCGCCAGGTCGCCCGAATGCATCCAGCCCGCCGGGTCGATGGCATCGGCAGTGGCCTGGGGGTTGTTCCAGTAACCGAGCATCACGCTGTAACCGCGGGTGCACAGTTCGCCGATCTCGCCACGGGCGACGATGCAGCCGTCAGCGTCCACCAGCTTGCTTTCCAGCTGCGGCTGGGTGCGCCCTACCGTGGTCACGCGCAGCTCCAGCTCGTCGTCCGGGCCGGTCTGCAGCGATACCGGGCTGGTTTCGGTCATGCCATAGGCAATCTGCACTTCGGCCATGTGCATCTGGTCGATCACCCGGCGCATGACCTCGATCGGGCAGGTGGCGCCGGCCATGATGCCGCTGCGCAGGGTCGAGAGGTCCAGCTGCTGGCGTGACGGGTGGTCGAGCATAGCGATGAACATGGTCGGCACGCCGTACAGGATGCTGGCGCGCTCCTCGGCCACGGCCTTGAGCGTAAGCTCGGCATCGAACGCGTCGTTGGGGTAGATCATGGTGCTGCCGTGGGTGATGCAGCCGAGGTTGGCCATGACCATGCCGAAGCAGTGGTACAGCGGCACCGGGATCACCATGCGGTCGGCGCGGGTCAGCCCCAGGCTTTCGCCGACCATGAAGCCGTTGTTGAGGATGTTGTAGTGGCTGAGCGTGGCACCCTTGGGCGCGCCGGTGGTGCCCGAGGTGTACTGGATGTTCACCGGCTGGTCGAACTGCAGGCTGGCCTGGCGAGCGGTGTACGCCTCGACCGAGGTCTGCCCTGCCCAATCGGCCAGCGCCTGCCAAGGCAGGAAACCGGGTGGCGGATTGGCCGCCAGGCTGACCACACCGCGCAGGTCCGGCAGGCATTCGCTGGCCAGCTCACCCAGTACTGCGCGGGTCAGCTCCGGCACCAGTTCCTGCACCATGGCGTGATAATCGGAGGTCTTGAAGGCATCGGCGCACACCAGCCAGCGGCAGCCCGACTGGCGTAGTACATACTCCAGCTCGCCCACACGATAGGCCGGATTGATGTTGACCAGGATCGCCCCGACCTTGGCGGTGGCCAGTTGCAAGATGCACCACTGGGCGCAGTTGGGCGCCCAGATGCCGACACGATCACCGGTGTTCACGCCCAGGGCCATCAGCGCGCGGGCATGCAGATCGACCTGTTCGGCCAGTTGTAGCCAGGTGTAGCGCAGGCCCTGGTGGCGTACCACCAGCGCTTCGCCCTCGGTGCAGCGGGCGACGGTGGCATCGAAGGCCTGGCCGATGGTCAGGGTCAGCAAGGGGTGGTCCTGACGACCGCGGGTGTAGCTGGGTTGACTCATGGGTGTCCCTTCTTGTGGTTGTTCTGGGCACGGCTGAAGCAAGCGCCAATTACTCTGGCGCAGATTTACGTTTACGTAAAGGTGATGATCCGATTGACACTGACCAAAGGCAGGTTTACGTTAACGTAAAGGTGACTTCGGATATGGACGCCATCCAAAAGCTGACGCGATTACTGTGGGAGCCGGCTTGCCGGCGATAGGGCCCGAACAGGCTATTCAAGGCGACAGTATTCGCCTTCCCCGGCCCCATCGCCGGCAAGCCGGCTCCCACATGGATCGCGCAAGCTTTGGGATATTGAGCTAGACAATTGCTTCCATTGGGTCCAGACAAAGACTGCCGCCAACCATCAATTTCAAGAACAAGAAGGTGCCCCCGCATGCATTACCCCACCCTGAACTTCGCCCTGGGCGAAACCATCGACATGCTCCGCGACCAGGTGAGCACCTTCGTTGCCGCCGAACTGGCCCCGCGCGCCGCTCAGATCGACCACGACAACCTGTTCCCCGCCGACATGTGGCGCAAGTTCGGTGACATGGGCCTGCTGGGCATCACCGTGTCGGAAGAATACGGCGGTGCCGGCCTGGGCTACCTGGCCCATGTGGTCTCGATGGAAGAGATCAGCCGTGGCTCGGCTTCGGTGGCCCTTTCCTACGGTGCCCACTCCAACCTGTGCGTCAACCAGATCAACCGCAACGGCACCCATGAGCAGAAGCTCAAGTACCTGCCCAAGCTGATCAGCGGCGAGCACATCGGCGCCCTGGCCATGAGCGAGCCCAACGCCGGCTCCGACGTGGTGTCGATGAAGCTGCGCGCCGAGAAACGTGGTGACAAGTACGTGCTCAACGGCAGCAAGACCTGGATCACCAACGGCCCCGACGCCAACACCTACGTGATCTACGCCAAGACCGACCTGGACAAGGGCCCGCACGGCATCACCGCATTCATCGTCGAGCGCGACTGGAAAGGCTTCAGCCGCAGCAACAAGTTCGACAAGCTGGGCATGCGCGGCTCCAACACCTGCGAGCTGTTCTTCGACGATGTCGAAGTGCCTGAAGAAAACATCCTCGGCCAGCTCAACGGCGGCGTGCGCGTGCTGATGAGCGGCCTGGACTACGAGCGCGTGGTGCTCTCCGGCGGCCCGACCGGCATCATGCAAAGCTGCATGGACCTTGTGGTGCCGTACATACACGACCGCAAGCAGTTCGGCCAGAGCATCGGCGAGTTCCAGCTGATCCAGGGCAAGATCGCCGACATGTACACCCAGCTCAACGCCAGCCGCGCCTACCTGTACGCCGTGGCCCAGGCCTGCGACCGTGCCGAAACCACCCGCAAGGACGCCGCCGGGGTGATCCTCTACACCGCCGAACGCGCCACCCAGATGGCCCTGGAAGCGATCCAGATTCTCGGCGGCAACGGCTACATCAACGAATTCCCGGCCGGCCGCCTGCTGCGCGATGCCAAGTTGTACGAAATCGGCGCCGGCACCAGCGAAATTCGCCGGATGCTGATCGGCCGCGAACTGTTCAACGAAACCCGCTGAGCACAGGGGACGGGCGCACATGGCTACCTTGCACACCCAGATAAACCCGCGTTCGGCGGAATTCGCCGGCAACAGCGCGGCCATGCTCGAACAGGTCCAGTCCCTGCGTGGCCTGCTCGCCCGGGTCGCCCAGGGCGGCGGGCCCAAGGCCCAGGAGCGGCACACCTCGCGTGGCAAGCTGCTGCCGCGCGAGCGTATCGACCGCCTGCTCGACCCAGGCTCACCATTCCTCGAAATCGGCCAGTTGGCCGCCCATGAGGTGTATGGCGAAGACGTGCCCGCTGCCGGCGTGATCGCCGGCATCGGCCGCGTCGAAGGCGTGGAATGCATGATCGTGGCCAACGACGCCACGGTAAAAGGCGGCTCCTATTACCCGCTGACGGTAAAGAAGCACCTGCGCGCGCAGACCATCGCCCTGCAGAACCGCCTGCCGTGCATCTACCTGGTGGACTCCGGTGGCGCCAACCTGCCGCGCCAGGACGAAGTGTTCCCAGACCGTGAGCACTTCGGGCGGATCTTCTTCAACCAGGCCAACATGAGCGCCCTCGGCATCCCGCAGATCGCCGTGGTGATGGGCTCGTGCACCGCCGGTGGCGCCTATGTGCCGGCCATGGCCGACGAAGCGATCATGGTGCGCCAGCAGGCGACCATCTTCCTCGCCGGCCCTCCCCTGGTTAAGGCAGCCACCGGCGAAGTGGTGAGCGCCGAAGACCTGGGCGGCGCCGACGTGCACTGCCGCACCAGCGGCGTGGCCGACCACTATGCCGACAACGACGAGCACGCCCTGGCCATTGCCCGGCGCAGCGTCGCCAATCTCAACTGGCACAAGCTCGGCAAGCTGCAGCGTCTGGCGCCAGTGGCACCTTTGTATGCCGCCGACGAGCTGTATGGCGTGGTGCCAGCCGATGCCAAGCAGCCGTTCGATGTGCGCGAAGTGATCGCGCGCCTGGTCGACGGCTCGGTGTTCGATGAGTTCAAGGCCCTGTTCGGCACCACCCTGGTGTGCGGCTTCGCCCACCTGCACGGCTACCCGGTGGCGATCCTGGCCAACAACGGCATCCTCTTCGCCGAAGCCGCGCAAAAAGGCGCGCACTTCATCGAACTGGCTTGCCAGCGCGGCATCCCGCTGCTGTTCCTGCAGAACATCACCGGTTTCATGGTCGGCAAGAAGTACGAAGAAGGCGGCATCGCCAAGCACGGCGCCAAGCTGGTCACCGCCGTGGCCTGCGCCCAGGTGCCGAAGTTCACGGTGATCATCGGCGGCAGCTTCGGCGCCGGTAACTATGGCATGTGTGGCCGCGCCTACGACCCGCGCTTCCTGTGGATGTGGCCCAACGCGCGGATTGGCGTGATGGGCGCCGAACAGGCCGCGGGCGTACTGGCCCAGGTCAAGCGCGAGCAGAGCGAACGCAGCGGCCAGGCCTTCAGTGTCGAAGACGAGGCGAAACTCAAGCAGCCGATCCTCGACCAGTACGAACACCAGGGCCACCCCTACTACTCCAGTGCACGGCTGTGGGACGACGGTGTCATCGACCCGGCGCAAACCCGAGACGTGCTTGGCCTGGCGTTGTCCGCCGCGCTGAACGCGCCGATCGAACAGAGCCGCTTCGGCATTTTCCGGATGTGACCCATGAGCGATTTCAGCACTATCGAAGTGACTCGCGACCCGCGCGGCTTCGCCACCCTGTGGCTGAGCCGCGAGGACAAGAACAACGCCTTCAACGCGCAGATGATCCGCGAGCTGATCAAGGCCCTCGACCAGCTGGCCGAGGATGCCAGCCTGCGTTTCCTGCTGCTGCGCGGCCGTGGCCGGCACTTCAGCGCAGGTGCGGACCTTGCGTGGATGCAGCAATCGGCGCAGCTGGACTTCGACAGCAACCTGGACGACGCCCATGAACTGGGCGAGCTGATGTATGCCCTGCACCGCCTCAAGGCACCGACCCTGGCCGTGGTGCAAGGCGCGGCCTTTGGCGGCGCCCTGGGCCTGATCAGCTGCTGCGACATGGCCATCGGTGCCGAGGATGCGCAGCTGTGCCTGTCGGAAGTGCGCATCGGCCTGGCCCC
This sequence comes from Pseudomonas sp. NPDC089396, assembly GCF_044749545.1. Classification (NCBI taxonomy): domain Bacteria; kingdom Pseudomonadati; phylum Pseudomonadota; class Gammaproteobacteria; order Pseudomonadales; family Pseudomonadaceae; genus Pseudomonas; species Pseudomonas sp. NPDC089396. Next base: position 2,525 of record NZ_JBIVIC010000012.1, on the reverse strand, counting down.
GGCGGTCATCAGCCCGTTCGTGGTCAAGGCCATTGGCGAGCGCGCCGCCCGCCGTTACGCCCTGACCGCCGAGCGTTTCAATGGCGTGCGGGCCCGTGAGCTGGGCCTGCTGGCCGAGGTGTACCCGGCCAGCGAGCTGGACACGCAGGTCGAGGCCTGGGTCGACAACCTGCTGCAGAACAGCCCGCAAGCCCTGCGCGCCACCAAGGACCTGCTGCGTGAAGTGGACGACGGCGAACTCAGCCCGGCCCTGCGCCGCTACTGCGAAAACACCATCGCCCGCATCCGCGTCAGCGCCGAAGGCCAGGAAGGCCTGAACGCCTTCCTGGAAAAACGCCGCCCCGCCTGGCAAACCGAATACAAGAAGGAGCCGCGCCCATGAGCCGCCCCACCCTGACCACCCTGCTGGTCGCCAACCGCGGCGAAATCGCCTGCCGGGTCATGCGCACCGCCAAGGCCATGGGCCTGACCACCGTGGCCGTGCACAGCGCCACCGACCGTGATGCACGGCACAGCCGCGAAGCGGATATCCGCGTCGACCTGGGCGGCACCAAGGCCGCCGAGAGTTACCTGGTGGTGGAAAAACTGCTGGCCGCAGCCAAGGCCAGCGGCGCCCAGGCGATCCACCCGGGCTATGGCTTCTTGTCCGAGAACGCAGGCTTCGCCCGCGCCATCGAAGACGCCGGGCTGATCTTCCTTGGCCCACCGGCCAGCGCCATCGACGCCATGGGCAGCAAGTCGGCAGCCAAGGCGCTGATGGAGGCCGCCGGCGTGCCGCTGGTGCCGGGCTACCACGGCGAAGCCCAGGACCTGGAAACCTTCCGCGCCGCCGCCGAGCGTATCGGCTACCCGGTGCTGCTCAAGGCCAGCGCCGGTGGTGGCGGCAAGGGCATGAAGGTGGTCGAGGAGGAAAGCCAGTTGGCCGACGCCCTCGCCTCGGCCCAGCGTGAAGCGCAGTCTTCGTTCGGCGATTCGCGCATGCTGGTAGAGAAGTACGTGCTCAAGCCGCGCCACGTGGAAATCCAGGTGTTCGCCGACCAGCACGGCAACTGCCTGTACCTCAACGAGCGCGACTGCTCGATCCAGCGGCGCCACCAGAAGGTGGTCGAGGAAGCCCCCGCTCCTGGCCTTTCGCCCGAGCTGCGCCAGGCCATGGGCGAGGCCGCGGTACGGGCTGCCCAGGCCATCGGCTATGTCGGCGCCGGCACCGTGGAGTTCCTGCTCGATGCCCGTGGCGAGTTCTTCTTCATGGAGATGAACACCCGCCTGCAGGTGGAGCACCCGGTCACCGAAGCCATCACTGGCCTGGACCTTGTGGCCTGGCAGATCCGCGTGGCCTGTGGCGAGCCGCTGCCGATTACCCAGGCCCAGGTACCACTGATCGGGCACGCTATCGAAGTGCGCTTGTATGCCGAAGACCCGGCCAACGAGTTCCTGCCGGCCACCGGCACCCTGGCGCTGTACCGCGAATCGGCGCCGGGCGAAGGCCGTCGGGTGGACAGCGGGGTTTGCGAGGGTGACGTGGTGTCGCCGTTCTACGACCCGATGCTGGGCAAGCTGATCGCCTGGGGCGAGAACCGCGAGCAGGCTCGCCTGCGCTTGCTGTCGATGCTCGACGAGTTCGCCATTGGTGGGTTGAAGACCAACATCGCCTTCCTGCGCCGCATCCTCGCGCACCCGTCGTTCGCGGCGGCGGAGCTGGATACCGGGTTCATTCCGCGTCATCAGGACGTATTGCTGCCGTCGCCGCGTGCCTTGCCGGCCGGCTTCTGGGAGGCCGCCGCCGAAGCCTGGTTGCAGGGCCAGGCAGCGCATGAACGTGACGATGACGCTCACTCGCCGTGGGCGCCACGCAGTGGCCTGCGCCTGGGCCTGCCGTCGCGCAGCAGCCTGCACCTGCAAAGCGGCGGCGAAAACCAGGCCGTGGCGCTGGAACGCAGCGCTGCCTCGACCTGGCACCTGGAGGGTGAACAACTCGGGCACGATGCGGGTGGCGTGCGTCGCCGTCATCTGGCGGTTCGCCGTGACGGCACCTTGTTCTTGCGCTGGGACGGCGAGGTGCATGCCATCGAAGCTTTCGACCCGATCGCCGAGGCCGAAGCCAGCCACAGCCACCAGGGCGGGCTGGGCGCGCCCATGAACGGCAGCATCGTGCGCGTGCTGGTGGAGCCTGGGCAGGTGGTGGAAGCTGGGACTGCGCTGGTGGTGCTGGAGGCCATGAAGATGGAGCACAGCATTCGCGCGCCGCAGGGTGGGACGGTGAAGGCGTTGTTCTGTCAGGAAGGGGATATGGTCAGCGAAGGGACGGTGCTAGTCGAACTGGTGGAGTGATCCAGAAAGGGGCCGCTTTGCGGCCCCATCGCCGGCAAGCCGGCTCCCACAGGCACAGCGCTCGCCTCAAGGGCACCGCGCCCCCCTTGTGGGAGCCGGCTTGAACTGGCCTAATGATCCCGGACACCTCTTAAGGGCGATATGATTCGCCCAATCAGGAGGTTCCATGCAAGAACGAAAGACTTATACCCGCG
>NZ_JBIVIC010000011.1:0-173910 GCF_044749545.1 Pseudomonas sp. NPDC089396 | reverse complement strand
CCCCATCCTGGGGCCCAGCGCTCGACGGGCATCCATGCCCGTCGCCTCCCTCCGCAAGACCTCCGCTCGGCCTCCTGACGTCGCAATTTGCGGTGTCTGATCTACCGTGCACTTAAAAGCCAAAGCCAAAGCCAGGGTTGCTGATCAACTACGAACGATATCAATGCCTTGACCCAGAGAGGGACAGGCATGAAAAAACCGCCACGAGGGCGGTTTTTCATGAAGCAGGTACGAATCAGAAACGGTAGGTGAGCGAAGCACCGATACCGTGTGCACTGTTCTCGTACTTGGCCTGGTAGCTGCCCTTCAAGGCCGCTTCCGTCGCCGAGTCCGGCAGGTTGTTGACCTTGGTGTCTTCTTCCCACAGGTAGGAATAGGCAACATCAATGGTCATGTCATCGTTCGGGCTCCAACCAGCACCAAAGCTGACCGCTTTTCGATCGCCGGTAGGAATGCGCGGCGAGCGATCGTGGTTGTTGGTAGGCGACTGGTCAACGGAGAAGCCTGCGCGCAGGGTCCACTCCTTGTTCACCTTGTAGGCCGCACCAATGGCGTGAGCCCAGGTGTCATGCCAGTTCTGCTCTTCGGTGATGGTCCGCAGCGGATAATTCGCAGGTGCATCGTTCTCGACAGTGATGTTTTCCAGACGGCTCCAGCGAGTCCAGGTGCTACCCGCGTACAGCGTCCAGTTGTCATCGAGTTCATGGGTGACCGAGAAGTCCACCGACTCTGGCGTCTTGATTTTCAAGCTGGCGTCAAATTTGCCGCTCAGACCCAGACGTGGAATCGGGTACGAAACGCGGGTATCGCCTTCAAGCTCGTAGTCGACCATCGAATGATAAGTCAGACCGAGGCGGGTACGGTCGGTGGCTTGAACGAGCACACCGATGTTGTAACCGACAGCAGTGTCGTCGCCCTTGATCTTGACTTCGCCATCAGGACCGTTGGGGCCCAGGAACGCCTTGCTGGCCAGGTTCGAGCCCAGCTCGCCCTTGATACGGTTGATGGTCGGGCCGAAACCGATCGATACCTTGTCATTGAAGGCATAGCTGACGGTTGGCTGGAAGGTGATGACCTCGACCTTGCTCTTCTTGCCCCAGTAGCGTGCTGCGTCATCGCTGCCGTAATCGGTAATCAGGCCGTATGGCACATAAACGCCGAAACCTACACTCCAATGGTCGTCGATCGGCTTGACGTAGAAGCCCATCGGCACACCAACAGTCGGCACCATGTCGCCATCGGTTTCCCCCCCGAAGTTGCTACCACGGCCCGAAATGTCAGTTTTAGCGATTACGGCTGCGCCACCTACCGTGACTTGTTCGCGCTTCAAGCGAGACATGCCGGCAGGGTTGCCATATACGGTGCTGGCATCATCGGCAGCGGAAGAACGACCCGCGAAACCTGTCCCCATGCCACTGACGCTCTGTTCGTTGAGGGCAAAACCGGCAGCGAACAGTTGGCTGGAAGCGAGAGCAACGGCTACGCCGAGGGAGGTTTTGAGCATTACTTTTTTCATTATTAGAAACTCCTTGGGATCTCCGGGGCGAAAAGCTACCAACAAATCACGCGCTGCGCTATAGCCTGAATCACAGGAGATAGAGCGGTTTTGTAGGACAATCCGACCAAAATTCCTTTTTTTCCGGCAATACTGTAGGACAGTTCTCAAGATACCTCTGGCAATTTCTGAGCAATGCACAACTGCCAGGCTTGGGTGAAGTCGCGCAGGCGACCTTGCGGGTGAAAAATCTGACGCCAGATACGCGCCTGGCCTAACAGATCGTCAGGGGCAGGCAGCGGGGTGGACTGGGCTTCGATGAGCATCCAGGCGATGGCGGTGGAATAGCGCAAGTTGACCGTCAGTTCTAGGTGCGGGCCGCCGAGAAACGCGTGCTGGCTCGCCAGGCCGCGTACCAGGCTGGCCAGTTCCGGATCACGGGCGAGGAAGTCGTCCCACACCGCCTGGTGCCGGCTTTCGCCGATGCGGTAGAGGCCGTGGCCACGGCGGTCCTGCAAGGCAGAGCCAAGCGCCGACTGGCTGGCGGCGATACCCAGAAGCAGGGCTTCGGCACTGGCGCAATGACGATTCAGGTAGACCAGGGTTGGTCGGATCACATACTGACACAATTCATTCGCCGCGATACCCATGATGCCCTCGAGCAGTAAAGGGCCGACGGGCGCTGGAGCTTGGCAGCTGGTGAATGATCAGGCCCGCCGGAAGCGGATAGAGCCGCTCGAGTTGAAGTGTAGTGTGATAAGCGTGGTGTAAAGAGCTGTTTTTAAATCGATTGCTGCCTGACGTCGAGTGCCATATGCCCTGTGGCAATTAGGCCAAGAACGATCAGGCAGCTTGCCTGCAGTGGCATTCAGCGGCTGAATGTCCGCGCATTCGCCGCTCACGCGGTGAGCGACTGGCGGGTCCGGGCGATCACAGCCTGCAGAGGTTCCGAGCGGTTGTACTGTTCGGGGTACAGGCGTTCGGTGTGGCAGGCGACGCCGTGTTCGTCTACCAGGGTGAAACTGAAATTGCCCTTGCGTGGGGCAGTGATAAGGCACTTCAACGGCGAGAAGGCCTGGGAGAGGGTGCCAATGGCAGCCTGAATCTGATGATGAGTTTGCATATTGTTGGAGGTTCCTGCTTTAAACACGGGGGATATGATCCGTGCATGATAGAAACGTTCCAGTGACGCCTTTATTAAGGGACGAACGAACCTGACTGGAACAGGGCAGCCAGAGAGAGCGCAATCAAAAGTGGGCGCTTGGGCTGACTGGTAGGTACTTCAGAGGGCAGGCAATATCCCGGGGCCAAGGTTCTAGGCCATCCGGAATTGAATCCTGATCAATCTGTGACGTGATTCGTGCTTGAACAGCGCGAGGCTGGCGAGTGAATCATCGAAAGGGCCGGTCCTGGTGTCAGCAGTGAAGCTCTTGGGGGGAGCAGGTCTGCAAGGACGCTTCTGGCCAGAATTGACTTTCAGCTTGGTACTAACGAGGCGCACCTTACCGGAACGCTGCAGGCTTTGCAAGCGTTGTCACGTTTCTTCAGGCGAGCCGCGCAGTATGGCGTTTCTTTAGCGTTGTGGGAAGAGGGGTAATGGGCTGCCAATCGCGAGGATGCGCTGATTTCGTGCATCCGAATGCAGGTTTTCGGTGCACTTGTGCACATTCGAGGCGCGGTGTGTAACAGCGTGGCAACAGCCCCGAATCCGCTCGCCAATGCCTTGACTGGCACCTTAAGTCAATGAAAAAAAACACTAATTTTTGCTGGTGAAAAAATCGTCAGTTTGACTGTAAGCCCCATTTCATGGGGGTTTGCAGGGTACTTTAGGGGGTTGTCCACCGAGTTATCCACAGGAACTGTGGATTGTCCCGAGCGCTTGCTCTAGAACGGGCGTGCCAGCAAATCATCGAACTGTCGGACAATCATCAGGCATCTGCCGACTGCTGAGTCACCCGTTTGAAACCGTCAAGAAAAGATCAGAGAAATTTTTTTTCAATCCTCCGGAAATCGACAGGTCATGCCGTAAAAAAAAGGGTAGAGTGGCGCGCCTTTCGAGTTGCCTTCTCTGTTGCTCATGAAGTTTCGCGGTAAACATCTCGCCAGTCCTGTCATTTCGTCGTCTGCGCCTGCCCCCAAGCGTTTTTCGCTGAAAGTAGCCCTTTGGCTGCTCGACAGCCCGCGTCTGGGCGATAAGCAACAGGTCAAGCACCTGGCCGGGCGCCTACTCAAGCAACCGGCGCGCCAGGGGGTGGTGGAGGCTCAGAGCCGCCTGGGGCAGATGCTGTGCCGCGATTGTGGCAACGCCCGTGACCGACGTATCGGACATGACCTGCTGCGCCAGGCGGCGCGGGCAGGGGATCGCCTGGCGCAACTGGAGTACGCGCGGCTGTGCCAGGCCAGTGAGCCGGAGCTGGCGCGCTACTGGTTGGAACTGGCGGCGGGGCAGGGGTCGCAGGAAGCGCGGCGGTTATTGAGGCAGTTGGCCCAAGCTTGAGTCTTGCGGCGCCTGTACCGGCCCTATCGCGGGCAAGCCCGCTCCTACAGGTACAACACGATCCTTGTAGGAGCGGGCTTGCCCGCGATAGGGCCGGTACAGGCGCCAGATCAAACAGGCTGATAAGCTGCACTCAATTTGCAACAGATCGATCGGGGTAAGCATGACAGTGGATCTGACCAGCATTCTGCTGGGCTTGGTGGCCGGCGCCTTGCCGTGCCTGGGTTGGGTCATGCATGTGCAGCGTCGCCAGGGTGCCCGGCAAGGCGAGCAGGCCTTGCTCGAAGAGCGCCTCAATGCCGCCCAGCTGACCCAGGCGGGCTTGCAGGCGCAACTGGAGGCCAGCCGCGACGAAGTCAGCGACCTCAGCGAAGCCAACACCGTCAAGCAGACCCAGCTGGCCGCCCAGGGGCGCGAACTGGAGCTGCTGCAGATCGACCGCGACAATGCCCGCGACGCCGCCCACGCCTGGCATCTGGAACGGGCCAACCGTGAAGCCGAGCTGCGTCGCCTGGAAGCCCAGACTGCGCGCCTTGAGGCCGAGCTGCGCGAGCAGCAGGACAGCCACCAGCAGCGTCTGGAAGACCTGCAGGAAGCACGCGACACCCTGCGCGCGCAGTTCGCCGACCTGGCCACGAAAATCTTCGACGAGCGCGAGCAGCGCTTCGCCCAGACCAGCCAACAACACCTGGGTCAGTTGCTTGACCCGCTCAAGGAGCGCATCCAGGCCTTCGAAAAGCGCGTCGAGGAGAGCTACCAGCAGGAGGCCCGTGAGCGCTTCTCGCTGGGCAAGGAGCTGGAGCGCCTGCAGCAGCTCAACCTGCGCTTGTCCGACGAAGCCACCAACCTCACCCAGGCGCTCAAGGGCCAGAAGACCCAGGGCAACTGGGGCGAACTGATCCTCGAACGGGTGCTGGAGCACGCCGGCCTGGAAAAGGGCCGCGAATACCAGACCCAGGTCAGCCTCAAGAGCGCCGAGGGCGAGCGCTACCAACCTGACGTGTTGATCATGCTGCCCGGCGACAAGCAGGTGGTGGTCGATGCCAAGGTCAGCCTGACCGCCTACCAGCAGTACGTCAGCAGCAACGATGAGAACGCGCTGAAACAGCACGTACAGTCGCTGCGCAACCATGTCAAAGGCTTGTCCAGCAAGGACTACAACCGCCTCGAAGGCTTGCACAGCCTGGATTTCGTATTGCTGTTCGTGCCCATCGAGGCGGCGTTCTCGGCGGCCCTGCAAGCCGAGCCCAACCTGTTCCAGGAAGCCTTCGACCGGCAGATTGTGATCGTCAGTCCGACCACCTTGCTCGCCACCCTGCGGGTGATCGACAGCTTGTGGAAGCAGGAGCGTCAGGGCCAGAACGCGCGCGAGATCGCCGAGCGCGCCGGTTGGCTGTATGACAAGTTCGTGTTGTTCATCCAGGACCTGGACGAACTGGGTACGCGCTTGCAGCAGGTCGACAAGGCCTATGCCGCAGCGCGTAACAAATTGTGCGAGGGGCGCGGCAACCTGGTCAGCCGCAGCGAACAGCTCAAGCTGCTGGGCGCCCGGGCCAGCAAGAGCCTGCCGGCCGAGCTGCTGGAGCGGGCGTTGTCCGATGAGGCGATGGCGGACGCTGCGCTTACTGCACCAGGCTCAGATGGCGATTGAGCAGGGCGCGCAGGGCCGCCGGCTTGACCGGCTTGGCCAGGTAATCCAGGCCTGCGGCATGCACCGTGGCCAGGGTTTCCTTGCTGCCATCGGCACTGATCACCACGCCCGGCACGGGCTCGCCCAGGCGAGCCCGTAGCCAGCCCATCAGCCCGGTGCCGGTTTCACCGTCATCCAGGTGGTAGTCCACCAGCGCCAGGTGCGGGCGCATACCCTTCTCCAGCAGTGCTTCGCACTCGGTGCGATTGCGCGCCGTCCACACCTGGCAGCCCCAGCGGCTGAGCAGGCTGTTCATGCCGATCAGGATGCTGTCTTCGTTGTCGATGCACAGCACCTGCAGACCGGCCAGCGGCTGGCTGGCCTGTTCCAGCGGCGCGCTTGGCGCTGCCGCTGGCTGGCGAGCGATCGGCACCTTGACGCGGAACACCGTGCCCTTGCCCGGCCAGGAGCGCACCTCGAGGGGGTGGCCCAACACCCGGCACAAGCCATCGGCGATCGCCAGCCCCAGCCCCAGGCCTTTTTCGGCGCGGGTCTGGTGGCTGTCCAGGCGCTTGAACTCCTGGAATATCACTTGCAGCTTGTCGTCGGCGATGCCTGGGCCACGGTCCCAGACTTCCAGCCACAAGTGCTCGCCCTGACGGCGAACACCCAGCAGGAGCGGGCTCTTGCCGTAACGCAGGGCATTGGTCAGGAAGTTCTGCAGCACCCGGCGCAGCAGTTTCATGTCGCTGTCGACGCGCAAGCGGCTGCCGTGCAGGCGGAACTCCAGGCCCTTCTCGGCGGCCAGCAGCTTGAACTCGGCGCCGAGGGTGTCAAACAGCTCGTTGAGGGCGAACGGCTTGGCGTCCGGGGTGATCTTGCCGTTCTCCAGGCGCGAAATATCCAGCAGGTCGCTGATCAGCTCTTCGGCCGAGCGCAGCGAACTGTCCATGTGCTGGACCAGTTGCTGGGCTTCCTCGTTCAGGCCTTCGGCCTGTTGCGACAGGGCGGCGGAGAACAGCCGCGCGGCGTTGAGCGGTTGCATCAGGTCGTGGCTGACTGCCGCCAGGAAGCGGGTTTTCGACTTGCTGACCGCTTCGGCCTGGCTCTTGGCCTCCGACAGTGCCTGGTTCAGTTGCGACAGCTCGTGAGTCCGTTCGGCCACGCGCTGCTCCAGCCCCTCGTTGGAATCGCGCAATGCCTGCTCGGCCTCGCGGAACGGGGTGATGTCGGTGAAACTCATGACGAAGCCGCCACCGGGCATCGGGTTGCCGATCAACTCGATCACCCGGCCGTTGGGGAACAGCCGCTCGGAGGAGTGCGCACGGCCCTGGCGCATCCAGTGCAGGCGCCGCGCCACATGCACTTGCGCCTCGCCCGGGCCGCACAGACCGCGCTCGGCGTTGTAGCGGATGATGTCGGCGATTGGCCGGCCGACGCTGATCAGCCCGTCGGGGTAGTTGAACAGCTCCAGGTAACGGCGATTCCAGGCCACCAGGTGCAGGTTCTGGTCGACCACGCTGATGCCCTGGTTGATGTTTTCGATGGCCCCTTGCAGCAGCGCGCGGTTGAACTGCAGCACCTCGCTGGCTTCGTCGGCGATGCGCACCACGTCTTCGAGCTGCATGTCGCGGCCTTCGATGGCCGCCTTGACCACGGCGCGGGTCGAGGAGGTGCCGAGTACGCCAGCGAGCAGCCGTTCGGTGTGTTCGATCCAGTCGCCGTCGGCATTCTGGTTGGGGTTGAAGCCTTTGCCCTGGCGGTAGGCGAAGCGGATGAAGCTCTGCCGCGCGCGCTCTTCACCGACGAAGCGCGAGGCCAATGTCAGCAGGTCGTCTATCTGAACCGCCAGCAGCGGCTTGCTGTTGGGCCGGGCACTGGTCTGCTGGCCAATGAAGCGCCCGGCCTGCCAGTGCTCCGACACGCGGGTGCGTGACAGCATCGAGACCCAGACGAACAGGGTGAAGTTGCCGGCCAGCGAAAGCACCACACCTTGGGTGAGCGGTGTGATGGGAAGATTCAGTGGGTTGCCGTGCAGCCATGCAAGGCCGGGGAACAGCTCCAGCGACCAGCCCAGGCTGTGGGCGGTGATGGGCAGCACCAGGGTGTAGAACCACAGGAAAATGCCCGCCGCCAGGCCTGCGAACACGCCGCGGCGGTTGGCCTGCTTCCAGTACAGCGCGCCGAGCATGGCGGGGGTGAGCTGGGTCACGGCGGCAAAGGCGATCTGGCCGATGGTCGCGAGGCTTGCGGTGGAGCCGAGCAGGCGATAGCTGACGTAGGCCAGCAACAGGATGGCCACGATGGTCACCCGGCGTACCGACAGCATCCAGTGGCGGAAGGCCTCGAACGGCCGTTCGGCATTGTTGCGGCGCAGCAGCCATGGCAGCAGCATGTCGTTGGAGACCATGGTCGACAGCGCCACGGCCTCGACGATGACCATGCCGGTGGCGGCCGAGGCGCCACCGATGAAGGCCAGCAGCGCCAGGCTCGGATGTGCCTCGGCCAACGGCAGGCTGATCACGAAGGAGTCGGATATCACCGTGCCGGGCAGCAGCATCTGGCCGGCCAGGGCAATGGGCACCACGAACAGCGCGGCCAGCGCCAGGTACATCGGGAATACCCAGCGCGCCAGGCGCATGTCCTGCGGTTCGATGTTCTCCACCACGGTCACGTGGAACTGCCGTGGCAGGCAGATGATTGCCATCATCGCCACGGCCGTCTGCACCACCATCGACGGCCAGTTGATGGTTTCATGCCAGTAGCTGTCGAGCTGCACCGACTGGCGTGCCTGGGTCAGCAGATCGTCGAAGCCGTCGTACAGGTTGAACACCACGAACACGCCGACGGCGAGGAAGGCCAGCAACTTGATCATCGATTCGAAAGCAATCGCCAGGACCATGCCCCGGTGGTGTTCGGTCACGTCCAGGCTGCGTGTGCCGAAGACGATGGCGAACAGCGCCAGCACCAGCGACACCACCAGCGCGGTGTCCTGCACGCGGGTGCCGGTGGCATCGGCATTGGCGCCGATCAGCAGGTTGACGCCAAGCACGATGCCCTTGAGCTGCAAGGCGATGTACGGCAGCACGCCGACCAGGCAGATCAGCGCCACCACCACGGCTAATGTCTGGGACTTGCCGTAGCGCGCGGCGATGAAGTCGGCGATGGAGGTGATGTTCTGCTGCTTGCTGATCAGCACCATCTTCTGCAGCACCCAGGGCGCGAAGATCAGCAGCAGGATCGGCCCGAGGTAGATTGGCAGGAACGCCCACAACTGTTCGGCGGCCTGGCCGACCGCGCCGAAGAAGGTCCAGCTGGTGCAGTACACCGCCAACGACAGGCTATACACCCAGGCACGCAGCCGCGGCGGCAACGGTGTGCTGCGGCGGTCGCCGTAGAAGGCGATGGCGAACATGATGGCCATATAGGCCAGGGCGACCACGGCGATCAGCCCGCTGGACAACGACATGAAAACTCCGGAGCAAAAAAAGGTAACGCGGTCCCGATCAGTCAGTCTGGCACGCGAGCGCCGGTTCGTCAGCGCCGACGATGGTAGCAGTGGCGAGTCGTCGCAGGCGCTTCTGGCCCTATCCCCGGCAAGCCGGCTCCCACAGGGATATCACAGGCCTTGAGGGCAGTGGATTACCGGTGGGAGCCGGCTTGCCGGCGATAGGGCCGGTACAGCCAACATCACTGCTTGCGCGTACCCAGCCAATAAAACACCCCCGCCAGTATCACCGACATCACCAGCAGGTAGAAAATCGCACCCGGCCACCACTGCGTCAGGGCAAACCCCACCATCACCGGCCCCAGCGCCGCCCCCAGGTTGGACAGGTTCTGCGCCCCGTAATACACCCCGCGCAGAGGCTCCGGTGCAATAAGGTCGATGAACATGTACTCGGCCGGAATCACGATGATCTCGCCCAGGGTGAATACCAGCATGGCCAGGCACCAGGCCAGCACCGACCCGGCCAGCGCGAAGCCCAGTAGCCCGGCGATGAACAAGGCCATGCCGGCCAGCAGCCAGGGCATCAGGCGCTGGCGGCTGATGCGCCTGCCGATCAGGTACTGCAAGGCGATAACCGTGACAGCGTTGGTCGTCACCAGATAGCCCACCAGACGCGCCGCTTCGCTGGCGCTGGTGGTCACCACCAGGTACTGCGACAGGTAGGCGGTGAACTGGCCGAACACCACGGCACTGAGCACGCCACCCAGGGTAAAGCACACCAGCCGCCGGTCGCCCGCAAGGCCCAGTGCTACCTGGCCGAACCCGGCGCCCGGCTGCGCCTGCAGGCTGGCCTGCAGCCCGCGATCGCCCAGGCGCCAGTAGGCCATGCACATGCCCAGGCCGATCAGCGCCGAGGCAATGAAAGGCAGGTGGTCGTTCAGCTCCAGCATGGCAACGCCCAGCAGAGGGCCGAGGGCATAACCGACATTGCTCAAGGTGTACTTGATGGCGAACACCTCGGCCCGTTGTTCCACCGCAAGCAGGGCGCAGAAGCCGGCCTTGGCGGCGATGTCGACCACCGCCAAAGTCAGGTTGATCAGCACCAGGCACAAGAAGAACGCCAATGCCGAGCGACTGGCGATGGCGGCGGCGAAGGCCAGGGCGAACAGTAGCGTGCTGGCGCTGATCAGGGTGTGGTTGGGCAGGGTATCGACCAGGTGCCCGCCATACAGGCTCAGCAACGAGGCGACGATCAGTGCGCCGCCGATCAGCAGGCCGATATGGCTGACCGAGAGCTGAAAGTTGTCGGCCAGGTAGACCACCAGGTAGGGCAGGGTGAGGGCGCGAGCCAGGGTCAAGGTGAAGGTGGTTGCCAACAACAGGCGTACCGCTGCGGGGTAGTGCTTCAGGGCGGCGAGCATTGCCACGTCCTTGTCGAGGGAGAGTGCCGATGCTGAGCATATGACATCGTGGGGGCTGCTGCGCAGCCTATCGCCGCCAAGCCGGCTCCCCCAGAGGGGGTGTGCAGTACCTTGTGGGAGCCGGCTTGCCGGCGATTGGGGCCCCAGATGCGATGTTCAATGGGAGGCGTCAATCAATTCGAAGCGGGCAGTCTGCAGGTGCTCGGAATCAAGCCCCACCATCACATCGAATTCACCAGGTTCAGCGCCCCACTGCAATTGCGGATTAAAGAAAGCCAGCGAGGACTCATCGATGTCGAACGTGATTGATCGACTGGCGCCCGCCTCCAGCATGACCTTCTGAAATCCCTTCAGCTCCTTGAGTGGCCTGCTGACGGATGCACTGCGATCACGCAGATAAAGCTGCACTACGGTCTCGCCGTTTCGCTGCCCGGTATTGTTCACTTGTACCGTGACCTTGAGTGCGCCCCCGGCCAGCAGATGCGTGGTGGATAGCTGCACGGGTGACAGGCTGAAGTGGGTGTAGCTCAGGCCATGGCCGAAGGGATAGAGCGGCGTGTCGTCAATGTCGAAGTAGCGTGATCGGTACGCCGCGGGGCGCATGGGGTCATAGGGGCGACCGGTGTTCAGGCGATTGTAGTAGAGCGGGATCTGGCCAACGCTGCGGGCAAAGGTGACCGGCAGCTTGCCGGAGGGGTTGTATTCGCCCAGCAATACGTCGGCAATGGCATTACCGCCTTCGGTGCCGCTGAACCAGGTCAGCAGCACTGCATCAGCCAGCTGGCTTTCCTCGACGATGGTCAATGGGCGGCCGGTCATGAGCACCAGTACCAACGGCTTGCCCGTGCGTTTGAGCGCTCGCAACAGTTCGCGCTGCTGAGCGGGAAGCGCCAGGCTGGTTTTGCTGGCACCTTCATGGGACATGCCACGGGCTTCACCCAGGGCCGCCACGATGACATCGGCCTGGCGGGCTACGCTGACTGCTTCTGCTATCAGTGCGGATGGCGGCCGAGGGTCGAAGTTGACGGTGTTGTCGTCCAGCAAGGCGAACACCTGCGGGTCGTCTGTGATGTTGGCGCCCAGTGCGTACAACACGCTGGCGTTGTCGCCCATTGCCGATACCAGGCCCTGGCGCAGGCTGACGGCCTGCGAGGCCTGGCCGCTGGCGGGCCAGCTGCCGAGGATGTCTTGCCGGTTGTCCGCCAGAGGGCCGACAAGCGCAAGGGTGCCGTGCTTTGCCAGGGGGAGTAGCTGCTGGCGGTTTTTCAGCAGCACCAGTGAGCGGCGGGCGACGTCCCTGGCCTCGGCGCGGTGCAGGCGCTGCTCGGCATTTGGCTCGGGCGGGTCGTCTTGAGCGTTACCCAGACGGCGATAGGGATCTTCGAACAGGCCAAGGTCATACTTGGTTGCCAGCACCCGTCTGACTGCATCGTTCAGCATCCTCGGCGGTATCTCCCCACGCTCGATGAGTGCCTTGAGCGTTTCGCCAAAATAGCGATCGCTCATGCTCATCTGAGTGCCGGCTGCCAGCGCAGCTCGCGCGGCCTCGCTGCCGGTTGCGGCGATACCGTGTGCAAGCAGTTCTTCGACTGCACCGTGGTCACTGATCACCAGGCCAGGGTAGTACCACTGCTCGCGCAGGATATCCCGCAGCAGCCAGCGGTTGGCGCTGGCAGGGACGCCATTGAGGGTGGTCAGGGCGGTCATGACAGCACCCGCGCCGGCATCCAAAGCGGCGCGGTAAGGGGGCAGGTAGTCCTGGAGCAGCCGCTGGCGGCTCAGATCGACGGCATTGTAGTCGCGCCCACCTTCGACCGCGCCATAGGCGGCAAAATGCTTGACGCAGGCCATCAGGCTGTCGCGGGCACCTGGCTTTGGCCCCTGCAAGGCTGACGTCACCGTCGCGGCCGCGCGCGATGCTAGAAAGGTATCTTCACCGAACCCTTCGGAAATACGCCCCCAGCGAGGGTCCCGGCCGATATCCACCATCGGTGCAAAGGTCATGTCCAGGCCATCGGCGCTGGCTTCGATGGCGGCGATACGCGCGCTGGTGGCAATGGCCTGCAGGTCCCAGGTGGATGCCAGACCCAAGCCGATCGGGAAAAGGGTGCGCTGGCCATGCACCACATCCGCGGCGAAGAACAGCGGGATACCCAGGCGACTCTGGCGGATCGCCGTGTCCTGCAGCGTGCGCATTTGTGCGCGGGTGATGCCGGGCGCTGTGAACATGGCGCCCACCTCGCCCCGGGCCACGCTGGACAGTGCAGCCGGCGATGCGGGTACATTGCCCGCATAATTCATGCGCAACTGGCCGATCTTTTCAGGCAGGCTCATCCGCGCAAGCAGCCGATTGAGGAACTGCGCCTTGTCAACACGCTGGGTACTGCTCGAACCTGTGACCGAAGCATAGGCAAGCAGAATGGCCAACACCGCGACAGATGCCCTGGCATGGCGAACCCTGCTTGCAGCATTGCGGGTTTTCATCCTTGAACGTCCGGCACTGTGGATGTATCTAGCCTGAGGGTCGCGCTCGCGGCGGGCAACTGATAAAAATGCCAGTTGACTGCAGTGATGTGGCTTCGAAAGCGTTGCGCACAGTCTAAAAAGGCAACTGCCATCCTCGGTTCAACTCAGGTGCATGGACGATGAGTCACCCCTCGCAATTCACTTTGCTCGGCAAGCGGCGTTTCTTGCCGTTCTTCATCACCCAACTGCTGGGTGCCTTCAACGACAACCTGTTCAAGCAGTCGCTGATCCTGGCGATCCTGTTCAAGCTCAGCCTCGGCGACGGCGACCGCTCGATTTGGGTCAACCTTTGCGCGCTGCTGTTCATCCTGCCGTTTTTCCTGTTCTCGGCGCTGGGCGGGCAGTTTGGCGAGAAGTTCGCCAAGGACGCGCTGATCCGTGCGATCAAGCTGGCCGAAATCGCCATCATGGCGGTTGGCGCGCTCGGCTTCGTCACCGACCACCTGGCGCTGATGTTGCTGGCGCTGTTCGGCATGGGCACCCACTCGGCGCTGTTCGGTCCGGTGAAGTACTCGATACTGCCCCAGGCCTTACGTGAAGAAGAGCTGGTTGGTGGCAATGGCCTGGTGGAAATGGGCACCTTCCTCGCCATTCTGGCCGGCACCATTGGCGCCGGGGTAATGATGGCCAGTAGCAGCTACGCCACGATGGTGGCCGGCGGCGTGGTCGGCACCGCAGTGCTGGGCTACCTGGCCAGCCGCTGGATCCCCCGCGCCGCCGCGGCGTCGCCGCAGATGCGGCTGGACTGGAACATCTTCACGCAATCCTGGGCGATTCTGCGCATGGGGCTTGGGCAGACGCCGGCGGTGTCACGCTCGATCGTCGGCAACTCGTGGTTCTGGTTCGTCGGCGCTATCTACCTCACCCAGATCCCGGCCTACGCCAAGGACTGGCTGCATGGCGACAGCAGCGTGGTGACGCTGGTACTGACCCTGTTCTCGGTAGGCATCGCGCTGGGCTCTCTGTTGTGCGAACGCCTCAGTGGACGCAAGGTGGAAATCGGCCTGGTGCCGTTCGGCTCGTTCGGGCTGACCCTGTTCGGCTTGCTCTGGTGGTGGCATTCCGGCGATGTACCGGTGGCTGCGGCCCCTCACGATTGGCTGACGCTGCTGGGCATGAGCCAGGCCTGGTGGATTCTGCTGTCGATCATTGGCCTGGGGGTGTTCGGTGGCTTCTATATCGTGCCGCTGTATGCCCTGATCCAGGCACGCACCGCCGAGGACCAGCGGGCCCGGGTGATTGCCGCCAACAACATCCTCAACGCCTTGTTCATGGTGGTGTCGGCGCTCCTTACCATCGTCCTGCTGGGCCTGGCCGACCTGACCATCCCGCAGCTGTTCCTGGTGGTGTCGCTGCTCAATGTACTGGTCAACGCCTACATCTTCAGGATCGTGCCCGAGTTCACCATGCGCTTCCTGATCTGGCTGCTCAGCCATTCGATGTACCGCGTGGAGCATCGCGACCTCGAGCGCATCCCCGACGAAGGCGCGGCGCTGCTGGTGTGCAACCATGTTTCGTTCGTCGATGCGCTGCTGCTCGGTGGGGCGATTCGCCGGCCGATCCGTTTCGTCATGTACTACAAGATCTACAACCTGCCGGTGCTCAACTTCGTGTTCCGCACCGCTGGCGCCATCCCGATCGCCGGGCGCAGTGAAGACCCGGCCACCTACGAGCGCGCGTTCGCCCGCATCGCCGAGTACCTGGCGGCGGGGGAGGTGGTGTGCATCTTCCCGGAAGGCAAACTGACGGGCGACGGCGAGATCGATGTGTTCAAGGGCGGCGTCAACCGCATCCTCGAAGAAACCCCGGTGCCGGTGATTCCGCTGGCGCTGCAGGGGCTGTGGGGCAGCTTCTTCAGCCGTGACCCCGGCAAGGGCTTTTTCAAGCGGCTGTGGTCGCGGGTGACCATCGTGGCGGGCGCCGCCATTCCGGTGGAGGCGGCGCAGCCAGAGCTGTTGCGCGAGCAGGTCAGCCGCTTGCGCGGCGACTTGCGTTAGAGGGGGGTCAGCTGGCGCTGACTTTCAGGCCGATCAGGCCGGTGACGATCAGCGCCACACTGACCAGCCGCACCAGGGCCATGGACTCGCCGAACAGGATGATACCGGCGATCACCGTGCCGACGGCGCCGACCCCGGTCCAGATGGCGTAGGCGGTGCCCAGCGGCAGCTCTTTCATGGCCAGGCCCAGCAGGCCCAGGCTGATGACCATGGCGCCGACGGTGAGGATGGTCGGGAGCGGGCGGGTGAAGCCGTCGGTGTACTTGAGGCCGACCGCCCAGCCGACCTCGAACAGGCCGGCGAAGAACAGGATGATCCAGGACATATGAGTCTCCATCGTTTGAAAGATGGGGCCGTCCCCGGAAATGGTCACGCAGTGCGTCGTGAGGCCGTCCTCACAGTGGGCAATATAGTGCACATTTGCCGAATATTCGGCAAGTCTGTACCGGCCCTATCGCCGGCAAGCCGGCTCCCACAGGTACAGCACAAGCCTCAAGGGCAGTGATATTCCTGTGGGAGCCGGCTTGCCGGCGATAGGGCCAGAGCTGACAACATCAATGACGAGCTGGCTCGCCACTTTCAGCTTCAGGCGAAGGCGCTTCCATCCGCCGGAAACAGGTCGAAAGCAGCGCCCCGGAAATATTGTGCCAAACGCTGAACAGCGCACTGGGCACCGCCGCCAGCGGCGAAAAATGCGCCGCCGCCAAGGCCGCCCCCAACCCCGAATTCTGCATCCCCACCTCCAGCGCCAGCGATTTGCGCTGGGCCAGCGGCAACTTGCAGAGCTTCCCGGTGAGATAACCCAGCAGGTAGCCAAAGCTGTTGTGCAGCATCACCACCGCCATGATCAGCAGCCCCGATTCGGCGATCTTCGCCTGGCTGGCCGCCACCACCGCGCAGACGATCATGACGATGCTCACCACCGACACCAGAGGCAGCACCAGCACCGCCATCTGCACCCGCGTACCCAGCAGACGCTGGGCCAATACCCCGAGGATGATCGGCAGCATCACCAACTGCAGGATCGACCAGAACATGTCCATGAAGGACACTGGCAGCCAGGCCGAGGCCAGGAACCAGATCAGCGCCGGGGTCAGCAGCGGGGCCAGCAGGGTGGTGACCGCGGCGATCGCCACCGCCAGCGCCAGGTCGCCCTTGGACAGCCAGACCATCACGTTCGATGCCGTGCCGCTCGGGCAGCAGCCGACCAGGATCACGCCCACGGCGATTTCCGCCGGCAGGTGGAACAGTTGGCACAGCAGCCAAGCCACGCCCGGCATGATCACGAAGTGCGCCACCACCCCCAGTGCCACACGCCAGGGCTGGCGGGCGAGGGCGGCGAAGTCGTCGAGCTTGAGGGTCAGGCCCATGCCGAACATCACCAGGCCCAGCAATGGCACGATGGCTACCTTGAGGGCGATGAACCATTGCGGCTGCAGGAAGGCCAGGCAGGCGAACACCAGTACCCAGAGGGCGAAGGTGTTGCCGACGAAGCGGCTGAGGGCGGCGAGGGCGCGCATGGTAGAGATCCTTTTATAGTTGTTCCTCTGTGATTTTCACTGGCCCTATCGCCGGCAAGCCGGCTCCCACAGGGACAACACAGTCCGTTAACCCTGTGGCGTCCCTGTGGGAGCCGGCTTGCCGGCGATAGGGCCAGTGCTGACTCAGGATAACTTCCCGATCAGCACCGGTAGATCAGCAGATTCAGACCCCTTGCGGAATTTCTTCGCCACCCAGTGCCTCGAACAGCACCGGCAGGAACTCGCTGAAGGTCATCATCATCAGCAGGAAGCTGGCATCGAACTGCTGCGCGGCCTCATCGCCACCATCCTGTTCGGCCTGCTCCTGCAGCAGCTCTTCGAACTTCAGGCGCTTGATCACCATCTTGTCGTCGAGCACGAACGACAACTTGTCTTGCCAGGCCAAGGCCAGCTGGGTCACTACCTTGCCGGTGCTCAGGTGCAGCTGGATTTCCTCGCCGGTCAGGTCCTGGCGCTTGCAACGCACGATGCCGCCATCTTCGGCGGTGTCGCGCAGTTCGCATTCGTCCAGCACATAGAAGCCTTCGGCGGCTTGTTGCGACTTGACCCAGTCGGTCATGGTCGCGGTCGGGGCGATCTTCACCGTGGCCGGGCGCACGGGCAGCGAGCCCATCACTTCACGCAGGGTCGACAGCAGGTCTTCGGCGCGCTTGGCGCTGGCCGAGTTGACCAGGATCATCCCCAGGCGCGGGGCGATGGCGGCGAAGATCATCGAGCGGCGGATGAACGCACGCGGCAGGAAGGCCTGGATGATCTCGTCCTTGATCTGGTCGCGTTCCTTCTTGTAGACCTTGCGCATCTGCTCGGTCTCGATCTCTTCGACCTTCTCCTTCACCGCATCGTTGACCACGCTGCTGGGCAGGATGCGTTCTTCCTTGCGCGCGGCAATCAGCAGGAACTCGCCGCTGACGTGCACCAGGGGAGCGTCCTCGCCCTTGCCGAACGGTGCGACGAAGCCGTAGGTGGTCAGCTCCTGGCTGGCGCATGGGCGGGCCGGCTTGCTGGCCAGGGCAGCTTCCAGAGCTTCAGCCTCGAAGGGGACATCCTGGGTCAGGCGGTAGGTCAGCAGGTTCTTGAACCACATGGGGGGCAATCTCTCCTTAAGGCATAAGGCGGGCATTATTCTCCGTGCAGCCGCTGCAGGCCAGCCCTGTCATTGGGCCAGCAGCTGTATAGAGAGAAAGAAATGGGCGTCGAAGCTAGGTTGTTGAAAGGCCTGATAATTTTTTGAAAAACTTGAAAAAAGTGCTTGCCAGGCTAGCAGGCCCTCCGTAGAATGCGCGCCACACCGAGACGAAGGGTGATTAGCTCAGCCGGGAGAGCATCTGCCTTACAAGCAGAGGGTCGGCGGTTCGATCCCGTCATCACCCACCACTCGATGTATAGCGCAGCGGTAGTTCAGTCGGTTAGAATACCGGCCTGTCACGCCGGGGGTCGCGGGTTCGAGTCCCGTCCGCTGCGCCATATTCCACTTCCAGGGCCCACTGAACACCCGGAAGTAACAAAGAAAGCGACCTTAGGGTCGCTTTTTTTGTGTCTGAAATTCCAGTTTTTCGTAATTGGAAAAATAAGTTGTTCAATGACTTGCGGGGATGCTCATTCCTCCGTAGAATGCGCGCCTCACCGAGACGAAGGGTGATTAGCTCAGCCGGGAGAGCATCTGCCTTACAAGCAGAGGGTCGGCGGTTCGATCCCGTCATCACCCACCACTCGTTGATTAGCGCAGCGGTAGTTCAGTCGGTTAGAATACCGGCCTGTCACGCCGGGGGTCGCGGGTTCGAGTCCCGTCCGCTGCGCCATATTCCACTTCCAGGGCCCACTGAACACCCGGAAGTAACAAAAAAAGCGACCTTAGGGTCGCTTTTTTTGTTTCTGCGCTGGCCTCATCGCTGGCAAGCCAGCTCCCACAAGTACCCCACTGCTCTCAAGCACTGTGGTTTACCTGTGGGAGCCGGCTTGCCGGCGATTGGGCTGCAAAGCAGCCCCGCCAATCTCAGCGGCTACGCTCTTCTTCCCGCAACGTCAGCACCTCGACCCCATCCTCGGTCACCGCCACCGTATGCTCCCACTGCGCCGACAAGCAGTGGTCGCGGGTAATCACCGTCCAACCGTCGCGCAACGTCCGTGTCCCGCGGCCACCCTGGTTGATCATCGGCTCGATGGTAAACACCATCCCAGGCTTGAGCTTCATGCCCATGCCGCGCTGGCCGAAATGCAGCACCTCAGGGCCTTCGTGCATCTGCTGGCCAATGCCATGCCCGCAATACTCGCGCACCACGCTGTAGCCGGCCGCTTCGGCATGGGCCTGGATGGCATGACCAATGTCGCCCAGCGTCGCACCAGGGCGCACCTGGGCAATGCCTTTCCACAGTGCGTCGTAGGTGGTGTCGACCAGCCGCCGGGCCTCGTCACTGATTGGCCCGATCGCGTACATCTTCGACGAATCGGCGATGTAACCACCTTGTTCCAGGGTGATGTCGACATTGATGATGGAGCCTTCCTGCAACACTTCATCGACCTTGGGCATGCCGTGGCAAACCACATGGTCCACCGAGGTATTGAGCGAGTAGGGGAAGCCGTACTGGCCCTTGCTCGCCGGGCGGGCCTTGAGCGTGTCGACGATGAACGCCTCGGCGCGGTCATTGATCTGCATCGTGGTCACGCCGGGGCGGATGAAGCTGTCGAGGTCGGCGAATACGCGGGCCAATAGCTGCCCGGCGTTACGCATCAGGGCGAGTTGGGCGGGGGTCTTGAGGATCACTTGGGACATGGAATGCGGGTAGAAGCTCTTGCTGGAAATTGCCCCAGCATAGCGCCATGCGTCTTTGGCCTGCCACTGGATGGTGCGCGGGTAGTGCCGGCCCTATCGCCGGCAAGCCGGCTCCCACAGGTACAGCACCGCCCCTGAGGCATGTGCCATCCCTGTGGGAGCCGGCTTGCCGGCGATAGGGCCGCAACAGCTGGCCCACTAATTGCTGACACCCCCCCATCCCGGGCCCATCAACGTCGATAGCCCGCACACCTCACGACAAAGGCGCCGTGTTGCCCTGCTTGCCCTCTGCAAGCCAGGTCAGCCGGCGCCTTTTTGCGTTCCTGAAGGAGAGACCGCCCATGGCCAGCACTGAAGTACGCAGCGTCTGCCCCTATTGCGGCGTCGGTTGCGGCATCGTCATGAGCGTCGCCGAAGGCAAGGTCAGCAAGATCAGCGGTGACAAGCAGCACCCGAGCAACTTGGGTCGCTTATGTACCAAGGGCCTTACCGCCCACGTGCCGTTGACTGCCGCCGGCCGTATGGAAACCGCCTTCGTCCGCCAGCAGCGTGACCATGAGCCGGCGCGCAGCAACCTCGACCAGGCCATCAGCCAGGCCGCCGAGCGCCTGTGCGGCATCATCGACCAGCACGGCCCGGACGCCGTGGCGCTGTACGTTTCCGGGCAAATGTCGCTGGAGGCACAGTATCTGGCCAACAAGTTGGCCAAAGGGTTCATCCGCACTCGCCACATCGAGTCCAACTCGCGCTTGTGCATGGCCAGCGCCGGCACAGGCTACAAGCTGTCGCTAGGTGCCGACGGCCCGCCGGGCAGCTACCAGGATTTCGACCGCGCCGAGGTCTTCCTGGTGATCGGCGCAAACATGGCCGACTGCCATCCGATCCTGTTCCTGCGCCTGCTCGACCGGGTAAAGGCCGGCGCGAAACTGATCGTCGTCGACCCACGACGTACTGCCACCGCCGACAAGGCCGACCTGTTCCTGCAAGTGCGCCCTGGCAGCGACCTGGCGTTACTCAACGGCCTGCTGCACCTCTTGCACCGCAATGGCCACACCCACCCCGAGTTCATCGCCAACCACACCGAAGGCTGGGATGAACTGCCGGCCTTTCTCGACGATTACCCCCCTGAACGCGTGGCCGCGATCACCGGGTTGAGCGAAGCCGAAATCCGCCAGGCCGCCGAGTGGCTCGGTACGGCCGGTGAGTGGATGAGTTGCTGGACCATGGGTCTGAACCAGAGCGTCCACGGCACCTGGCACAGCAATGCGCTGTGCAACCTGCACCTGGCCACCGGGGCCATCTGCCGCCCCGGCAGCGGCCCGTTCTCGCTGACCGGTCAGCCCAATGCCATGGGCGGTCGCGAAATGGGTTACATGGGGCCGGGCCTGCCGGGCCAGCGTTCGGCCCTGGTGGCGGCAGACCGTCGCTTCGTCGAGGCGCAGTGGGGCCTGGCCCCCGGCAGCCTGCGGGCTGAAGGCGGAGAAGGCACGGTGGCATTGTTCGAGCAGATGAAGGCCGGGGAGGTGAAAGCCTGCTGGATCATCTGCAGCAACCCGGTGGCCAGTGTCGCTAACCGCCAGCAGGTGATCGACGGCCTGCGCCAGGCTGAGCTGGTGATTACCCAGGACGCCTTCCTCGACACCGAGACCAATCGCTTCGCCGATATCCTCCTGCCTGCCGCGCTGTGGGCCGAAGGCGAGGGCGTGATGATCAACAGCGAGCGCAACCTGACGCTGATGCCGCGCGCCGTCGAGGCGCCGGGGCAAAGCCTGCCCGACTGGCAGATCATCGCCAGGGTGGCGCGTGCCATGGGCTTTGCCGATGCCTTCGATTACCCCGACGCCGAGGCCGTGTTCGATGAGATCCGCCGTTTCAACAATCCGCAGACCGGCTATGACTTGCGCGGCATCAGCTACGCCCAGTTGCGCGACAAGCCTCACCAGTGGCCCAGCGAACCGGGCCGCAGCAACGACCGCAGCCCGGTGCGCTACTGCGCCGAGGGTGCCCTGTCGACGTTGACGTTCCCAACGCCCAGTGGCAAGGCGCGCTTCTTCGCCCGACCCTGGCTGCCTGCCCCCGAACTGCCCGACGCCGACTACCCGCTGGTGCTCAACACCGGCCGCGTGCAACACCAATGGCACACCCTGACCAAGACCGGCAAGGTGCCGGCGCTGAACAAGCTGGAGCCCGGCCCTTTTGTCGAATTGCATCCCGAGGATGCCGAACGCCTGGGCATCCACGACAAGGACCAGGTGGCCATCCGTTCGCGACGTGGCCAGGCGGTGCTGCCGGCGCGGGTCAGTGACCGGGTCATGCCCGGCAATTGCTTTGCCCCGTTCCACTGGAACGATGTGATCGGCGAGCAGCTGGCGATCAATGCCGTGACCTGTGATGCAGTCGACCCGCTGTCGCTGCAGCCGGCTTTCAAACACTGCGCCGTGGCCCTGGAGCGGGTCGCCGGCGAACGCATCGACGCCCTTGAGCTGGGCGCCGCCACACACGCTTCGGAGCCTGCCCGCATGCCGACCGCGACCCTGTCCCGCCTGCTTGGCCTGGATGCCTTGCCAGCCCCGGTGCTGGCCGAAGATGAACGCCACTACCTGCAGGGCTTTCTACTTGGTCTTGAGCAGACGCGCGCCGAAGGTGTACCGAGCTTGCCGGCCAGTGCGCCGTTGGCCGCTGCCCGACGCTTGTTCGTCGACGGGCTGCTGGCCGGGCTGTTCGCACAACCGGGCGGGGCACCGGCCCTGCTCGCCGAGGCGCCGCGTCACCAGGTGCTGTGGGCCTCGCAGACCGGCAATGGCGAGGCGCTGGCCGAGCGCTGTGCCGAGCGTTTGCGTGGCGCGGGTCTGGAGGTTCAGCTCCGTTGCCTGGAGGCGGTCAGTCCTCAGCAGTTGCAAGGTGCGGCGAGCATCGTGGTGATTGCCAGCACCTTTGGTGATGGCGACGCGCCGGACAGCGGCGCAGCGTTCTGGCAGGCGCTGCAGGGCGAGGCGGGCGTCGTTTGCGGGGCGTTGCCCTATGCCGTGCTGGCCCTGGGCGACTCCAGCTACGACCAGTTCTGCGGCTTCGGCCGCAAGCTCGACCAGCGCCTGGCCGAGTTGGGAGGGCGGCGCCTGTTGCCGCGTGTCGATTGCGAGCCGGATTATGATGCGGCTTTCGCCACCTGGCTCGATGCCTTGCTGCCCGCGCTGGGCGCGGCCGCCGCCACGGCACCTGCCGGCGAGCCTGCCGTCCGCTACAGCAGGCAACGTCCCTTCACCGCCCGTCTGCTGGAAAACCGCGTGCTCAATGGGCCAGGCGCCAGCAAGGAGACCCGTCAACTGGTATTCGACTTGTCCGGCAGCGGGTTCAGCTATGCAGCCGGTGACGCCCTTGGCGTGTGGCCGCGCAACTGCCCGGCGTTGGTCGAAGAGCTGCTGACCCTGATGCAGCTCGACGGCCAGACCATTGTCGAACTCAAGGGCGAGCCTGCAATGCCGCTGGCCATCGCCCTGCAAACGCACCTGGAAATCGCCAAGGTGACCCCGCAGCAATTGCAGGCCTTCAGCGCGCAGGCCGGCGATCTGCAACGCCTGTTGCAACCGGAGTGCAAGGCACAGTTGCAGGCGTGGTTGTGGGGCCGGCAACTGGTCGATGTACTGCGCGCGTTCCCCCAGCAGCTGCCGCTGGCCGCCTGGCTTGCCCTGCTCAAGCCCTTGCAGCCGCGTCTGTATTCGATCAGTTCCAGCCCGCGGGCTCACCCGCAGCAAGTGCACCTGACCGTTTCCACTGTGCGCTATGGCGAGCGCAAAGGGGTGTGTTCGAGCTTTCTTGCGGATCGTGCGCTTGAGGTGGCGATCTTCCCGCAAGTGTCGAAGCATTTTCGCCTGCCCGAAGACGACAGCGCGCCGGTGATCATGGTGGGGCCTGGCACCGGCATCGCGCCGTTCCGGGCCTTCCTCGAAGAGCGTGAGGCGCGGGGGGCGACAGGGGGCAACTGGCTGTTCTTCGGCGAGCAGTACGCGGCCACTGATTTCTATTATCGGGAGCAGTTGCAGGCCTGGCAGGCGTCGGGGCATTTGCGGCTGGACACGGCATTTTCCCGTGACCAGGCCGAGAAGATCTACGTGCAGCAGCGCCTGCGTGAGCAGGGCGCAGAGGTGTGGCAGTGGTTGGAGGCGGGGGCCTGCTTCTATGTGTGTGGCGATGCCCAGCGCATGGCCAAGGATGTGGATGCGGCGCTGCGCGAGATCATTGCCGAGCACGGGGGCGTGGATGCCGATGCCTACATGGATACGCTGAGCAAGGCCAAGCGTTATCGGCGCGATGTGTACTGAAGTGCCCCAGGATGGGGAGCCCTGCACCTTGAATGTGCGTTGTCTGGGCTGGCCCCATCGCTGGCAAGCCAGCTCCTACCGTTACAGCACTGCCCTTGAGTACTGCGCGATCCCCTGTGGGAGCCGGCTTGCCGGCGATAGGGCCGGCCCCCACAACACAACTGGCACAGTCCCTGCTACATCCCCCTACAACCAGCCCCCTTGGTCAACGGCGATCAACCCGGGCACACCGTGATGAATACAGGCAAAGGCGCCTGGAGCTTCGGCTCCAGGCGCTTTTTTTTTGATCGAGGATCGGCATATGAAGGCAACAGCGAGCAGCGGGCAACGAGAGCGACTGATCATCGTCGGCAACGGCATGGTCGGCCACCATTGCGTCGAGCAACTGGTCGAACGCGGCGCGCTGGCGCGCTTCGAGGTGCGGGTATTCGGCGAAGAACGCCAGCGCGCCTATGACCGCGTGCACCTGTCGGAGTACTTCGGCGGCAGCTGTGCCGAAACCCTGGCCCTGTGCAAGCAGGGCTTCTACGGGGCCAATGGCGTGCACCTGCACCTCGCTGAAGCGGTGCTGGAAATCGACCGCGAGCATTGCCAGGTGGTCAGCCCCCAGGGCCGCTACGACTACGACCACTTGATCCTGGCCACCGGCTCGTACCCGTTCGTGCCACCGATCGAAGGCTCCAGCGGCAATGCCCGCCTGGTCTACCGCACCCTCGACGACCTCGATGGGATTCGCGCCGCGGCCAGCGAGGCTCGCCGTGGCGTGGTGGTCGGTGGCGGCCTGTTGGGCCTGGAGGCGGCCAATGCCCTCAAGTCGCTTGGCCTGGAAGCACACGTGGTGGAGTTCGCCCCACGGCTGATGCCGGTGCAACTGGACGGCGAGGGTGGCGCGGCGCTCAAGGCACAGATCGAAGCCCTCGGCGTAGGCGTGCACCTGTCGCGGGCCACCCAGTCAATCAGTGCCGGCGAAGACTACCGCTACCGCATGAACTTCGACGGCGGCGAACACCTGGAAACCGATCTGATCGTGTTCTCTGCCGGCATCCGCCCGCAGGACGCCCTGGGCCGAGCCTGTGGCCTGGAAATCGCCGCACGCGGTGGCGTGGTCATCGACAACCATTGCCGCACCAGCGACCCACGCATCTTCGCCATCGGCGAGTGCGCCTCGTGGAATGGCAGTGTGTTCGGCCTGGTGGCTCCCGGTTACAGCATGGCGCGCAACCTGGCGGCGCTGCTGTCAGGCGAGGCGGCCGAGCCATTCACCGGGGCCGACATGTCGACCAAGCTCAAACTGTTGGGCGTGGATGTCGGCTCCATTGGCGACGCCCACGGTGCCACGCCCGGCTCGCGCAGCTACCGCTTCATCGACGAAGCCAATGCCGCTTATCGCCGTCTGGTGGTGGATGCCAGCGGCAAGCACGTACTGGGCGCCGTGCTGGTCGGCGACAACAGCTATTACGACACGCTGCTGCAGTACGCCCAGAACGGCATCGCCCTGCCAGCCGATCCGGCCGCCCTGATCCTGCCGCAAAGCGGCGGTGCGCCGACCCTGGGCGCCGATGCGCTGCCGGACAGCGCGACCATCTGCTCGTGCCACAACGTCAGCAAAGGGGCGGTGTGCGCTGCCATCGACGGTGGCTGTGGCGACTTGGCCGCAGTCAAGGGCTGCACCAAGGCGGCCACCGGTTGCGGCGGTTGCGCGGCGTTGCTCAAGCAGGTCTTCGAGCATGAACTGACGGCCCGGGGCGTGACCGTGGACAAAAGCCTCTGCGAGCACTTCGCCTACACCCGCCAGGCGCTTTACGGCCTGGTGCGGGTCGAGGGCATTCGTACCTTCAACGAGCTGCTCGAACGCCACGGCAAGGGCCATGTCGGCTGCGACATCTGCAAGCCGGCGGTGGGCTCGATCCTCGCGTCGTGCTGGAACCAGCCGATCATGGACCCGGCGCTGGTGCCGCTGCAGGACACCAACGACACCTTCATGGCCAACATGCAGAAGAACGGCACCTACTCGGTGGTGCCGCGCATCCCCGGTGGCGAAATCACCCCCGACAAGCTGATCGTGATCGGCCAGGTGGCCAAGAAATACGACCTCTACACCAAGATCACCGGCGGCCAGCGCATCGACCTGTTCGGCGCCCAGTTGCACGAGCTGCCGCTGATCTGGGGCGAGCTGATCGAAGCCGGTTTCGAGACGGGCCACGCCTATGGCAAGTCGACCCGCACGGTGAAGTCGTGCGTGGGCAGCACCTGGTGCCGCTACGGCGTGCAGGACAGCGTCGGCATGGCCCTGCGCCTGGAGGACCGCTACAAGGGCCTGCGCAGTCCGCACAAGCTCAAGTTCGCGGTTTCCGGCTGTACCCGCGAGTGCGCCGAGGCGCAAAGCAAGGACATTGGCGTGATCGCCACCGACAAGGGCTGGAACCTGTACATCTGCGGTAACGGCGGCATGCGCCCGCGCCACGCCGAGCTGTTCGCCACTGACCTTGACGATGAAACCCTGGTGCGCCTGATCGACCGTGTGCTGATGTTCTACATCCGTACCGCTGACAAGCTGCAGCGCACTTCGGTGTGGCGCGAAAGCCTGGAGGGCGGTCTGGATTACCTCAAGCAGGTGATCCTCGACGACAGCCTGGGCCTGGCGGCCGAGCTGGAAACGCAGATGCAGCATGTGGTCGACCAGTATGAATGCGAGTGGGCCAATGCCCTCAACGACCCTGAGAAGCTCAAGCGCTTTCGTACCTTCGTCAACGACCGGCGCGCCGACCCGGATGTGCATTTTGTTCGTGAGCGCGAACAGCGCCGGCCTGCTGTACCCCTGCACCTGATCCCCACTGTCGAGGAGGCTGTGTGATGAACATTTCCAATGCTGCTGTGAAAACCCACGCGAACTGGCAAGCGGTGTGCCAGGCAAATGACCTGGTGGCCGACTCGGGTGTGGTGGTGTGGCTCAAGGGTGCCCAGGTGGCACTGTTCTACCTGCCGGGGCTGGAGCAGAGCCTGTATGCGGTGGACAACCGCGATCCGCGTTCAGGGGCCAACATCATTGGCCGTGGGTTGGTCGGCAGCGTGCAGGGTGAGTTGGTGGTGGCGGCGCCGCTGTACAAGCAGCACTTCAGTCTGCAGAGCGGGAAGTGTCTGGAAGATGCCGGGCAGCAGCTGCGGGTTTGGCCGGTGCGGATGAACGGGGAGGCTGTGGAGCTGGCGGTGGCCTGATGCAACTGCGCAGGCCCCATCGCCGGCAAGCCGGCTCCCACAGGTACTCCACTGTTCTCAAGGCAGTGATGTCCCTGTGGGAGCCGGCTTGCCGGCGATGAGGCCGGTACAGACAACATCAATGGGTTAAGCTTGCCGGCATGAACCTCGACACCCGCATCAAGTACCGCCACCTGTTGTGTTTCCTGGAGATTGCCCGGCAGGGCAGCCTGGCCAGGGCGGCCGACATCCTGTCCATCAGCCAGCCAGCCATCTCCAAGACCCTCAAAGAGCTTGAAGACCTGCTCGAGGCGCGCTTGTTCGAACGCAGTCGCCAGGGTGTGGTGCTGACATCCGCCGGTAGCCGCTTCATGCGCTATGCCGGGCCCAGCGTGCAGGCCCTGCGCGATGGCGTGAGCAGCTTGCGTGGCGAAGCGCGGGCGCCGTCGCAGGTACGCATTGGCGTGTTGTCCACGGTCGAGGGCCTGCTGATGCCGGAAGTCCTGTGCCGCCTGCACCAACGCCATGAAGCGCTGGTGATCAGCGTGGTCACCGGTGTCAGTGCACAGCTGCTCGGGCAACTGCACCTGGGAGAGCTGGAGCTGGTGGTCGGGCGCATGACCGACAGCCCGCAGATCCAGGGCTTGTCGTTCGAGCACCTGTACAGCGAGTCGATGGCCCTGGTGGTTCGCCCCGGGCACCCCCTACTGGCGAAGGTGCCGGTGGAGCGGGCGCAGGTGAGCCGCTATCCCCTGGTGCTGCCACCGTCGGGCACCACCATACGCCAGCACGCCGACAGCCTGTTCGTGCAGTGCGGCATCCAGATGCCGGCGCAGCGCCTGGAGACCTTGTCGCTGGCGTTGAGCCGGCGCTATCTGCTGGGCAGTGATGGGGTGTGGGTAGCACCGCGCGATGCCGTGTTGCTCGATTTGCGCCGTGGCGAGTTGGCCGAGCTTGACCTGGGTGTACGCGAACCGGGCGGTTCGGTGGGTATCTGCCGCAATGCCGCCTTGCCGCAAAGCCTGCCGGGGCAGTGGGTATGCGAGGTGCTGCGCGAGGTCGCGGAGCAGTATCGCAACGATGTCTATCCCTGATCAGCTGCCCGCGCTCAGAACTTCCCGACATTAATCGCCATAATTTTCGAGCGAAACCGCGATGAAGGGTCAATACTGGCCAATGGCTGTGTTTTGTGGATGAATTACCTTTTAAGCACTGAACTTCCTTACCAGAACCCGCTCTTATGCCGGTAGCCATTGGTAATGGCCGCCTGATAAGCTCGCGGCTTTACCCTGATTGCCCACATGGCGCATGAACAAGGAAATAGCATGAAACAGCATCGTTTGGCGGCTGCGGTTGCCCTGGTAGGCCTGGTACTGGCTGGCTGTGATCAACAAGCCAGCAGCCCCGAGCTGAAGACTCCGGCACAGAAAGCCTCCTACGGTATCGGCCTGAACATGGGCAAGAGCCTGGCTCAGGAAGGCATGGAAGACCTTGATTCCAAAGCCGTCGCTCTCGGTATCGAAGACGCCGTTGGCAAGAAAGAACAACGCATCAAGGACGAAGAGCTGGTAGAGGCCTTCACCTCGCTGCAGAAGCGCGCCGAGGAGCGCCTGGCCAAGGCCAGCGAAGAAGCGGCCAGCGCCGGTAAGAAATTCCTCGAAGAAAACGCCAAGAAGGCAGGCGTGGTCACCACCGCCTCGGGCTTGCAGTATGAAGTGGTCAAGAAAGCCGACGGCCCACAGCCCAAGCCGACCGATGTGGTCACTGTCCACTACGAAGGCAAGCTCATCGACGGCAAGGTGTTCGACAGCTCGGTCGAGCGCGGCAGCCCGATCGACCTGCCAGTCAGCGGCGTGATCCCGGGTTGGGTCGAAGGCCTGCAACTGATGCACGTCGGCGAGAAGTACAAGCTGTTCATCCCGGCTGAACTGGCCTACGGCGCACAGAGCCCGAGCCCGCTGATTCCGGCGAACTCGGTCCTGGTGTTCGACCTGGAACTGATCGCCATCAAGGACCCGAGCCAGCTGCAAGGCGAGGCGCCTGAAGCCGAAGCCCCTGCCAACTAAGCAACACAGGTAGGTGATAACGCCCCGTTTCGACGGGGCGTTTTCGTTTGTGCCGCCGGCTTCGAGCGAACCCCTGGACAGCGCCACTGTCCGAGCAAGGACGGTGTGAAGAAAGGGGACGCTTGAGACGCAAATCGTTTGCGTAACTGTAACGACTGTGTAAAAAACGCCCGATCTGACCGGGGCCCTTGCCTTGTGGGCGCCTGCCGTCAGAAACTTCGCCCTGTTCACAAGGTTATCCACAATAAATGTGGATAACCTTTTCCCCGCTGGAGGCCCTATGAGCGCACCCTGGAATTTCGCCCGCTTCCTGCCCTTGGCCGAGCGCTTGCTCAGTCGTGGCCGGCTGCCGGCCTTGCTGTTCGCGGTGGCCCGCAAGGGGCCGCGCCTCGGTCAACTGCGTGAAGACGTCAAGTTGTTGCAGGCGTTGTGCCTGGCCTGGTGGCGCGGTGAGTACCGGTCGATCAGCCCCAAGGCGCTGGTGACCATCGTCGCCGGCCTGCTGTATTTCGTCAGCCCCATCGATGCCATTCCTGACTGGTTGCTGGGCGTGGGTTTTCTCGATGACATCGCCGTGCTCGGCTGGGTACTGAAGACCGTGTCCGATGAGCTGGCGCGCTTCAAGGCCTGGCGCGACAGCCAGGCGCCAGAGCGTCTGCGTGTGGTCGAGCGCCTGCCCGACACCCCCGAAGCGCTGCGCCTGGAGCGCAAAAGCCACTGAAAGCGCGCCGATCCCCACACACTCCCACACTTGGTAATATAATTGGCATAAGGGTTATGCCTACGGATTACATGCTGTAATCCAAAGTAAGGGGGTTTGTAATGGGTATTCAGGTTATTAGCCGGGACGGTCAGCCCGAGTACGCCGTCGTTCCCTGGGAGCAGTACCAGGCGCTGCTCAAGGCCGCCGGCCAGGCACCTGCCGAAGCGGTTATCGCGGCAGACGAGCAGCCGGCACCAAGCGTCAGTTTGCCCGCATTCAGTGAGGTGGCGCAGTTGCGTCAAGCCAAGGGCATTGCTGCCGAGCAGCTGGCGCGCAATGTCGGCGTCAGCCCGGCCTACCTGGCCATGATCGAATCCGGCGAACGCCAGCCGGATGCGGCGATCCGCCGGGCCCTGGCCTGGCACCTGGGCGTCACCGGCTGGAGCGAACCGTCATGAGCCAGGTCAGGATCAGCCGCCAGCACTGGCAAAGCCTGCTGGACGAGCTTGACCTGGCCCGCCGTCAACGTCATTTGCTGACGTACCGTGCGCTGATCGAGCGCCTGCAATTGCCCAGCCCCGCCATGCAGACGCTGACCGCCGCGCTTGAATACCTGGCCGTGCTCGATGCCCGTGCCGAGCAGCCGCTGCGCAGCTCGCTGGTGATCAGCCAGGGCGCCAGCCGCCTGCCGCGCACGGGTTTCTTCGAGTGCGTGGAGCGCCTTGGGCGCTTTTCCGGGCCGGTGGATGGCATGGAGGCGGCGTCCTGGCATGCCTCTGAAGTGGTCAGGGTGTTCGAGTACAGTTATCCCGAGATTGCCTGAGCCCTTGGGGGCCTGGCTTTAATTTTCTAGCAATCATGAGATCGAGCGCCGCCCGCGCGGCGCTCGATATCCGCGGCGTTAAAAGACTCAAGTCATGCATTTGCAAGCCCAAAAAAAAAGGGGCCAGACATCCACATGTCTGGCCCCTTTGTTAACGCTTGAACCTTACTTCTTGGCCACCTTGGTGCTAGCACTCAGGTAATCGATAAGGATGCGACCGGTCTCCGCCAGATAGGCGTCGTCTTCCGGTTTGGTGTTCTCATCCTCGGTCGGCAAGGCGTCTTCGTCCTCTTTCTTCAGCTCCTTGAGCGGTTCCTCACCCTTGGCCTTGCGGCGGGTGTTCTCCAGCGCCAGTTGCTTGGCCTCGATCTGGTCGTGACGCGCACGGCGTTCCTGCTCATTGAGGCTGACGGTCTTCTCGTTCATCAGCTTTTGGGTCAACGCCAGACGGTCACGGATGTAGGTGAACTCCGCATCCTTGTCGCTGCGCGCTTCATGCTGTGCCTTGAGCTGCGCCAGGAACGGCCTGAACGGGTCAGCGGCTGGCTTGACCACCGGGCGGATGGTGTCCCATGGCATGGCTTCGGGCAGGGCGCTTTCGCCGATTTCCTTGGTGTCGATGATCGACGGATAGTCGATATCCGGCAGCACGCCCTGGTGCTGGGTGCTCTGCCCGGAAACCCGGTAGAACTTGGCCAGGGTCAGCTTCAGTTCGCCATGGTTGAGTGGCTGGATGGTCTGCACGGTGCCTTTGCCGAAGGTCTGGCCACCGATGATCAGTGCGCGGTGGTAGTCCTGCATGGCACCGGCGAAGATCTCCGAAGCCGAGGCCGAGAGGCGGTTGACCAGCAACGCCAGCGGGCCTTTGTAGAAGGCGCCGGGGTTTTCGTCTTCGAGCACGTCGACGCGGCCGTCGCTGTTGCGTACCAGCACGGTCGGGCCCTTGTCGATGAACAGGCTGGTCAGCTCGGTGGCTTCCTGCAGGGAACCGCCGCCGTTGTTGCGCAGGTCGATGACCACGCCGTCGACTTTTTCCTTCTGCAGTTCGGTGAGCAGCTTCTTCACGTCGCGCGTGGTGCTCTTGTACTCAGGATCGCCGGCACGGTAGGCCTTGAAGTCCAGGTAGAAGGCCGGAATCTCGATGATGCCCAGCTTGTAGTCGCGGCCATCCTGCTTGAGCTTGAGCACCGACTTCTTCGCCGCCTGCTCTTCGAGCTTGACCGCTTCGCGGGTGATCGAAACGATCTTGCTGGTCTGGTCGCTTGGCGCATTGCTCGCCGGGATGATCTCCAGGCGCACCACCGAGCCTTTCGGGCCACGGATCAGCTTGACCACTTCGTCCAGGCGCCAGCCGACCACGTCGACCATTTCCTTGTTGCCCTGGGCCACGCCGATGATCTTGTCGGCCGGGGCCACCTGCTTGGTCTTGGCCGCCGGGCCTGCCGGCACCAGGCGCACGATCTTGACCTGGTCGTTGTCGCTCTGCAGCACCGCGCCGATGCCTTCGAGCGACAGGCTCATGTTGATGTCGAAGTTCTCGGCGTTATCCGGCGACAGGTAGTTGGTGTGCGGGTCGTAGGACTGCGCGAAGGTATTGATGTAGGCTTGGAAGATATCCTCGGCACGGGTCTGGTCCAGGCGCGCAAGCTGGTTCTTGTAGCGCTTGGTCAGGGTTTCCTGGATCTGCTTGGGCTCTTTGCCCGCGATCTTCTGGCGCAGCACTTCGTCTTTCACGCGCTTGCGCCACAGGTCGTCGAGTTCGGCCTGGTTCTTCATCCACGGCGCGTTCTCGCGATCGATCAACAAGGTTTCCTGGGTGGTGAAGTCGATCTTGTCGACGCCCTTGTTCAGCTCGGCCAGGGCGAAGTCCAGGCGTTGCTTGACGCGGTCCAGGTAGCGCTTGTAGATGGTGAAGCCAGGGTCGAGATTGCCGCTCTTGAGGAAGTCGTCGAACTGCGTCTTCCACTTGTCGAACTCGGCGATGTCGGCCGCGGTGAAGTAGCTGCGCGCGGGGTCGAGCAGCTTGATGTAGCTGTCGTAGATGATCACCGAGCGGGCGTCATCGAGCGGCGGCTTGCTGTAATGGTGGCGCTTGAGCAGCTCCACCACGTTGAGGCTGGCGACGATCTCGTCACGGTCCGGCTGCAGGCTGTCCCACTTGTTGGCGGCCGCCGCATTGCCGCCGAGCGTAAGGCTGCCCAGGCCGATCATCAGGGCCAGGGCGGTGCTTGGGAGGAAATGCTTCATGCTGATTCGACGTGTAGGCAATTGATCACGCATAGTAGGCCGTCTTTTCCGTTGCCGGTTCCATGGAGCCGGACAAATACTGCAAAAAGCCTGGGGCACGCGTTCCCCAGGCTCAGTCATGATTCAACTATGGAGGCACTGTGAAAGCATTGCAAGGCGAAGACGGACATGTGGCCTGGGTCGAGGCCGAACGCCCGGGCTGTGACGCCGGCCAGGTACGCATTCGGGTGGCCGCTGCGGGGCTGAACCGCGCCGATCTGCTGCAGATGAAGGGCCTTTACCCGCCACCCCCCGGCGCCAGCCCGTTCATGGGCCTGGAGTGTGCCGGGGTGATCGAGGAAGTGGGACCGGGCGCCGACTGGCGCGTGGGTGACCGGGTGTGTGCGTTGCTGGCCAGCGGCGCCATGGCCGAGGAAGTGATGGTGGACGCCCGCCATGTGCTGCCGGTGCCCGAGGGCCTGACCCTGCAGGAAGCGGCCGCGTTGCCCGAGGTATATGCCACGGCGTGGTTGAACATTTTCCAACTGGGCGCGGTGAAAGCGGGCGAGAAGGTGCTGGTGCACGCCGGTGCCAGTGGCGTGGGCTCGGCGGCGATCCAGCTGTGCAAGGCCTTTGGCAACCCGGTGTATGTCAGCGTGGGCTCTCAGGACCGCCTGGCCTACTGTCAGGACCTGGGCGCGGCCGGTGGCGTGGTGCGTAACGAGAATCTCGACGCGCTCGAAGGTTTTGGCCCGTTCGATGTGATTCTCGACCCGGTGGGTGCCAGCTATGGCCAGCTCAACCTCAAGCTGCTGGCCCGTGATGGCCGCTGGGTCATCATCGGCCTGATGGGCGGGCGCAAGGTCGAGCTGGACCTGGCGCAGGTGCTGGGCAAGCGCCTGGAAATCACAGGGTCGACGTTGCGCAACCGTGACGACGGGTTCAAGGCCGAGTTGCTGCGCGAGCTGCAACAGCAGGTGTGGCCACTGTTCAGCGAAGGGCGTTTGTCGCCGCAGCTGGTCGATACCTACCCGGTCGAGTTTGCCCAGGCGGCGTATGCCGAGCTTGAGAGCAACCAGGTGTCGGGCAAGCTGGTGATGGTGATCGACCCGAGCTTGATGTAAGCCAGGCGGGCCCTATCGCCGGCAAGCCGGCTCCCACATTGTCCGCGGCGCTGCGGTACCTGTGGGCGCCGGCTTGCCGGCGATAGGGCCAGACCTGCCAGCGCAATACTTCAGGACCAGCTCAAAATCGGCCACCCATTGATCTCGGCATGCTCGCGCAGCACTGCATCGGGATTCACCACATGCGGGTATTCCACCTTCAGCAACAACGGTAGATCATTGCGTGAATCGGAATAGAAACTGGCCCCTTCCAGGTTCTCCTGCTCCTGATCCAGCCACTCCAGCAACCGAGTGACCTTGCCTTCGCGGTAGGTCAGCACCCCATGGGTCTTGCCGGTATACACCCCGTTCACCGCCTCCAGCTCGATCGCCAGGTATTCGTCCACCCCCAGGCGCGCCGCGATTGGCCCGACCAGGTGCGTACCCGAGGCCGAAATGATCAGGACACGGTCACCACGCTTGCGGTGCTCGGCGATGCAGCGGCAGGCATCGCCGTAGATGATCGGCTCGATCACCTCTTCGACCCACGGCTGGACCAGATGCTCGACCTCTTCCAGGGTACGCCCGGCAATCGGTTCCAGGCTGAAGGCCATGTAGTCCTCCATCTGCAGGTGCCCCTTGCCGTAGGCCTCCATCAGCGCACGGTCGCGGTGCAGGAACTCCTTGCCGTCGACCCAGCCCAGCCGCGCCATCTGCTCGCTCCACAGCGACGCGCAGTCACCGTGGATGAGGGTTTCGTCCAGATCGAAAATTGCCAGTGCCATGTGTTGAATCTCCTTAGGCCACTTCCCGTAGCGCGGTAGGGTCGATCGACAAGGATACCCGCTGGCCGTCCGCGTGCAGGTCGGCCGATGAGCGATTGAGCACATCGACCACCAGCTCCACGTCGCGCACCCGTACCCGGTAGCGGATCACGTTACCGAGCAGACTGTGGCTGCGGACTTCGCCGTCGAGTTCGCCATTGCGGCCCAGTGTGATCGATTCCGGGCGGATCGCCAGGCGGCTGGCCACCGGGCGCTGCAACAGGCGGCTGGCGCTGTCCGGGTCGAGCAGGTTGTAGTTGCCGATGAAGCCCGCGGCGAACAGGTCGACGGGGGCGGTGTAGAGGGTTTCGGCATCTCCGCTCTGGACGATGCGGCCCTGGTTCATCAGGAAGATGCGGTCAGACAGGATCAGCGCTTCTTCCTGGTCGTGGGTGACGAAAATGGTCGTCAGCCCCAGCTCGCGCTGGATGGCGCGGATCTGCTCGCGCAGGTGCTTGCGGATACGTGCATCCAGCGCCGACAGCGGCTCGTCGAGCAGCAGCAGGCGGGGCCGGGTGACCAGCGAGCGGGCCAGGGCCACGCGCTGGCACTGGCCGCCAGACAGCTGATGCGGGTAGCGACCGGCGAAACTGCCCAGCTCCACCAGCTCAAGGGCCTCGCGCACGCGCACCTGGCTCTCCTCGGCTTTTACCTTCTGCATGCGCAGGCCGAAGGCGACATTCTGTTCAACGGTCATGTTGGGGAACAGCGCATAGCTCTGGAACACCATGCCGATGCCACGCTTCTGCGGGCTCAGCGGCACGATGTTCTGGCCATCGAGGAGGATCTGCCCGCCGTCCACCGGCGTCAGCCCTGCGATGCAGCGCAGCAGGGTGGATTTGCCGCAACCGGACGGGCCGAGCAGGGTGACGAACTCGCCGCGTTCGATCTGGCAGTCGATGTTCTCGAATACTGGAATGCCGGCATAGCCTTTGTGCAGTTTCTGTACGCTGACGAAGCTCATGTCAGGTCTTGTCCTTGTTCAGGCGGTTGGCGACCCAGGTCAGCACCAGCACGAAGGCGAAGTACGAGATCACCAGGGCGCTGTTGAAGTGGCCGCTGCTGTTGCGCATGTTGTTCAGGTACACCTGCAGGGTCTCGTAGCGGGTGCCCACCAGCAGGTTGGCGAACACGAACTCGCCGAACAGGAACGAGAACGACAGCAGCAGGGCCACCATCAAGCCCTTGCGCAGGTTCGGCAGCACCACCAGGAACGCGGCCTGCCAGGTGCTGGCACCGAGCAACTGGGCCGCGTCCATCAGGTCGCGCAGGTTGATCGCCTGCAGGTTGTTGGTGATGGCCCGGTACATGAAGGGCAGGGCGATGGTGAAGTAGCAGCCAATGAGGATCCACGGCGTGCCGACCATGGCCATCGGCCCGCTGCCATAGAGCTGCAGCAGGCCAACCGACGACACCACCGGCGGCACCGCGAAGGGCAGCAGGATGAGGATGTTCATCAGTGCGTCGAGCCGAGGGAAGTGGTAGTGCACCACGAACAACAGCGGCAGGATCAGCACCACCGACAGCACCAGGGCGCCGACGCACACCAGCAGCGACTGGCCAAACGCCGCGAGAAAACGCGGCTCGCTCCACAGTGCCAGGTACCATTTCAGGGTCAGGCCGCTGGGCAGCAGGCTGGCCGACCAGCTGGTCGCCAGCGAGTAGAGCAGGGTGCCAGCCAGCGGCAGCAGCAGGATCAGGAACAGCAGGTAAACCACCAGCCGGTGGTACAGGGCAGCGGAGCGTGGCTTGTAGGAGGACTCAGCGCGCATGGTAGCTTCTCTTCAGCAGCCATTGGTGCACCACGGTAACCAGCGTCATCAACCCCACCAGTACCATGGCCAGCGCGCTGGCCAGGTTCGGGTCGAGGGTGATGTCACCGGCCACCAGGCCGGCGATGCGGATGGGCAGCACGTTGAAATTGCCGGTAGTCAGCGCATACACCGTGGCGTAGGCGCCCAGGGCGTTGGCCAGCAGGATGACGAAGGTGCCCAGCAGTGCCGGAGTGAGCACCGGCAGGCCGATATGCCGCCAGTATTGCCAGTGGCTGG
Source organism: Pseudomonas sp. NPDC089396 (assembly GCF_044749545.1). NCBI lineage: Bacteria > Pseudomonadati > Pseudomonadota > Gammaproteobacteria > Pseudomonadales > Pseudomonadaceae > Pseudomonas > Pseudomonas sp. NPDC089396. The sequence goes on along the minus strand of NZ_JBIVIC010000011.1, from coordinate 137,275 downwards.
CGCCAAGCAGTGCGGCCGACTCGCGCCAGTCTTCGCGCAGGGCGTCGAAGGCCGGATAGAGCAGCAGCACGCCGAGCGGGATCTGGAAATAGGTGTACACCAGGATCAACCCGCTCTTGGAATAGATGCTGAAGTCTTCCAGCAGGCCGGCCTGCTTGAGCAGCAGGGTCAGCGCGCCGTTGAAGCCGAGCAGGATGATGAAGGCGAAGGCCAGCGGCACGCCGGCGAAGTTGCTGGTCATGTTGGCGAAGGCGCTGACGAAGTCGCGCAGGCGCGAATCCACCTGGCGCAGCGAGTAGGCGCCGAGGGTGGCGATGACGATGCCGAACAGGCTCGACCAGAAGCTGATCTCCAGGCTGCGTTGCAGGGCCTGCAGGTAGAACTTCGAGGCAAACACTTTGGTGAAGTTTTCCAGGCCCCAACCGGCGTCCGACTGCACGCTGTTGATCGCCACCCAGGCCAGTGGGGCGATCTGGAAAATGACGAAGAACACGGCGAAAGGCAGCAGGCAGAGCAGGGCCAGGTAACGGCCGCGGGTGCTGCTGCTCTTGGGTGCAGTCACTTGAGCAGCTCCCGGCACACGGTCTTGTCGTGGGCCGCGCCGAGCAGTTCGCAGATCGTGCCGCACAACTCGGTCTGCAGCGGCTTGGCCACAGGGTCGAGGCTGAAGGCATCGCCGAACACGAACAGCGGCACTTCGCGTTCCTCGGCCAGCAGGCCGTTGTGCGAGCGGTCGTTGTTCATGCCGTGGTCGGCGGTGACCAGCACCTGGTAGCCCTCTTCGAGCCAGCGCGGCAGGTAGTCGGCCAGGAGAATGTCGGCGGTGCGCGCGGCGTTGCGGTACTGGCTGCTGTCCAGGCCGTGGCGATGGCCGGCGTCGTCGATGTTCATCGGGTGCACCAGCAGGAAGTTCGGCGCGTGGCGACGGCGCAGGTATTCGGCGTCGGCCAGCAGGTGCGAGTCGGGGTAGTGGTCGGCCCAGTAGAACAGGCCGTGCTGGATCGGCATTTTCGGCGCGTGGGTGTGGCGGTCGCGCAACGGGTCGAAGGGCGAGCGGTTGTACAGCTCGCTCATCCAGTGATAGGCCGCCGCTGCCGTGCCCAGGTTGGCCTCGCGGGCATAGTGGAACACGCTGCGCTGGTTGGACAGGCGGTTGACGTTGTTGTGCACGATGCCGCTGTCGATCGGCGGCACGCCGGTGAGGATGCACTCGTACAGCGGGCGCGACAGTGAGGGCAGTTCGCATTCCACACGGTACAGCGCGGCACGGTCGGCTTCGACATAGGCATGCAGGTGGCCCATGGCGTGGTGGGCTACCTGATGGTTGAGGCCGTCGAGCAGGACAAGAATGACGTTGTGTTGCATGTTGGCTCCAGTCAATTACCGCGTTGCCTTCATCGCCGGCAAGCCGGCTCCCACAGCGCTTTGTGGTGACCCTGTGGGAGCCGGCTTGCCGGCGATGAGGCCGCTCCAGGCGCTAGAGAACGCGCGCCTTACTCCATCTCGATGATCACTTGCTCCTGCCACATCTGCGGAAGCTTCTTGGAAGTCGCTTCCCACACCTCGGCATTCTTGATCGGCTGCGCGGCCTTGTACTGCTCGTTGGGCAGCAGCTTGGCCTGCACATCGGCCGGCAACGTCAGGTGCTCGGCGCGAATCGGGCGGGCATGACCCTTGGCCAGGTTGATCTGCCCGGCATCGCTGAAGATGTACTCACGCGCAAGCTTGGCCGCGTTGGGGTTCTTGGCGTACTTGTTGATGATGGTGGTATAGCCGGAAATCACCGAACCGTCGGACGGGATCAGCACATCGAAGCGCTTGGGGTCGATCTGCTCACGGTAGCTCAGGCCGTTGAAGTCCCACACCACGCCGACTTCCACTTCGCCTTTCTCCAGCGTCTGGATGGTCGGGTTGGCCATGGACAGGCGCTTCTGCTGGGCCAGCTTGGTGAACAACTGCAGCCCGGGCGCGATATTGGTCTCGTCGCCTTTGTAGGCAATGGCGGCGGCGAGCACGCCGTTGGCCGCCTGGGCGGCAGTGCTGACGTCACCTATGGCGACCTTGTACTTGCCCTTTTCCAGGTCGTGCCAGGATTTCGGCCGCTCTTCTTCCTTGACCAGATCCTTGTTGATGATGAACGCGATGGTGCCGGTATAGGCCAGCGCCCAGTGGCCGTCCTTGTCCTTGGCCCAGGTGGGCACCTGGTCCCAGGTGCTGGGCTTGTACGGCTGGCTCACGTTCTTGGTCACGGCAATCGGGCCGAAGGCTGCGCCGACGTCGCCGATGTCGGCACTGGCGTTGTCCTTCTCGGCGTCGAACTTGGCGATCTCCTGGGCCGAGCTCATGTCGGTGTCGGTGTGCTTGAGGCCGTACTTGCTGGCCAGGTCTTCCCAGGTGCCTTTCCAGTTGGCCCAGGCATCGGGCATGCCCACGCTGTTGACTACGCCTTCCTTGCGGGCGGCGTCTTCCAGGGCCTTGAGGTCGGTGCCTGCGGCCATGGCCGAGGTACACAGGGCGATAGCCGAGCCGAGCAGTGACGCCATGAAGAACTTTTTCATCCGAAGCTCCTTGGGTGGGTGCCTTTAGCGATCGTGGTGATGCATGAAACCGTTGCTTGGGAACCGTTGGTCTAGGTCAGCAAACCTTGCGCCAAGGTAGGCCGCTTGCGTGACAGTTTGATGTAGGGGGAGACCTCGAGCGCTGGCCACGGTTACCTGAAAATACAGCGTAGACCAGTTCGTACCCTTGAATTTGCGGGCTTGGCGCGCTTCAGGCAGCGGCTTGGCCAAAGCCTCTGTCACAGGATGTTCATCAGCCCTGCCTAGGCTTGCACTATTCTCCAGAGGCCCTGTCGTGGGGCTGGACTAGTCCAGATAGGTAACCCTTGATGCAGTCGACGCCACCGCGTGCGGTAACAGCCATCTGCCATGCCTTGCAGGAGCAGATCGAGCACGGCTTGCTTGCGCCGGGCGGCAAACTACCCGCCGAGCGCAAGCTCAGCGAGGTGTTCGACACCACGCGCATCACCCTGCGCGAGGCATTGGTGCAGCTGGAGGCCCAGGGCCTGATCTACCGTGAGGAGCGGCGCGGCTGGTTCGTCGCACCGCAACGGCTGACCTACGACCTGATCGAGCGTAGCCACTTTCATGCAATGGTGCGGGCCCAAGGCCGGCAACCTACCACCGAGCTGTTGTCGGCCCGCCTGCAGCCGGCCCCGGCGACCATCTGCGCACGCCTGCACCTGCCAGCGTTGTCCAGCGTGGTGCGTATATGCCGATTGCGGCGGATCGATGGTCGGGCGGTGCTGTATGCCGAGCATTACCTCGACCCGCAGTATTTCCCGGGCATTCTCGAACAGGAGCTGGCGCAGTCGCTGACCGAGATCTATGGGCGGGTGTATGGCATCGAATATGGGCAGGTGCGCTTCGAGATCTTGCCCACCGCCTTGCCGGTGGACGCGGCGGCGGCGCTGAAGGTGTCTGCGGGCAGCCCGGGGCTGCATATCACCCGGGTCAACAGCGACCAGCACGGGCACCTGATCGACTGTGACCTGGAGTATTGGCGGCATGATGCGATTTGCATCCGCGCGCAGGCTGGATAGGGGCTGCTTTGCAGCCCATCGCCGGCAAGCCGGCTCCCACAAGGAATGTGGGGTGCCTGTGGGAGCCGGCTTGCCGGCGATGAGGCCCTAACTGGAGGAACCGGTCTCTGTCATCCCCCCACCCCCAGCCGTCACTACCTGCACCGACAGCCGCGGCGTCGCCAAATCGAGCCCCGCTTCGTCGAGCTGGCGCTTGAGCGCCAGGTTGAACGCCCGCGACACTTCCCACTGCTTGATCGGCGCCGTCTTGAAGCGCGCCCGCAGGATGGCCGACCCCGACTCGAAGCTCTCCACCCCCTGCAACTCCAGCGGCGACCAGATGTTGCGGCGCATCAGCGGGTCGTTGCGCAGTTTCTGCCCCACTTCCCGTATCAGCGTGATGGCCTGGTCGATGTTCATGCTGTGCGGGATCGCCACGCGGAAGATCGCATAGCCGAACTCGCGCGAGTAGTTCTTGATGCTCTTGATCTCGCTGAACGGAATGGTGTGCACGATGCCGTCGATGTCGCGCAGCCGCACGGTGCGGATGGTCAGGCCTTCGACCGTGCCCAGATGGCCGCCGACATCGACGTAGTCATCGATGGCCAGCGAGTCCTCGATGATGATGAACAGCCCTGTGATCAGGTCGGCCACCAGGGACTGCGCACCAAAACCGATGGCCAGGCCGATCACACCGGCACCGGCCAGCAACGGCGTGACGTTCATGCCCATGTTGGCCAGGGCGACGATCACCGCGATGATGAAAATGGCCACGAACATCACGTTGCGAATCAGCGGCATCATGGTTTGCGCGCGGGCGTTGGCAAGGCCCCGGCGTGAACGCACCAGGGCGTGATGCACCGCCGTGTCGGCCAGGATCCACACCAGCCAGGCGGCGATCAACGTCCCGGCAAGCCCCGCCAGGCGCATGCTGACTTCATGGCCTTCGCCCTCGGCGAAGCTGACCATCGACAGCCCCCACACCCGCAGCCCCAGTTCGATGAACACCAGCCAGATGCCCAGGTGCAGCAAGGCGTAGGCGAAGTTGCGCAAGCGTTCGGTGTAGACCGCCTGGCGCTTGTTGGCGCGTTTCGGGTTGGCGGCGTGGCGGCGGACCAGGCCGTTGAGCACCATGCTCACCACTACCAGCACCGTGCACATCAGCGACTGTCGCAAGGCGGTGCTGGTGTCGCCGGCGGAAACGAACGTGGCGATCAGCGAAATCGCCACCAGGATCAGCGGCGGCACGAACCAGAAACTGCCCAGCAGTTCGATGGTGTCGCTCAGGGTGCGGCGGGTCAGGCGACGGTCCAGAGGCTGGTTGCGGATCAGGTGAGCGATCGGCCTTCTGAAGCGCAGGATGAACAGGCCCGTGCACAGCGCGGCGATGATGTTGGCAAGGGTGGCCAGGGAATGCGCCAGGTGCGTGCCGAGGGCGACGGTCAGGCGTGGGTCGCTCATGGCTTCGCCAAAGGCGGCGAAGCTGCCGATCAGCCACAGCGGGCGGAAGGCCTGGTGACGCAGGATATGCAGGGCACGGTGACGATGCGGGCCGTCGAGCAAGGAGAAGGCGATCACGCAGATGGCCGAGAAGCAGGTGCCTACCACCAGTGCATAGGCCAGCACCATGGCCATCGATTTGCCGAGCGAGGAGGGCAGGGCAAAGCTCAGGTACACCGTGAACACCAGCGCCACCAGCCATGGCCCGAGCTTGCGCAGGGCGAAGCGCACCAGGTCCCAGGTGCGTGGGTGCTGGGGCAGTTCCTCGGTCAAGCCGAAGCGCACTCGCACCCGGTGGCCGATCCAGTTGAAGGCATAGGCCAGCAGGCTCCAGACGGCGATGATCGCGGCAAAGCCGAACAGGATCGCCGGCCACTCGCGCACCGGCACCATCAGTTCGGTCAGTTCTGTCTGTGCCTGGTCGATTTCCAGCGCCCATCGGTTGAACGGGCTGGCCTCGCCGCTGAACTGCTTCTCCAGGTCGTGCAAGGCGCCGCCGATCAGGCCCAGTACGCCCTGTTCGGCGGCGGGTTGCGATTGCTTGGTGGCATCACGCAGTTTCTTCAGGTCGGCCAGCAGCTTGGCGCGTTGCTGGTCGTTCTCCAGGTTCTTGATCACCTCGTCCAGCGACTTGCCCAGCGGCTCGGTCGCCTCGGGCTGGGCTGGCGCTTTCGAGCCGAGCAGGCCGGGCAGGCCCGCCGCCTGGGCCGGGGAAACGAAGAGAAACAGCAGCAGGGCAAGGCAACGCAGGAGGGCAGGCACCGGGAAATCAACCTCAGGTCAAACGATTGACCGAGTGTAGAGGTTTATGTGGGGAGTTTCTCCAGGATCTTCCAGCAGGTCAGGCCGAAGATGCCCAGTGTGCCGATCCACATCATGAAGACGCCGACATTGCGCTCGCGCATGCTGAAACCGATGGTCAGCAGCATCAGGAACAGGAACACCGGTACGAACAGGGACAAGAACGGGGACATGGACAGCAAACCTTATGGCATGGGGGCATGCGTTAAGCATAGCGGGTTGAAGGGGGGCGGGGATTGATCCTGGGCAGGTGTTTCGACATTGCCGGCCCTATCGCCGGCAAGCCGGCTCCCACAGGAATATCACTGCCCTTGAGGCTTGTGGAGTCCCTGTGGGAGCCGGCTTGCCGGCGATAAGGCCGCTACAAGACTCAGGGCAAGTCGCGGCTGCGATAGAACGCCGTCAACACCTTCACCAGGTGCGCCAGGTCCTGGCTGCCACACAACTCGCGAATCGAGTGCATGGCAAAGGTCGGCAGGCCAATATCCACGGTACGCACGCCAAGGTGGCTGGCGGTGATCGGGCCGATGGTCGAACCGCAACCCATGTCGCTGCGCACCACGAAGCTCTGCACCGGCACTTCTTCGGCCATGCACAGGTGGCGGAAGAAGCCCGCTGTTTCGCTGTTGGTGGCGTAACGCTGGTTGTTGTTGACCTTGATCACCGGCCCTGCATTGAGCTTGGGCCCGTGGTTGCCATCATGCTTGTCGGCGTAGTTGGGGTGTACGCCGTGGGCGTTGTCGGCCGAGACCATCAGCGAGCGCTGGATAGTGCGCACATAGGCATCGCCGTCCGGCAGCAGGCGCTGCAGGGTCTGTTCCAGCATCGGGCCGTCGGCGCCACAGGCCGAACAGCTGCCCACTTCCTCGTGGTCGTTGCACACCAGCACACAGGTTTCGTCACTGTCGGCCGCCAGCAGCGCCTGCAGGCCGGCATAGCACGACAGCAGGTTGTCCAGGCGGGCACCGGCGATGAAGTCGCCGTTCAGGCCGATCAGCGCGGCATCCTGGGTGTCGTAGAAGCTCAGTTCGTAGTCCAGCACCACATCGGCGTTGAGGTCGTGCTCGCGGGCCAACTGCTCGGTGAGCAGGGCGCGGAAGTCGATGCGCTCATCGCCGGCCACCTGGGCAAGGATCGGCGGCAGTTCGGTCTGCGGATTGATCTGCCAGCCTTCGTTGGCGGTGCGGTTGAGGTGGATGGCCAGGTTGGGAATGACCGCGATCGGCAGCTTGAAGTCGATCAGTTGGCTTTCCACCTTGCCGTCACGGCGGAAGGTGACACGCCCGGCCAGCGACAGGTCGCGGTCGAACCACGGCGCCAGCAGGGCGCCGCCGTAGACTTCCACGCCCAGTTGCAGGAAGCCCTGGCGCTGCAGCTCAGGCTGCGGCTTGACCCGCAGGCACGGGCTGTCGGTGTGCGCGCCGACCATGCGGATGCCGTTCAGCAGGGGCGCTTGCTTGCCCAGCTTGATGGCGATGATCGAGGAATCGTTGCGGGTAACGTAGTAGCGACCGCCAGGCACCGTGGCCCAGCTGTCACGCTCGTCCAGGCGCTGGTAGCCGGCAGCCTCGAGGCGCTGGGCCAGGCTGGCGGTGGCATGGAAGGGCGTCGGGGAGGCCTTCAGAAAATCAATCAGGCCGGTATTCAGTGCTTCGCGCATAGCTCACTCCAGACAGCAGTGGCGCGAGTTTAACGCAGATAGATCACAAATTGTGTCGGGCCCATCGCCGGCAAGCCGGCGCCCACAGCTATTCCACTGTTCTCAAGGGCAGTGATGCACCTGTGGGAGCCGGCTTGCCGGCGATGAGGCCAGTACAGCCAGCACACAGACTCAGAACGGTGCCGCGCACTCGAACTTCAACCGCTCGCCGCTAACCGGGTGGGTAAAGCTCAGCATCGAAGCATGCAGGCACAGCCGTTCATGCGCCGCCAACGCCTCAGGGTTGGCATACAGCCGGTCGCCCAGCAGCGGATGCCCGATCGACAGCATATGCACGCGCAGCTGGTGCGAGCGCCCGGTGATGGGCGTCAGTTCGACGCGGCAGTGGTCGCCACAGCGCTCGACGATGCGCCAGAAGGTCAAGGCATGCTTGCCCAGCTCATGGTCCACCACATGGCGTGGCTTGGTGGGCGGGTCGTAGCGCAGCGGCAGGTCGATACTGCCGCTGTCCAGCGCCGGCTGGCCCCAGCACAGGGCGGTGTAGGCCTTCTCGGTCTCGCGATCGTGGAACTGGCGCGACAGCTCGCGGTGGCTGTCGGCATCACGGGCCAGCAGGATGATGCCGGAGGTTTCCCAGTCCAGGCGATGAACGATCAGCGCGTCCGGGTAGCCGTTTTCCTGCAGGCGGGTGATCAGGCAGTCCTTGTTGTCGTCGGCACGGCCTGGCACCGACAGCAGCAGGGTCGGCTTGTTGACCACCAGGATGGCGGCGTCTTCATGGAGGATCTGCACGTTCGACAGCGGCATTGCGGGTTCTCTGTGAGAGCGGTGTAAATCATTTGGGGCCGCTTTGCGGCCCTTTCGCGACACAAGGCCGCTCCTACAGAGATCACTAACCCCTGTAGGAGCGGCCTTGTGTCGCGAAAGGGCTGCGAAGCAGCCCCGGATCAGCCAGATCAGCGATCCGGCAAGGTGATGTTCAGTTCCAGAATCGAGCAGCTACCCTGGTTTTCCAGCTCGATGTGCACATCATCGTTGCCGATGTTCACATACTTGCGGATCACTTCGAGCAGTTCTTTCTGCAGGGCCGGCAGGTAGTCCGGCTCGCTGCGCTGGCCGCGCTCATGCGCCACGATGATCTGTAGACGCTCTTTCGCCACCGACGCGCTGGTCTGTTTCTGTCTGCCACGAAAGAAGTCAAAAAGGTTCATGGTTTACTTGCCTCCAAACAGGCGCGCGAAGAATCCTTGCTTCGGCACTTCGATGAAACGCAGGGGTTTCTCTTTGCCCAGGAGGCGGTCGACGGTGTCGCTGTACGCCTGGCCAGCATCGCTCTGGTCGTCGAGGATGACCGGAATGCCCTGGTTGGAAGCCTTGAGAACCGCCTGAGACTCGGGAATCACACCCTTGAGCTTGATCGCCAGGATCTCTTCGACGTCGGCGATGCTGAGCATTTCGCCCTTTTCGACGCGCTCGGGGTGGTAACGGGTGATCAGCAGGTGTTCCTTGATCGGCTCCTCGCCGTTCTCGGAGCGGCGCGACTTGCTCGAGAGGATGCCCAGCATGCGGTCGGAGTCACGTACCGACGATACTTCCGGGTTGGTCACGACAATGGCTTCGTCGGCGAAGTACATCGCCAGGTGCGCGCCCTTCTCGATACCGGCCGGCGAGTCGCAAATGACGTATTCGAAGGTTTCCTTCAGCTCCATCAGTACTTTTTCGACGCCTTCCTGGGTCAGCGCATCCTTGTCGCGGGTCTGGCTGGCGGCCAGCACGAACAGGTTCTCGAGGCGCTTGTCCTTGATCAGGGCCTGTTGCAGATTGGCTTCGCCGTTGACCACGTTGACGAAGTCGTACACCACGCGACGTTCGCAACCCATGATCAGGTCGAGGTTACGCAGGCCCACGTCGAAGTCGACGATGACTGTCTTGTGGCCGCGCAGTGCGAGGCCGGTGCCGATGGCGGCGCTGGTGGTGGTCTTGCCCACACCCCCCTTGCCGGAAGTAACGACGAGAATCTTGGCCAAGGTGTTTCACCCCTAAATTAAGTCGGGACGCGTGTCCCAGCAAAAATGCAAAAAACGGCAACGAGTAAAAAAGTTGCTCTAAAAATGACGGCAAGTATCCGTTAAAGACGGGTGATGTTCAACACGTCACCAGACAGGCTGACTTGCACGCCGGAACCCCACAGCGGGTCGCGGCGCAGGTCTTCGCAGACCTTGTACTGGCCAGCGATGGAGACCATTTCGGCGGTCATCTGCTGACAGAAGATGCGTGCCTTGGTATTGCCTTTGATGCCGGCCAGGGCGCGGCCGCGCATGGCGCCGTACACATGGATGTTGCCATCGGCGAGAAGTTCCGCGCCTGGGCTGACGGAGCCTGTGACCACCAGGTCGCCGCCCTGGGCGTAGATCTGCTGGCCGCCGCGCACCGGCGAGGTGATGATCCGGGTAGGACGGATTTCAGGCTCGGCAGCGGGGGGCGGCGCAGGGGCAGGGGCCGGTTCGGGCTTCTTCACCTCGGGCTCCGGCTCCAGCGGCCGCTCGCGGGCACCGGAGGGCGGCAGCACGGGCAGGTCGATGGCGATCGCCGCGGCGATGTCCTCGATGCGGTTGGCGCGGATGGCCAGGGTGCGCAGGCCGTGGTGGCGGCAGATGCGCATCAGTCCAGGCAGGTCGATGGCGCCTTCGTCGGCCGGCAACTTGTCCAGGGCCAGCACCAGTGGCGTGTTGCTGAAGAAGTTCGGTGCCTGGGCCACTTTCGCCGCCAGTTGGCGGTCGAGGGCTTGCAGGTCGTTGCGCCCCAGTTCCAGCACAGTGATGGCGAGCATGCTGCCCTTGAGCTGGAACACGGAGGCGGTGTCGGGTGTGTGGTTTGGGCTCATGGTCTGCATAGACGGCAAGTTGCGAAAAAAGTGCCCTGACTTATAACGATAAGACCGGTTGGCCGCAACCGGCGCGGATCCGATGTAGAATGCTCAGCCTTTGTCCTACCGGAAGCTTCAATGGAACGCCCGCGTTTTCGTCCCTATTTCCTTCACCCACGGTTCTGGGGCCTGTGGCTTGGCCTGGGCCTGCTGTGGCTGGTGGTGCAGCTGCCGTACCGGGCCCTGCTGTGGCTCGGCAGTGCCCTGGGCGCGCTGATGTACCGCGTGGCTGGTGAGCGTCGGCGCATTGCCGCGCGCAACCTGGAGCTGTGCTTCCCGGAACTGTCCGTCGACGAACGGCGCCGTTTGTTGAAGGCGAATTTCGCCTCCACCGGCATTGCCTTCTTCGAAATGGCCATGAGCTGGTGGTGGCCCAAGGCCAGGTTGGCGCGCCTGGCGCACATCGAAGGCCTCGAACACCTGCAGGCGGCGCAACAGGCCGGGCAGGGCGCGATTCTCATGGCGGTGCACTTCACCACCCTGGAGATCGGTGCCGCACTGCTGGGGCAGGTCCATACCATCGACGGCATGTACCGCGAGCACGGCAACCCGCTGTTCGACTTCATCCAGCGCAACGGCCGCGAGCGGCATAACCTCGACTCGCTGGCGGTGGAGCGTGAAGACGTGCGCGGCATGCTCAAGCTGCTGCGCTCTGGCCGTGCCATCTGGTATGCGCCGGACCAGGACTACGGTGCCAAGCAGAGCCTGTTCGTGCCGCTGTTCGGTATCCCGGCGGCGACGGTCACCGCCACCACCAAGTTTGCGCGGTTGGGCAAGGCGCAGGTCATTCCCTTCACCCAGAAGCGCCTGGAGGATGGCAGCGGCTATCGTCTGGTGATCCATCCGCCGCTGGAGGACTTCCCCGGTGAAAGCGAAGAGGCCGACTGCCTGCGCATCAATCAGTGGATCGAAGGCGTGTTGCGCGAGTGTCCCGAGCAATATCTGTGGGCGCACCGTCGCTTCAAGTCGCGGCCCGAGGGCGAGCCGCGGCTGTATGACAAGAAAAAGCGATGATAGCGTTTTTGCAGGCCCGGCCTCATCGCCGGCAAGCCGGCTCCCACAGGTGTTTCACCGTTCTGAAGTTCAGTGGGGTCCTTGTGGGAGCCGGCTTGTCGTGGCGACGAACCGAGGCGATAAGGCCGGTGCTGACACCCTGACGCCAGGAAGGATTCGATGACCCCAACCACCGGCCTGATCCTCTCCGGCGGCGGCGCCCGCGCCGCCTACCAGGTCGGCGTGTTGGCCGGCATCGCCGAGCTGCTGCCCCCTGGCGCGCCCAACCCGTTCCCGGTCATCGTCGGCACCTCGGCCGGCGCCATCAACGCCGTGGCCCTGGCCAGCGGCGCCAGCCGCTTCAGTGAATCGGTGCAAGCGCTCACCCGTTTCTGGCAGGGCTTTCGCAGCCACCTGGTGCTGCGCAGCGACTGGCCAGGGGTGATTCGCCAGGCCAGCCGCTTCGTCAGCCAGAACCTGCTGGGCCTGGGTGGTAACGCGCCGGTGGCCTTGCTCGACAGCAGCCCCTTGCGCCAGCTGCTGCAGTCGCACCTTGACCTTGGCGGTATCGACGAGGCCCTGGCCGCCGAGCACCTGCGTGCGGTGGCAGTGACTGCGTTCGGCTACGACGCCGGCCAGGCGGTGACCTTCTACCAGGGCCGCGGCACCATCGACGCCTGGTTGCGCCACCGCCGCATCGGCGTGCCTACGCCGCTGACCATCGACCACCTGCTCGCCAGCGCGGCGATTCCGCTGCTGTTCGCGCCGGTGCGACTGGGCGATGAGTATTACGGTGACGGCGCGGTGCGCCAGTCGGCGCCGATCAGCCCGGCGTTGCACCTTGGCGCCAGCCGCGTGCTGGTGGTCGGGGTCAGCGGCAACCCGCAACGGCCGGCGCCGCCTTTACCGACCCAGCGTGTGTTCAGCGGCCAGCAGCCGAGCCTGGCGCAGATTGGCGGGCATATGCTCAACAGCACCTTCATCGACAGCCTGGAAGATGACATCGAGCTGCTGCAGCGGCTCAACCACCTCAGCCACCTGCTGCCTGCGCACCTGGATGCCCGGCGCCTGGGCCTGGCGCCGATCGAGGTACTGGTGGTGGCGCCCAGCCAGCCCCTGGACGAGATCGCCGCGCGGCACCGGCGCGAGCTGCCGGCGGCGTTGCGGCTGTTCCTGCGCGGGCCGGGGGCGACCCGGACCAGTGGGGCGGGGGTGTTGAGTTACTTGCTGTTCGAGGCCAGCTACTGCAGCGAGCTGATCGAGCTGGGCCGGCGGGATGCGTTGGCCAAAAGGCGGGAGCTGGAGCAGTTTCTGGGGATATGAGGGTGTTGGCGCTGGCCCTATCGCTGGCAAGCCAGCTCCCACAGGTACACCACTGTTCTTCAGTGCAGCGCTGTACCTGTGGGAGCCGGCTTGCCGGCGATAGGGCCGTCAGCCATCACTCAGCTATCTGCAACTTGCGCGCCTGGGTGTACACATACCGCACTTTCTCGTACTCGAACGGCGAGTTGAGCTGGCCATAGCGGAAGCGCGTGGTATAGCGCTTGTCCACTACCTGCAACAGCAAGATCTCCGGATGATCGGTGCTGGTTTCCGGCACATTGAGGAAGTTCACTGCCTGTTCCCCGGCATAGTCCACCACCACCCCGGTGGTGTCGCGCAGGTTCGACGGGCCCAGCACCGGCAGCATGATGTACGGCCCTTCCGGCACGCCATAGAAGCCCAAGGTCTGGCCAAAGTCTTCGTTCTGGCGCGGCAGGCCCATCTTGGTCGCCGGGTCCCACAGCCCGCCAACGCCGATGATGGTGTTGAACATCAGGCGGGCGGTGATTTCTGCCGAACGCTTGGGCTTGAGTTGCAGCACGCTATTGAACAGGTTGGGTATGTCACCCAGGTTGTTGAAGAAGTTGCTCACGCCGGTGCGCACGAAACTTGGGGTGACGTACTGGTAGCCGCTCACCAGCGGCAGCAGCACCCATTGGTCCACGCGGTAGTTGAAGTGGTAGATGCGCCGGTTCATCGACTCCAGCGGGTCGTACACGTTCAAGGCTGCCAGGGTCGAGCGTTCGAACTCGCGCTGGTCGAGCCCGGGGTTGAATTTCAGTTCACGCAGCGGGTCGATGAAGCCATCGGACTCCGGTTCCAGCGGTTGTGTTGTCACCTGCGGGTCGGCTTCGATCACACTGGCGCGTGGCGCGGTTTCCGCGGCCAGGGCATTGCCGGCAACCAGCAGGGCGGTGGCGAGGAGGCATTTGTTAACCACGGAAGAACTCCAGCATGGCGTCGCTGTTGACGCGGTAGTTGAGGTTGCCGCAATGGCCGCCATGGGGGTAAAGGGTCAGGCGATCGCCAAACACCTTGCGCAGGAAACCGATATCGCCCGGGCCGAGGATCACGTCGTCGGCGTTGTGCATCACGGCGATCTTCGGGCTGTCGCGCAAGTAGTCCTCCAGCGCGTACAGGCTCACCTGGTCGACCAGTTGCAGGATGCTGCCGCCATCGGTGCGGGCACGCCACATGGGAATCACCTGCTCGGTCATGTAGCAGTCGAAATCACACTGCAGGGCGCGCTTGAAGAACGGCGTCAGGCTGCTGCCTTCGGTGATCGGAAACTTCGGCGGAATGATCAGGCCGCGGCGGTTGATCAGGTCGGAAGTGAAGGCGATATCGGCCGCCGAGAAGCGGAACGAGGTGCCGATGAGCATGGCCATCTGTTCGTTGGACAGGTGCTGGCGCGATTGCTGGAAGTCGTACAGCAAGGCGTCGTTGAGGTCGATGTAGCCCTTGTCCTGGAAGTAGCGGGTGAGCTTTTCCAGCATCAGTTCATAGAAGGTGGTGCTGCGGTCGATGCCTTTGACCTGGGTCTGCACCAGCTTGTCCAGGTTGTTGATCGAGGTGTACAGGTTGACCGGCGGGTTGAGCAGCAGCACGCGCTTGAAGTTGAAGCTGCGGCGAGTTTCGTCCAGGTGGCTGACGAACGCCGCATCCAGCGCACCCAGGCTATAGCCGGTGAGGTAGAACTCGCTGATCGGCAGGCGCGGGTGCTGGGCACGCACGGCCTGCATCACCCGGTACATGTCTTCGGCGTCCTCCTTGCTCACCCCAGGGGTGGCGAAGCGCGAGGCGGCGCTCATGAAGTCCCAGCTGGTCGGTGACGACAGCTGCACCACGTGGAAGCCGGCCTGGTAGAACAGCTTTTTCAGGTACTCGTTGATACTGCTGGAGTAGGGCGCGCCGGTGCCGGCGATGAGGAAGATCAGCGGTGCTTCATGGTCCTGCTTGGCCAGGCGGTACTTGAGTTTTTTCACCGACCAGAAGTTGTCGGGCAGGGTGAACTCACGCTCCGGGCGCAGGTTGAGGCTGTAGTCGGCCTGGTCGATTTCATCGTCGCTGGGCAGTGTCGGTCGCTGTTCGGGCGGTGTGGTGGCGATGGTCGCCTCGAACGGGTTGGTCAAGGGGAAACCGTAGCTCGCGGCGTCGATATCCCGTGCCGACGCGGCTGCAGCCATAAGCAGGCCGCCAAGAAGGGCGGCTAGGCGCCAAGATCGAAGCATGTAATCCCCCAGAAGGTACAAGGTCGTGCAATACGCAGGCTAGGACCACGTGTGTGCCAGCAAAGTTGCCAGGTGCAGTGGCCTTTGGTGTGCTTGTTAACTGCAACATAGCTGCAAGGCCATGATTTTGCCTTGTGACAGAGATTGGGCGATCATCGATGTTATTCCAATACCGCTGTAGGAAAAGTAGATGTCTCGTTCGCTACCGGTCGCTTTTCTTTTGCTGTTTCTGGCGCTTTGGCTTGCGGCCAGCTACGGCGTGCGTTATGGGTTGATGGAGGATACCCAGTGGGTTGGGCTGTGTACCGTACCGGACGAGTACTGGCAGTGCCAGGTCCGCTCGTTGCTGGGACTGGGGATTCACTTCCAGGTGCTGGCCTGGGCCGGGTTGGGGCTGGCGTTGCTGGCGCAGGTGGTTTCCGGTCGCGGCGGATGGTGGCTGGCGGGGCTGGCGCTGGTGTTCGGGGTGCCTGCCTTGATCTTGTATACCGCTAGCATCGCGGTATTCGCAGTGGTGCTGGCGGGGTTGCGTCTGGTTCGGCAACCGCGTCGCGTATGACAGGGGCTGCGTTGCAGCCCATTCGCCGGCAAGCCGGCTCCCACAGGTACTGCACACCTTTCCAGAACTGTGGGGTGCCTGTGGGAGCCGGCTTGCCGGCGATCGAGGACGCAGTCCTCGCCTGCGATAATTAAGCCCTGCGCAACCTCAAGCTGCGCCACAACGCTGCAGTCATCAGCACACTGACCACCGCCCAGCCCCAGGCCTGCTGGTTCTCCAGCCCTTCCCGGTAAAGCTGCGGCAACACCCCAGCCCCGACAATGAAGGCCAGCAATGCCACCTCCGCCCGCGCCGCCGCCACGGGCCGCAACAGGTACACCACCGCCGGCAAGGCCAGCGCCGCAGTAGGAAAGCTGCGGTACCGCGGGTCGAACACCATCGCCAGCATGCTCACCGCTGCCGCGAACCCCGCCGCCAGTAACAGCCAACCGGCCCGTGCTTCGAGCCAGGCGAACAGGCGTTGCCGCCAGCCTTCACGGCGCGCCAGGGCCAGGGCGCCATGCAGCAGCACCAGCAGATTCAGCCCCGCCAGCAACACCGCCCACAGCCACTCCCCGGCAAACCGCGCATGACTGCGCATCAACTCGCCCCACAGCCCCAGGCACCCCGCGCCAAACGCCACCAGCAGCGGCAGCAGCAGCGCACCGGCAGTGCTGGCAGGGCACCCGGCGAGCACCAGCATGACCGCCATCAGCACCCCGCTGGCCAGCAACCATTGCGGCCAGTAATGCAGGTTGCTGACAGGCCCTTCGAGCACGCCCTTGTCTTGCCGGTCGGCATCGTACAGCCCCCAGTAGCCGCCTACCGCGCCCTCATTGGCGCGTTTCCAGGGCTGGTCGAAGGCTTCGATCAGGTTGTAGTGCCAGCCATTGGTCTCGGCCATGGCGACAAAACCGCGGATGAAGCGCGCCTCATTGGCCCGGCTGGGCACGGCGGTCTCGCGCTGACGGCCTTCGCTGGGCCAGCCGGTTTCACCGATGAAGATGTCCTTGGGCGCGAAGCGGTTGGCGAACACCTGGTGTACCTCGGCAACGTGGGCCAGGGCGTCATCGATGCCACTGGGGTCGTCTTCCCAGTAAGGCAGCAGGTGGATGGTCAAAAAGTCCACCGCCGGTGCCACCTGCGGATGCTGCAACCAGAACTCCCAGACATCGGCGTAGGTCACCGGCACCTTGACCTGGCGCTTGACCTCACCGATCAACGCCGCCAGGCGCTCGCCGGTGACTTCCTTGCGCAACAGCGCCTCATTGCCGACGATCACCGCGCTGACCACGTCCGGGTTGGCGTTGGCGGCGGCGATCAGCAACTGCACTTCCTTGTCGGTATCGATCGGGTTGGCATTCACCCAGGCCCCGAGCATCACCTTCAAACCGTGCTTGCGTGCCAGCGCCGGGATCGCTTCAAGCCCGGTCATGGAATAGGTCCGGATGCACTGAAATCGCTCGGCCAGCAGCGCCAGGTCGGCGTCCATGCGTGCCGGGCGCAGACGGAAGGGCTGATCGAAGGGCGACTGGTCTTTGTCGAATGGCGTGTACGACGCGCACTGCAGCTTGTGCGTGGGGCTGGCGGCGTCTGGCAGTTGCAGCGGCTTGCCCAGCCCGTACCAGAGCGCCCCCAAGCCGAGCAGGGCCAGCAGGCAGGCAAGCAGGTAGAGCGGCAACAGCAGGCGGGCAGGGTTGGGCATCGTGCGGTCCATCGTCAGGCGCAAAACGTTAGATAGTAGCCCGGCGCCAATCCTTTGGCATGCAAGGATCGCGCAGAACCGCGCGGGCCGTTGCCGCTAATGGCACAGTGCTGTCGCAATGGGATTGGCTACAGGTCGCAGATGGAGCAGGTCGGCTATGGTTGCAGGCACATGATGCAATTTCCAAGACCTGACGAGGGGATGCTTTGATGGCAACTTTGAACACAATGCGACGTTTCCTGGGGGTGGGCACTGCCCTGGTATTGGCCATGAGCACTGCACAGGCAATGGCCAAAGAGGTAAGCATCGGTTACGTGGATGGTTGGGCCGACAGTGTGGCGACCACCAACGTGGCCGCCGAAGTGATCAAGCAGAAGCTCGGCTACGACGTGAAGCTGCAGGCAGTGGCCGCCGGGATCATGTGGCAGGGGGTGGCCACCGGCAAGCTCGACGCCATGCTCTCGGCCTGGTTGCCGGTAACCCATGGCGAATACTGGGCCAAGAACAAGGACAAGGTGGTCGACTACGGCGCCAACTTCAAGGATGCCAAGATCGGCCTGATCGTCCCCGAATACGTCAAGGCAACCAGCATTGAAGATCTCAAGACCGACGAGAGCTTCAAGCAGAAGATCGTGGGCATCGACGCAGGCTCCGGCGTGATGATCAAGACCGAGCAGGCGATCAAGGATTACAACCTCACCGGCTACAAGCTGCAGGCCAGCTCCGGGGCGGGCATGACGGCGGAACTGGGGCGCGCCTATCCCAAGCAACAGTCGATTGCCGTGACCGGCTGGGTGCCGCACTGGATGTTCGCCAAGTGGAAGCTCAAGTTCCTGGATGACCCCAAAGGGGTATATGGCGCGGCGGAAACGGTCAACAGCATCGGCAGCAAGGAGCTGGACAAGAAGGCGCCGGAAGTTGCCGAATTCCTCAAGAAGTTCCAGTGGCAGTCCAAGGATGAGATCGGCGAGGTGATGCTGGCGATTCAGGATGGGGCCAAGCCTGAAGCGGCTGCGAAGGACTGGGTGGCCAAGCATCCGGAGCGGGTCAAGGAGTGGACCGGTAAGTAATGGTGGATGCGGGGGCTGCTTTGCAGCCCTTTCGCGACACAAGGCCGCTCCTACAAAGGGCTCGCGGTCCCTTGTAGGAGCGGCCTTGTGTCGCGAAAGGGGCGCAAAGCGCCCCCGCTTTCTTACAGATCCTGCAAAACACTCTTGCATCTAAGACTAAGGTCGTCTGGTTGGCGTCCAACGGCAGCATAAAGTGACGGTGTGGGTTCCATCCCCTACCTGTGCTGCTAGGACAAAAACAATGAACGACAGCATTTACCTCTCGATACAAAACAGCCCCCGCTTCAAGGAGCTGGTCAGCAAACGCGAGCGCTTCGCCTGGATACTCTCGGCGATCATGCTCGGCCTCTACTGCGCCTTCATCCTCCTGATCGCCTACGGTCCTCACCTGCTGGGCGCCAAGCTCAGCCCCGAGTCGTCGATTACCTGGGGCATTCCCCTGGGCGTCGGCCTGATCGTTTCGGCATTCGTCCTGACCGCCATCTACGTGCGCCGCGCCAACGGCGAATTCGATGAGCTGAACAAGGCCATCCTGAAGGAGGCGCAACAATGATTCGCCACGCCAAAGCCCTGGCCGTCCTGGCCTGCGGCGTTTTCGCACCCGCCGTGTGGGCCGCCGATGCCATCACCGGCGAGGTGCAGAAACAGCCGCTGAACGTCTCGGCGATCGCCATGTTCGTGGCCTTCGTCGCCTTCACCCTCGGCATCACCTACTGGGCCTCCAAACGCAACAAGTCGGCCGCCGACTACTACGCGGCCGGCGGCAAGATCACCGGTTTCCAGAACGGCCTGGCGATTGCCGGCGACTACATGTCGGCGGCCTCGTTCCTGGGTATTTCCGCGCTGGTGTTCACCTCGGGCTATGACGGCCTGATCTATTCGATCGGCTTCCTGGTCGGCTGGCCGATCATCCTCTTCCTGATCGCCGAACGCCTGCGCAACCTGGGCAAGTACACCTTCGCCGACGTCGCCTCGTACCGCCTCGGGCAAAAGGAAATCCGCACCCTGTCGGCCTCCGGCTCGCTGGTGGTGGTGGCGTTCTACCTGATCGCCCAGATGGTCGGTGCCGGCAAGCTGATCGAGCTGCTGTTCGGCCTGGACTACCACGTCGCGGTGATCCTGGTGGGCATCCTGATGTGCCTGTACGTGCTGTTCGGCGGCATGCTGGCCACCACCTGGGTGCAGATCATCAAGGCGGTGCTGCTGCTCTCCGGTGCCAGCTTCATGGCGCTGATGGTGATGAAGCACGTGGGCTTCGACTTCAACACCCTGTTCTCCGAAGCGATCAAGGTGCACGCCAAGGGCGAGGCGATCATGAGCCCGGGCGGCCTGGTCAAGGACCCGATCTCGGCGTTCTCCCTGGGCCTGGCGCTGATGTTCGGTACCGCTGGCCTGCCGCACATCCTGATGCGCTTCTTCACCGTCAGTGACGCCAAGGAAGCGCGCAAGAGCGTGCTGTACGCCACCGGCTTCATCGGCTACTTCTACATCCTGACCTTCATCATCGGCTTCGGCGCGATCCTGCTGGTCAGCACCAACCCAGAGTTCAAGGACGCCGCCGGCGCCCTGCTGGGCGGCAACAACATGGCGGCGGTGCACCTGGCCGATGCCGTGGGTGGCAGCATCTTCCTCGGCTTCATCTCGGCGGTAGCGTTCGCCACCATCCTGGCGGTGGTCGCCGGCCTGACCCTGGCCGGTGCCTCGGCGGTGTCCCATGACCTGTACGCCAGCGTATGGCGCAAGGGCAAGGCCAACGACAAGGACGAGATCCGCGTGTCGAAGATCACCACTGTCGCACTGGGCGTGCTGGCGATCGGCCTGGGGATTCTGTTCGAGAAGCAGAACATCGCCTTCATGGTCGGCCTGGCGTTCTCCATCGCCGCCAGCTGCAACTTCCCGGTGCTGCTGCTTTCGATGTACTGGAAGAAGCTGACCACCCGCGGCGCCATGATCGGCGGCTGGCTGGGCCTGATCAGTGCGGTGACGCTGATGATCCTCGGCCCGACCATCTGGGTGCAGATCCTGGGCCATGAGAAAGCCATCTACCCGTACGAGTACCCGGCACTGTTCTCGATGCTGATTGCCTTCGTCGGTATCTGGTTCTTCTCGGTCACCGACAAGTCCAAGGCGGCCGATGACGAGCGTGCGCTGTTCTACCCGCAGTTCGTCCGTTCGCAGACTGGCCTGGGTGCCAGCGGGGCGGTGTCGCACTAACGCCACCCTGGTAGCTTGAACACAACGCCCCGCCTGTCGGGGCGTTGTCGTTTCCCCGGGCCCATCGCCGGCAAGCCGGCTCCCACAGGTACGCCCTTGAACCTGAGAGCAATGGGGACCTCTGTGGGAGTCGGCTTGCCGGCGATGGGGCTTTCGGAAATTTCAACAAATCGCTCGGAGCGATCCCGTATTTCCCCTGCAGACAAATCCGAATAATCCACCTGCCAACGGCGCTTTGCCTGATTGGCAATCATTCGAAGATGTTAACTACAGGTTTCAAGGAGATACACTCGTGAAAGCATTGCTTCTGGCGCTCCCCTTCGCAGTTCTGGCCGCGGGCCCGGCCATGGCCGAGGACCCGATCGAGAAACAGGTGCTGATCACCGCCACCGTGCCGACTGCCAACTTCTACGTCGAGCCGGTCGGCGGCAACTGGATGAACGACCCGCAGGACATGGCCTGGAACTCGTTTCAAGGCACCCTGACCCCGGTTCGCAAGCAACTGCAGGCCAAGAGCACCATCGGCCCGATCACTGCCCATCTGCTGTCGCCGGCGGTGGTCAGCAGCGGGCTGAATGCCATCGATCTGAATGTCAAGATCGGCGACACCGTGCTCACCACCAGCGCGAGCGAAATCCTCACCGAAGCCCAGGCTGCACCGGGCGCTATCGTCGACTTCGAAGTCGCGCCGCAGGTACCGGCCGGTGGCTACCAGCCAGGCAACTACCAAGGCCTGGTCAGCATGATGTTCGAAACTGCCGCACCGTGATCTGACCTGCTCGCACATTTCCCCTTCATCCGTTGTTGCTCTCCTTCGCCCCCTGGTTCGCGCCGGGGGTGAGGGCGACGTTTGCTCGCAGACAGGGTCATGGCCTTTTCCTTAACTACAAAGACTTTGCTGCTCACGGCATGCCTTGCCGTGCTTCCAGCCACTGCAACTGCCACAGGCAACGCCTTGGGCGTGGTCAGCCAGGCACAAGGCCTGCCACGGGAATTCGAGGAGCACTTCTTCGATGTGCCGTTGGCGGTTCGGGTCGACCTGGATGGCCGCTACCTGGGCGATGCCATGGTCGTGCTCAGTCGCGACGAGCGGGTGCAGTTGCTGGAATTCACCGACCACCTGGAAAGCCGCGAGCCGGAAAGCCTGCGCCGCCGCTGGCAGGAGCGCCTGGCCAGCGGCCGGCCGCTCGGTGACTGCCAGAAGGACTGCCCGGACGGCCTGCGCGCGATCCACTACAGCCTGGTCAACTCGCAGCTATCGCTGCTCACCCACGCTGCCGAACTGGCCGGCGATGCCCCGCGTTTTCACACGCTGCCCGAACACGGCAGCGGTCTGCTGCTGCGCAACCAGCTCAACCTGGTCAGTGACGGGCGCGAGACCAGCGGTCTGTATTCGCTGCAGGGTCAAGGCAGTCTCGACAACTGGACGACACTGGCCAATGCCCAGGTCGACCGTGGCGGCATCAGTGGTCAGGACACCCGCCACCGGATCAGTCAGCTGTATGCCGAACGCCTGCACGATGAACATTTCTACCGCCTGGGCTACTTCACCCCTGGCGCCCAGGGCCTGACTCGCCAGCCCCGGCTGCTGGGCCAGAGCCCCGACACCACCTTGGGCCTGATGTTCGGCAGCAGCGACAGCCTGCTGATCGACAACGGCCAGCCCAGTTCTACACCGATCTATGTCACCCCCAACCGCCCCGGCGTGGTGGAGATCTACCGCAACGGCGTGCTGATCAACAGCCAGCCGGTGCAGCCCGGCCTGCAAGCACTGGACACCCGAGTGCTGCCGGGCGGCATCTATCAGGTCGAAGTGCGCCTGCTTGAAGACGGCCAGGAAACCTCACGCACCGACGAATTCGTCTACAAGCCCAGCAGTTGGCGCAACCCCGACAGCCGCTGGCGCTACAACCTGTACCTGGGCCAGCAGACCAGCCTGCTGAGCAACTGGGATGAGCAGCACGACGACAGCCTCAGCGCCGGGGTGCTCGCCAACTACCTGCTGCACCCACGGGCGGTACTGGGCCTTTCTGTGCAGCAGGTCGATGAAGCCATGCAGTACGGCACCTCGCTGGACTGGGACGCGCTGGACCGGCTGAAGCTCTACGGCAACGTCTATCGCACCGAAGACCAGGGCAATGGCTACGACCTGCAGATGATCCACAGCCACGACCTCGGTTCGCTTGTGCTCAGCCACAGCCGCTCATGGCTGGAAACCACCAGCCGCTCGACGCACAGCCAATACGTACGCTACGAAGAGCAGAGTCAGAGTTCGCTGTTGCTCACCCATCGCCTGGATAACCGCAGCACGGCGACCATCCGCCTGGCCCACAGCTCCGGTGCCGCCGATGGCATGGGCATCGACCTGGGTTGGTCGCACTATGGCAAGTTCCTCGGCTCCGACGCCAACTGGCGCCTGACCCTGTTCGATCGCCCAGGCACCCGCAGCAGCGGCGACGCCCGTAGCCGTGGCGTCAACCTGGCCGTGAGCATGAGCCTCGGTGGCCCCGGCGAGCGCATTGCCGCCAGCATCGGCAGCCGCACCTCGCATGATGGCGGGCGTGACCACAACGCGTCGCTGTCGTACCAGCGCGATGTCGATCTCGGCGTGGTACGCAGCCTCGGCGCCACCGCCACGGTCGACCGTTATGGCGCAGGCCTGGGCGGCAATGCCCAGTTCCAGAACCAGGTGCTGCATGGCGATGCCTACGCCCAGAGTTCGTCCTACAACGGTGAAGTCAGTGCCGGCCTGAACCTGCAGAGTATCGTGGCCGTGGGCGAGGGCAAGCTGGCCATGACCGGTCAGTACCTGCCCCACGACGCCGGGCTGATCGTCGATGTGGAAAGCGACATCGACGGCCTGGTACTGCGCGCCGATGACCAGCACGGCCTGAGCGCTTCCTTGCAGCCGGGGCGCAACGTGATTCCGGTAGGGGCCTACAAGTCAGGCTATGTGCAGTTCGACCTGGAAGGCGACGACGAGGCGGCAGTGATCCAGCCCACCAGCTTCGACTACCACCTCAACCGGGGTGGTGTGGGCTACCGCAAGTTGCGGGTGATGCGCACGGTCACCGTGCTTGGACGCCTGCTGAACCGCCAGGGACAGCCGATGCAGGGTGCGCAGGTGGTCAACCATGCCAGCCGCAGTGTCAGTGAACCGGGCGGTCATTTCGCGGTGGAAATGAGTGAGTCGACCCCGACCCTGGAGGTACGCCAGGGCGGCGAGTCGTTGTGCCTGCTGCAGCTGGACTTCAATCGCCTGGAGCGCGAGGGGGACGTACTGCTGGCGGGCGATCTGCAGTGTGTGCCAGGGCGCATGGCCCAGGCCGAGGGCGTACCGATGGAGAACAAGAGTTGAGCAGGATTTGTCTAGTTGCACTGGTGCTCGTCTTGCTGGGCGGTTTCGTGCCAAACCCGAGCATGGGCTTGGAGATGGACCTGCGCTTGCGCTACCGCGGGGAGGCTTCCGGGAGGTTCGAAAACATTACCCCACCAGCCGCATTCTGCGCGGTGTGGCCAGAGTCATGTCGGGTGAGCAACTTCAATTTCGTCGCCGACCTGCCCATCACCTACGACAAGACCATTGTGAACCAGGCGTCCGAGCAGCGTGATCGGCACTACATACAGATGCCCGCAGAGCGAAAGGTGCAAGTGATCAATGAAACCGGTCGCAGCTATGAGCTGACGTTCAGGTTTCGCTCGCTCAGCCAGCAGCTGAAACTGCTGCAGCCTAACAAGGTGGATGGGATCGGCCGGGGTGGTTGCGAGTTCTTCACGGCGATCAACAACAGGAGCGCGGTGCGTTTCCGTTGGGGCATTCTCAATCCACCGGCCCCTCAACCTTGCCATGACACTACCAATACCAACGTGGGCCTGCGCACCGATGTACAAGTGACGCAGTTCGGGGTCGGCTACGAGTTGATCATGCCGCGCCCGATCGGCATGCCCCAGGGCATCTACCGAGGTTCCGTGGATTACATCATTGGCCCGGGAGGTGATTTCGATTTCGGCAACGCGGTTTCGAACCTCAACGGCACCCGGCTCACGGTGAACTTCGAACTGGATGTGCAGCACGACTTGTATTTGCAGTTTCCTCCTGGCTCCGACCGCGCCGTGCTGGAGCCGCCGGGCGGCTGGATGGCCTGGCTGAGCGGGCGGAGTACGCCTCCACGACTGTTCCGTGACATACCCCTGCGCATCTGGAGCACCGGGCCGATCAAACTCTACAAACGTTGCCAGTACGAATTGGCCGGCATCTGTGGCCTGCGCGAAAGCAGCGGCCACATGGTGCCGGTGCAGGTGGCGGTGACGTTGCCCGCCGGCATGCAGCATGGCGGCAACCCCATCAACCGGGTGGCGATCCCCACCCACGAGGCCGCAGCGCTTCAGGTCGAACCCATCAGCACGGTATGGAATCAGCCCGGCCAATTGCATTTCGAGGTGGCTGGCAGTGATGTGTCGAGCATGCTTGCCCACCCGGGTAGCCGCTATGAGGGGTTGGTTACCGTGGTATTCGAGGCGCAGTTGTAAAGGCAAAAAGCTGTCTTTAGGAAATTTCCTCAAGTCGCAGGGAAATTTCCTGCATTTTGCGCGCGCGCAAAAGACCACAATCACTGTGGTGATACTGATTCGCTATCAGCGGTTTTTGCTATGAGGACTTTTTCATGAGGCTGTTTCGATACGTCTGCCTGACCCTGGCGATGCTGCCTTGCGCAGCCCAGGCGGGACCCGAACTGAATGTCGGCGGGCTCTACGACTACCTGGAGGAGGGCAAGAGCACCTTGCTCAAGCGTGTGCGCAATGGCGGCGACTCCACTGCCTTCGTCAAGGTCAGCGTGGTCGAACTGGTGTACGAAGGCAGCGGTGCGCCCCGTGAAGTTGCCCTCGAAGGCCTGGCCCTCGAACAGCGCGGGCTGGTGGTCAGCCCGGCGCGGCTGATCGTGCCGGCGCGCGGCATGCAGGCGGTGCGCTTGCTGTATCGCGGTGATCGCGACAAGGAGCGCTACTACCGCTTGCGCTTCATCCCGGTGCTCCCGGAGCAGGACGACGGCTTCGCCGTCAGCGAGGCCGAAGCCGAGGAGTACCGCGACAGCCTCAAGGCCGGGGTCAACTTGCTCGCAGGCTACGGCACGCTATTGTTCGTACGCCCCAACCAGACCCACTACCAGACCCCGATCCGCCGCCAGGCCGGTGCACTCACCGTGACCAACCAGGGCAACGCCACCGTGGTGCTCGATCACTTCCGCCAGTGCCAGGCCCAGGACCAGGTGTGCGAACCGGCCACTAAGCATCATCTGCTGCCGGGGCGTACCCGGCAGTTCGATGGCCAGGCGGCCAAGGTGCACCAGTTCGAACTGCACGAAGGTGCCGAGCGCAAGGCCATGGTGCTGAAAGGATGAGCCCCGGTGGATCGAAGTGCCGGTCAAGCGAGGTAGATCATGCATAGAGCACTGGTGGTCGACGACCACCCTTTCATCCGTTCCACAGTGTGCATGCTGCTGCGCCAGGAGCGCCTGCAGATCGTTGGTCAGACCGACAATGGCATCGATGCGGTGCGCCTGGCACGTGAGCAGGCGCCCGACATCATCATCCTCGACATCAGTCTGCCCGGACTCGACGGCATGGAGGTGATCGCCCGGGTCAAGCGCCATGAGCATCCGGTCAAGACGCTGGTGTTGACGTCGCACATGGCCGAAGCCTACTCCCTGCGTTGCATGCAGGCCGGGGCGGCGGGTTTCGTGTCCAAGACCAACGACCTTGGGGAGTTGAACAAGGCCGTGCGCGCCGTACTGTCGGGGTTCACCTATTTCCCCGAGGTGGCCCTGAGTTCGGTGCACAGCCAGGAGCTGCATGCCACCGACGCCCAGCGCATCGCCTGCCTCAGTGACCGCGAGCTGATGATCCTGCAGCACCTGGCCCGTGGCCTGAGCAACAAGGCCGTCGGTGAAGCCATGTTGCTGAGCAACAAGACCGTCAGTACCTACAAAGGGCGCCTGCTGGAAAAGCTGCGCCTCAACTCACTCATCGACATGGCGGATTTCGCTCGTCGCAATCACCTGATCTGAACCGTGCGTACGTTCTGGCTGATGTTGCTGTGCTGTCTGTTTCCCTTGCCGGGCGTGGCGGCGCCGGTGTTCCACGGCCGCGCCGCTTTCGACGGGCCGCGTGTCGAGCCCGACAGCAGCGACCTGCGCTGGCTGTGGCGGCACCGGGTGCTGCGCCTGGGGGTGCTCGGCAACGACCAGCCGCCGTTGGATGTCCTCGGCACTGGCCGTGCCTATGAAGGCATCACCGCCGACTATGCGGGGCTGGTGGCCGAGCACCTGAACCTGGACATGCAGGTGCAAGTGTTCGAGTCGTTCGAGGCGGCGCTGGCGGCCCTTCGCGACGGGACGGTGGACATGCTTGGGTCGGTCACCACAGAGCAGGCCTTGCAGGCTGGCCTGCGCCTGTCGCCACCCTACGCCGAGGACCGCCCGCTACTGCTCGTCCATGAGCAGAAGGCGCGTGTTCAGCAGGATCAGCCATTGCGCCTGGTGATGGTGGAAGGCTACCGCACGTCCGAGCAGGTGGCCCTGTTCTACCCCCAGGCCCAGCTGCAGGTGCACCCGACGGCGTTCAGCGCCCTGGCCGCGCTGGCCCTGGGTCAGGCCGACCTGTACCTGGGCAACGCCCTGATTGCGCGCTACGTGCAAGGGCGCAGCCAGCTCGGGGCAGTGGAGGAGATCGGCCACGCCGCCGTGCCGCGCCAAGGGATCGGCTTTGCCATGCTCGACAACGATTCGCCCTTGCCGCGTCTGGTGGACATCGCCCTCAATAGCATCAGCCTGGCCCAGCGTGACCGTATCACCGAGCGCTGGAGCCCGCTGGCAGGCGCTGCCCGCGCGACCCAAGCGGTGCAATTGAGCGAGGCCCAGCAGCGCTGGCTGCACGACAACCCGAGCGTGCGGGTGCTGGTGGATGATCAGCTGCTGCCGTTGAGCTACCGCGACAGCAAGGGCCAGCTGCGAGGCCTGACCCTGGACATGCTGCAGCTGATCACCCGGCGCACGGGCCTGAACTTCGACGTGCAAGCCGGCGCGGGCGTCGAACAGATGATCGAGCAGGTGAACCAGGGCAAGGCGCAATTGATCGCCGGCTTGCCTTACAGCGCAAGCCTGGAGCGGAGCCTGGGCTTCAGCCGGGCATACCTGAGCGCCTCGCGGGTGCTGGTCAGCCGCAAAGGCGCCGATGCACCGCAGAGCCTTGAGCAACTGGCTGGCCGACGGGTCGCGCTGGTCTGGGGCAGTGCCCTGGTCGAACTGCTGCAGCGCCGTTACCCGCAGGTGCGCCAACGGATGTTGCCCAGCCCGCTGCACGCCTTGCGCGCGGTTGCCGATGGCAAGGTGGATGCCGCCTTGCTGACCCTGGACGACGCTCGCCCACTGGTCGCGCGCTGGTACCCTGGGCAGTTGCAGATCAGCGCCAGCCTGGCCCTGCCACCTGCGCACTTCGCCCTGGCCGGCGCTCGTGGCGCCAACGAGCTGCTGGGCATCATCGACAGTGCGCTACTCAGCCTCACCCCCCGCGAGACCGGCTCGCTGGTGCGCCGCTGGCGTAATCCGATGATCGTCCCCGACGGCGTCTGGCCGCGCCACCGCGGCAAGATCCTGTTCGGCTTCGGCACTGTGTTCGGGCTTTTGCTAGTCGCCCTGCTGTGGATCCGCTACCTGCGCCGGCTGCAGGTTCGGTTGCGGCGGGCCAAGCGTGCGGCGGATGCGGCCAACCAGGCCAAGACCGAGTTCCTCGCCACCGTCAGCCACGAGATCCGCACGCCACTGCATGCGGTGCTGGGCATGCTGGAACTGGCCCAGCGCAAGGCCGCCCAGGGCATCCTCGACCGGCTGGCCATCGAGGTGGCCACCGATGCTGCGCGTGGGCTGAAAGAGCTGATCGGCGACATCCTCGATATCACCCGCATCGAGACTGGCCACCTGCAGCTGGCGCCGCAGCACGTGCGCCTGCGTGAACTGGTGGCGCGGGTGGTCCAGCTGTTCGAGCAGCAGGCCCGTGGCAAAGGGCTCGACCTGCAGGTGCAGATGAGTGGCGCGGTGGATGCCGAAGTGATGCTCGACCCGCTGCGCTTCAAGCAGGTGCTGGCCAATCTGCTGAGCAACGCGATCAAGTTCACCGAGCGCGGTCGCATCGTGGTCAGCCTGCAGGTCTTGGCGGTCGATGGCCAGCTGAACGTGGGGCTGCAGGTCAAGGACACGGGCATGGGCATCGCTGCCAGCGAACTGGCCTCCCTCGGCCAGCGCTTCCGCCAGGCCAGCAACCAGAGGCAGTCACCCCGTGCCAGTGCCGGGCTGGGCCTGAGCATCAGCCGTAGCCTGTGTGAACTGATGGGAGGGCAATTGAGTCTGCGCAGCACCCTTGGGCAGGGCACCGAGGCGCATGTGCAGCTCAAGCTGCCATTGCTGTCGGCCGAGGCATCGACGCCTGTGCCCTCACCCTTGTTGCCGGGACACAGCGAGACGCGGCTGCGGGTACTGGTGGTGGATGATTACCCGGCGAACCGGCTGTTGCTGGCGCAGCAACTGGACTACCTGGGGCATCAGGCGCGGGTGGCGGAGGATGGCGCCCAGGCCTTGCGCCTTTGGCTCAAGGAGCATTTCGATGTGGTCATCAGCGATTGCAACATGCCGCGCCTCGATGGCCACGGGCTGGCCCGCGCCATCCGTGAGCACGAGCGCCGTAGCGGGCGCCCACGCTGCCAGGTGATCGGCCTGACCGCCAGTGCCCAGGAGGTCGAGCGCCGGCGCAGTCGCGCCGCAGGGATGGACGACTGCCTGTTCAAACCGCTGGACCTCGACAGCTTGACCCAGGCGCTGATCAACGCACAGCCCACCCAGGCGCAGGAGGAGGACGTGATGCCGTGCCTGCAGCACCTCAGGCATCTGGTGGGCAATGACGAGGCCGCGCTGAAGGCACTGCTGGCGGACCTGCGTGCCAGCAACCGTGCAGACCTGAAGCGCCTGGAGAGCCTGGGCGATGCACCGGGCCCCATCGCCGAACTGGCGCACCGGGTCAAGGGTGGTGCACGCATCGCCCGCGCCGAGGCGCTGGTTGCCTTGTGCGAGCAAGTGGAACGCTGCTGCCACGCCGTGCCGCTGGAGCGGCTGGCGCTCAGCCTGGCTGTCCGTGCCATGGGCGACGGCATGAGTCGCCTGGAGCGGCAGCTGGAACGCCAGGCCGGGCAGAACGCGGTGGGTCATATCATGCCGAGCAACAACAGCACCAACAGAATCACCAGCACCACGCCGACGATGCCGGAAGGGCCATAGCCCCAGCTGCGCGAGTGAGGGAAGACCGGTAAGCCACCAATCAACAGCAGGATCAGGATGATGATGAGGATCGTGGTCATGGCGGAGTCCTTGCGTGGTTGAGGGTCAAGGGCCTCGGACTGCTGGCCTCTTGTTAATTGGGACCAGTGCCGCTTGTGAAAGATTCCATTCGTTTGTGGCCTGTCCCGGCCCTATCGCCGGCAAGCCGACTCCCACAGGTATCCCACTGATTTCAAGCACTGTGCATTTCTCGTGGGAGCCGGCTTGCCGGCGATAGGGCCGGGACAGAGTCATGCTCCCCCATTCACTAACCTGATCGACCCTGCCAGCCCGCGTGGCCTTGTTTAGACTTCGTTCAATCTCACCAGAACAAGGCCTGCCACCATGCACAATCGCATCATGATCACCGGCGCCGGATCCGGCCTCGGCCGCGAGATCGCCCTGCGTTGGGCGCGCGAGGGCTGGCGCCTGGCGCTGGCCGATGTCAACGAAGCCGGCCTGCGGGAAACCCTCGACCTGGTGCGTGCAGCGGGCGGCGAGGGCTTCGTGCAGCGCTGCGACGTGCGCGACTACAGCCAGCTCACCGCCCTGGCCCAGGCCTGCGAGGAGAAGTTCGGCGGCATCGATGTGATCGTCAACAACGCGGGGGTCGCCTCGGGCGGGTTCTTCGCCGAGCTGTCGCTGGAGGACTGGGATTGGCAGATCGCGATCAACCTGATGGGCGTGGTCAAGGGCTGCAAGGCCTTCCTGCCGCTGCTCGAGCGCAGCAAGGGGCGCATCGTCAACGTGGCGTCCATGGCCGCGCTGATGCAGGGGCCCGGCATGAGCAACTACAACGTCGCCAAGGCCGGGGTGCTGGCGCTCTCGGAAAGCCTGCTGGTCGAGCTGCGCCAGGTGGAAGTGGCCGTGCATGTGGTGTGCCCATCGTTCTTCCAGACCAACCTGCTCGATTCGTTCCGCGGCCCGAACCCGGCGATGAAGGCGCAGGTGGGGAAATTGCTGGAGGGCTCGCCGATCAGCGCGGCCGATATCGCCGATTACATCCACCAGCAGGTGGTCGCCGGCGAGTTCCTGATCCTTCCGCACGAGGCCGGGCGCCAGGCTTGGCAGCTCAAACGGCAGGCGCCGGAGCGGCTGTATGACGAGATGGCGGACATGGCCGTGAAGATGCGTGCCAAGGCGCAGACGCGTTGATCGCGGGAAGAATCTGTAGGGAATTTTACCTGTCTACGTAGGACGATTCTGATTTTTAGCGGAAGCATTGAGTTGCTGAATATCCACATGCAATCTCCGGTTTTTCCTGTTGTCGGAGAGTGGAACATGCTGGTCATAGGGCGCGAAGTGGGCGAAGTCATCACCATTGGTGACGACATCCAGATCAAGGTCGTGGAGACGCGAGACGGCACGGTGCGTTTTGGTGTGAGTGCGCCGCGCGAGGTGACGGTGCATCGGGCCGAGGTGTACAAGCGGATCAAGGCGGGGGAGGCGAGTAAGGCCAAGTCGGCCTGAGTTTGTCTGTACTGGCCTCATCGCCGGCAAGCCGGTTCCCACAGGTACCCCACTGAACTTGAGAACGGTGGGGTTGCTGTGGGAGCCGGCTTGCCGGCGATAGGGCCGGTGATATCAGTCGAGCAACTCGCGCGGCACATCATGCTTGGCCAGTAGCTGGCACTGCTGACTCTCCAGGTCGAACAGAATGAACGCCTGGCCCTTGGCCAACGCCTGGCGCACCCGCAGCACACGGGTTTCCAGCGGTGTGTCGTCACCATTGTCGGTGCCGTCGCGGGTCACGAAGTCCTCGATCAGGCGGGTCAGGGTTTCAGCTTGCAATTGGTCGTAAGGAATCAACATGGCAGCGTTCGGCTTGGTAGAAGAATCCGACAATGCTACGCGAAACCCGCCCCCCCTTGCTCACCCCTTGTTCCCCACCAGGCTGTCCACCGCCGGCACCCGTGTGTCGCTCTCCATCTGCGCATCGTGCTCCAGCTGGTGGCTGAAGCGCTCAAGCGACGCATTGGCCGGGTTCGAGTCGCTGGCGAATACCGGCGGGCTGAGCAGATAACCCGACAGCAGGCGGCTGAGTGCGGCCAGGCTGTCGATGTGGGTGCGCTCGTAGCCGTGGGTGGCATCGCAGCCGAACGCCACCAGCGCGGTGCGGATGTCGTGCCCGGCAGTGACGGCCGAATGGGCATCGCTGAAGTAATAACGGAACACATCCCGGCGCACCGGCAGGTCCTGGTCGCCGGCAAGTTTCAGCAGGTGGCGCGACAGGTGGTAATCGTACGGGCCCGAGGAGTCCTGCATGGCCACGCTGACGGCGTGTTCGCTGGAGGCCTGGCCGGGTGCCACCGGGGCGATATCGATGCCGACGAACTCGCTGACGTCCCAGGGTAGGGCGGCGGCCGCGCCGGAGCCGGTTTCCTCGGTGATGGTGAACAGTGGGTGGCAATCGATCAGCGGCTGGCGGCCGCTCTCCACCACAGCCTTGAGGGCGGCCAGCAACGCCGCGACACCGGCCTTGTCGTCCAGGTGGCGGGCGCTGATATGGCCGCTTTCGGTGAACTCCGGCAGCGGGTCGAAGGCGACGAAGTCGCCGACGGCTATGCCTAAGGCTTCGCAGTCGGCGCGGGTGGTGCAGTAGGCATCCAGGCGCACCTCCACGTGCTCCCAGCTGACCGGCATCTGGTCGATGGCCGTGTTGAAGGCATGTCCGCTGGCCATCAGTGGCAGCACGCTGCCGCGGTACACGCCGGTGTCGGTGAACACACTGACCCGGCTGCCTTCGGCGAAGCGGCTCGACCAGCAGCCGACCGCCGCCAGGGCCAGACGGCCATTGTCCTGCAGCTGGCGCACGCTGGCGCCAATGGTATCGAGGTGGGCCGAGACGGCGCGGTCGGGGGAGCTTTGCCGGCCCTTGAGGGTGGCGCGGATGGTGCCGCGGCGGGTCAACTCGAAGGGGATGCCCAGTTCGTCCAGGCGTTCGGCCACGTAGCGCACGATGGTGTCGGTGAAGCCGGTCGGGCTGGGGATCGCGAGCATCTCCAGGAGCACGCGCTTGAGGTAGTCGAGGTCGGGTTCTGGGAGGTGTTGGGACATGGGTACTCCTTGGTTCGGGCGCTGTCCTCGCTGGCCTCATCGCCGGCAAGCCGGCTCCCACAGGTACTGCACAGATGTCAAAAAATGTGGGGTACCTGTGGGAGCCGGCTTGCCGGCGATAGGGCCCTCGAGGTCACGCCAACGGCCGACTATGGGGAAACAGCAAGTCGACAAAGCGTTCGGCGGTTGGCTGCGGTTCATGGTTGGCCAGCCCAACCCGTTCGTTGGCCTCGATGATCACGTACTCCGGGCTTTCGGCATCGCGCACCATCAAATCCAGCCCCACCACCGGAATATCCAGCGCCCGTGCCGCGCGCACGGCAGCGTCGGCCAGCACCGGATGCAAACGCTCGGTCACGTCTTCCAGGGTGCCGCCGGTGTGCAGGTTGGCGGTACGGCGCACGGCCAGGCGCTGGCCGGCGGGCAATACGCTGGCGTAGTCGAGGCCGGCATCACGCAAGGTGCGCTCGGTCTCCTCGTCCAGCGGAATGCGGCTTTCCCCCCCGGTCGCGGCCCGGCGACGTCGGCTCTGGGCTTCGATCAGCGCCTTGACACTGTGCTTGCCGTCGCCTACCACCTGGGCCGGGTGGCGAATGGCGGCAGCCACCACCTCAAAGCCGATCACCACGATGCGCAGGTCCTGGCCGGGGTGGAAGCTCTCCAGCAACACCCGACTGTCGAAGCGCCGGGCCTGGTCGATGGCCTGGCTGACTGCTTCGTAGGTCGTCAGGTTCACCGCCACGCCCTGACCTTGCTCGCCGTCCACCGGCTTGACCACCACCGCGCCGTGGTCGTCGAGAAAGGCCAGGTTATCGTCGGCATTGCCAGCCAGCTGCTGCACCGGTACCCGCAGGCCGGCGTTATGCAGGGCCTGCTGGGTCAGGCGCTTGTCCTGGCAGAGGGTCATGCTGACGGCGCTGGTGAGGTCGCTGAGCGATTCGCGGCAACGCACCCGGCGCCCTCCAATACTGAGGGTGAACAGCCCGCCAGCGGCGTCGTCGACCTGCACCTCGATGCCCCGTCGGTAGGCTTCGTCGACGATGATCCGGGCATAGGGGTTGAGCCCGGCTTGCGGCCCGGGACCAAGGAACAACTGCTGGTTGATACCGTTCTTGCGCTTGACCGCGAAGGTCGGCAGGTTGCGAAAGCCCAACTTCTTGTACAGGCGCTTGGCCTGGCGGTTGTCGTGCAGCACCGACAGATCGAGGTAGGCCAGGCCCCGGCTCATGCAGTGCTCGATCAGGTGGCGCACCAGCACTTCGCCGACACCGGGGCGGGTGCACTGCGGGTCGACGGCCAGGCACCACAGGCTGCTGCCGTGTTCCGGATCGTCGAACGCCTTGCTGTGGTTCAGGCCCATGACGCTGCCGATCACCGTACCGCTGTCTTCGTCCTCGGCCAGCCAGTACACCGGGCCACCGAGGTGGCGCGGGGTGATCCGCTCGGGCTGCACCGGCAGCATGCCGCGGGCCTGGTACAGGCCGTTGATCGCTTGCCAGTCGGCGTCGGATTGCGCACGGCGGATACGAAACCCGCGGAACACCCGTTGCGCCTGGCGGTAGTCGGTGAACCACAGGCGCAGGGTGTCGGACGGGTCGAGGAACAGCTGGTGGGGCGCCTGGGCCAGCACTTGCTGGGGCGCGGCCACGTACAAGGCAATGTCGCGCTCCCCCGGTTGCTCTTGCTGCAGCGCCTCGGCCAGGCTCGCTGCATCCGGGTACGTGTGGCCGATCAGCAGGCGGCCCCAGCCGCAGTGCAGGGCACGCGGCTGGTCGTGGGGCTCGCTGCCGTCGCCAGCCAGCTGGGCTTGCAGGCGCTCGTAGGACGGCACCTGGCCTCGCAGCAGGCGCTGGCCGTAAGCGATTTCGTGGGCTTTCATCGGTCAGATTCCTTGTTCGCTGAGCCACAGGTTCAGCGCCGCCAGCTGCCACAGCTTGGAGCCGCGCAGGGGGGTGAGCTGGCCATGCGGGTTGCTCAGCAGGCGGTCGAGCATGGCCGGGTTGAACAGCCCGCGGTCCTGGCTGGGGTCGGTCAGCAGCTCGCGCACCCAGTCCAGCGTGGCGCCTTGCAGGTGCTTGAGGCCGGGCACTGGGAAGTAGCCTTTCTTGCGGTCGATCACCTCGTGGGGGATCACCCGCCGTGCGGCCTGCTTGAGCACCTGCTTGCCGCCGTCAGGCAGCTTGAAGCGGGCCGGGATGCGCGCCGACAGCTCGACCAGGCGATAGTCGAGGAACGGCGTGCGCGCCTCCAGGCCCCAGGCCATGGTCATGTTGTCGACCCGTTTGACCGGGTCGTCGACCAACATCACCGTGCTGTCCAGGCGCAGCGCCTTGTCCACCGCATCCGGGGCGCCGGGGCGGGCGAAGTGTTCGCGGACAAAGTCGCCGGCCACGTCGGTTTCCAGCAGCCATGGCGCCTGGACCGTATCGCGGTACTCGGCATGGCTGCGGTCGAAGAAGGCGTCGCGGTAGGCGCCGAAGGCATCCTCGGCGCCATCTACCTGCGGGTACCAGTGGTAGCCGGCGAACAGCTCGTCGGCGCCCTGGCCGCTTTGTACGCCCTTGCAGTGCTTGGCCACTTCCCGCGAGAGCAGGTAGAAGGCGATGCAGTCGTGGCTGACCATCGGTTCGCTCATGGCGCGGAAGGCCGCCGGTAGCTGTTCGATGATTTCGCTTTCGGCAATGCGCAGCTGGTGGTGGCGCGTGCCGTAGTGACGGGCGATCAGGTCGGAGTACTGGAACTCGTCGCCACGCTCGCCACCGGCATCTTCGAAACCGATGGAGAAGGTCGACAGGTCGTCCACTCCGACTTCCCGCAGCAGGCCGACCAGCAGGCTCGAATCGACGCCACCGGACAGCAGCACGCCGACGTCCACGGCTGCACGCTGGCGGATGGCCACGGCATCGCGGGTAGCGTCCAGCACGCGGGTGGTCCAGCCTTCCAGGTCGAGGTCGCGCTCGTCCGGGTTGGGGCCGTAGTGCAGTTGCCACCAGGTCTGGCGCTCGACTTCACCGTGGCGGTCGATGCGCATCCAGGTGCCGGGTTCGAGCTTCTGCACGTTGGCCAGCAGGGTGCGCGGGGCGGGCACCACGGCGTGGAAGTTGAGGTAATGGTTGAGCGCCACCGGGTCGATCATCGGGTCGATGTCGCCGCCCTTGAGCAACGCGGGCAGTGTCGAGGCGAAACGCAGCCGCTCGCCATTGCGCGACAGGTACAGGGGTTTGACGCCAAGGCGGTCGCGGGCCAGGAACAGGCGCTGGTTGTCGCGCTCCCAGATGGCCAGGGCGAACATGCCGTTGAGCTTGGGCAGCAAGGCCGCGCCCCAGGCGTGGTAGCCCTTGAGCAGCACCTCGGTGTCGCCGTCGGAGCAGAAGGTGTAGCCCAGCGCCTGCAGCTCCTGGCGCAGTTCGGGGAAGTTGTAGATGGCGCCGTTGAAGGCCAGCGACAGACCCAGGGGGTTGTCGACCATCGGCTGGGCCGAGCCGTCCGACAGGTCCATGATCTTCAGTCGTCGGTGGCCGAGGGCGATCGGGCCGTGGCTATGGAAGCCCCAGGCGTCTGGTCCGCGTGGCGCCAGGTGATGGGTCATGCGCTCTACCGCGGCGAGGTCCGCCGGGCGAGGGGCTTGGTCGATAGGGGTGAAACGCAACTCTCCTGCTAATCCGCACATAGGTCCTTACCGGTTTTTCCGTTGGGGAATCAGTGCCCCGGATTAGGGCACCTGTAAGGAACTGACCTGGGTGATTTGCGAGAGTTTTAGATCGATCTGTTATATGGAGTGGGGCCGCGCTGCGGCCCATCGCCGGCAAGCCTGCTCCCACACCGGTTCCCTGTGCCTGTGGAGATCCCTGTGGGAGCCGGCTTGCCGGCGATTGGGCTGCAAAGCAGCCCCGTTCACTTACCTCGAATCAGCTTGCGCAACACAAACCGGTTCGGATGACAGGCCTCGGCCACCGCCCGCGGCAACGGCAATGGCTCACCACTGGCGCAGGCCGCAATCAACTCGCCTGAAAGCGGCGCCGTGATCAACCCTCGCGAACCATGCCCACTGTTCACATACAGCCCTTGCAGCCAAGGGCAGGGCACCTCGGGCACCTGCCGCGCATCCTTGCCCAGCACGGCAAAGGCTTCGACGAACGCCTCTGGATCAGCAACCGGCCCGACGATCGGCAAGTAATCCGGGCTGGTGCAGCGAAACGCCGCGCGCCCCTGCAGCTGCTCAGGGTCGAGCTTTGCAGTGCCCAGGCGCTGGGCCAGGTCGGTGGAGATTTCGTCCAGCAACGCCAGGTTGCCCTGGTGCTCGGCCACGGTGGGCGTCAGGTCATCGCTATGGAAATCGAAGCTGGCCCCCAGCGTATGTTCGTCACCCCGTGGTGGCGCCACATAGCCCTCGGCGCAGACCACGGTACGCAGTTCGCGGCTTGTCTCGGTGGCCGGCAAGCGGGTGATCTGCCCGCGGATACGCTTGAGTGGCAATTGCGCGCACGGTTCGAAACGGTGCACATCGGCGGCGCCGGCCAGCACCACCAGCGGTGCACTGGCCAGCAACTGTTCGCCATCCCAGGCCTGCCACAGGCCGTCGGCTCGCCGTAGCTCCACCACGTTGCGATGGACCTGCAGCTGAATATTCGGGTGCTGCAGCTGTGCCTGGCACAAAGCGGGCGGGTGCACCCAACCCCCTTCGGGATAGAACAGGCCGCCCGCAGGCAGTGCCACGCCGGCAATCGCCTCGGCTTCAGCCTGCTCCAGCGCACGCAGCAGGCCGCTGTCGAAGGCCTCGGCGAGCTTGGCCTGGCGTTCGGCCTCCTGGCTGTCGAAGGCCAGCTGCAGCACGCCGCAGGCATCCCAGTCCTGGCCTTTTTGCAACTGTTCGAGCTGGCGTCGGGTGTAACCGAAGCCGGACAGGATCATCTGCGACAGCGCCGTGCCATGGGCGGAAAGTTTCAGGTAGAGCACACCCTGCGGGTTGCCCGAGG
Source organism: Pseudomonas sp. NPDC089396 (assembly GCF_044749545.1). Classification (NCBI taxonomy): domain Bacteria; kingdom Pseudomonadati; phylum Pseudomonadota; class Gammaproteobacteria; order Pseudomonadales; family Pseudomonadaceae; genus Pseudomonas; species Pseudomonas sp. NPDC089396. The sequence continues at coordinate 99,339 of NZ_JBIVIC010000011.1, read as the reverse complement.
CTTCCTGTGCGGGTGCGTTGTGCCGTTCCAGTACCGTTACCTGCCAGCCGCGCGCGGCCAGGCTGGCGGCGCTGGCGCTGCCGGCCAGCCCGGCGCCTATCACCAGTGCCTGGCGCGGCCCTTCGATCGCGGCTGGCCGGGCATACCATGGCGCGGCCATGGCGGCTGAAGGCTGACCGGTGTACTCCCCGCTCATCACCTCCCATTTCTTGCCCAGGCCAGGCACCTTCTTCATGGTGAAACCGGCTTCGATCAGCCCGCGTCGAACCCAGCCTGTGGTGGTGAAGGTGCCCAGCGCGGTCCCGGCACGGGACAGCCGCGCCAGTTGCGCGAACAGGGCGGGTGTCCACATGTCGGGGTTCTTCGCCGGGGCGAAACCGTCGAGGAACCACACGTCGATGCAAGCGTCGAGTTGCGGCAGCTGTTCCAGCACATCGCCGATCAGCAAGGTCAGGGTGACCCGGCCCTGGTCGAAGGTGAACTGCTGAAAGCCCGCGTGCACCGCCACGTACTGCTTGAGGAAGGGCTCGGTGAAGGCGGCCAGTTCCGGCCACAGGCGCACGGCGCGGGCCATGTCATCGGCACCCAGTGGGTACTTCTCGACACTGACGAAATGCAGGCGGGCGTCATCGGGGGCGTGTTCGGCGAACAGCTGCCAGGCACAGAAAAAGTTCATGCCGGTGCCAAAGCCGGTTTCGCCGATCACCAGGCAGGCGTGCGGCGCGAGTTCGATGCAGCGCTGGCGCAGGCGGGTCTGTTCGAGGAACACGTAGCGGGTTTCCTCGGTGCCTTCGTTTTTCGAGAAGTAGACGTCGTCGTAATGCCGCGAATGAGGGCGGCCCTGGTCGTCCCAGTCGATCTGGGCGTGCTGGAGGAGGGTGGACATGGTTGGCTCGGTTGCAGCGGATGTGCGGATTTTATGTCATCTGCGAAGTTTGCGCTGTGCTTGTACCGGCCTCATCGCCGGCAAGCCGGCTCCCACAAGGGGGGCGCTGAACCCTGTGGGAGCCGGCTTGCCGGCGATAGGGCCATTACAGACCCGCACAAAAATCCGCTAGTCTTGCTAATCCAATGAAGGAGCCCAGCATGTTCGAATCCGCGGAAATCGGTCACAGCATCGACAAGGACACCTACGAGGCCGAAGTGCCCGCCCTGCGCGAGGCGCTGCTCGAAGCCCAGTACGAACTCAAGCAGCAGGCGCGTTTCCCGGTGATCGTGCTGATAAACGGCATCGAAGGCGCTGGCAAGGGTGAGACGGTCAAGCTGCTGAACGAGTGGATGGACCCGCGCATGATCGATGTGCTCACCTTCGACCAGCAAACCGACGAGGAATTGGCCCGGCCTCCGGCGTGGCGCTACTGGCGAGCATTGCCGCCGAAGGGGCGGATGGGCGTGTTCTTCGGCAACTGGTACAGCCAGATGATCCAGGGGCGGGTGCATGGTGTGTTCAAGGATGCCGTGCTCGACCAGGCCATCGCCGGTGCCGAGCGCCTGGAACAGATGCTCTGCGACGAAGGCGCGTTGATCATCAAGTTCTGGTTCCACCTGTCCAAGCGGCAGATGAAGGATCGCCTCAAGTCGCTCAAGGACGACCCGTTGCACAGCTGGCGGATCAGCCCGCTGGACTGGCAGCAATCGCAAACCTACGACCGTGTCGTGCGTTTCGGCGAGCGCGTGCTGCGCCGCACCAGCCGCGACTATGCGCCGTGGCACATCGTCGAAGGGGTCGATCCGCACTACCGCAGTCTGGCGGTTGGTCGCATCCTGCTGGACAGCCTGCAGGCGGCGCTGGCCGTCAACCCCAAGGGCAAGCACCAGGGCAATATCGCGCCGCTGGGCCGCAGCATCGACGATCGCAACCTGCTGGGCGCGCTGGACATGACCTTGCGCCTGGACAAGCAGGACTACCAGGAGCAACTGGTGACCGAGCAGGCCCGCCTGGCTGGCCTGCTGCGGCACAAGCACATGCGCCGGCATGCCCTGGTGGCCGCTTTCGAAGGCAACGATGCCGCCGGCAAGGGCGGGGCGATCCGTCGCGTGGCGGCGGCGCTCGATCCGCGCCAATACCGCATCGTGCCGATTGCCGCGCCCACCGAAGAGGAGCGTGCGCAGCCTTATCTGTGGCGTTTCTGGCGGCATATCCCGGCACGCGGCAAGTTCACCATCTTCGACCGCTCGTGGTACGGGCGGGTGCTGGTGGAGCGGGTCGAAGGCTTCTGTACGCCCAGTGACTGGATGCGCGCCTACAGCGAGATCAACGACTTCGAGGAACAGTTGGTCAACGCCGGCGTGGTGCTGGTCAAGTTCTGGCTGGCGATCGACCAGCAGACCCAGTTGCAGCGCTTCGAGGAGCGTGAGCAGATCCCGTTCAAGCGCTACAAGATCACCGAGGACGACTGGCGCAATCGCGACAAATGGGGCCTGTATGTCGATGCGGTGGGCGACATGGTCGACCGTACCAGCAGCGAGATCGCGCCGTGGACCCTGGTGGAAGCCAATGACAAGCGCTGGGCCCGGGTGAAGGTGTTGCGCACCATCAACAATGCGCTGGAAGCGGCGTTCGCCAAGCACAAGAAATAGCCCTGACATGCCGTCGGGGAATGAACAGATGAATTCTTTTCCCGGCATTTTTCCCTGAAGTCCTTAGAATCCAGCCACCCCCACCCCGGGTTCGATCGAGGACGTTATGCACAAGACTTCCGGCCGCTGGGTCTATGGCCTGTTCCTGGCACTGCTCACCGCGCTGCTGTGGGGCATTTTGCCCATCAAGCTCAAGCAGGTATTGCAGGTGATGGACCCGGTGACCGTCACCTGGTACCGCCTGCTGGTGTCCGGCGGCCTGCTGTTCTGCTGGTTGGGGGTAAAGCGACGCTTGCCGGCTGTGGGCAAGTTGCCGGCCAAGGGCAAAGGCCTGTTGGTGGTCGCCGTGTTCGGCCTGCTGGGCAACTACGTGCTGTACCTGATCGGCCTGAACCTGCTGAGTCCGGGCACCGCGCAACTGGTGGTGCAGATCGGCCCGGTGCTGCTGCTGGTGGCCAGCGTTTTCGTGTTCAAGGAGCGCTTCAGCCTGGGGCAGGGGATCGGTCTGTTGATTCTGCTGGGCGGTTTCGGCCTGTTCTTCAACCAGCGTCTGGAAGAGTTGCTGACCTCGCTGGGCACCTACACCACCGGTGTGCTGACCATTTTGCTGGCGACCAGCATCTGGGTGTTCTACGCGCTGAGCCAGAAGCAGCTGCTGACGGTGTGGCATTCGCAGCAGGTGATGGTGGTGATCTACCTGGGCTGCGCCGCGTTGCTGACGCCCTGGGTGCATCCGCTGCAGGCGCTGCAGTTGACGCCGCTGCAGGGTTGGCTGCTGCTCGCTTGCTGCCTCAATACCTTGGTGGCTTATGGCGCCTTTGCCGAGGCATTGGCGCACTGGGAGGCCTCGCGGGTGAGTGCCACACTGGCGATGACGCCGCTGGTGACGTTCGTTGCGGTAGCGCTGGCGGCCTGGATGTGGCCTGACTATGTGCATGCCGAGGACATCAATGCCCTGGGGTATGTGGGGGCGGTGACGGTGGTGCTGGGGTCGACGCTGGTGGCGGTGGGGCCTTCGCTGGTGGCGGGGTGGCGGGCGCGCATGGCCAGGGTTGCGGGTTGACGCTACCGGCCCTATCGCCGCGGTTCGTCGCCACGACAAGCCGGCTCCCACAGGTACCCCACAATATTCAAGGTTGTGGTGATCCTGTGGGAGCCGGCTTGTCGTGGCGACGAACCGCGGCGATAGGGCCGGTACAGATCAGCCCTTGCCTCCGGGAGCCAGCATGTTCTCCGGCCGCACCCACTGATCGAACTGCTCGTTGGTCAGGTACTTCAACTCCAGCGCCGCCTCGCGCAAGGTCTTGCCTTCGCCGTAGGCTTTCTTGGCAATCTCCGCCGCCTTGTCATAGCCGATATGCGGGTTCAGCGCCGTCACCAGCATCAACCCCCGCTCCAGGTGCGCCGCCATCTGCTCGGCATCCGGCTCGATCCCGGCCACGCAATGCAGTTGGAAGTTGCGACAGCCATCGGCCAGCAGCTCGATCGACTGCAGCAGGTTATGGATGATCACCGGCTTGAACACATTCAGCTGCAGGTGCCCTTGGCTGGCGGCAAAGCCGATCGCCGCGTCGTTGCCCAGCACCTGACAGGCCAGCATCGACAGCGCCTCGCACTGGGTCGGGTTGACCTTGCCGGGCATGATCGAACTCCCCGGCTCGTTGGCCGGCAGGCGCACTTCGGCCAGCCCTGCGCGTGGGCCGGAGCCGAGCAGGCGCAGGTCGTTGGCGATTTTCATCAAGGCCACCGCCAGGGTCTTCAGCGCGCCGGCCAGGCTGGTCAGCGGCTCATGGCCGGCAAGGGCGGCGAACTTGTTCGGGGCGGTGACGAACGGCAAGCCGGAGAGGGCGGCCAGCTCGGCGGCGATGGCTTCGGCGAAACCGTGCGGCGCGTTCAGCCCGGTACCCACCGCGGTGCCGCCCTGGGCCAGCTCGCACACCGCCGGCAACGTGGCGCGGATGGCGCGCTGGGCATAGTCGAGCTGGGCGACGTAGGCGGAAACCTCCTGGCCGAAGGTGATCGGCGTGGCGTCCATCATGTGCGTGCGGCCGGTCTTGACCAGCTTGTGGTGGCGTGCCGACAGCTCGGCCAGCCCGGAAGACAGCTCGGCAATCGCCGGCAGCAGATTGTCGTGCACCGCTTGTACCGCGGCGATGTGCATGGCGGTAGGGAAGCAGTCATTGGAGCTCTGCGAGCGATTGACGTGGTCGTTCGGGTGTACCGGGGCCTTGCCACCGCGGCCCTTGCCGGCCAGCTCGTTGGCGCGCCCGGCAATCACCTCGTTGACGTTCATGTTGCTTTGGGTGCCGCTGCCGGTCTGCCAGACCACCAATGGGAACTGGTCGTCGTGCTCACCGCCGAGCACTTCGTCGGCGGCCTGTTCGATCAACCGGGCGATGTCGGCCGGCAGGTCGCCGTTGCGGTCGTTGACCCGCGCCGCGGCTTTCTTGATCAATGCCAGGGCGTGCAGCACCGCGAGCGGCATGCGTTCCTTGCCAATGGCAAAGTTGATCAGCGAGCGCTGGGTCTGCGCCCCCCAGTAGGCGTCCTCCGGAACTTCGACCGGGCCCAGGCTGTCTGTCTCGATACGGCTCATGCTGCGTTCACTCCTTTGTCAGTCAGAATCAGCAGTTTAGGCCCTCATGCGAACAAGCGGTTCAATCGCTCGTCGTGCTACTTGAGCGCTGCGCCCTTGCGGGAGCAGAATGCTCTACTCTGAGGTTTCGCCTCCCCTCCTTGAAGGAAATGCAATGACCCGTCTCCGTGTCCTCTGTGCCGCCGTCGCCCTGGCCTGTGCCAGCGGCCAGGTGCTCGCTGCCACCGCCAGCCACAACGCTGCCGCCGAGAAGTTCCTGACCCTGGCCAATGCCGACAAGCTGGGTACCCCGGTGTACATGCAGGTCCAGCAGATGTTCGCCCAGCGTTTCGCCCAGACCAAGGCGCCGTCCTCCAAGCAGCCCGTGCTGCAGAGCTACCAGGCCAAGGCCAACGCTGCGCTGGACAGTGCCATCGGCTGGAACAAGCTGAAGCCGAAGATGGTTGACCTGTACACCCAGACCTTCACCGAGCAGGAGCTCAAGGACCTGGTCAAGTTCTACGAGTCGCCGCTGGGCAAGAAAATCCTGCGCGAGATGCCCAAGGTCACCCAGCAGTCGGCCCAGCTGACCCAGCAGAGCCTGGAGCCTGCGGTACCGGTGGTGAACAAGCTGCTCGAAGACATGACCAAGGAACTCGACCCCAACGCTGGCAAGGCCGCACCGGCCAAGAAGTGAGTAGCGACCGATGAGCATGCAGCAACGCATCGAGCAGCAGCTGGCCGCGCTGGCCCCGCAGCACCTTGAAGTGCTCAACGAAAGCCACATGCACAGCCGTGGCCAGGAGACCCACTACAAGGCGGTGATCGTCAGCGAGCAGTTTGCGGGGCTCAACAGCGTCAAGCGTCACCAGAAGGTGTACGCCACCTTGGGTGAGCTGATGGGCGAAATTCATGCCCTGGCAATCCACACCTACACCGCCGAGGAGTGGGCCCAGGTGGGCGCCGCGCCGGCATCGCCGGTGTGTGCTGGCGGCGGGCACTGAATCCGGTTCGTCGTTCTGGTACAATCCGCAACATCCCAAAGGGGGCCGCTGCGCGGCCATCGCTGGCAAGCCAGCTCCCACAGGTACAGCGCATGTCGCACCTGTGGGAGCTGGCTTGCCAGCGATGGCCGCGCAGCAGCCCCCTGTTTCATGTCAAACCCGGTCCGCCCCTTACGAGGGCAACCACCTGGAGATTCACTTACATGTCCCAACCGATCGTCGTGGCGGCGCTGTACAAGTTCGTCACCCTGGAAGACTACGTCGAACTGCGCGAGCCACTGCTCAAGACGATGCTCGACAACGGCGTCAAAGGCACGCTGCTGATCGCCCATGAAGGCATCAACGGCACCGTCTCGGCCACCCGCGAAGGCATCGACGGCCTGCTCGCCTGGCTGCGCAGCGACCCGCGCCTGGTGGATGTCGACCACAAGGAATCCTACTGCGACGAACAGCCGTTCTACCGCACCAAGGTCAAGCTCAAGAAAGAGATCGTCACCCTCGGCGTGCCCGGCGTGGACCCGAACCAGGCGGTCGGCACCTATGTCGACCCCAAGGACTGGAACGCCCTGATCAGCGACCCCGAAGTGCTGCTGATCGACACCCGCAACGACTACGAAGTGGCCATCGGCACCTTCAAGGGCGCCATCGACCCGAAGACCGAGACCTTCCGCGAGTTCCCCGAGTACATCAAGGCCAACTTCGACCCGAGCAAGCACAAGAAGGTTGCCATGTTCTGCACCGGCGGCATTCGTTGCGAAAAAGCTTCCAGCTACATGCTCGGTGAAGGCTTTGATGAGGTCTATCATCTTAAGGGCGGCATCCTGAAATACTTCGAGGAAGTGCCTCAGGAAGAAAGCCTCTGGGAAGGCGACTGTTTCGTCTTCGACAACCGCGTCACGGTGCGCCATGACCTGAGCGAAGGCGAGTACGACCAGTGCCATGCCTGCCGCCACCCGATCGATGTGCAGGACCGCGCGTCCGAGCACTATTCGCCAGGTGTGAGCTGCCCGCACTGCTGGGACAGCCTGAGCGAAAAGACCCGGCGCAGCGCCATCGACCGGCAGAAGCAGATCGAGCTGGCCAAGGCGCGCAACCTGCCACATCCGATCGGTTACAACTACAAAGCCGAGGCCTGATGCATGACTGCACGCCTGCTCTATGTGATGGACCCGATGTGCTCCTGGTGCTGGGGTTTTGCGCCGGTGGCCGCGGCCCTGATCGCCCAGGCGCGTGATGCTGGCGTGCCGACCCGGCTGGTGCTGGGCGGCCTGCGCAGCGGCGGCAGTGCGCTGGATGCCTCGACTCGGCGCTACATCCTCGAGCATTGGCAGGCGGTCGCCGAGGCCACCGGGCAGCCGTTTCGTTTCGACGGCGCCATGCCCGATGGGTTCGTCTACGACACCGAGCCGGCCTGCCGCGCCCTGGTCGCGGCCCGCGAGCTGGATGCCGAGCGCGTGTGGCCGCTGTTGCAGCTGATCCAGCGTTCGTTCTACGAACAGGGCGTGGATGTCACCACGGTGCTGCAGCTGGTCGAGCTGGCCGAGCAGGCCGGCTTCGACCGCGCCACCTTCGCCGAGGCCCTCACCCGTGCCGATACCCGCGCCGCCACCGCAGCGGATTTCAGCTGGGTGCAGGACCTGGGCATCGCCGGCTTCCCGACCCTGCTGGCCGAGCGCAATGGCCAACTGGCCCTGCTGACCAACGGCTACCAGCCGCTGGACAGCCTGCAACCCCTGCTTGGCCGCTGGCTACAGCAGGCCGCCTGTGCTTGATCTGCCAGGGTCTCCCGACCCTGTGCCAGGGAAGCCCGCTGCTGTGCCTGATCGCCTGAGCTGGGCGGAAATCCGCCGCCTGGCGCTGCATCACAAGAAAAACCTGTGGACCGCCAACATGGTCGCCGTCCTGGCGGCCTGCTGCAGCGTGCCGATTCCGCTGTTGCTGCCGTTGCTGGTTGACGAAGTACTGCTTGGCCATGGTGATGCGGCCCTGAAGTTCATGAACCACTTGTTGCCCAGCGGCTGGCAGGTAGCGGCTGGCTACATTGGCCTGATGCTGGTGGTCACCCTGTGCCTGCGCCTGTCCGCGCTGGCGTTCAACGTGGTACAGGCCAAACTGTTCGCAGGCCTTGCCAAGGACATTGTCTACCGCTTGCGCATCCGCCTGATCGAGCGGCTCAAGCGAATCTCGCTCAAGGAATACGAAAGCCTGGGCAGTGGCACCGTGACCACGCACCTGGTCACCGACCTGGATACCCTCGACAAGTTCGTTGGCGAAACCCTCAGCCGCTTCCTGGTGGCCATGCTGACGTTGACCGGTACGGCGGCGATCCTGATCTGGATGCACTGGAAGCTGGCGCTGCTGATCCTGCTGTTCAACCCGCTGGTGATCTACTTCACCGTGCAGTTGGGCAAGCGCGTCAAGCACCTGAAAAAGCTCGAGAACGACAGCACCTCGCGCTTTACCCAGGCCTTGGCGGAAACCCTCGATGCGATTCAGGAGATCCGTGCCAGCAACCGCCAGGGTTACTTCCTCGGCCGCCTTGGTCTGCGCGCCCGCGAAGTGCGCGACTACGCCGTGGACTCGCAGTGGAAGAGCGACGCCAGCGGCCGCGCCAGTGGTCTGCTGTTCCAGTTCGGCATCGATATCTTCCGCGCCGCGGCCATGCTCACGGTACTGTTCTCCGACCTGTCGATCGGGCAGATGCTGGCGGTGTTCAGCTACCTGTGGTTCATGATCGGCCCGGTCGAACAATTGCTGAACCTGCAGTACGCCTATTACGCCGCCGGTGGCGCGCTGAGCCGGCTGAACGAGCTGCTGGCACGTGACGACGAGCCGCAATACCCGGCGGCCAGCGACCCGTTCGCCGGCCGCGAAACGGTGGGTATCGAGGTGCGCGACCTGCACTTCGCCTATGCCGAGGAACCGGTGCTCGAGCACCTCGACCTGTCCATTGCGCCGGGCGAGAAGGTGGCCATTGTCGGCGCCAGCGGTGGTGGCAAGAGCACCCTGGTGCAGTTGCTGCTGGGCCTCTACAGCGCCCAGGCCGGGACCATTCGCTTCGGTGGCGCGAGCCTGCAGGAAATCGGCCTGGAGACCTTGCGGGAAAATGTCGCGGTGGTGCTGCAGCACCCCTCGCTGTTCAACGACACGGTGCGCGCCAACCTGACCATGGGCCGCGAATGCACCGACGACGCCTGCTGGCAGGCGCTGCGCATCGCCCAGCTGGACGCCACCATCGCGGCGCTGCCGCAAGGATTGGACAGTGTGGTCGGCCGGTCCGGGGTGCGCTTGTCTGGCGGTCAGCGCCAGCGCCTGGCAATTGCCCGCATGGTCTTGGCCGAACCCAAGGTGGTGATTCTCGATGAAGCCACCTCGGCGCTCGACGCGGCCACCGAGTACAACCTGCACCAGGCCCTGGCGCGCTTCCTCAGTGGCCGGACCACGCTGATCATCGCCCACCGCCTGTCGGCGGTGAAGCAGGCCGACCGGGTGCTGGTGTTCGATGGTGGGCATGTGGCCGAGGACGGAGGCCACCAGCAGCTGATTGCCGAAGGTGGCTTGTATGCCAAGTTGTATGGGCATTTGCAGCAAACCTGACGCTACGGCTGTCTGCTCTGGCCCTATCGCCGGCAAGCCGGCTCCCACAAAGGTGCAGTGGTGACCCTGTGGGAGCCGGCTTGCCGGCGATAGGGCCGGTACTGTCAGCTCCAATCCCAAAATCCCCACCCACAAAATTCCCCGCCACGTAGATGGCAAATGGCCTACGCTGAGCTTGTCTGGGTTGAATCGAGCCTTATCTGCTCTGTGACAGGGACTACATGAAGGGAAATCGAACGTTAGAGGCGCCAAGGTTGCTGGGTATCATCTGGCCCTTCATCGCCGTTGTAGTCTTCCAGGTCTTGCTGGGCAGCCTCAGCCTTTACGCGTTATCGGCCGTGCGTGCCTATGTTGCGGGCGAGAGCCTGTGGTCCAAGGCCCAGAAAGACGCCATCTATTACCTGAACCTGTATGCCGACAGCGGCGACGCGCGCATCTACGAGCGCTATCGCCAAGTCATCGCCGTGCCGCAGGGCGATCACCTGCTGCGCGAGGTGCTCGACCAGCCCAACCCGGACATCGAGGCCGCGCGCCAGGCTGTGCTGCAGGGCGGCAACCACCCCGACGACGTCGACCGCATCATCTGGTTCTACCGCAACTTCCACCAGGTCAGCTACATGCAGACGGCGATCGCCTACTGGAATGTCGGCGACGATTACCTGAACAGGTTGGACGTGCTGGCCAACGAGATGCGCGATGGTTTTGCCAGTGGCCAGGCCACGCCTGCTCGGGTCAGCGACTGGCGCGACCGCATCGTTGCCGTCAACGAAGGCGTGACGCCTGCGGCCAAAGCGTTCAGCGACGCCCTGGGCGAAGGCTCGCGCATGCTGTTGCGCGTGCTGCTGATCACCAACCTGCTGACGGCCTTGTTCCTCATCACCATCGCCTGGCGCCGTTCGAGCAAGCTGCTGGCCCAGCGCCAGGCCTTCGCCAGCGCCCTGCAGGAAGAAAAGGAGCGGGCCCAGATCACCCTGCAAGCGATCGGCGATGCGGTGATCACCACGGATGTGGAAGGCTGCATCGCTTACATGAATCCCGCTGCCGAGCAATTGACCCATTGGCAGGCCGGACAGGCCCTGGGCCTGCCATTGACGGCGCTGTTCAGCCTGGTCGACGAGCAGGCCGAGAATGAAGAAAGCACCTTGCTCGAACAAGTGCTCAGCGGTTCTCTCAAGGGCGGGGCCGAGCATGCGCGGCTGATCCAGCGCCTGGATGGCAGCACCGTGTCGATCAATCTGGTTGGCTCGCCGATCATCAACGACGGGCAGTTGGCCGGCATCGTGCTGGTGCTGCACGACATGACCCAGGAGCGTCAGTACATCGCCAACCTGTCGTGGCAGGCCACCCACGACGCCCTGACCGGCCTGGCCAACCGCCGTGAGTTCGAATACCGCCTGGAGCAGGCGCTCAATGGCCTGGCGCGCCAGGCCGGGCGGCACACGCTGATGTTCCTCGACCTCGACCAGTTCAAGCTGGTCAACGACACCTGTGGCCATGCCGCCGGTGATGAGCTGCTCCGGCACATCTGCGCCGTGCTGCAGTCGGGCTTGCGTGAGGGTGACACCTTGGCCCGGCTGGGCGGCGATGAGTTCGGCGTGTTGCTGGAGAACTGCCCGTCCGATCAGGCCGAACGCATTGCCGAGAATCTGCGCCAAGCCGTGCAGAGCTTGCACTTCGTCTGGAAGGGCAGGCCGTTCGTGACCACCGTGAGTGTCGGCCTGGTCAACTTGTCGCAGGCGCCCACTACCTTGGAAGCTTCCCTGCGCGCGGCCGACATGGCCTGCTACATGGCCAAGGAGAAGGGGCGCAACCGGGTCCAGGTTTACCACGCCGACGACAGCGAGTTGTCCATGCGCTTCGGCGAAATGGCCTGGATCCAGCGCCTGCATGTAGCGCTGGAAGAAAACCGCTTCTGCTTGTATGCCCAGGAAATCGCCCCGCTCACGTCCATCGAAGGCCCTGGCCATATCGAAATCCTGCTGCGCCTGCACGACGAGAGCGGCCGCACCATCCTGCCTGACAGCTTTATCCCGGCAGCTGAGCGCTATGGCCTGATGACCGCCCTCGACCGCTGGGTGGTGCGCAACGTGTTCCAGGTCATCCGCCAGGGCCTGGATGAAGGGCGGGAAGGCCCCCTGGCGATGTGTGCGATCAACCTGTCGGGCTCGAGCATCGGCGATGACATGTTCCTTGAGTACCTGCAGCGGCTGTTCGTCGAATATTCCATTCCGCCACGGCTGATCTGCTTCGAGATCACCGAAACCAGCGCCATTGCCAACCTTGGTAGCGCAATCCGATTCATCAACGAATTGAAAGGGCTCGGCTGCAAGTTCTCCCTCGACGACTTCTGTGCCGGGATGTCGTCATTCGCCTATTTGAAACATTTACCTGTCGACTTCTTGAAGATCGACGGAAGTTTTGTCAAAGATATGCTGGATGATCCGGTCAACCGGGCCATGGTCGAGGTGATCAACCACATTGGCCATGTCATGGGCAAACGGACCATTGCCGAGTTCGTGGAAACACCGTTGATCGAGCAGGCCTTGCAGGAGATCGGCGTGGATTACGCCCAGGGCTATCTGATCGAAAGACCGCAGGTGTTCACCTGCGACAGTCTGCAGCGCCAACGGATTGCTGCACGGCCCCTGCTGTATCGGGCGCCTGGAACGTTTCGCTGAACAAAACATCGGCAGATCACAGGGATCAAGGAGCTGAAAGTGATTGATGCATTCGTTCGTATCGGGCCTTTGATGGATCCCGCCAGTTATCCCCAGTGGGCTCAACAGCTGATCGAAGATTGCCGGGAGAGCAAGCGCCGGGTGGTCGAGCATGAGTTCTACCAGCGCTTGCGCGACGGCCAGCTGCGTCAGGCGACCATTCGCCAGTACCTGATCGGTGGCTGGCCGGTGGTCGAGCAGTTCTCGCTGTACATGGCCCACAACCTGACCAAGACCCGCTACGCCCGCCATCCTGGCGAAGACATGGCGCGGCGCTGGCTGATGCGCAACATCCGCGTCGAGCTCAACCATGCCGACTATTGGGTGCACTGGTGCAACGCCCACGGTATCCACCTGCACGAGCTGCAGGGGCAGGAGGTGCCGGCGGAGCTCAACGGGCTCAATGACTGGTGCTGGCGGGTGTGTACTACCGAGTCGCTGGCGATCGCCATGGCGGCGACCAACTACGCCATCGAAGGTGCGACCGGGGAGTGGTCGGCGGTGGTCTGCGCCGAGGACACTTACGCCATGGGGTTCCCGGAGGACCAGCGCAAGCGCGCCATGAAGTGGCTGAAGATGCATGCCCAGTATGACGACGCCCACCCGTGGGAGGCACTGGAGATCATTTGTACCCTGGCCGGCGAGAACCCGACCTCGGGGCTGCGCAACGAACTGCGCAAGGCGATCTGCAAGAGCTATGACTGCATGTACCTGTTCCTGGAGCGGTGCATGCAGCTGGAGGGGCGTCAGCAGGGGCGTATGCGCCCGGCGCTGGCGGCGGGCTGATCAGTATTGGCCCTATCGCTGGCAAGCCAGCTCCCACAGGAACCGCGCAGTGCTTGAGCCTGTGGCGAACCTGTGGGAGCTGGCTTGCCAGCGATAGGGCCAGTGTAAACGGCGCAAACCTTACTGGGCGTTGAACGCTTGCCCATTCACCCCGGTGCTGTCCGGCCCCATCAGGTACAGGTACACCGGCATGATCTCTTCGGGCAGCGGGTTGTTCTGCGGGTTCTCGCTCGGATAGGCCTGGGCCCGCATCGCCGTGCGCGTGGCGCCCGGGTTGATGCTGTTGGAGCGCACCGGTGCTACTCCTTCAAGCTCGTCGGCCAGGGTCTGCATCAGGCCTTCGGTGGCGAACTTCGACACCCCGTAGGCCCCCCAGTAGGCCCGGCCCTTGCGCCCGACGCTGCTGGAGGTGAACACCACCGAGGCATCCTCCGACAGCTTGAGCAGCGGCAGCAGGGTGCTGGTGAGCATGAAGGTGGCATCGACGTTGATGTGCATCACGCGCATGAAGTTGTCGCCGGAGAGCTGCTCCAGCGGCGTGCGCGGGCCGATGATCGAGGCGTTGTTGAGCAGGCCGTCGAGGCGGCCGAACTGGTCCTCGATCATCACCGCCAGTTCGTCGTACTGGTGGGGCAGGGCGGTTTCCAGGTTGAACGGGATCACCACGGGCTGCGGGTGGCCGGCAGCTTCGATCTGGTCGTAGACCTCGTTGAGGTTGGCTTCGGTCTTGCCCAGCAGCAGCACGGTGGCGCCCAGCGCGGCATAGGCCTTGGCGGCGGCGGCACCGATGCCGCGGCCGGCACCGGTGACCAGGATGATCCGGCCCTTGAGCAGGTCGGGGCGGGCGGTGTAGTCGAACATGGATTTTTCCCTATCTCTATGGGCTGGCACGGGCCTTGTGGGAGCGGCTGATCGTTAAGCTCAGCAGCCGCACAGGGCGCTGTCGATCACCTTGCGCAACTCCAGTGGGTGGTCCACCACCACGTCCGCGCCCCAGTTGTTCGGGTTGTCTTCTGGATGAATATAGCCATAGCGCACCGCTGCCGTGCGGGTGCCGGCATCGCGGCCGGACTCGATGTCGCGCAGGTCGTCGCCGACGAACAGGACGCTGGCCGGGTCCAGGTTCAAGGTCTTGCAGGCCAGGATCAGGGGCTCGGGATCGGGCTTGCTGTTCTTCACGTGGTCCGGGCAGATCAGCAGGGCCGAACGCTCGGCCAGGCCCAGGCGCTGCATGATCGGCTCGGCGAAACGTACCGGCTTGTTGGTCACCACGCCCCACAGCAGGTTGCCTTTCTCGATGTCGGCCAGCAGTTCGCCCATGCCGTCGAACAGTTTGCTGTGTACCGCGCAGTCACGCTGGTAACGCTCGAGGAACTCCAGGCGCAGCGGCTCGAAGTCGTCGTCGTCAGGGTTCATCGCGAAGGTCGCGGCGACCATCGCGCGGGCGCCGCCCGAGATCACGTCCCGGATCAGCTTGTCGTCGACGGCCGGCAGGCCGCGCTCGGCCAGCATGGCCTGGCAGATGGCAATGAAGTCCGGCGCCGTGTCGAGCAGGGTGCCGTCCATGTCGAAGAGTACTGCTCGCAAACGCATGCTCATTCCTCGCGCAGGGTCTGGATCATGTAGTTGACGTCGACGTCGCTGCTGAGCTTGTAGTGCTTGGTCAGCGGGTTGTAGGTCAGGCCGATGATGTCCTTGACTTCAAGGCCGGCGACGCGGCTCCAGGCGCCCAGTTCGGAGGGGCGGATGAATTTCTTGAAGTCATGGGTGCCGCGCGGCAGCATCTTGAGGATGTATTCAGCGCCGACGATGGCCAACAGGTAGGCCTTGGGGTTGCGGTTGATGGTCGAGAAGAACACCTGGCCGCCGGGCTTGACCATGCGGTAGCAGGCGCGGATCACCGAAGAGGGGTCGGGTACGTGCTCGAGCATCTCCAGGCAGGTGACCACATCGAACTGCTCGGGCATTTCTTCGGCCAGGGCCTCGGCAGTGATCTGCCGATATTCGACTTGCACGCCCGATTCCAGCTGGTGCAGCTGAGCCACGGCCAGCGGTGCCTCGCCCATGTCGATGCCGGTGACGGTGGCGCCACGCAGGGCCATGGCTTCACTCAGGATGCCGCCGCCGCAGCCTACGTCCAGTACCTTCTTGCCGGCCAGGGCGACGCGCTCGTCGATCCAGTTGACGCGCAGCGGGTTGATGTCGTGCAGCGGCTTGAACTCGCTCTCGCGGTCCCACCAGCGGTGCGCCAAGGCTTCGAACTTGGCGATTTCGGCGTGGTCGACGTTGCTCATTGAACAATCCTCTGAAACTTCTACGAATTGCGGCGGAGTATACCCGAGCGCCCAAGGCCCAGGCTCGCTATAATCGACCGCTTTTGATATCCGAACGACGGGGAGAGGCGATGCGCGAGCGACTTTTGGCGGCGGAGAAGGTGACCGGGATTCGCTGGCAGCACGGCGTCCTGCACCTGCTCGACCAGCGCCTGCTGCCGTCGCAGGAGCGCTGGCTGGCCTGCGACAATGTCGCGCAGGTGGTCGCGGCGATCCGCGACATGGCTGTGCGCGGTGCAGCGGCCATTGGCATCGCGGCTGCGTATGGCCTGGTTCTGGCGCTGGAAGAGCGCCTGGCCGAGGGCGGCGACTGGGAGGTGGACCTGGAAGAGGACTTCCTCGACCTGGCCGAGGCACGGCCTACCGCAGCCAACCTGTTCTGGGCGCTCAACCGCATGCGCGAGCGCCTGCAGCGATTGCGCCCCGAAGAAGATGTGCTGGCGGCCCTGGAGGCTGAGGCGATCGCCATCCACGAAAGCGATCGCGAGGCCAACCTGACCATGGCCGAACTCGGTATCGAGCTGATCCGCCGCCATCAGGGCAACGAGCAGACCCTGCTGACCTATGGCAATGCCGGTGCGCTGGCCAGTGGTGGCTTCGGCACGGCGCTGGGGGTGATTCGCGCGGGCTTTCTCGAAGGTATGGTCGAGCGTGTCTACGCCGGGGAAACCCGACCTTGGCTGCAGGGGTCGCGCCTGACGACGTGGGAGCTGGCCAATGAGGGCATTCCGGTGACCTTGTGCGCCGATTCTGCCCTGGCCCATCTGATGAAAAGCAAGGGCATCACCTGGGTGGTGGTCGGCGCCGATTGCATTGCCGCCAACGGTGACATTGCCGGCAAGATCGGGACCTATCAGTTGGCGGTCAGTGCCATGCACCACGGCGTGCGCTTCATGGTGGTGGCGCCGAGCACCAGCATCGATCTGAACCTGGCCACTGGCGAGGATATTCCGCTGGAAGAGCGCGATGCTGATGAATTGCTCGATTATGCCGGCAACCGCGTAGCGCCGCAGGTCGAGGTCTTCAACCCGGTGTTCGACGTGACCCCGGCTGATCTGATCGACGTGATTGTGACCGAGCGCGGTATCGTCGAGCGCCCGGATGCGGTCAAGCTTGCCCAGCTGGTGTGTCGCAAGCGTTTGCACTAGCAGGTCTGGCCCTATCGCCGGCAAGCCGGCTCCCACAGGTTTGCCACTGGCTCAAGCTTTGTGGGGTACCTGTGGGAGCCGGCTTGCCGGCGATAGGGCCAGTGCGAACACCCTCACATTCATTGCCCTGCGGCAACCTGCCAGATCTCCCCACCGCCACTGCCTTTGTGATAACATCCGGCAGTTTCCAAGACCGCCCATCACGGCGGCCAATTTTGCGCAGATCCATGGCACAACTCATTGATTTGTCGTAAGTCGTCGCACCCTTAAGCGCTGCGGCGGCGAGCTTCGTTCGGCCCTTGATGGAGCTGCGAAGTTTCACCAGAAAAAGGAATCAGGCTTCTCATGGGCGAACTGGCCAAAGAAATCCTCCCGGTCAATATCGAAGACGAACTGAGACAGTCTTACCTCGACTACGCGATGAGCGTGATTGTCGGGCGAGCGCTGCCCGATGCACGTGACGGCTTGAAGCCCGTGCATCGTCGCGTTCTCTATGCGATGAGCGAACTGGGCAACGACTGGAACAAACCGTACAAGAAATCCGCCCGTGTGGTCGGTGACGTGATCGGTAAGTACCACCCGCACGGCGACACTGCGGTCTACGACACCATCGTGCGTATGGCCCAGCCATTCTCGCTGCGTTACCTGCTGGTCGACGGCCAGGGCAACTTCGGCTCGGTCGACGGCGACAACGCCGCGGCCATGCGATACACCGAAGTGCGCATGGCCAAGCTGGCCCACGAGCTGCTGGCCGACCTGCACAAGGAAACCGTCGACTGGGTGCCCAACTACGATGGCACCGAGCAGATTCCGGCGGTCATGCCGACCCGTATCCCCAACCTGCTGGTCAACGGTTCCAGCGGTATCGCCGTGGGCATGGCGACCAACATCCCGCCGCATAACCTCGGCGAGGTCATCGACGGCTGCCTGGCGCTGATCGACAACCCGGAAGTCACCATCGATGAGCTGATGCAGTTCATCCCCGGCCCTGACTTCCCGACTGCCGGCATCATCAACGGCCGCCAGGGCATCATCGAGGCGTACCGCACCGGCCGTGGCCGCATCTATATGCGTGCGCGCTCCGAGGTCGAAGACATCGACAAGGTCGGTGGCCGCCAGCAGATCGTCGTCACCGAGCTGCCGTACCAGCTGAACAAGGCGCGTCTGATCGAGAAGATCGCCGAGCTGGTCAAAGAGAAGAAGATCGAAGGCATCACCGAGCTGCGCGACGAGTCCGACAAGGACGGCATGCGTATCGTCATCGAGCTGCGTCGCGGCGAGGTGCCGGAGGTGGTGCTCAACAACCTCTACCAGCAGACCCAGCTGCAGAGCGTGTTCGGCATCAACGTCGTGGCACTGATCGATGGTCGCCCGCGCCTGCTCAACCTCAAGGACCTGCTTGAAGCGTTCGTCCGTCACCGCCGTGAAGTGGTGACCCGCCGTACCGTGTTCGAGCTGCGCAAGGCCCGCGAACGCGGCCACATCCTTGAAGGCCAGGCGGTTGCGCTGTCCAACATCGACCCGGTCATCGCCCTGATCAAGGCCTCGCCGACACCGTCGGAAGCCAAGGAGGCGTTGATTTCCACTGCCTGGGAGTCCAGTGCCGTGCAGGTCATGGTCGAGCGCGCCGGCGCCGATTCCTGCCGTCCGGAAGATCTGCCTGAGCAATTCGGCCTGCGCGACGGCAAGTATTACCTGTCGCCGGAACAGGCCCAGGCGATCCTCGACCTGCGCCTGCACCGCCTGACCGGCCTGGAGCACGAAAAGCTGCTGGCCGAGTACCAGGAGATTCTCGAGCAGATTGGCGAACTGATCCGCATCCTCAGCAGCGCCGAGCGCCTGATGGAAGTGATCCGCGAAGAGCTCGAAGCGATCCGTGCCGAATACGGCGATGCCCGCCGCACCGAAATTCTCAACGCCAGCCACGACCTCAACTACGGCGACATGATCCCGGAAGAAGAGCGTGTGGTGACCATCTCCCACGGTGGCTATGCCAAGACCCAGCCGTTGTCCGCCTACCAGGCCCAGCGCCGTGGCGGTAAAGGCAAGTCGGCGACCGGCGTGAAGGACGAGGACTACATCGAGCATCTCCTGGTCGCCAACAGCCACGCCACCCTGTTGCTGTTCTCCAGCAAGGGCAAGGTGTACTGGAAGAAGACCTACGAGATTCCCGAGGCTTCCCGCGCCGCGCGTGGCCGCCCGCTGGTCAACCTGCTGCCGCTGGAGGAGGGTGAGCGCATCACCGCCATGCTGCAGATCGACCTCGAGGCCCTGCAGCAGAGCGCCGATCCGGATGAAGAGCTGGAAGACGGCGACGAGGGCGTGATCGAAGGTGAAGTGGTAGAAGTCGAAGAAGTCGACGAAGAAGACGGCGACACCCTTGAGTGGGTGGCGGAACCGACTGGCGCGTACATCTTCATGGCCACCGCTTCCGGTACTGTCAAGAAGACCCCGCTGGTGCAGTTCGCCCGTCCTCGCTCCAACGGCCTGATCGCCCTGAAGCTGAAAGAAGGCGACACCCTGATTGCCGCGGCGATCACCGATGGTGCCAAGGAAGTCATGATGTTCTCCGACGCCGGCAAGGTGATCCGCTTCGCCGAGAGCGTGGTTCGTGAAATGGGCCGTACCGCCCGTGGCGTGCGTGGCATGAGGCTGGGCAAGGGGCAGCAGATCATCTCCATGCTGATTCCCGAGTCCGGCGCGCAGATCCTTACCGCTTCCGAGCGTGGTTTCGGCAAGCGCACGCCGCTGTCGAAGTTCCCGCGCCGCGGGCGTGGTGGCCAAGGCGTGATCGCCATGGGTACCAAAGGCCGCAACGGGCTGCTGATCGGCGCCATCCAGGTGCAGGAAGGGGAAGAGATCATGCTCATCTCCGACCAGGGCACCCTGGTGCGCACGCGGGTCGGCGAGGTGTCCAGCCTGGGTCGTAACACCCAGGGCGTGACGCTGATCAAGCTGGCCAACGACGAGACGCTGGTGGGCCTTGAGCGTATCCAGGAGCCGTCCGAGGACGAACTCGATGAGCTGATCGAGGCGGACGCGGAAGGCCTCGAGGCCGACGCGGCGGACGATGAAAATGCGGGCGCCGAAGAGGCGCCGCAAGAGTAAGCAAGCGCAACAACCCGAGCGGGGCGACCAAGGTCGCCCCGTTTGACTGATTAGAGACGTCAATGGGGCCGCTTTGCGGCCCATCGCCGGCAAGCCGGCTCCCACAGGTACAGCGCAAGCCATGAGATTGACGCGACCCCTGTGGGAGCTGGCTTGCCAGCGATGGGCTGCGAAGCAGCCCCAATGCAGGCGACATCGAATTACGATTTTGTTCTATTTGGCAGAGCGAGAGTGGATGTGAGCAAACGAGCCTTTAACTTCTGCGCAGGCCCTGCCGCGCTTCCTGATGCCGTACTGCAGCGTGCCCAGGCCGAAATGCTGGATTGGCGCGGCAAGGGCTTGTCGGTGATGGAAATGAGCCATCGCAGCGACGACTACGTGGCCATCGCCGAGAAGGCCGAGCAGGACCTGCGTGACCTGCTGTCCGTCCCCTCGAACTACAAGGTGCTGTTCCTGCAGGGCGGCGCCAGCCAGCAGTTCGCCGAGATCCCGCTGAACCTGCTGCCGGAAAACGGCACCGCAGACTACATCGAGACCGGCATCTGGTCGAAGAAGGCCATCGAGGAAGCGCGCCGCTTCGGCAACATCAACGTCGCCGCCAGCGCCAAGCCCTACGATTACCTGGCCATCCCAGGTCAGAACGAATGGAAGCTGACCCAGAACGCCGCTTACGTTCACTATGCGTCCAACGAAACCATCGGTGGCCTGCAGTTCGACTGGGTACCCGAGACCGGTGAAGTGCCGCTGGTGGTCGACATGTCGTCCGACATCCTCTCCCGCCCGATCGATGTGTCCCAGTACGGCCTGATCTACGCCGGCGCGCAGAAGAATATCGGCCCGAGCGGCCTGGTGGTGGTGATCGTGCGCGAAGACCTGCTGGGCCATGCCCGCAGCAGCTGCCCGACCATGCTCGACTACAAGGTCTCGGCCGACAACGGTTCCATGTACAACACCCCGGCGACCTATTCCTGGTATCTCTCGGGCCTGGTCTTCGAGTGGCTCAAGGAGCAGGGCGGTGTCGAAGCCATGGAGCAGCGCAACCGCGCCAAGAAAGACCGTCTGTACGGCTTCATCGACGCCAGCGAGTTCTACACCAACCCGATCAGCCACAACGCCCGTTCGTGGATGAACGTGCCGTTCCGCCTGGCTGACGAGCGCCTGGACAAAGCCTTCCTGGCCGGCGCCGATGCCCGTGGCCTGCTCAACCTCAAAGGCCACCGTTCGGTGGGTGGCATGCGCGCGTCCATCTACAACGCCCTGGGCCTGGAGGCGGTGGAAGCCCTGGTGGCCTACATGACCGAATTCGAGAAGGAGCACGGCTGATGTCCGATCAGGAGTTGAAGGCACTGCGAGTACGCATCGACAGCCTCGACGAGAAGATCCTGGAGCTGATCAGCGAGCGCGCCCGCTGCGCCCAGGAAGTGGCGCGGGTCAAGACCGCTTCGCTGGCCGAAGGCGAAAAGCCGGTGTTCTACCGCCCCGAGCGTGAAGCGGCGGTGCTCAAGCGCGTCATGGAGCGCAACAAGGGCCCGCTGGACAACGAAGAGATGGCGCGGCTGTTCCGCGAAATCATGTCGTCCTGCCTGGCCTTGGAAGAGCCCCTGAAAATCGCCTACCTCGGCCCTGAGGGTACCTTCACCCAGGCGGCGGCGATGAAGCACTTCGGCCATGCCGTGATCAGCCGTCCGATGGCGGCCATCGACGAAGTGTTCCGCGAAGTGGCGGCCGGTGCCGTCAACTTCGGCGTGGTGCCGGTGGAGAATTCTACCGAAGGCGCGGTCAGCCACACCCTGGACAGCTTCCTTGAGCACGACATGGTGATCTGCGGCGAAGTGGAGTTACGCATCCACCATCACCTGCTGGTGGGCGAGAACACCAAGACCGACAGCATCACCCGCATCTACTCCCACGCCCAGTCCCTGGCCCAGTGCCGCAAGTGGCTGGACGCCCATTACCCGAATGTCGAGCGGGTGGCGGTGTCGAGCAATGCCGAGGCGGCTAAACGGGTCAAGGGCGAATGGAACTCGGCGGCGATCGCCGGTGACATGGCAGCCAACCTGTATGGCCTGACCCGCCTGGCCGAGAAGATCGAAGACCGCCCGGACAATTCCACGCGCTTCCTGATGATCGGTAGCCAGGAAGTGCCGCCGACCGGCGACGACAAGACGTCGATCATCGTTTCGATGAGCAACAAGCCGGGTGCCTTGCATGAGCTGCTGGTGCCGTTCCACGAGAACGGCATCGACCTGACTCGCATCGAGACCCGTCCGTCGCGCAGTGGCAAGTGGACCTACGTGTTC
Source organism: Pseudomonas sp. NPDC089396 (assembly GCF_044749545.1). Lineage (NCBI taxonomy): Bacteria > Pseudomonadati > Pseudomonadota > Gammaproteobacteria > Pseudomonadales > Pseudomonadaceae > Pseudomonas > Pseudomonas sp. NPDC089396. The sequence continues at coordinate 77,191 of NZ_JBIVIC010000011.1, read as the reverse complement.
TTCATCGACTTCGTCGGCCATCACCGCGACCCGCTGATCAAGGCGGTGCTGGAGCAGATCAGCCAGGAGGCTGTAGCGCTGAAGGTGCTGGGGTCGTATCCGAAGGCGGTGCTTTGATTTGAGGCTGTCGGGGCCGCTTCGCGCCCCATCGCGACACACTGTCTTGATTTCTGAACAGGGTTCGAACCAGTGGTAAATGCAGCAAAAACCAAACCTGCACCGATCATCGACCGCCTGGTCGTCGTCGGCCTTGGCCTGATCGGCGGCTCCTTCGCCAAAGGCCTGCGCGAAAGCGGCCTGTGCCGCGAAGTGGTCGGTGTCGACCTGGACGCCCCCTCGCGCAAGCAGGCCGTGGCGCTGGGCGTGGTCGATCGCTGCGAAGAAGACCTCGCTGCTGCCTGCGTCGGTGCCGACGTTATCCAGCTCGCCGTGCCGATCCTGGCCATGGAAAAAGTCCTGGCGCGCCTGGCGCAACTCGACCTTGGCAACGCCGTGATCACCGACGTCGGCAGCGCCAAGGGTAACGTCGTGCGCGAGGCGCGTGCCGTGTTCGGTCAGCGTCTGCCGCGTTTCGTCCCTGGTCACCCGATCGCCGGCTCCGAGCAGAGCGGGGTGGAGGCCTCCAACGCCACGCTGTTCCGTCGTCACAAAGTCATCCTGACGCCGTTGCCGGAAACCGACCCGGCCGCCCTGGCCTTGGTTGACCGTCTGTGGCGCGCGCTGGGCGCCGATGTCGAGCATATGCCGGTGGAGCGCCACGACGAAGTGCTGGCCGCTACCAGCCACCTGCCGCACCTGCTGGCCTTCGGCCTGGTCGACTCACTGGCCAAGCGCAATGAAAACCTCGAGATCTTCCGGTACGCTGCGGGAGGTTTCCGCGATTTCACGAGAATCGCCGGTAGCGATCCGACCATGTGGCACGACATCTTCCTCGCCAACCGCGAGGCGGTCCTGCGCACCCTTGATACATTTCGCAGCGATCTCGACGCCTTGCGCGACGCGGTCGATGCTGGGGACGGGCACCAGCTGCTGGGGGTATTTACCCGCGCACGCGTTGCCCGCGAGCATTTCAGTAAAATCCTGGCCCGCCGGGCCTATGTGGACGCTATGAACGCCAACGATCTGATTTTCCTGGCCCAACCCGGTGGCCGCCTGTCCGGGCGAATCCGCGTACCGGGCGACAAGTCGATTTCCCACCGTTCGATCATGCTCGGCTCGCTGGCCGAAGGCACGACCGAAGTAGAAGGCTTCCTCGAGGGTGAGGATGCCCTGGCGACCCTGCAAGCGTTCCGTGACATGGGGGTGGTCATCGAAGGCCCCAACCACGGTCGCGTGACCATCCATGGCGTTGGCCTGCATGGCCTCAAGCCGCCACCCGGGCCGATCTACGTGGGTAACTCCGGAACGTCGATGCGCCTGCTCTCGGGCCTGCTGGCCGGTCAGCCTTTCGATGTCACCATGACCGGTGACGCGTCGCTGTCCAAGCGCCCGATGAACCGCGTAGCCAACCCGCTGCGCGAAATGGGTGCGGTGGTCGAAACCGGCCCGGATGGCCGCCCGCCGCTGACCATTCGTGGTGGCCACAAGCTCAAGGCATTGACCTACACGCTGCCGATGGCCAGTGCCCAGGTCAAATCCTGCCTGCTGCTGGCCGGTCTGTACGCCGAAGGCAAGACCACGGTCACCGAGCCTGCGCCTACCCGTGACCACACCGAGCGCATGCTGCGTGGTTTCGGCTATTCGGTCGAAACCAATGGCCCGGTCGCTTCGCTGCAGTCGGGTGGCAAGCTCACCGCGACCCGCATCGAAGTGCCTGCGGACATTTCCTCCGCGGCCTTCTTCCTGGTTGCCGCGTCCATTGCCGAGGGCTCCGAGCTGGTGCTCGAGCACGTTGGGATCAACCCGACCCGTACCGGCGTCATTGATATCCTTCGCCTGATGGGCGGCGACATCACCCTGGAAAACCAGCGTGTAGTCGGCGGCGAGCCAGTGGCCGACCTGCGCGTGCGCGGGGCCAAGCTCAAGGGTATCGACATCCCTGAGCACCTCGTGCCACTGGCCATCGACGAGTTCCCGGTGCTGTTCGTGGCCGCTGCCTGCGCCGAAGGGCGTACCGTGCTGCGCGGCGCCGAGGAGCTGCGGGTCAAGGAATCCGACCGCATCCAGGTCATGGCCGATGGCCTGATCACCCTGGGCATCAAGTGCGAGCCGACCCCGGATGGCATCATCATCGACGGCGGCCAGCTGGGCGGCGGTGAAGTGCACGGTCACGGTGACCACCGTATTGCCATGGCCTTCAGTGTTGCCTCGTTGCGTGCCAGTGCGCCGATCCGCATCCATGATTGCGCCAACGTCGCTACCTCGTTCCCGAACTTCCTCAAGCTGTGCGCCGAAGTCGGCATCCGCGTCGCCGAAGAGGGCAAGTCGTGAATTCGCAAGCACCAGTCATCACCATCGACGGCCCGAGCGGCTCGGGCAAAGGCACGATCGCGGGTATTCTGGCCCGCGAGCTGGGCTGGAAGCTGCTGGACTCCGGCGCGCTTTACCGTTTGCTGGCGTTCAATGCCAGCAATCACGGCGTCGACCTGACCAACGAAGAACTGCTCAAGGCCTTGGCCGCCCATCTGGATGTGCAGTTCATTGCCGCCGAGCCGGGTAAGCTTCAGCAAATCATTCTTGAGGGTGAGGATGTCAGCAATGTCATCCGCACCGAGACAGTCGGTGCCGGTGCATCGAGGGTGGCCTCCCTGCCCGCGGTGCGCGAAGCGCTGCTGCAACGCCAGCGTGCCTTCCGCGAAGCACCGGGCTTGATTGCCGATGGTCGCGACATGGGCACCGTGGTGTTCCCGGACGCGCCACTGAAGGTCTTCCTGACCGCCAGTGCCGAGGAGCGTGCCCGCCGTCGCTACCTGCAGTTGAAGGGCAAGGGTGAAGATGTTAGTCTGTCGAGTCTGCTAGATGAGATTCGTGCGCGCGATGAGCGTGACACCCAGCGTTCAGTGGCCCCGCTCAAACCAGCGGCCGATGCCATTCAGCTGGACTCAACCGAGTTGTCCATCGAGCAGGTGTTGCAACGTATCAGAAGCGAGCTCGCCCAGCGCGACTTGGTCTGATCGCCAGGAGAGCCGGCAGGGGCACCAGTCAACGTCCTGCCTGCTTTCCTTTACTTAACGAAACCCACATTGTCTGGAGTGTGGCTAGGGGCGTATGTTTCGCCCGAATCTACAGGAATTAAAATGAGCGAAAGCTTTGCAGAACTCTTTGAAGAAAGCCTGAAAACCCTCAATCTTCAGCCGGGTGCGATCATCTCCGGTATCGTTGTCGACATCGACGGCGACTGGGTTACCGTACACGCTGGCCTGAAGTCCGAGGGCGTCATCCCGCTCGAGCAGTTCTACAACGAAGCTGGCGAGCTGACCATCAAGGTCGGTGACGAAGTTCACGTTGCGCTGGACGCGGTCGAAGACGGCTTTGGCGAAACCAAACTGTCCCGTGAAAAAGCCAAGCGCGCCGAGTGCTGGATTGTTCTGGAAGCAGCTTTCGCCGCCGAAGAAGTGGTCAAGGGCGTTATCAACGGTAAGGTTAAGGGCGGCTTCACTGTCGACGTTAACGGCATCCGTGCGTTCCTGCCGGGCTCCCTGGTTGATGTCCGCCCTGTGCGCGACACCACCCACCTGGAAGGCAAAGAGCTGGAATTCAAGGTCATCAAGCTGGACCAGAAGCGCAACAACGTTGTCGTTTCCCGTCGCAGCGTGCTGGAAGCCGAGAACAGCGCCGAGCGCGAAGCCCTGCTGGAAACCCTGCAGGAAGGCCAACAGGTCAAAGGTATCGTCAAGAACCTCACCGACTACGGCGCCTTCGTGGACCTGGGCGGTATCGACGGCCTGCTGCACATCACCGACATGGCCTGGAAGCGCATCAAGCACCCGTCGGAAATCGTCAACGTTGGTGACGAAGTCGACGTTCGCGTTCTGAAGTTCGACCGTGAGCGCAACCGCGTTTCCCTGGGTCTGAAGCAGATGGGCGAAGATCCGTGGGTTGCTATCACTTCGCGCTACCCAGAAGGTACTCGCGTACAGGCTCGCGTTACCAACCTGACCGACTACGGCTGCTTCGCTGAGCTGGAAGAAGGCGTTGAAGGTCTGGTACACGTTTCCGAAATGGACTGGACCAACAAGAACATCCACCCGTCGAAAGTCGTTCAGGTTGGCGACGAAGTGGAAGTCATGGTTCTGGACATCGACGAAGAGCGTCGTCGTATCTCCCTGGGCATCAAGCAGTGCAAGTCCAACCCATGGGAAGACTTCTCCGGCCAGTTCAACAAGGGTGACAAGATCACCGGTACCATCAAGTCGATCACCGACTTCGGTATCTTCATTGGTCTGGACGGCGGCATTGACGGCCTGGTTCACCTGTCCGACATCTCCTGGAACGAAACCGGCGAAGAAGCCGTGCGTCGTTTCAAGAAGGGCGACGAGCTGGAAACCGTCATCCTGTCGGTCGACCCAGAGCGCGAGCGCATCTCCCTGGGCATCAAGCAGCTGGAAGACGATCCGTTCTCCAACTTCGTTGCTGTCAATGACAAGGGCGCTATCGTCAAGGGCATCGTGAAAGAAGTTGACGCCAAAGGCGCCATCGTCACTCTGGCCGACGACATCGAAGCCACTCTGAAAGCTTCCGAAATCAGCCGTGACCGCGTTGAAGACGCGCGTAACGTCCTGAAGGAAGGCGAAGAGATCGAAGCCAAGATCATCAGCGTTGACCGCAAGTCCCGCGTTATCAGCCTGTCGATCAAATCGAAAGACGACGCTGAAGAGCGCGAAGCTATCCAGAGCCTGAAAAACGCTCCGGAAGCTGCTGCCGACACCACCATGGCTGCGCTGCTGCGCGAAGCAATGGCCAAGCAGAACTAAGTTCTGTTTGATCGGTAAAAAAAGGGTGGCCTTCGGGCCACCCTTTTTTTATGCCTGAATTTCCTTCGCGCCAGCGTCGCCCCTTGTGGGAGCCGGCTTGCCGGCGATGGGCTGCCAGGCAGCCCTACGCTAGTTTCCTGCATCCCGATCTTGAATTTTTTTATTAAGTCAAGATCCACCCTGTTCAAATCCCTCCCGGCGTGCTACAAACTGATTAAGCAATGATCTAGCTGCTTGATAACGAAGGGAAAAATATGACGAAGTCGGAGCTGATCGAACGTATTGTCACCCATCAGGGGCTGCTCTCGTCCAAGGACGTCGAGCTGGCCATCAAGACCATGCTTGAGCAGATGTCCCAATGCCTGGCCACTGGCGATCGCATCGAGATCCGTGGTTTTGGCAGCTTTTCCTTGCACTATCGCGCACCGCGGGTAGGGCGTAATCCCAAGACCGGCCAGTCGGTCGAGCTCGAAGGCAAATTCGTGCCGCATTTCAAGCCGGGCAAAGAATTGCGTGACCGCGTCAATGAAGACGAGCACGAGCACCCTTGAGCGATGAAGGAGCAGTCTGATGCGTAACCTCAAGCGCGCCCTGGCGGCGTTGTTCGTGCTGCTGTTGGCGGCTGTGGTGCTGTTCTTTGTGCTGGAGAACCAGCAGGCGGTGTCGTTGGTGCTGTTTGGTTGGTCGGCGCCGGCGTTACCCGTTGCTGTGCCGGTACTCGCTGCCTTGGTTGTGGGGTTGGCGGTAGGGCCGCTGCTGGGGGCCTACGGCGTGCAGCGCAGCAAGCGCAAGATTCGTGCCTCGGCGCGGCAGGCGGCATTGAGCAGTAATTAACGAGTTTTCTTACGCTTTCGTAGGAAAATATCACCTGTGCGCGGCGCCTTTGAAATGGGGTAATTAAGTACCTCATTTTTCGGCCTAGGCGAGTGTGCAGTTTAATGGAATACCCCTGCCTTTCTCATCATGGTGGCACCCGCGGTGTTACCGGGTCTTGCCACCAGTTGCACCTCGACGCGTCAACTAGCCTGTTGGTCGACTGCGGTCTGGAGCAGGGTGAGGAAGCACCCTCTGGCGCTGCGTCTGCGCCGATCGGTTTTGCCATTGGCGCGATCCGCGCACTCGTCATCACTCATGTTCACCTCGATCACGTCGGCCGCATTCCGGCGCTGCTGGCGGCAGGATTTCGTGGGCCTATTCTCTGCAGCGAGCCCTCGGCCAAATTGCTGCCGCTGGTGCTTGAAGATGCATTCAAGCTAGGGGGCAGCGCCGAGCCTGCGCAAGTTGCCCGCTTTCTGGCTGTGTTGCAGCGGCAGGTCGTAGCTTTGCCTTTCGAGCAGTGGTACCTCGTCATTGAGCAGGAAAGTGTCGCCTGTTCCATTCGCTTGCAACGTGCCGGGCACCTGCTGGGGTCGGCCTATGTCGAGTGCGATGTGCGTTTTCCAGGTAAGGAGCCCAGCTCGCGGGTCGTGTTCTCCGGCGACCTCGGCCAGCCAGGCAATCCGCTTTTGAGGTCAGTGAAACCGCCTGAGCGAGCAGATATTCTGGTTCTGGAAAGTACCTATGGTGACCGTGTGCATGCTGATCGCAGTGATCGGCAGGCGCGTCTGGAGGCTGTGATCGATCGGGCGCTGGCGGATCGGGGCACAGTGCTCATTCCGGCATTCAGCCTTGGCCGGACACAAGAGCTGCTGTACGAGATCGAGGATATTCTGCACCGCAGGTCGCTGCTTCATGAGCATGCTGTGGGCGCTGCCGATGACTCGTTGCACAACATGATCGACTGGCCGCGCTTGCCGGTCATACTCGATTCCCCTCTGGCGCAGCGAATCACCAAGGCCTACGTGGAGTTGCATGAATACTGGTATTGCACAGCCAGGCAGCGATTGAGCGAAGGTAGGGCGCCTCTGAAGTTTGAACAGCTGGTTTGCGTGGAGAGCCATTCGCAACATTTGCAGGTTGTAAATTACCTCAAGAGCACGGCGCGGCCGGCGATTGTGATCGCTGGAAACGGGATGTGCTCAGGGGGACGTATTGTCAATTACCTCAAGGCGATGCTCGGCGATCCGCGGCATGAGGTGGTGTTTGTCGGTTATCAGGCGAAAGGGACGCCGGGGGCGATGCTGCAGGCAGCGGCGGGGGTGCAAGGGGATGTGCAGGTTGAGTTGGGTGGGGAGGTAGGCGCCCTGCGCGCCAAGGTGATCACGCTAGAGGGTTACTCCGCTCACGCAGACCAGGTTGCACTCGTTGATTATGCGCTGGCTGGTAAGGCGCAAATCCGTAATATCGTTTTGGTGCACGGGGAGCGCACCGCCAAGCAAAGGCTTGCTCAAGCAATTATCTGGCAGGCAAACAAAATGGGTCTGCAAGTCGAAATTTCTATTCCTTGATTCTGGCGTTCTTCAGGTGGCAGCTTGTTTGGACGGGGTTGTTGAAGCCCGTCAGATGGTATGCCATGACGCATCTTTGAGGTCGCTCACTTACGTCTTGCGATAGCTGAAGCGCCGCGTCACAATCGATGGTCGCCGTCTCAGTTCGGGGGTCGGTGGAGAGGCGTCGAAGCGTTGTCATTTCGCCTCCCTAGAGTGATTAACGCTAAAGGTGTAGCCAGCTTAAAGCGTTGATGAAATGATGCTAGTCTCGATTGCCGGGCTGGTGGCGTGCGACAGGCGCCACTCGGGCCTTGGAAGCTGGCACGGAAAGACGGACCCAAGGAATAACAGAATAAAATGCGTATTGAACGTGAGCAGCTGGGTTACAACGAAGAAGTTGATTTCATGGATTTGATGAGGGGGCTCTGGAAGCAAAAATTCCTGCTGGTTGTCACGACGCTCCTCACAACTTTAGCAGCAGTTATCTATGCGTTCATGGCAACACCTGTATATGAGGCTCGCCTGTTCGTTAAACCCCCCACGCAAAACGATATTTCACAGCTTAATGTCGGGCGCAATGGCGAAGGGGAGCGGGTGACCGCTAAAGGTGTATATGAATCGTATCTGCAAAACTTGCAGTCCGAATTGCAGCGCCGTGCATTCTTTCGTGACATTTATCTCCCAAGCTTGAATGAACAGGCAAGGAAGGGTTCACAGGACGAACTTTATTCCGAATTTGGCAAAGCACTGCAAGTGAGAATGGTCGGCCCGGACGCGCCTAACCGTTACTACGTGGCCGTGCGTGCAACGGATCCCCAACTGGCCGCTACCTGGGCGGAAAAGTACGTACAGACTGCCAGTGACCGAGCCAAGCGTGAATTGATTGCGGATGCCAAGGCGGATGCGTTGATCAAGGCCGGCAACCTGAAACAAAGTATCTTTGCGTCCAGGGAAAGCGCGCGCAAGCAGCGTGAAGACCAGATTGCCCTGTTGACCGAAGCCTTGAAAGTTGCCAGATCTGTCGGGCTGGAGAAGCCACCGATCATTTCCAATACCTTGTCGAATGAAGTTTCGGCGGGTATGGATGGTGCCTTGGTTTACATGCGCGGCAGCAAGGCGCTGGAGGCCGAGATCTCGAACCTGCGTGCGCGGACCTCGGATGATCCGTTCATCACCGACCTGCGTTCGCGTGAAGAGGCGTTGACGTTCTACAACAACCTGGAAGTAAAAGACTCGGTGTTCGAGGTTTATCGCCAGGATGGTGGCGTTGAGGCACCGGATCGCCCGGTCAAGCCCAATAAGCTGCTTATCATCGCACTGGGGATCATTGGCGGCCTGTTCATCGGCGTTGTCATTGCAGTCATGCGCGGATTGACTACCCGTTCCAAGGCATAAGTTCGTCGGCAAGTGACATTGGATGCGGCGGCAAGGCTCGCCGTGACGTGTGTCACTTCGCCATTGCTTGCCGGTCGGGCTCCGGCTTATGGCTTGAACAAATCACGTGTCCGCTGTTCGGTATGTGTTTCATTCAGGTGGTGCCCTATCATCGCCTGGCTGCTCTGATCGTATAGGTCATTTGACTTGGTAGGGTGGCAGCCGCGCCGGCTGTCGGATGTTCATCCTTTTCGAAAAGATGGTAGTCGAATGACACTCAAGGTTTTAAGCGTTTTTGGTACTCGGCCCGAAGCCATCAAAATGGCTTCTCTGGCGCTGGGCCTGCAGGCTGATGCCCGGTTCGAATCGAAGATCTGCGTGACTGGCCAGCATCGGCAGATGCTCGATCAGGTGCTTGAACTGTTCGAGCTGACCCCTGACTATGATCTGAAGATCATGAAGCCGGGGCAGGATCTCACCGACGTTACCGTTGCCATTTTGCAGGGGTTGAAGGCTGTCCTGGCCGAGTTCAAGCCTGACATCGTACTGGTCCACGGTGATACGGCCACGACTTTCGCCACGTCGCTCGCAGCCTATTACCAGCAGATTCCGGTCGGCCATGTCGAAGCTGGCTTGCGCACCGGCAACCTGTATTCGCCCTGGCCCGAAGAGGCCAATCGCAAGCTCACCGGGGCATTGAGCCAGTTGCATTTCGCGCCGACGAGCCAGTCGCAGGCCAACCTGTTGGCTGAGGGGGTGGCCGGCGAGAGCATTCATGTAACAGGCAATACGGTGATCGATGCGTTGCTGGAAGTGACCCGCAAATTGCAGCGACCCGACCTGGCGAAAGCCTTCGCGGAAGAATTTTCCTATCTCGACCCTTCGCGTCGCCTGGTCCTGGTTACTGGGCACCGTCGCGAAAGTTTCGGTGATGGATTCGAAAGGATCTGCAAGGCACTGGTGCAGATAGCCCAGGACTGCGCCGATGTGGAAATTGTCTATCCGGTGCACTTGAATCCCAATGTCAGGGAGCCAGTGAATCGTCTTCTCAAAGGTGTGCAGAACATTCACTTGATCGAGCCGCTGGACTATTTGCCTTTCGTCTACCTGATGAATCGCTCGTATCTGATCCTCACCGACTCGGGAGGCGTTCAGGAAGAAGCGCCTTCTCTCGGCAAGCCGGTGTTGGTCATGCGTGACACCACCGAGCGGCCGGAAGCAGTCCAGGCCGGTACGGTTCGCCTGGTGGGTACCGACCTGCAGGCCATTATCAGCAATGTAGAAGAACTGCTCGGGGATGATACCGCTTATCAGCGTATGAGCGTCGCCCATAACCCTTATGGAGATGGGCAGGCTTGTGCCCGCATCATTGAAGTTCTCGCCAATTTCAAAACAAGGTAGTGCTATGAGTATTTCTAAGGTTTCCGTCGTTGGTTTGGGCTACATAGGTCTGCCTACAGCCGCCGTGTTCGCTTCGCGCAAGATCGAAGTCATCGGGATCGATGTCAATCAGCACTGCGTTGACACCATCAATCGAGGCCAGATCCATATCGTTGAACCCGATCTGGACATGGTCGTGCATGCTGCCGTGACCGAAGGGTATCTGCGCGCCAGTACCGTCCCGGAGCCTGCCGATGCCTTCCTCATTGCCGTACCTACGCCGTTCAAGGAAGGCTTCAAGCCTGACCTGAGCTACATCGAGTCGGCCAGCAAAGCCATTGCGCCAGTGCTCAAGGCCGGAGACCTGGTCATTCTGGAGTCCACCTCTCCGGTGGGTGCTACCGAGCAGATGGCCGCCTGGCTGGCCGAAGCCCGTCCTGATCTGAGTTTCCCTCAGCATGCAGGCGAAGCCTCGGACATTCGTGTTGCCCACTGCCCGGAACGCGTGCTCCCTGGTCATGTACTGCGTGAGCTGGTGCAGAACGACCGGGTTATCGGCGGCATGACTGAAAAATGCTCCGAGGCTGCGCGGACCCTGTACAAGACCTTCGTGGAAGGTGAGTGCGTATTGACCAGCGCGCGCACTGCCGAGATGTGCAAACTGACGGAAAACAGCTTCCGCGATGTCAACATTGCGTTTGCCAACGAGCTGTCGATCATCTGCGAGAAACTCGACGTCAATGTCTGGGAGCTGATCCAGCTGGCCAACCGCCACCCGCGGGTCAACATTCTCCAGCCTGGCCCGGGCGTGGGTGGGCACTGCATTGCTGTCGACCCATGGTTCATCGTCGATTCCGCCCCTGATGAAGCGCGCCTGATCCGCACTGCCCGGGAAGTGAACGATTCCAAGCCGGCCTGGGTAATAGACAAGCTGTACGCCGCGATCGGTGATCACCTGAGCCGCAACCCCGGCAAAACCGCCAAGGATGTGGTCGTCGCCTGCTTCGGCCTGGCATTCAAGCCCGACATCGATGACCTGCGCGAAAGCCCGGCGCTGGAAATCTCCAAGGAAGTGGTCGAGCGCCATGCGGGCAAGGTCATCGTGGTCGAGCCGAACATCAAGGCATTGCCGGCCAAGCTGGAGCAGGCCGAGCTGTGCACGGTCGCTGAGGCCATCGAACGCGCCGACATTCTGTTGCTGCTGGTGGATCACAAGCCGTTCAAGGACATTCCGGCGCAGTCCCTCCAAGGCCTGCAGGTTGTCGACACCCGCGGAATCTGGCGCCTATGAACATTCTTCCGGTGATCATGTCCGGGGGCTCGGGTACGCGCCTCTGGCCGCTGAGCAGGACGTTGTATCCCAAGCAGTTCCTGGCCATCTTCGGCCGCGAGACACTGTTCCAGCAAGCCATCAACCGGCTGATGAAAGTCAAGCCGGCTGGGTTCGAGCTGCTGCCTCCCTGCATCGTGGCCAACGATGAACATCGTTTTCTCTGCCTGGATCAATTGCGTGAGATCAAGGTAGAGCAAGGTGCGTTGGTGCTTGAGCCGCTGGGCCGCAATACCGCTCCAGCGCTGACCCTGGCTGCACTGCATGGCAGAGATTCGTCGCAATCGCAGGACGATCCGGTGATGGTCGTCATTCCGGCAGACCAGACCATCCATGATGTAGACGTTTTCACTCAGGTGGTCGGCAAGGCCGTGCAAGCCGCCACGCAGGGCGCGATCGTCACCTTGGGTATCCAGCCCGATCGCCCTGAGACCGGGTACGGCTACATCCACTCGAAGGACGTGGCCGAGGTCAAGAGCGTCGACTCGTTCGTCGAGAAGCCCGACCTTGCCACTGCCGAGCAATACCTGAAGGCCGGCAGCTACTACTGGAACAGTGGCATCTTCATCCTGCGGGCTTCGGTGTGGCTGCGGGCGCTGAAGCACTATCGCCCGGACATCATGGAGGCCACCGAGGCTGCGTGGGCGAAGCGGACTTCGGATAACGGCTTCGTGCGGCCGCAGCAGGAAGCCTTCGAGGCCATCCCTGCGGAGTCCATCGACTATGCGGTGATCGAGCATTGCACGCGCGCGCCGCTGGAAGGTGTGGAGCTGAAAATGCTGGCGATGGACGCCGGCTGGTCCGACCTGGGCGCCTGGGACGCGGTGTGGCGGTCGGGCGACAAGGACGACCGGCAGAACAGCACCCACGGCGACGTGATCCTCGACTCCAGCTCGGACACCTTGGTTTATGCCTCCCATCGCCTGGTAACCGCCGTTGGCCTGGAAAACATGGTCATCGTTGAAACACCCGATGCTGTGCTGGTCGCCGACAAGGCGCGCTGCCAAGGCGTCAAGGCTATCGTCGAGGCCTTGGGCCGTGAGGCGCGTAGCGAGTCCAGGCTCCATCGTCGCGTGCACCGCCCCTGGGGCTGGTATGACAGCATTGATGCGGGCTCGCGCTTTCAGGTCAAGCGCATCCTGGTCAAACCCAAGGCAACCCTTAGTCTGCAGAAGCACTACCACCGTGCAGAGCACTGGATCGTGGTATCCGGCACCGCCGAGGTGACCTGCGAGGATAAGGTGTTTCAGTTGAACGAGAACCAAAGTACCTACATACCGGTTGGTCACGTCCATCGACTTGCCAACCCCGGCACCATTCCTCTGGAAATCATCGAGGTACAGTCGGGGAGCTACCTGGGCGAGGACGACATCGTCCGGTTCGATGACACCTATGGCCGTGTATAGGCTTGATTTCTAGTGGAGTTGCAAATGCAAAAAAGTGCGCTGGTTACAGGTATCACAGGTCAGGATGGGGCGTACCTCGTCGAATTGCTGCTGAGCAAAGGTTACAAGGTTTACGGCACCTATCGTCGGACCAGCTCGGTCAACTTCTGGCGCCTGCAGGAACTGGGTGTGCTTGGCCATGATGATTTGCAGTTGGTCGAATTCGACCTGACCGATCTGGCTGGCATCATCCGCCTGCTGCAGAAGGTTCAGCCGGATGAGGTCTATAACCTTGCCGCGCAGAGCTTCGTCGGCGTCTCCTTCGACCAGCCGATCACCACTGCACAGATCACTGGCGTGGGTGCGCTCAACCTGCTTGAAGGCATTCGTCTGGTGAATCCGAAGATCCGTTTCTATCAGGCGTCCACGTCCGAAATGTTCGGCCTGGTGCAGGCAGTTCCGCAATCCGAGAGCACCCCGTTCTACCCGCGCAGCCCGTATGGCGTTGCCAAGCTGTTCGCCCACTGGACCACCATCAATTACCGTGAGTCCTACGACATCTTTGCCACCAGCGGCATCCTGTTCAACCATGAGTCGCCGCTGCGTGGGAAAGAGTTCGTGACCCGCAAGATCACCGACGCCGTGGCCAACATCGAGGTCGGCAGCCAGCAGGTATTGGAACTGGGCAACATGGATGCCAAGCGCGACTGGGGCTATGCCCGCGAGTATGTCGACGGCATGCACCGGATGCTGCAGGTCGACAAGCCCGACACCTTCGTGCTGGCCACCAACCGCACCGAAACCGTGCGCGACTTCGTCAGCATGAGCTTCAAGGCAGTGGGCGTCGACATCGAATGGCGTGAAAGTGGCGAGAAAGAGTTCGGCGTAGACCGCCGCACCGGCATCACCCGCGTCAAGGTCAACCCGCAATTCTACCGCCCGGCCGAAGTCGAGCTCTTGATTGGTGATGCATCCTTGGCCAAGGAGCGTCTTGGCTGGGCGCCAAATACCACGCTTGAACAGTTGTGTCAGTTGATGGTTGAAGCTGACCTGAAGAGGGCCAAGCATGGCACGTCGTTCTGACAAGACTGTCCTGATCACTGGCCTTTCAGGGTTTACCGGTGCGCACCTTGCGCATCGGCTCACCCAGGATGGCTGGCGTATCGCCGGGCTCGGTGGCCGTCGCCTGGACTGCGAAGCAGAGCACCTGGACGCGGATCTCAATGATACCGGTCGACTGGCCGAGTGGATCGGCAAAGTCCAACCGACCCACGTGATTCACCTCGCGGCATTGGCCCATGTCACGGCAAGTGATGCGCTGTCGTACTATCGCGTGAATGTCCTTGGCACGGAGAGCCTGCTCACGGCATTGCAGGACAGCGGCGCTGCACTGGAAAAGGTGGTCATCGCCAGCAGTGCCAATATTTACGGCAATGCCTTGGTCTCACCGATCGTTGAGAGCAGCGAAGCGCGCCCGATGAACCACTACGCGGTCAGCAAGCTGGCCATGGAAGCGCTGGTGCGCAAGTGGTTCACGCGCTTCCCGATGCTGGTGACCAGGCCGTTCAACTACACCGGGCCTGGGCAGTCGGAGGCGTTCGTGTTCGCCAAGATTGTCGCCGCGTTTGCTCGCCGCCAGGACGAACTGACCCTCGGCAACCTGGATGTCTCGCGCGACTTGTCCGATGTGCGCTATGTGGCTGAAGCCTATGCCCGCATGCTGGAGTGCGACGCCGAAGGCGAGTTCGTCAACATCTGCTCGGGCCGCAGTGTCTCCCTGCTCGAGGTCATCGATGAAATGTCCCGCATCGCCGGTTATCGCCCGCAGGTGCGGGTCAACCCTGCGTTTGTCCGGGCCGATGAAGTCAAGGAGCTCTTCGGCAGTCCAAGCAAACTTTACGATGTCGTGGGAAAACTAGAAGTGCCAAGCCTGCATGAGACGTTGCAGTCCATGTACGAGTGGAACCTTCAGGCTCAAGGCAACTGACTGACAACGGATTGGTGTAACTGTGCGTATATGTTTCTTTGCCAACATGTCGGCTCACGCGAACTGGCGTGAGATGTTTGACAAGGTCGAGTTCTATCGGGTCGACATCAGAATTCTCAAGGAGCTGGGGCATGAAGTCGTGCTTTCCGGCTCTCCGTCGACGCTCGACTGGAAGGCTGACCTTTACTACTGCTGGTGGTGGGGGCACTCACCTTTCCCGTTGCTGGCGGGCAAGCTGCGACGCAAACCGGTCGTGGTGACCGGCGCGTTCGACTACTCGACATGCCGCAAGGAAATCCCCGGCATGTGCTACCTGGATCGGCCGCTGTGGCAGAAGGCCGTGCTGCGCGCTTCGCTGCGCTTGGCGGACCGCAACCTGTTCATCTCCAGGTCCGAGTATGACGAGGTCACCCGTAACCTGCCGGTGAAGAACCCGGTCTACGCCACGCTGGCAGTCGATACCGACTACTACTCGCCGGCAGCCGAGCCCGTGGCAGCATCCGACTACTTCTTCACGGTGACCTGGACCAGCCGCACCAACGCCATCCGCAAGGGCCTGGTGCCAAGCATCGAAGCCTTCGCACGCTTCGCCAAGGACCACCCGAATATCCGCTTCGTCATCGCCGGCAAGCACGGCGACTACCTGCCGCAGTTGAAGGACCTGGCCCAGCGGCTTGGCGTAGGCGATAGAGTCGAGTTCGCCGGGATGATTTCCGATGAGGAGAAGCTCAACCACTACCGCAATTGCCTGGCCTACGTGCAGCCGACCCTGTACGAAGGTTTCGGCCATGCCATTGGCGAAGCCGTGGCCTGTGGTGCACGGGTCATTACCTCTCCACGTGGTGCGGTGCCGGAAGTGGCGGGCGCGTTCGCCAATTGGGTGCAGCCCGACAGCCCGGAGGAAATCGCCGCAGCCATGCAGAAGGTGCTGACCACACCGGTAACCCGTGAAGATGCCATGGCCAGGCATCGCTGGATCAGCGATAACTATTCGATCAATGCGCGCCGTGAAGCGCTAAAGAGCATTCTGGATTCCTTGTAAGGCTACGGAGGAAATCGTTGAGTGAAATAATAAATAAACAAGGTGGAACCGCGTGTTAGCTCGCCTCATCAGCATTTTCGAGAGATCGAGGTTGTTGCAGTTGTTTGTCGTCACCGCCTGTATCCAGGGCGGTGTCATCATCAGTCAGTTTCTGATCGCCCCATTCGTCGATCCTTCTGTCGTTGGTGCTGTACGATCACTGGAAACAGTCATAGCGTTGGTCGTCTTGGGCGGTAGCCTCGGCATGCAGAGTATTGCCGTCCGCGATACGGCTGCCTGCAGCGAGGAGAGGGCGCAGCACGCCGTGCTGCGTCATGTCTTCGTGCTGGTCGGCATCACCTCTGCGGTGGTCATCCTGGGCATCTTCGTGGCGCATGAGTTCCTGCTCACGAGTGCCATCAGTTCATACGTGTTCATGACCTGTGGCTTGGTCCTGTTCACCAACCTGCTGCGTGTGACCACGGGGTACGCGCAGGGTGCCAAGGCGATCAACGAGATCTACCTGGCACTGATGTTCGTCACGGCTGCCGGGGTCGTGCTGCATGTCGTGCTCACCCGGTTGTATGGTATTCAGGGCTGGATGGCTGCGCGCTACTGCACCGAAGTGCTGTGCCTGGCGGCAGTATGGTGGCGCCTGCGCAGCCACATCTTCCCTGCGTTGAATCTGTTCGACATCAAGCGTAGAGAGTTGATCGCTGCCGCAGGTTCGGGCGTAACCATCAACGCCAGTTTTTTCGTGCGCCTACTGGTCGATAGCTTGCCGGTACTGATGTTGACCGCGCTGCATGTCCGAACCGACGATATCGGCTTCTTTGGCCTGGCGATTCTCAGCCTGGTACTGGGCCTGCTGCCATTGGCGATCATCGCCCAGCGAGCGATACCGGACCTGGTGGAGGTGCTGGAGGATAGCGCTTTGCTGGCGGCCAAGTTCCATGCGTTCCTGAAATCCATGGTGCGAGTTTCGTCGGCCATGACGGTTGTGCTGGTCATCGCGGCGGCTGGCTGGTGGCTACTGATTGGCGGGCAGTACGAGATGACGGCCAAGTATGTACTGATTCTCGCGTTGAGCTTGCCGCTAAAGGCAATCGGATTGGCTTGCGGCACCATGCTGGTAGCCCTTCGGGTATTTGGTCTGAGCCTGAAAGTGAATATTCTCGAAGGCCTTCTGGTGGTGCTGATCTTGTTCTTTGGCATTCCCATACTGGGCGGGTGGGCGGGTGTCGTTGCGTATCTGGCAGGCGCGCTGCTCTCTCTCGTGTTATTGCTGACGGCGGTGAAGGTCCGCCTGGCCGAACTGCAAAGAAACAGTGACCATGCAGAAAAATAGTCTCTAAGTGCCTATTCAGGGGCGATGGTGTAGTTTTTTTCTCATGTTGGCGTCCCTCTGGCTGCATTTCCTGCTTTTGAGCTCCAGGCGCACGGCGCCTGCCAATCACCCGAACTAGAGATACAGGCATGTGCGGAATTTTGGGTTATGTACATAACGGAACGAAAGCGTCGATCGACTTCTCGTCGGCACTTTCCTTCATTCGACGTCGCGGCCCGGACGACCAGGGAATATGGTCCGACACCGACGTTGGCGTATGGCTTGGGCAAGTACGCCTGTCCATCCTCGATACCACCTCGGCCGGGCACCAGCCAATGCTGTCTGCCGATGGCCGGGTAGTGATGGTATTCAACGGCGAGATCTACAACTTCCGCGAATTGCGCGCCGAGCTCGAAGCCCAAGGCCATACATTTACCAGCCAGTCCGATTCGGAAGTGCTGTTGGCCTTGTTCTGCCGTGATGGCATCGAGTGCCTGAACCGCCTGAACGGTATCTTCGCCGTCGTGTTCTGGGAGCGTGATACCCAGACGTTGTGGGTGGCGCGGGACCAGTTGGGGGTCAAACCCCTCTATATCTACAACGAGGGTGGCTGCTTCGCATTCTCCAGCGAGATGAAGGGCCTGATTCGCGGTGGTTTCGGCAAGACCGAGATCGACCCGCACGCTGTGCTCGCCCACCTGGGGTATCTGTGGTCGCCGGGTGATCGCACCATCGTGCGCGACATCAAGAAAGTGCTGCCGGGTCAGGTGCTGCGTGTGCGCAACGGCCAGGTCGAGAAGAAGTGGTTCTACTACCAGTTGCCTATCGGCGAGCAACCGTTGACCGGCACGGTCGAGCAAACCGCAAGTGCCGTTGCCGATGCTGTTCGAACCGCAGTGAAACGCCAGCTGGTGTCCGATGTTCCCCTCGGCTCGTTCCTTTCCGGTGGCCTGGATTCCAGCGCAATCGTCGCCTTCGCCGCCGAGGAGATGCGCGACAAAGGGCGCCTGCAATGCTTCAGCATCCGTGTTGATAACGGGTCCACCGCCAACGAAGGCTTTGCCGACGACTTGCCTTACGCCGAGCGGGTGGCCAAGCACCTGGGTGTCGACCTGCATGTGGTCGGTGTCGGCGACGAGATGATGGACCGCCTGCCCGAGATGGTCTACCTGCTCGATGAACCAACGCCAGACCCGGCAGCGCTCAATGCCCTGTTCATTTCCGAGCTGGCGAGCCAGAACGGCATCAAGGTACTGCTGTCCGGTGCCGGCGGTGACGATATCTTCACCGGTTATCGCCGCCATTTCGCCTTGGCCCAGGAGCGCTGGTGGGGCGGCTTGCCTACGCCACTGCGCAGTGTCCTGGCCAGCAGCTCGAACCTGCTGCCGGCGTCTTCGCCGCTGTCGCGCAGGCTGGGCAAGGCGTTTCGCTACGCCGACCTGCCTGCCGACGACCGCCTGATCAGCTACTTCTTCTGGCTTGAGCCAGAACAGGCCCATGGCCTGCTGGCCCCGGAGTTGCGCCGGCAACTGGCAGCGGATGAGCTGTTCGCGCCATTGCGTGAGACGCTGTCGCGTGTGCCAGCAGGTGCTACGCCGCTGGACAAGATGCTTACGCTTGAATGCAAGCATTTCCTCACCGATCACAACCTCAACTACACCGACAAGATGGGCATGGCGACCGGCGTCGAGGTGCGTGTGCCGCTGCTCGATCTGGACCTGGTGCGCCTTGCCGGTGCATTGCCTTCCGACATCAAGCAGAAAGGGCGTGAAGGCAAGTGGATCTTCAAGAAAGCGATGGAGCCGTACCTGCCACACGACATCATCTACCGGCCCAAAACCGGTTTCGGTGTCCCCCTGCGCAACTGGCTGCAAGGGCGCCTGAAGCCGCTGGTCGATGAAGTGCTGTCGCCTGCGTCGCTGCGCAAGCGCGGTATCTTCGACCCCGAGGCAGTCGCCCGCTTGATCAGCGCTGATCGCGCCGGCCGTATCGATGCGGCCTACACGCTGTTCGGCATTGTTTGCATGGAGCTTTGGTGCAAACAGTACCTGGACGGCAATTTCGCGCTGGATGGCTAAGCAGCTGCGCGGTTGATTGCCGGGATGGGGGTACTATCGTCCCCCGTCGGTGGCCCGTAGCAAGTGCTCAATTTTCAACTTTTTTGGTGGCAATTCATGAAGCAAGTTGTTCAGAACATGGCGAGCGGTGAGACTTCCCTGGTCCAGGCGCCTGTGCCGGGCGTGCGCAGCGGTGCATTGCAGATCAACACCAGCAGGACGCTGATCTCCGCCGGTACCGAGCGGATGCTGGTCGGTTTTGGCAAGGCCAACTGGATTGAAAAGGCCCGCCAGCAGCCGGATAAAGTGCGCATGGTGCTGCAGAAGGTGCAGACCGATGGCCTGGCGACCACCGTCGAGGCCGTGCGCTCGAAACTGGCGCAACCGCTGCCGCTGGGTTATTGCAACGTGGGTGTCGTCGCCGCCGCAGGTGCGGGCGTGAGTGGCTTCAAGGCCGGTGATCGGGTGGTTTCCAATGGCCCCCATGCCGACGTCGTGGTGGTACCGAAGAACCTCTGCGCGCTGATTCCAGACTCGGTCAGCGACGAAGCGGCCTCGTTCACGGTTCTGGCCAGTATCGGCCTGCAAGGTATTCGTCTGGCCCAGCCGACTCTGGGTGAAGCCTTCGTCGTCACGGGTGTTGGCCTGATCGGCCTGGTTACCGTGCAACTGCTACGTGCACAAGGCTGCCGAGTACTGGCGATCGATTTCGACGAGCAGAAGTTGGCCCTGGCGCGCAGCTATGGTGCCGAGACCTGCAACCCAGGCCGGGGCGAGGACCCTGTGGCTGCCGGCATGGCCTTCAGCCGAGGCCGTGGTGTCGACGGCGTGATCATCACGGCCTCTACCAAATCGTCCGACCCTGTGACCCAGGCCGCGAACATGTCCCGCAAGCGCGGTCGTATCGTGCTGGTCGGGGTGACTGGACTGGAGCTGAATCGGGCAGACTTTTACGAGAAAGAGCTGACTTTCCAGGTTTCGTGCTCCTACGGCCCAGGTCGCTACGACCCCGCTTATGAAGAGCAGGGCAACGACTTCCCTATCGGCTTCGTGCGTTGGACCGAGCAGCGCAACTTCGAGGCCGTGCTGGACATGCTGGCCAGCGGGCAGTTGGATGTGGAACGCCTGATTTCGCACCGTTTCGCCTTCGAAGACGCGGCTGACGCGTACCAGACGCTGACCACCGAGCATTCGGCGTTGGGGATCGTGCTGGAGTACCATTCGGCAACGCAGGAGCGCCACGTCAAGGACGTCGCCCTGGTGCCACAGACCAGCATCGCCTTCGACCCGGTCAAGCCCGTGGTCGGCTTCATCGGCGCGGGCAACTATGCCTCGCGGATGTTGATTCCGGCATTCAAGGCAGCCGGCGCGCAATTCCACACCATCGTCACGGCCGGTGGCCTCAATGGTGTCATCCATGGCAGCAAGGCAGGGTTCTCGCAGGCGTCCACCGACATCGGCGCGATGCTGGCCAACCAGACAATCAACACGGTGGCGATCGTCACCCGCCACGACAGCCATGCCCGTTTCGTCTCCCAGGCACTGGAAGCCGGCAAGCATGTGTTCGTCGAAAAGCCGCTGGCCATCGAGGAAGAGGACCTGGCCCAGGTTCAGTCCGCCTATAACCAGGCCGTCGACAAAGGCCTCAAGCCACACCTGATGGTCGGCTTCAACCGCCGCTTCTCGCCGCAGGTGCAGAAGATGAAAGCGCTGCTGGGCGCCGTCAAAGAGCCCAAGTCGCTGATCATGACCATGAACGCGGGTGCCATTCCTGCCGATCACTGGACTCAGGACGAGGCAGTGGGCGGTGGCCGGATCATCGGCGAGGCCTGTCACTTCATCGACCTGATGCGTTTCCTGGTCGGCAGCCCGATCGTTTCCATCCAGGCCCGCCGCATGGGCGATACGCCAGCGGTCGCGGTGACCGAAGACAAGGCCTCGATCATTCTGGGCTTCGAGGATGGCTCCTTTGGCACCATCCACTACCTGGCAAACGGTGCGGCGAGCTTCCCCAAGGAGCGCGTCGAGGTGTTCGCCGCGGGTCGCGTGCTGCAGCTGGACAACTTCCGCAAGCTCAAAGGCTTTGGCTGGCCGGGCTTCAAGAAACTCAACCTGTGGAAACAGAACAAGGGTCAGTCCGAGTGCGCCGCCGCGTTCCTCGAGTCGGTAGGCCAGGGCAAGGCGACGCCGATTCCCAGCGATGAAATCTTCGAGGTCGCGCGGGTCAGCATCGAAGTTGCGCGGATGCTGCGTGCGCAATGAGCCTGTTCATCGTCAAGGCCAGAACTGCGCTGGCGCTCGGCCCAGCCAACCTGTGCCGGGCATTGGGCTACCGCCTGGGTGTGAAGACCGGGCTCAACCCCGTGCGCCGGCTCACCGCGCCAGTGCCCAGCGGGCCCTTTTTCGCCCAGCCTTCGCGCCAGGTGCAAGGCTTGCCTGCCACCGGGCAATGGGCTGGCGAGGTCCGTTACTACGGTCTGTGGCCGGTGGCAGCGGGTGAGGCACCGCCGGACTGGCACCTGAACCCGTTGAGCGGCGTGCGCGTGCCTGAGCCAGAGCGCGAATGGTGGCGCATCGCCGATTTCGACCCTGCAGTGGGCGACATCAAGAGCATCTGGGAAGCCTCCCGGTTCGACTGGACCCTGGCCTTTGCCCAGCGCGCCTGCCTGGGCGACGATGGCGCCATTGCCCAGCTGAACCTGTGGCTGGCGCACTGGTGCCAGCACAATTCGCCCTACCATGGTCCGAACTGGAAGTGCGGACAGGAGGCGTCGATTCGCCTGATGCACCTGGCCATGAGCGCCGTGCTGCTCGATCAGCAGCAGTCCTTGCCAGGGCTGGTTGCGCTGATCGAGCTGCACCTCAAGCGCATCGAGCCGACCATCCGCTACGCGATGGCCCAGGACAACAACCACGGCACGTCCGAGGCCGCGGCACTGTTCATTGGCGGCAGCTGGTTGCTGAAGAACAATCATCCCGAGGGCGAACGTTACTATCGGGCCGGACGCAAGTGGCTGGAGAACCGGGCTGCACGGCTGATCGAGCGCGACGGCAGTTTCAGCCAGTACTCGGTCAACTATCATCGGGTGATGCTCGATACCTTCTCCATGGTCGAGGTCTGGCGGCAGAAGCTCGATTTGCCAGCGTTTTCCGCAGGTTTCCAGGCCAAGGCCCGGGCTGCGTCCAACTGGCTGTACTGCTTTGTCGACGGGGTGACCGGCGATGCACCGAACATCGGCGCAAACGACGGTGCGCGCTTGCTGCCGTTGACCGATACCGACTACCGCGACTACCGCCCCTCGGCGCAACTGGCCATGGCGCTGTTCCTGGGGCAGCGCGCCTACCCCGAGGCCGGCGCCTGGGACTTGCCGTTGCAATGGCTGGGCCTGCCTGCGCCAGAGGCGCTCGCCAGCCCTCCTGGCAGCCAGCAGTTCGACCAGGGCGGCTATGCCGTGCTGCGCCAAGGCGGCAGTGTCGCGGTGTTGCGCTATCCTCGCTTCCGTTTCCGTCCAGGGCAGGCTGACGCCTTGCATGTTGATCTGTGGCGCGACGGACGCAATCTGCTGCGCGATGCCGGAAGCTACAGCTACAACGTCGAGGCCCAGTGGCTCACGTACTTCCCCGGCACAGCCAGCCATAACACCGTGCAATTCGACAGCCGGGACCAGATGCCACGGCTCAGCCGCTTCCTGTTCGGTGACTGGTTGCGCACAACCAGCCTCGACCCGTTGGCCCGGGGCGATGGCTTCATCACTTGTACCGCAGGCTATCGGGATGGGAAGGGGGCGGCGCATGCCCGCCATGTCAGCCTCGGTGACAATGGCCTGCAGGTACGTGACCAGATCAGCGGCTTTGCCGGCAAGGCTGTCTTGCGCTGGCGCCTGGAGCCGGGTGACTGGGTGCTCGAAGGCCATGGTGTCAGCAACGGCACGCAACGGCTGTCGATCACGGGCAACATGCCGATCGTACGCTGCGAGCTGGTGGAAGGCTGGGAGTCTCGTTATTACCTTGAAAAAACCCGCGTACCCGTGCTTGAAGTGGAAGTAGCGGCAGCTGGAGTCTTGATTACGGAGTATCGCTGGTAACCATGAGAATTCTCTATTTTCATCAACACTTCTCCACTCCCAAGGGCGCTACGGGTATTCGCTCGTACGAAATGGCCCGGCGTCTGGTTGCCCAGGGCCATCAAGTGACCATGGTCTGCGGCAGTTATGGTGGCGGCAATACCGGGCTGACCGGGCCTTTCCTGTCCGGCAAGCGCGAAGGCAAGGTGGAAGGCATCGATGTCATCGAGTTCGACCTTGCCTACGCCAACAGCGATGGCTTCCTCAAGCGTGCGGTGAGCTTCCTCAAGTTCGCCCTGCGCAGCATCGGGGTGGCGCTGACGGCCAGGTATGACCTGGTCTTTGCTACCACTACGCCGCTGACCGCCGGTATCCCGGGCATCTTTGCCCGTTGGCTGCGCAACAAGCCTTTCGTGTTCGAGGTTCGTGATCTGTGGCCAGAACTGCCCAAGGCGATGGGCGTCATCCGCAACCCGGTGGTGCTGTGGGGCATGTCGCTGCTGGAGTGGGCCAGCTACCGCTCGGCCCACCGGCTTATCGGCCTGTCGCCAGGCATCGTCGAAGGCATCGTTTCCCGTGGGGTCGATCCCTCGAAAGTGGCGATGATTCCCAACGGTTGCGATCTCGACATCTTCGACGCCCCCGCCCAGCCATGGCGCCCTGACGGCGTGGACGCCAGCCACCTGATGGCGGTCTTTGCCGGCACCCATGGCATGGCCAACAAGCTCGATGCGGTGCTCGATGCCGCCGCTTGCCTGAAGGCACGTGGGCGTGACGATATTCGCCTGGTGCTGATCGGCCAGGGCAAGCTCAAGCCGGCCCTGGTCAGCCGAGCCAGGGCCGAAGGGCTGGACAACGTAATCTTCCATGACCCGGTGAACAAGGAACGCCTGGCCGGGCTGATGGCCTCGGCGGATCTGGGGCTGCAGGTGCTGGCCAACGTGCGGGCCTTCTACTTCGGGACCTCGCCCAACAAGTTCTTCGACTACATTGCGTCGGGCTTGCCGGTGTTGAACAACTATCCCGGCTGGCTCGCCGAAATGATCGTGCGCGAAGACTGCGGGTTTGCCGTTGCACCGGAAAACCCCGAGGCGTTTGCCGATGCCCTCGAGCAGGCCGCTTCCAATCGGGCTGAATTGAAGGCCAAGGGCGAGCGCGGGCGCCAATTGGCTGCGCGTGAATTCGATCGCAAGCTGCTTTCGGGTCAATTCGTGCAGTGGCTGGAGGGAGTCAAGCGATGATCAAGCGTGTGTTCGACATAGTGGCCTGCGCGGCTGCGCTGCTGTTGCTCTCGCCGGTCATCGCGCTGGTGGCCTGGAAGGTACGCAAGAACCTGGGATCGCCAGTGCTGTTCCGCCAGCAGCGCCCCGGGCGCGATGGCAAGCCGTTCGAGATGGTCAAGTTCCGCACCATGCGCGATGCCGTCGATGCCCAGGGCAACGTGTTGCCGGACGCTGAACGCATGACCCCGTTCGGCAGTTTCCTGCGTGCTTCCAGCCTCGATGAACTGCCAGAGTTGTGGAACGTGCTCAAGGGGGACATGAGCCTGGTCGGGCCACGCCCGCTGCTGATGGAGTACCTGCCGCTGTACTCTGCCGAGCAGTACCGCCGTCACGATGTGCGCCCCGGTGTCACCGGCTGGGCGCAGATCAACGGCAGGAATGCGCTGAGCTGGGAAGACAAGTTCCGCCTTGACGTGTGGTATGTGGACAACCGGAGCCTCTGGCTGGACGTGAAGATCCTCTTCCTTACAGTGAAGAAAGTGGTGAAGAAAGACGGTATCAGCGCCGACGGCGAGGTAACCATGAGCAAATTCACCGGTAACCGCCCATGAATCGCCTGGCAATTCTCGGTGCCAGTGGTCACGGCAAAGTGCTTGCCGATATCGCTGAGCTCTGTGGCTGGAATGAAGTGGTGTTCTTCGACGATGCCTGGCCCGCGCGGCAGATGAACGGCCCTTGGCCCATCGTCGGCGACAGCCCTGCACTGCTCGGGCAATTGACGCACGTGGACGGTGTGATCGTCGGTATCGGCAACAACCAGGTGCGCCACGACAAGCAGCATCAACTTGCAGCAGCCGGCGCACCCCTAGTTTCGCTCGTTCACCCGCAGGCCGTCATCAGCCGTCACAGCGTGATCGGTGTCGGCAGCGTGGTCATGGCGGGGGTGGTCGTCAACATCGATTCGCGTATTGGGCTGGGGGCCATTCTCAATACGGGCTGTAGCGTTGACCATGATAATATTCTTGGCGATTTCGTTCACTTGAGCCCGGGAGCGCGCCTGGCAGGCAGCGTGACCGTTGGCGATCTCAGTTGGGTAGGCATAGGCGCCTGTATTCGCCAGATGATCCAGGTCGGATCCCGTGTGGTGATCGGCGCTGGTGCCGTTGTCGTCAAACCTGTTGCCAATGGCATTACCGCCGCTGGCGTACCCGCTCGTTCCCTGGGCAGCAAGTGATCTTGTGCTGCCGCCGCTGACCGAATAATGGACATATTGCTATGCTCAATACTGCTTTTGCTCCTTGGCCGTCCTTCACAGAAGAAGAGGCCAATGCCGTTCGTGACGTGATTCTCTCCAACAAGGTCAACTACTGGACCGGTCAGCAATGTCGGGAGTTCGAGCGGGAGTTCGCCAAGTGGGCACAGTGCGAACATGCCGTCGCCGTAGCCAATGGCACGGTCGCTCTCGACCTGGCGCTCAAGGCGTTGGGCATTGGTGCAGGTGATGAAGTCATCGTCACCTCGCGCACTTTCCTGGCCTCGGTCTCGTCCATCGTCAACGCCGGCGCCGTGCCCGTGTTCGCCGATGTCGATGCCGATTCGCAGAACATTACCGCCGAGACCATCAGCGCCGTGCTCACCGAGCGCACCCGCGCGGTGATCTGTGTGCACCTGGCCGGCTGGCCATGTGACATGGACCCGATCATGGCGCTGGCTGCAGCGCATGACCTGAAGGTCATCGAGGACTGCGCCCAGGCCCATGGCGCCCTGTACAAAGGTCGTTCGGTCGGTTCCATCGGCCATGTGGGCGCCTGGTCGTTCTGCCAGGACAAGATCATGACGACGGGGGGCGAGGGTGGCATGGTCACCACCAACGACAAGTCGCTGTGGTCGGACATGTGGTCGTTCAAGGATCACGGCAAGAGCTGGGAGGCCGTCTACGAACGCCAGCATCCGCCAGGGTTCCGTTGGCTGCACGAGAGCTTCGGCACCAACTGGCGCATGCTCGAGGTCCAGGCGGTGATTGGCCGGCTGCAATTGCAATGGATGCCACAATGGCAGTCCAAGCGCCTCGAATACGCCGGACGCATCTGGACGACTGCAGCGCAACTGCCTGGCCTGCGAGTACCGAACGTGCCGGCTGACATCCGCCACGCCGCCTACAAGTGCTATGTGTTCGTCGAGCCGCAGGCGCTGGCCGAAGGCTGGGACCGTGATCGCATTGCTCGGGAAATCAACGAGGCTGGCGTACCCTGCTTTTCGGGATCCTGCTCCGAGGTCTATCTGGAGAAGGCTTTCGACGGAACTGGCTGGCGTCCCGAGGCGCCGCTGCCGGTTGCCCGGGAGTTGGGAGAGACCAGCTTGATGTTCCTGGTTCATCCGACCCTGACCGACAGCCAGGTCGATCAGACCTGTGAGGTCCTGGCTTCGGTGATGGCGCGCGCAACGGCTCGCTGAGCCCCGTGATGCCTGGGTGCGAAATGGTATTGAGGGATATATGGACAAGATTCGCTCAAGGTTGCTGAACCTTACGCGCGGCCAGAAACGCCTGATCCAGGTGGCCGCGGACGTGGTGCTGGTGTGGATAGCCCTTTGGCTGGCATTCGCCGTGCGCCTCGGGGTGAGTGAAATGGACAACCCGATCACGGAACATCCGTGGTTGTTTTTCAGTGCGCCATTGACCGCGATTCCCTTGTTCATCCGCTTCGGCATGTACCGGGCCGTGATGCGTTACCTGGGCAACGATGCGCTGATCGCCATCGTCAAGGCGGTGACGCTGTCGTCATTGATCCTCGGGCTGGTGATTTTCTGGTACAGCAATCACCGCCCCCTGGTGCCACGTTCGATCGTCTTCAATTACTGGTGGCTCAGCCTGATCATGGTCGGCGGCCTGCGCCTGGCCATGCGTCAGTACTTCCTCGGTGACTGGTTCGGGATGCCGCCGAACGTACCGTTCGGCAGCCGTGACAACGGCCTGCCCAAGGTAGCGATCTATGGCGCGGGGGCGGCGGGCAACCAGTTGGTTGCCGCGCTGCGCATGGGTAAGGTCATGCGTCCGGTGGCCTTCATCGATGATGACGCCAGCATTACTGATCGGGTGATATCCGGCTTGCATGTGTATAGCCGTTCGCAGATCCAGCGGATGATCGACGTGACCGGTGCCGAGGAGCTGTTGCTGGCGTTGCCCTCGATCAGCCGCGCCCGCCGGCGCGAGATCCTCGGCTACCTGGAAGGCTTCCCGCTGCACGTGCGCAGTGTGCCCGGGTTCATGGACCTGGCTAGCGGCCGGGTGAAGGTCGACGATATCCAGGAAGTGGACATTGCCGACCTGCTCGGTCGCGATGCGGTGCCGGCACAGAAAGACCTCATGTCGCGCTGCGTGCACAACCAGGTGGTACTGGTCACAGGGGCGGGTGGCTCGATCGGGTCTGAACTGTGCCGCCAGATCCTCACCCTCAGGCCGCGCGTGCTGCTGCTGCTCGAACACAGTGAGTTCAACCTCTACAGCATCCTTTCCGAGTTGGATCAGCGTGTGGCACGTGAGTCGTTGTCGACCAAGGTGCTGCCGATCCTGGGCTCGGTACGCAATCCGCACCAGTTGCTCGATGTCATGCGTACCTGGCATGTGGAGACGGTCTATCACGCTGCCGCCTACAAGCATGTGCCGATGGTGGAGCACAACATTGCCGAGGGCATTCATAACAATGTGATCGGCACGCTCAATACTGCCCAGGCAGCGGTGCAGGCCGGTGTGCCCAACTTCGTGCTGATTTCCACCGACAAGGCGGTACGGCCGACCAACGTGATGGGCAGCACCAAGCGCTTGTCGGAAATGGTACTGCAGGCACTGAGCAAGGAGCTGGCGCCGGTGTTGTACGGTGATAAAGGCAACGTCGCCCAGGTCAACAAGACACGCTTCACCATGGTTCGCTTTGGCAACGTGCTGGGTTCGTCGGGCTCGGTCATTCCGTTGTTCCACCGGCAAATCAAAGAGGGGGGGCCGGTCACCGTCACTCACCCGAAGATCACCCGCTACTTCATGACCATTCCCGAGGCTGCGCAGTTGGTCATCCAGGCCGGGTCCATGGGGCAGGGCGGCGATGTCTTCGTGCTGGACATGGGCGAGCCGGTACGCATCGTCGAACTGGCCGAGAAAATGATTCACCTCTCAGGCTTCAGCGTTCGCTCCGAACGCAACCCCCAGGGCGACATTGCCATCGAGTTCACCGGCTTGCGCCCGGGCGAGAAGCTCTATGAGGAGCTACTGATCGGTGACAACGTGATACCCACGGGGCATCCGATGATCATGAGCGCTGCAGAAGATTTCCTGCCCTGGGACACGCTCAAGAGTGCGTTGAGCCAGTTGCTGGCTGCGGTGGAAGAGGACGATTTCGTGCGCGTTCGCCAGCTGCTTCGTGAAACGGTCATTGGTTATACACCCGAGGGAGAAATCGTTGATTGGATCTATCAGCAGCGCCGCCTTCAGCTGTAAGGCACCTGTTGCTGGATTCAGATCAGGGTAAGGCAAGGCTTGATTGGCCAATTCAAGCCTTGTTTTTTTGTCGCGAGCACGGCCACAGCGGGCAAGTTTTTCGGCGTTTACAAAAGGAGAGGGCGGGTGAGAGCTTATGTTGCGCCAAGATTGTTAGAGTTCATGATATTTCTTAGCGGTTACTTTTTTTATCGCTATCAATATGGCGTGGAAAACGAGTTTGTCTCCTTCAACCTTGCCGTGGTTCAGATGGGCGTGGCCCTCTATGCCTTGATCAGGTATCAAGTCAAGCTGGCTTCACTTCTGGCGGTCCTGGGCTTTTTCTGTGTTTCCTTGCTGTTGCAGTTTTTTTATTACTACGCCTACGTGATTCCAGAATCCCAGCTTCCTGGTTCGGCGTTGGAGTACCTGTTTGCCTCGTTGCGGTTGTGGGGCTACCTGCTGCTGTGCTGCATGTATGCGATTACCGTGCGTCGCGATGAGCTCCCCGCGTTTTGTGATGCGTTCATCTTGCTGTCGAGGTTTTCGGTTGTCGTGGCGGTTGCATCAATGCTCGTCTACTACGCGACCGGGCAAGCGTTCCTGATCAACGTCTACATCGGCGAGCACCTCGTCAGGCCCCAGGCGTTTCTGTCCGAGCCCTCGTCATTCGCCCCGATCACGGCCGTGCTGTTCATCGTGGGTTGGCTGCGGCATTCGAAGCTCGATATATTTCTGGCACTGCTGGCGCTGGCGATCACCTTCTCGCCCATCTCCATCCTGGTGACGGTGATCACGGTGTTCTTGTACGCGTTTTTCTATCTGGTCCGCAGTGTCCTTGCGAGGGCCGTCGTGATCGGCGCTGCTGCGGCTGTAGTGGCGGTAGTGCTGTCGCTTGACTGTGCGTCGCTTGTGACCAGCCTGAATGGCTTTGAGCGCACACTGGGGCGTGCCTCCTGCGGTGTGCAAGTGATGTTTTACGACGACTTGAGAAATAGCCTGGCGACAACCTTCACCAACCAAAGGCTGACCTCGACCCTGTTGTCGATGGGGCTGGTCAAGGACCATGGGGGCCTGTTGTTCGGCTTCGGCTTGAACTCGTCGTCGATTTTCATGCCTTCGTTGTTCGGCGTGGTGCGTGAAAACTCACTGTGGGTTTCGATACTGCTCTTCTATGGGGTGGTAGGGGTTGTAGGGTTCCTGATCACGGTGCTGCTCGGCGTGTTCTTTAGCTTCCAGGTCAACAAGGAATTTGCCGTTTTCTATCTGGCCGTGCTGGTGTCGTCCACGATCAACTCCGCGGGTGGCTTCTACTTGTATTCGCTTCTGTTCTTCGCGCTGACGGTCTTGATATTTGGGCGGGGCGAAAAACAGCGGCCGATGCTTGGCCAAGGCGTGCTCTCGACCTAGTTTTGGTGGCGCAGGGCAATAAAAAACACCGGTGCTTGGGCCGGTGTTTTTTATAAGAGCATTCGCAGTGGCGCTGGCTGTCAACTCCGAGCGAGAACGACGGTCAAGTTGGGGGCGAACGTGATATCGCCGCGTTGCAAGTACAAGACGCCGAAAAATTTGTCAAAGAACCAGCGCAGTGGGCTGGCGAAGATATTGTAGGCCGCGTACTTCATGGGTGACCCCACGATGGGCATGGACGGGGCGCCGCAATATTTGACATCAAGGCCAATGGACTCCGCGAAATACCTGATCTTTCCGCTGCCAATGGTTGTCTTGTGAGTGACGTCGCCGTGCTGGTGCGTTCGGCCAAATGGGCTGTCGCCATTGGGGAACCTCGCCAATATGGCGCCGCCAGGGCTGAGGAAATGCTTGAGGCTGGTCAGGAAGCTGGGAATTTCGTGCTGGTCGATATGCTCCAGAACATCGAAAATCACAATAAGATCAAAAAGCCTGCCGCTCGGAATGCTGGAGAGGTCAGCGTAGGACTCATATCCGTTCTGACCCGCCATCTTGACCAGCTCATCGCTTATTTCAACGCCAACGGTCTTGAATCCGGACTGCACAGAAAATGAGATGAACTCGCCGTTGCCAAAGCCGACTTCTAGAACGTTTTCGATCTTGGTTACGCCGGTTTTTCTTATTTCGGACTTGAAAAAAGCCTGGTGCCACTTGCTGTGCTTGCCAAACGAGCTGTCGTCCCATCTTTTCCAAGAGAGATATTGCTCTTTGTTATCTTCGCTCATACCGTCCTCGTATTTTGGATATATCCTAAAACTACAACGCGCAAAGAAGCCAAGTGCGAAAAACGTCAGGCGACCGATACTATCTGCTAATTCCTGCAAATGGAATCGTGGCAATCGCGGCATCGGGTGGCATTGCTTTGATGGCCATTCACTGTGGGCAGCTACCTGCCACTGTCTTCACCTGTGGGTGGGAAAACTCGCGTGCAGTCCAGGCGCGAGCGTGGGCTTTTTCCCCAGGCCTGGCTTGGTGCGCTTTTCACAGGTCGATCCACAGGGTTTAACCACCTCCCGAACCCGCGTATCATCCCCGCACACCTATCTGACCCTCCCCACGCAAGCTCCCGACCAAAGGTCCAGCTCCCCCAGCGTGCGAAGCAGCGTCAGATAACCGCACGACCACCACAGACACACAACGACCAGCCAGTTTCATGGCAAGGCGCCAGGCATGCCGGCTGTCCGCAGGATGGGACGGTGCCGATGAGTTTTAAAGGAATGGGTTTTGACTAAGCGTAGAAAGGTTGCAATCGTTGGCTGTTCGT
The DNA here is from genome assembly GCF_044749545.1 of Pseudomonas sp. NPDC089396. Classification (NCBI taxonomy): domain Bacteria; kingdom Pseudomonadati; phylum Pseudomonadota; class Gammaproteobacteria; order Pseudomonadales; family Pseudomonadaceae; genus Pseudomonas; species Pseudomonas sp. NPDC089396. The sequence goes on along the minus strand of NZ_JBIVIC010000011.1, from coordinate 45,559 downwards.
ACCGTTTCCCCGGCTCTACCGCCGCAAGCTTCTGGCAAAACCTGATGGCAGGGCGTGACCTGGTCACCCAGGTTGACGCCTCGCGTTGGGAAAAGGCCGAGTTCCTGCACCCGGACAAGGCCAACCCTGCCACCAGCTACACCTTCGCTTCGGGCTCCCTGGGCGATGTCAGTGCGTTCGATGCGGGCTTCTTCAATATCTCCCCGCGCGAGGCGGGGATGATGGACCCGCAACAGCGCATCCTTCTGGAAATGTGCTGGGAAACCTTCGAGAACGCCGGGGTCAAGCCGTCCAGCCTGCGTGGCAGCAACTGTGGTGTGTACCTGGGCATCGCCAGTGTCGAGCAGGCCTACCGCCTGGTCGATGACATGGCGGCCATCGACGGCGCCACGGCCACCGGCAACACCATGAGCATCGCCGCCAACCGGCTGTCGTTCTTCTACGACTTGCGTGGCCCGAGCATGGCCATCGACACCGCCTGCTCGTCCTCGCTGGTGGCCTTCCACCAAGCCTGCCAGGCGATCCTCTGCGGTGATGTGGACCAGGCCGTGACCGGTGGCATCAGCCTGCACATGCACCCGTTCGGCTTCATGATCTTCTCCAAGGCAACCATGCTCTCGCGCACTGGCCGGTGCCAGTCGTTCGACGAGAACGGCGATGGCTATGCACGCTCCGAGGGCGGTGGTCTGTTCCTGCTCAAGGATTACGACCAGGCCTTGGCCGATGGCAACACCATTCTCGCCGTGGTCGCGGCCAGTGCGGTGAACACCGACGGGCGCAAGTCCAGCCTGACCCTGCCCAATGCCGACGCCCAGGCGGCGCTGCTCAAGCAGGCCTACGCCAAGGCCGGTATTGCACCTGAACAACTGGATTACCTGGAAGCCCACGGTACCGGTACGTCGGTGGGTGACCCGATCGAGACGCGTGCCATCGGCGAAGCGCTGGGCCAGGCGCGTGGCGCCGGCAACCCGCTGCCGATCGGCTCGGTCAAGAGCAACCTTGGCCACCTGGAGGCAGCCTCGGGTGTGGCCGGCCTGATGAAGGCACTCAACTGCCTGGCCGAGCGCACCGTGCCGGCGACCATCGGGGTCAAGGCGCTCAACCCGAATATCCCGTTCGGCGACCTCAACCTGCAAGTGGTCACCGAGCCGCTGGCGCTCAAGCGCGAAGGGCAGTTGACCGTCGGCGTCAACTCGTTCGGCTTTGGCGGCGCCAACGCCCACGTGATCCTGCAAAGCCCGGAGCCTGCCCAGGCTGCCGCGGCCAATTCGCATGCCGCGCGCGTGCCGCTGCTGCTCAGCGCCAAGACCGAGCAGGGCCTGCGCGCCACGGCCGAGCGGTTTGCCGCCTATCTGGCCGAGCATCCTGAGGTCGACTACTACGATGTCGCCTACCAGTCCATGTTCCGCCGCGACGCCCATGTCCACCGCCTGATGCTGGTCTGCGACACGCCTGCCGAAGCGGCCCAGGCGCTGGACGACTACGCTCAGGATCCGACGCTCAGCGAGCTGAGCGCGGTGCTAGAAGCCGGCCAGGCACTGGAGGCGGCCAGCGGGCCGGTGTTCGTCTATTCCGGCAACGGTTCGCAGTGGCAAGGCATGGGCCGGGCGATGCTCGGCCAGCCCGTGTTCGCCGCTGCCGTCGAAGAAGTGGATGCACTGTTCCAGCCGCTGGCGGGTTATTCGCTGCGCGCCGAGTTGCTGGGCGAGAACGGCGAAGGCCGCTACGCCCGTACTGAAATCGCCCAGCCGGCGTTGTTCGCCCTGCAAGTGGCGGTCACCCGTGTGCTGGCGGCCGAAGGCATTCGCCCGGTCGCGGTGGTCGGCCACAGCGTGGGTGAAGTGGCCGCCGCCTGGGCCAGCGGTGCCCTGAGCCTGGAAGACGCGACCCAGGTCATCTACCACCGCAGCCGCCTGCAAGGCATGACCCGTGGCACCGGCCAGATGACGGCAGTCGGCTTGTCCGGCGAGGCCACTGCGGCGCTGATCGAGACGCTGCAGCTGGCGGGCCGTGTGGTCGTGGCCGGTGAAAACAGCGCCCGTGGTGCAACCGTGGCCGGCGAGGTCGAGGCCCTGGCCGTGCTGGAAGAAGCCCTGGCCGAGCGCCAGGTCTTTGCTCGCCGCCTGGACCTGGACTACGCCTTCCATTCGCCGGCGATGAACGCTATCGAGCAGGCAGTGATCGCCGACCTGGCGCACATCCGCCCAGGTGCCGCGCAGATTCCGTTCTATTCCACCGTGGTCGGTGGCGAGCTGGCCGGCGAGCGCCTGGACAGCCACTACTGGTGGCAGAACATCCGTTACCCGGTGCTGTTCCAGGGCGCCCTGGATACCCTGGTACGCAACGGCCTGAACCTGTTCGTCGAAGTCGGCCCGCACCCGATCCTGCGCAGCTACGTGAACGACGTGCTGGCCCAGTGCGAGCAGCCTGGCCAGGTAATCGGCACCCTCAAGCGCCACGACCACAGTCTGCAGTTGCTCGAACGCAGTGTGGCGCGCCTGCTGCTTGCCGGCACCGAACCGCAGTGGCCGCAACGCTTCCCGGTCACCGGGCGTCCGCTCAGCCTGCCGCACTACGCCTGGCAGCGTGACCACTTCCAGTTGCCGGTCAGTGCCGAATCCCTCGGTACCCTCAGCCGTGAGCGCGTGCATCCGCTGCTGGGCTACCCGCTGCTGGGCCATGCGCTGACCTGGGAAAACCGCCTGGACACGCAACTGTTCCCGACCCTGGCCGACCACAAGGTCGGCGAGTCGGTGCTGTTCCCGGGCGCTGGCTTTACCGAGCTGGCCTTGGCGGTGGCGCAGCTGCATCAGCCCGGCGAATTCGTCGACATCGAGGAGCTGGAAATCCACAACCCGCTGCTGCTGGGCAGCGAGGGCAGCAAGAAGGTGCGCGTGCAGGTCGAAGAGGCCGACGGCACCCTGCGCATCACCTCGCGTTCCCTGGCTCAGCGCGAAGACTGGGTGCAACACGTGGTCGCGCGCCTGCCTGGCGAAGCCTGCGGCGTACTGCTGGGCGGCCGTGCGCCAGCCTTGCCGCAGCGCGCGGCGGACTTCAGCGCCGAGCAGCACCTGGCACTGACCCGCGCGGTCGGCCTCAACTACGGCCCGGCGTACCAGACGGTGGCAGCGGCCTGGGTGGAGACCGATCGGGTACTGGCTCAACTGGCGGTGCCGGCTGCCATCGAAGGTGAGCTTGCCGAACTGCACCTGCACCCGGCCTTGCTCGACGGCGCCTTCCAGCTGATCACCGAACTGTTGGCCAGCCGCCCGGGGCGCAACCCAGGGCTTGCGTTCATCCCGGTCAAGCTGGGCCGGATCGCTTTCACCAAGGCCGGTGGTGTGCCGGCGTTGGCCGAGGTGCGCCAACTCAAGCGCACCGAGCATTCGCTGTTGGTGGACGTGACCTTGTTCGATGGCAACGGCGATGCCGTGCTGGCGATCAAGGAGGCGCGCCTGCGCGCCGTGCGCCTGCAGTACGACCGTAGCGGCGAAATCAAACGCCTGGGCCACGTCGGCCTGGCCGCGCCGGGCGCGGTCGTGCCGATCGAGCGCCATGCCGTGGCCTCCACGGCGCTGGCCACCGCCCTGCAGTGCCTGGCTGACGAGCCGGCGCAAGTGCGCTACCTCAACGAGGTCGAGCCGCTGCTCGACGTGCTGTGCGCAAGCTTCGTGCTCGACCTGGTCGAGCAGGCTGGCGGGCGTCTGAGTGCCGAGCAGGTCGCGCTGTGGTCGCAAGGCCAGGGCGACTACCTGGCGGCGTTGCTGCGCCAGGTCGAACAGGATGGCAGCCTGCTGCGCGGCGCCGATGGCAGCTGGCAACTGGCCGACAGTGGCGAGCGGCCGGCGTCGGAGGCGATCTGGCAGGAGCTGTTCCAGAGCTACCCCGAGTACTTCCAGATCATCCACTCGGTGGGCCGCATCGGTCGCCACCTGCCGGCGCTGCTCGACGGCAGCCAGGCGCTCGACAGCCTGCTGCCACGCGAATCCAGTGGCGCCAGCCTGGCCCGCCTGGTCCTCGGCGCGGCGGGCCAGCAGCGCCTGCTCGCCGGTATCGGCAATTCCCTGGCCGAGCGTCTGGCGCGGCTGCCGGCCGGACAGCGCCTGCGGGTGCTGGAGTTCGGCTTTGGCGGGGCGTCGTTTGCCGAATTGCTGTATGCCGGGCTGGACTTCGACCGTATCGACTACCTGTACTGCGTGGCCGAGCCAGACCTCGAACAACGCCTGCGCGACGATTGCCCGGCGCTGACGGTGCTGGCCCCCGCGCAACTGGCCGAGGCCGGCCACTTCGACTGGGTGCTGCTGCCGAGTGACCTGGGCGCCCTGGCCGCAGTCGGCGATGCCTTGCGCCAGGCGGCGGCGCAGCTCAACCCCCATGGCCAACTGGCGCTGCTGGGACAGTACCCGGCGCGCTGGGCCGACTTTGTCTTCGGTGCCCAGGCCGATTGGTGGTTGGCCGGCCCCGAGCAGGCGCTGTCGCGTCAGCAAGGCCCGGCGTTCTGGAGCCATGAACTGCAACGTCACGGCCTGAGCGCATTGCGCACAGTCGATGCATTGCCGGGCAACGCTTGCGGCAGCTACCTGCTGCTGGCCGACAAGCCGGCAACGACGGCGAGTGCCTCCCCTGAGCCTGCCGTGCAGCATTGGGCCGTGCTGGCCGAAACCGGGCACGGCGCCGCCCAGCGCGTTGCCGAGCAACTGCGCGAAGCGGGCCAACATGTCAGCCTGCTGCTGCCCGGTGATGCCCAGGCGCTGGCCAGCCAGCTGGCTGCACTGGGCCAGGCGCCGGAGCATGTGCTGCACCTGGCTGGTTTCGACAGCGCTGCCGGCCTCGATGGCCAGGCCGAGCGCTGCCTGCAGGCAGCAGCGCTGGTGCAGGCTTGCGAGTCGCTGAACATGGCCCCGCAGTGCTGGCTGCTCTGCCGCGGTGCCGCCGAGCACCTGTACGGCGGCGACACCGCTGCCGCCATCGACGCGATTGCCGATGCCGCTTTCTGGGGCTTCGGTCGCACCTTGGCCAACGAGTCGCCGAACTGCCGCATTCGCCTGCTCGACCTGGCCTTTGACGCGCCCGTCGAGCTGGCGTTGCCGGCCTTGCTCAATGCCGATGCTGAAACCGAGCTGGCGCTCGATGGCGCAGGCCGCCGCTACGTGCCGCGTCTGCGCGTGCTGGCCAGCGGAGCCCTGCGCGGCGTTTCGGCCGAGCACTGGGTGTGCCTGGGCTTCGACCTGCCAGGCCAGCTGCGCAACCTGCGTTGGGAAGTCCGCGAGCCTCGCGTGCCTGCGGCCGACGAGCTGGACATCGCCGTGCGCGCCACCGGGCTGAACTTCCGCGACGTGATGTTCGCCCTCGGCTTGCTGTCCGACGAGGCCATCGAGAATGGTTTCTCCGGCCCGACCCTGGGCTTCGAATTCGCAGGCGTGGTGCAAGGCAAAGGCGCCGAGGTGCTGGGCGACTTCGCCCCGGGTGATCGCGTGGTGGGCTTTGGCCCCTGCAGCTTCGCCAACCGCCTGGTGACCAACGCCAACGCCGTGGCCCGAATCCCCGACGGTATGTCGTTCGAAGCGGCGGCGACCATCCCGAGTACGTTCTTCACCGTCTACTACGCGCTGCACCACCTGGCGCGCCTGGAACCGGGCGAGAAGGTGCTGATCCACGGCGCCGCCGGTGGCGTCGGCATCGCCGCGATCCAGATCGCCAAGTGGCTGGGTGCCGAGATCCATGCCACCGCAGGCAGCGACGAAAAGCGCGACTTCCTGCGCCTGCTGGGCGTGACCCATGTCTACGATTCGCGTTCGCTGGCCTATGCCGACCAGGTGCTGGCGGCAACCGGCGGGCGTGGTGTGGATGTGGTGCTCAACTCCCTGGCCGGCGAGGCGATCAACCGCAACTTCCGCGTGCTCAAGCCGTTCGGCCGTTTCCTCGAACTGGGCAAGCGCGATTTCTACCAGAACACCCGCATCGGCCTGCGCCCGTTCCGCAACAACATCAGCTACTTCGGCATCGACGCCGACCAGCTGATGAGCGAACGCCCGCAGCTCACCCGCCGGCTGTTCGGCGAAATGATGGCGCTGTTCGAGCAGGGCATCCTGCACCCGCTGCCGTTCCGCGAGTTCGACGCCAACCAGGTGGTCGAAGCCTACCGCTACATGCAGCAGGCGCGGCAGATCGGCAAGGTCGTGGTCACCTACGGCAACCCCATCGAACAGACGGTCGACACCCGCGAGCAGCCCCAGCGTGCGCTGCAGCTGGCGGCCGACGCCACCTACCTGGTCACCGGCGGTCTTGGCGGTTTCGGCCTGCGCACGGCGCAGTGGCTGATCGACAAGGGTGCCCGTCACCTGGTACTGCTGGGCCGCCGTGGCCCGGCCAGCACCGAAGCGCAGCCGCAGCTGGCGCTGTGGCACGCCCAAGGCCTCGATGTGCAGGCCGTGGCCTGTGACATCACCGACGAAAGTCAGCTGCACGGTGTGTTCCAGCGCATCGCCGCCAGCCCGTGGCCACTGCGTGGCCTGGTGCATGCCGCGACGGTGATCGACGACAGCCTGATCCGCAACCTCGACAGCGAGCAACTGCGCCGCGTGCTGGAGCCCAAGGCCAAGGGTGCGCAGTACCTGCACCAGTTGACCCAGGGCTTGGCGCTGGACTTCTTCGTCATGTTCTCTTCGGCCACCACCCTGTTCGGCAACCCTGGCCAGGCCAACTACGTGGCGGCCAACCACTGGCTCGAAGCCCTGGCGCGGCACCGCCATGCCCAGGGCCTGGCGGCAACCGCGGTGCTCTGGGGGGCGATCGACGACGTTGGTTTCCTGGCCCGCAACAGCCAGATCAAGGATGCCCTGCAAAGCCGCATGGGCGGCGCCGCCCTGCGTGCCGAGGCGGCGCTGGCACAGCTCGAAGCCATGCTGCTCGACGGGGACAACGGCCACGGCGTGCTCGAACTGGACTTCAAGGCCTTGTCACGCTTCCTGCCAAGTGCCAACACGCCGCGCTTCGCCGAACTGGCCCGCGCCCACGGTGGCGACCAGGACGATGACAATGACGGTGAAGACATCCAGCGCATGCTCGCCGAGCTGGACGACGCTGCGTTGCTCGAGCGCTTCGCCGAGATGCTCAAGCACGAGGTCTGCGAGATTCTGCGCTTGCCGCCTGCACGCCTGGACACCCAGCGCCCCTTGCAGGAACTGGGCCTCGACTCGCTGATGAGCGTGGAACTGGTGGTCGCCCTGGAAGAGCGTTTCGGCGTTCGTTTGCCGGTCATGGAGCTCAGTGAAAGCTCCAGCATCGACAAGCTCAGTGTGCGCCTGCTGGAACTGCTGCGCGGCGACGAAGGCAGCGGCGAACAGCAGCTGGCGCAGAACGTGCTGGCCCGGCATGGCAGCGAACTCAGTGCCGAGCAGGTGGCTGAGCTGAACGCCGAGCTGGCCGATGCCAGTGTGGCGCCTAACCGTCTGATTGATTAAGAGCCTTCGATGACTGCAAGAACTCCAACCGGCCTGGCGGGCGATACCAAGCAACGCCTGATCCAGCAAGCGCTGGCGCGGCGCAGCCAAGGCGCTGCGCAAGTGGCCCAGGGCGCGACCCTGGAACAGGCGCAGCAGGCTGCATTGCAGGTGCCGGAAGCGTTCTATCGCTTCGACCAGCACCCCGGCTACCAGCAACTGCGGGTCATGCAGCAAGGCGCTGCGCGGCTTGGGTTGAGCAACCCGTTCTTTCGCATGCACGAAGGCACTGCCGGTGCCTCGACCCGTATTGGCGAGCGCGAGTACCTGAACTTCGCCAGCTACAACTACCTGGGCTATTCCGGCCACCCGCAAGTGGCCGAGGCGGCCAAGGCCGCCATCGACCGCTACGGCACCTCGGTGTCGGCCAGCCGCCCGGTATCGGGCGACCGCCCGCTGCACCGCGAGCTCGAGCGTGAGCTGGCCCGGTTGTACGGGGTGGATGACGCGGTGGTGATGGTCAGCGGCCATGCCACCAACGTCACCACCATCGGCTACCTGTTCGGCCCGCGTGATCTGGTGGTGCACGACGAGCTGATCCATAACAGCGTGTTGCAAGGTATCCAACTGTCCGGTGCCCGTCGGCTGAGCTTTCCACACAACGACTGGCAGGCGCTCGACCGCTTGCTGGGCGATCAGCGCCAGCATTTCGAGCGGGTGCTGGTGGTGGTCGAAGGCATCTACAGCATGGACGGCGACTACCCGGAGCTGCCACGGTTCGTCGAACTCAAGCGCAAGCACAAAGTGTTCTTGATGGTCGACGAAGCACACTCGCTGGGTGTGATGGGCGCGACCGGCAAGGGCATTGGCGAGCATTTCGGCCTGGCCGGGGATGATGTGGACATCTGGATGGGGACGTTGAGCAAGACCCTGTCCAGTTGCGGCGGCTACATCGCGGGCAGCACGGCGCTGATCGAACACCTCAAGTTCCTGGCGCCCGGGTTCCTCTACAGCGTCGGCATGCCGCCGGCTGTAGCGGCGTCAGCGTTGGCGGCGCTGCAGTTGCTGGCCGGGGACCGCGAGCGGGTGGCCAAGGTCCAGGCGCGAGGGCAGCTGTTCCTGCGCCTGGCGCGTGAAGCGGGGTTGGATACTGCAACCAGTACAGGGTTGGCGGTGATTCCGGTGATTACCGGCAGTTCGTTCAAGGCCGGACGGTTGTCCAGCGCGCTGTTCGAGCGCGGCATCAATGCCCAGCCGATTCTGTACCCGGCGGTGCCGGAGCAGTCGGCGCGGGTGCGGTTCTTTGTGTCGTGTGAGCACAGCGAGGAGCAGATACGGCATACGGTGGCCGTGGTGGCCGAGGAGATGGCGCGGCTCGGCTGAGGCAGGGCCGACCCTATCGCCGGCAAGCCGGCTCCCACACGCGACCTCAAAACGGCGCGGTCCCTGTGGGAGCCGGCTTGCCGGTGATGAGGCCGGAACAGGCTCAGATGTAGGGCGCCTCATAGGCATTCAACTGCTCGATGAAGCGCCAATGGCTCTTCTTGTCGAACCCCATCAAGCGCTTGAGCCGCACATCCCAGCGCATGTGATGATTGGCGATCCACGGCAACGCAAACAGGTGTGCCCCACGCCACGGCAGGAACGGGTTACGCCGCAAGCTGGCATAGATCTCCACCCGGTGGCTGGCCTTGTGGCTCGCGCAGCGGGCATGGAAACCCGAGGTATCGGCGACCACCAACGTATTGGCCGGCACGGCAAAGCGCCGGGGCGCGGGCAATCCGAGGGCGGCGAGTTGAGGCTCGTCGATGCGCAACGAACCTTCCCGGTGCATCTGCTCGGGCGAACGGGCGGCATCCAGGCTTTGCCGGTACTCCCAGGCCAGGCGCTCCGGGGTCAGGCGATGCGAGCCGGGCACATAGCTGAATGGCCCCTGGTCTTCCTCCACATCATCCAGAAACAGCCACGCCTTGGCCGTCGGGTGGAAGGTGTCGGCGTGCAGCCGGGTCTGCGGATCCTGGTCGGCGCTGGCCGCATCAATCACGATCGACTGCAATTGATAGGTGATGCCACCGGTATTGGATGACGCATAGGCAATCAGGTCGCGTACGCCGCGGTCCGCCACGAATGCCGCACTCGCAGGATTTCGCGCCAGCACGTCCTGATCGAGGCTGACGCGTCGGGTCACCGCGCGGCCCTGGCGCATTTCCCAGCCGGTGCTGCGCAACTCGCCCAGCTCTGCGCGCAGGGCGGCGAACTGCTCGACGGGAAGGGCGTTCTCACGGATGAAAAATCCGTTCTGCTCGAAGTGCTCGCGTTCGCCGGCATCCAGCCGCTTGGCCAGCGCCTGGCGGCGCCAGGCCGCCATGGCCATGGCCAGTTGACGGCGCTGCACGTGCAGACCCAGGGCATTGAGCCGGGCGCTGCCCAGTACGGGGTTGTTCTCGAACGATTTCGCGTGGGTGGCCAGTTGCAAGCAATGCCAAGGGAGTGCCGCGTAGCGGCCGATGTCCTGGATCGAAACAGGCATGGTTCAGTCCTTTGCTGGGAGCAACACTCGGCCGCAGCCGAGCATGGTCCGGGTGTAGTTGAGCAACGGTGCCACTCGCGGGTATTCGGCCAGCCGCGCAGGGCGCGGCATGGCCAGGCAGGCGAGGGCGTGCCAGGCATCGCAGGGCAGGGCTTGCTGGACGTCGGCATAGCGCGCATAGCGCAGCAGGGCGCCGGCTACCAACTGGTCCAGGGTCAGGCGCCGGGTTCGGCGCGGCAATGGCTGGTGGTCGCGGGTCAAACCCCAGCCGGCATAGAACGGTGTGCCATAGGTCACCACAGGCAGGCCGCGCAGCAGTGCCTCGAAACCGGCCGTGGAACTCAAGGTGTGCAGCTCATCGACCTGGCCGTACAGCTCGGCGATGTCCGCCCCGGCCACTACCTGGTCGGCCAGGCCGACCAGGTGCTCGCTGGCTACCTGTCCCTGGCGTTTGCCCGCTTCCACGTCCGGGTGCGGTTTGTACAGTACCCACGCCTGGGGCAGCGCCGCGCGCACCTGTTGCAGCAGGCGCAGGTTGCAGCCGGCACCGCCACCGCTGCACAGCGCCGAGGCATCGTCCTCGACTTGCCCGACCACCAGTATCCGGCGCTGGCCCGGTTGGCCGAGCAAGGCCGGCAAGGGCCCTTGGCGCAGGTTGAATTTGCTGGTGCCGCTGGCAACGATGCGCTCACGCAGTCGCGCCGCATCGGCCAGGCAGGCCGGGTCGAACTCGCCGTGCTGCAGCAGCTGTTCCAGGTCGCTGGCGGAAGCTGCGTCGTAATGGATGCCGCCACGGTCGAGCACCAATGACAACGCCGGGCTGTTGTTCACCCCCAGGCCGGTGGAGCGCAGGAAGCCATCTTCCACACGCCATACCGGCACCCCGGCGGCCTTGGCGCGTGCGGCCATGTCTGCCGGCTCACGCGCGGCCCACAGCAGCAGCCGGCCTTGTTCGGCAGCCACTTGCGTTACCAGTTCAGGGCTGTCCACGGCAAAGCGCAGCTGCCCCCAACGGCTGGCGAAGAAACGCCGAATGTTGTGCTGCTTGTGGCGCTTCACGCCCAACACCGTGGTATGCCCGGCAAACTCCGCATCGCGGGCCTTTTTGCGCGCCAGTTGCCGGGCTACGGTGAGGGCATCGGTGAGTGCGCCGGTCAGCGGGTCGACATATCGGCAGTAACGGATGTACGCCGCGGCCACCAGCTGCACCAGGTCAGGCCGGGCCTGGCGCCGGGGGATGGCCATGCGGTCATCGGTCAGGCCCCAGCCGGCATAGAACGGCAGGCCGAAACAGGTCACCGGTACGCCCTGGATCAAGGCTTCGAGCCCAGCCTGGCTGGTGCCGATGTACACCCGCCGTGCGCGCCTGGCCAATGAGGCCCAGGCCACGGGCCGTGCTTCGAGCGTCACACCACGGGCCTTCGCCGCTGCCAGCAGGCAGCTGGGCTTTTGCCCGCCCAGGCAGTCGGGGTGGATGCGCACACGCACATCGGCATCGGGGTTTTCCGCCAGGGCGATGTCGAGCATGCGCACGTAGTCCGCTTCGCACAGGCCGCCGCCGGGGATCGAATAGTCACCGGCCGTCTGGTCCACCACCAGCACCAGTGGGCGTTCACGGCCCAGCGGGTCGTCGGCGGGCAGGTCAGGGGCATTGTTGTACTTGCCGATGCCGCTGCTGCGCATCAGCGCGATCAGCTCGCGGGCACAGGCCAGTTCAGGGGCGGTCAGCGCTTCGGGTTGCTGAAGGATGTTCTCCAGCAACGACGGCCGGTCGGCCAGGTAGTGGATGCCAATGGGATCGACCACCATCGACATGGGCGTATCACCCTCGATGCCCAACGATGAAGAACGCAGGAATCCATCTTCCAGCGCGATATAGGGCAGGCCCCAGCGCTGGCACAAAACGCGGGCATGGGCCGACGACTGCTTGTAGCCGATACCGGCGATGGCCTTGAGCCCCTTGGGCTTGCCCGAACCTCGGCGCCACAGCCAGAACGGCGGGCCTTCCGGGCCAAGGAACTGCGGCAGGTGCAGCACCTTCCAGGCCACCCACTGGGACATGACGCCGACCCAGCCCGGGCCCTCTACCAGCGCTTGCGGGGAACTCATGGCAACGACCTCCACATGCCGCGCACGGGTGGGAAAGGCACCCAGCGCTTGCGCCGCAGGGTGAATCCGTTGTGCAGGTAAAGGCGTCGGGCGCGGGGGTTATTCAGCGGCACCTCCAGCTCGATACGGGCAAAGCCCTGGCCAGCGGCATGCGCGCAACAGGCTTGCACCAGCGCTGAGCCGATGCCCTGGTTGCGCGCGCTGCGGTCTACGCGCAAGCCGTACAACAAAAAAACGTAGCGCCACTCGCGCAGCTCGCTCAGGCAAAAGCCAACGAACCGCACGGCGCCATTGAAAAACCCGAACTCACGCACGAATGGCCGCCAGTGCAACCCGAACGGCCCACGTCGGTGATGCTTGAACGCGGCAAAGCCCACCGCCCGCTCGCCGTCGAATGCCAGCAGCACGCGGTCCCAGTGGATGCCTGCGCCCAGCAGGCGCAAGCGGCAGGTGCTGTCGCCCAGCAGAAATGCCAGCGAGCCGCGCCCCTGGCTCAGCAGGTGCGCCAGTGCAGGGTCTGCGGCACGCTCGGGGGCCAGCGCCGATCCCAGGACGATATGCACCACGTTGTCAGACGACCCCAGCAGCCGCCGTGCGTGCCCGCGCGGCGGCAACTGGCGCATGGGCCTGTGCCAGCAGCGCGCTGGACAATGCCTCGACACGGATCGGACACGCGTTGCTGCCCGGCTGGCGGCGGTTGGACCACAGCAGGTAATCGGTATCTCCGGCGGGCGCCCCGATAGCCTGGTACACCTCGGGCAGAATCGGCACATGGTCGCCGAAGAAGCACAGCAGGGCCTCGTTGGGGTTCGCCAGCAGCGTTTCGCGCAGCATGCCGAGCATGCGGTCGGCATTGCCGATGTGCCGCAGGTAAGGTGCCAGGTCCTGCATGCCCGGTTCCAGCGGGCGGTCGAACCACGTGGGCAGTTCGTCTGCATCGACGGTTTCAAGGTGCAGCGGGCCGTGGTTTTCCATGGTCACCGCGTGGATGAACAGCGGCTGTTTGCGCCCGGGTGCCTGCAACAGTGCGCGGATTTTTTCCGCGACGGCGCAGTCGCCAATGAACGGGCCGGCTTTTTCCGAGGCGTTGAAGGCGCGCACATCGATGAACTCGTCGAAGCCCAGCGCTGGCAGCACCTTGTCACGGCCGTAGAAGCTGCCGTCGTAGGGGTGGATGCAGACGGTGCGATAGCCCATGGCCTTGAGGCGCGAAGCGATGCTGGGCAGGCCCTGGCGGGCGAGCACGCGGTAAGGGTTGAAGCGGTGCACGCCCAGGCGTTCGGCCGGGATGCCGGTGAGGTAGGCGAATTCGGTGCGCACGGTGTTGGCGCCCCAGGCGGCGACCTGCAGTTTGCCGTGGGCCAGGGATTCGCGGGCCAGCAAGTCGAACTGGCCGAGCACCTCGGGGCGCACGCCTGGCCACAGGTCGCGGACGTCGAAGAAGGATTCGCTCTGGATAGAGATCAGGTCGGGTAGTGGGGTTGCCTGTGCCGGCCCTTTCGCGGGGCAAGCCCGCGAAGAGGGCGGCACAGGCATTGCGGCAAACGGCGACCCCAACCCGGCCCGATCCACCTTGGCCCGTGCCGCCCAAAAGTACCGCCACAGGCTGGCCGCCAAGCCCCAGCTCAGCAAGTCCTTCTCGGCATCGAAGCTTGGCTTCACCGGCCGATGCCCCAGGCGCAGCAACCCCAGCCCCAACAGCAACGGCAGCAATGCCTCGCCCCGTGCCTTGGGCACTTCAAAGCTCAACCCGGCCCACAGGTAAACGACAAAACCTACCGCCAGCACCGCCGCCTTGGCAAACCCGAAAAACGGCAGGTACAAGCGCGGAAACTTCACCGCATCGCTGAAGTACTCGAAGTCTGCACACACGAACGGTTCGCGCAGCGAGTGGTACTTCGAATTGCTCACCAGCACGATCAGCAGCCACAGCAGCAACACATTCACGCCACTGAACAACGGCCGCGCCGTCAGCCCGTACAGCAGGCCGAAACCCACGCACCACAAACCCATGTGCAGCAGCCAGCTACTGGCCGGCCGCTGCAGGGGCGGGCGGGGCACCAGCAGGCGCTCGACCAGCACGGTCAGGCCCAGGCCGGCCAGGGCAACCGGTAGCCAGGAAACATCAATCACTGTATTTCAACCCACGCAGAATCATCGAGGAAAGCCACTGCGGGATCAGCCCCAGCAGCCAGGTGCCCAGGTTGAGCGGGAAGGGGAAGCTGATACGCGCCTGGTTCGCCGCCAGCCCGCGCTTGATACGTTTGGCTGCCTTTTCCGCCGTCCACAGGAACGGCTTCGGCCCGGGCATCTCGAAGCACATCTTCGACTCCACATAGCCCGGCACGATCACGTTGACCTTGACCCCTTCCGGCGCCAGCCAGTCGCGGATCGCCTCGCCATACACGCGGATCGCCGCCTTGCTGGCGCTGTAGGTCGGGGTCACCGGCAGGCCTCGCCAACCGGCCAGCGAACTGAACAGCGCGATCTGCCCATGGCCGCGGGCGCGCATCACCGGCAAGGCCGCTTCCACGGTGGCCAGTGCCGCCATCACGTTCACCTCCAGCAAGGCGCGGCTCTCGTCCCAGCACTCCGCCTCGCCGTTGGCACCCACCGCCGTGTTCAGGCCGGCGCCGACCAGCACCAGGTCGGGCTGATGCGTTTCGCTGACGCGCCGCACCATCGCCCGCAGGGCATCCAGGTCACGCACGTCGAGGGCTTCCAGCAGCACCGTGGCGCCCAGCGCTCGGCATTGCGCGGCCATTTCGTCCAGGCGGTCCTGGCGTCGGCCCTGCAGGATCAACGTCACGCCCGGCGCGGCATAGGCGGGCGCCAGCGCGCCACCGATACCGCCGGTGGCGCCGGTAATAAGGATGCAGCGGGGTGAAGCTGTGTGGCTCATAGGTAGTTTTCGATTCTTGAAGTTCTGGCCATCAACACTTCCAGGCAATTGGCCACGGCCATGTTGATGCCGCAGCCGGTGTAGAACCCGCCGTTGATCTGGGTGGTGTGGATGACCGTGTTGCGAAAGCGTTGGAACAATGTGTTATCGGGTGCCTCGGGCTGCTGCCAGAAGCTGTCCAGGCCATCCTGGTGGGTCAGGCCGGGCATGGCGTAGATCGGCTCGGCCAGGGTGCAGGTCGGGCGATGGTGAAGAATCGCCGACGCCCCGGCGGTGCTGTTGACGGTGATCATCCCGGTGATGTGCGAGAGCAGCGTGGGCATATGCCCGCTTTCCAGGAAATCGACACGGTCGGCCACGTCGTACTTGGCCGCGAGCCGGGCGGTGACCTTGCGGTAGTTGATCAGCCCGGGTGTCAGCGGGTGGTTCTTGACCAGCAGGCGGGCATCGAACGGCGCGTTGAGCGAGAACGAGTCGATGACGTGCTCGATCACCTGCTCCATGTTCTGAAAGGGCGAGTGATCGCGGATCTGCGCGTCGCTGTCCAGTTGCAGTGGCAGCAGGAAGGTCGGGTGGCGCTCGCGGGCCACCTCGGCCACCAGCGCATCGTCATGCACCCGCGCCCGCAGCAGGCGCAGGCCCTGGCGGATGAAACCGGCATACTCCACGGCAGCATTGAACGGCGCATGGGTGCGATAGCGCGGGTAGCACAGCGCGTTCAGCGCGCCGCCGGCGTGGTACAGCACATCGTGGGTGGCGCGTGCGGCGAACGACAGCTTGAAGGCATTGCCGTTCTGGTAGCGCGGGATGTGCTTGCCCACCTCGCGGTACCACTGCGGGTCGCGCGGCAGGCGCGAATGGTTGTTCACCCCGTCGCGCTCCAGCGTGACCCAGTACGGGCGGAAGTAACCTTCCTCGAACACATGCACGCGCACGCCATGGCGGCGTGCCAGCGCCACTGCCCCTCGATGCACCGGGCGACAGTCGCCGAACAGCACCAGGTCAGTGATGTCCAGGCGGCGGAACACCTCGGCGAACCATGGCTCGCTGTCTTCGGCGCGGCACGGGCAGTTCAGGGACGGGCCGCTGGCGCCATACAGCGCGTCGCCGACACTGAAGCGCACGCTGTGCACGCGCTGGCCGATGCCGCGCAGGGCGTTGGCCAGGCGTGCGAAGAAGGGCGAACTGACGCCTTGCAGCAGCAAGAAGTTGTGAGTCGGGATGCGCAGCAGCGGACCACGGGCAGACGCTGACGTCAGCCGGCCGGGCGCTTCATGCCCAGCAAACTGCTCAAGCGTCGTTTCAAGTCCTGCCATCGAGAGGTAGCTCCTTGCTGCGGTAGCGCATGCCAATGCTGTAGTTCGTAAAGCGTCTGTTCTGCGGTGGTGAAGCGGTTGGTGATGCGACTGACGTAGGTGGGATAGAGCAGTAGTGTCCCGGCCACCAGCTCATCCAGGCTCAGGCGCCGGGAGCGCCGGGCCTGCACATGCAATTGCAGGTCCATGTCCCGGGTCAGCCCCCAGCCGGCGTAGAACGGCTGGCCCCAGGTGGTGACCGGCACGCCGCGCAGCAAGGCCTCGAAGCCCGACTGCGAGGTCAGCACATGCACCTCGTCGACCACTTCAAGCAGCTGCTGCAGCGGTGTGTCGCCGATCACTTCGTCGCACCAGTGCACCGTCTGCGCCTCGTCGTCACCCCGCGCGCGGGTGCCGGCGAGTACTTCGGGGTGCGGTTTGTACAGCACCCATGCGCCTGGGTTGTGCTCACGCACGGCGCGCAGCAGCTGCAGGTTGCTGCGTACTTTGTGGCTGCCGAAGCGGATCGAGGCATCGCCCTCGACCTGGCCGGTGACCAGGATCACCCGTCCGGCTGTGGCCGGGCGCTGCCAGCTGGCCCCGGGCAGGTTGTATTTGGTCAGACCGGCACGGCAGATGGCCTGGCGCAAGGCGCCGGCGCGGGCCAGCAGCTCGGCGCCGAAAGTTTCGCTGGCCAGAATGCGTTCCAGCCGTGAAGGGCGAGTGGCGTCGTAGTAGATGCCCAGGTCATCGACCACCCACGACAACGGTCGTGCCTTGCCGGCGCCCAGGCCGACCGAACGCAGGAAACCGTCTTCGACGCGGCTGACTGGGAGAGGGTGGTCATGGAGGTGGTCGTCACTCTTGCAGCCCCACGACACCACGGGCAGGTCGCGGGTCAACGGTTGCTCGGCCTTGACGAAACGGATGGCCGCGCCGTTGAAGAACAGGTCGGCCAGTGGTTCTTTCCAGCGACTGAAGCCGAGCATCTGCACCGTATCGGGCAGCAGGCTGCGGTGACGACGCTGCAGGCCCAGCCAGTTGATCAGCACTTCAGGCGTGCAGGGGGTGCCGCGCTCTGGGCACACATAACGCGGGTAGGCCACCAGGCTTGCGTGAATCAGCTGCGCCAGCGGCACCGGATGGCGCCGCGACGGGGCTGGCAGACGGTCATCGGTCAGGCCCCAGCCGGCATAGAACGGCATGCCCCAGGTGTGCACCGGCACCCCCCACAACAGGGCATCGAAGCCAAGCTGCGAAGTCATCACATACACCGCGCGCATGCGTGGCAGCAGTTCGGCGGGGTGTACGTTGCGCGCCAGCACCTGGACACGTGGGTGGTCGGCCAGCGCTGCCAGGTCGAAATGCCCGGCCTTGTGCCCGGCGACCACGTCGGGGTGCACCTTGAGCAGTACGGTGCTGTGCGGATAGCGGGCCAGCGCCGCGTCGAGCATGGCCTTGAAGTCGTTCGCCCCGGCGCCTTGCAGGGAGGCGTCGGCACAGGTCTGGTCGGCTACCAGCACGCAGTCATCCGGCAGTGCCGGGTGCTCGATGCGCGCGTCGTTGTACTTCGACACCCGCTGCTGCTGCCACAAGTTGCGCAGCGCCAGGGCACGTTCGCTTTGTTCGGCGCTGAGCGACGTGGCGATCAGTTGCTCGAGCCGCGAAGGCTGGCTGGCGTCGTAGTAAACGCCCACCTCGTCGACGATCAGCGACAGCGGCGGCTCATCGGCGCCCAGGCCCACTGAACGGACGAAGCCGTCCTCCAGCGTCAGTACCGGCTTGCTCGCCTCGCGCGCCACGGCCATGGCCTTGAGCGCACTGGGCTTGCGGCCCCAGGCCATCACCCAATCTGCAGCCGGCACGTCGCGCACGGCACCGTTATGCAGCGCGTAGTCGGGCAACAGGGCGGGCAAAGTGCTGATGCGCTGGGCTCCCTTGGAAAGGACCAGCAGGCGCGGGCGAGGTGACGCGTCATCCATAAACGAGCAGCAGGGTTCCATACCGAAGACTGAGGAAAGGCGACGGATCCCACAGACAGGATCCAAAATCAGGACAGGGAATCTTAATACAAATTCACATTTGGCGAAGGGTTTTTAGAGGTGATTCTTATAAAGAAATTAGACATTGTGCGGAAATGCCGCTGAATGGGCATCAAAATGCCATCAACTGCGATTTTGCACAATTTTGTGATCGGTCACCGATTTGCGTGCGGTTGTTGAAATCCATCCGAACTTTTGCGCTAGGACTAATCTCGTAATCAGGGTTCGTCACTCGATTCCTGTCATGGAGACTTCCCGCATGCGAACACGCAAATTGCTGCGTCACACCTGCATTCTCGCCCTGATGGGCGCTCCACTGGCGGCAAATGCCGCGCCCAATACCGATCCACTTTTCGTTATAGGCTTGATAGGTGCTTACGATGAGTTCACCTTCCACGGCGGCAGGCAATCGCAAAGCGAATACGTAGGGGAGGGCGGTGTATTCGCAAACTACGGGAACAAGATGACAGCCGAGTCCGGGCTCGTTTACCAGCTCGGTGGTGAAGGCAAATACGCCGAGCAGGACAACTACAAGTTCAAGGACGCCCGGCTGGGGCTCGACCTGGGCTGGCGTGTGGCGCTGGATGCCCGCAACTTCGCCGACGTGATCGTGGGCGCGGGGTACGCCTGGCAGCGCTTCGAGCTGGTGTCCCACAGGCGTGACACCGACCTGACTTACAAATCACCGTTCGTCAAAGCCGCACTGGGCTACAACCACCAGTTCGACACGGCGACCCTGCGGCTCGAGGGCGGTGTGCGCTACGCCGTCGGTGGCGAGGCGAAGCTCGATGTGGACGGTTTTGACGACGAAACCAGCGACACGAAGGACCGTGCCAACCCCTATGCGGAGATCACCTTGCTGATGAACCAGCAGGGCGACTTTCCCATTCAGGCGGGGCTGTACTACATCCAGACCAAGTACGAGCTCGACGATGAGTCGCTGGCCGCAGACAACACCGAACTCAAGCGTGATGAGTATGGGGTGAAGCTGGGGATGGCGTTCTAAGGCAGGCTGTAGGGTGGTTCACAGGCACACCACTGGCTTTGAAAGCAGTGGTTTCCCTGTGGGAGCCGGCTTGCCGGCGATGGGGCCAGAACAGCCCACTCAAGGCGACAGTCTTGTGCTTGGGATCATCCAGCAGCCCTGCTAAAAGACCTGGTCGGCTTTTGCCTGCCCTGGCCTCATCGCCGGCAAGCCGGCTCCCACACGAATCGCGGGCCGGCACTCAGCCCTGCATCAACCCCAGCAGATAATCATACTTCTCCCGCAACAACCCCATTCGCTCCCGCTCGCGATATTCCTCGACCGTCTCCGGCCGCAGGCAATGGAACAGGGCTGTCAGCAGAAACACATAGCGCAAATTCCCCAGCGCCTGCTGCACATCCAGGCCCGGCGCCAGCGCCGCGCGATACGCCTCGACAAACTCCTGCTGCGCCGCCAGAAACACCGCCATGTCCTTGCGCCGGAACAGACTGCCCAGATACGCCCCGCCATCGAACCCGACCCGCCCGACCTTCACCTCGCTCCAGTCGATCAGGTGCAGTTGCCCCTTGTCGACGAACAGGTTCTTGCGCAGGTAATCCATATGGCTGATACACCGCGGGCTTTTCCGTGCCGCGCTCGCCAGCTGGCGGATCAGCGGCACGAATGCCTCGAACCGCACCGCCAGCCCGGCAAAGCGCGCATCCTCACGCCCCAGTTGTGCCAGTGCGGGCAGGCAGCGGGCGAAATTGAAGCGCGGGCGTAGCAAGAACCACGGACGGAAGAAGTCCATGCTCCACAACAACGGCGCCTTGCCCAGTGGCTGCGCCTTGAGCCAGGCGTGACTGAGGCTTTCCAGCTCGGCGATGCCGAGGGCCAGTTGACGCGCGATGGCGTGAATGCGTGGTGGCTTGCCGCGCACGAACTCGGTGAAGATCAGGCTTTCCCAGGGCGTTTCGATCACCCCCAGGCAGGCGGGGTAGCGAAACTGCGTGCTGCCCGCCAGCAGGCCTTCGGCGCGGTGGAAGCGCGCCTCCTGGCTACCGAAGAAGGCCACCTTGCGAATCGACTTTTCCACCACTTCCACCGGTTGCCCGCTGCAGGGATCGGTCAGGCGATGGTGGCGCACGTAGTTGACGAACGACGCGTTCGACGCCAGGTCCTGGGAGCTGATGTTAAGCGCGTGTTGGCCCCATTGGGGCATCAGCGCGTGCAGGTGGTGTTCGAGAGGGGCCCGTTGCCAGCGGAAGAGCGTCTTGCTCGATGCAGGCGGGCGAGAAGGGTCAGTCATGACATCCGGTCAGGCAGCAGCCGTAGGTCCATTAGTAGCTGTGAAGGGCGGGTATGCTGCGGGATATGGGGCTGGGGCACAATGAAAAAATGCGTGGCTCGTCTTGGTTTTTGGTGTGACGTTGGGATCGAGCGCCGCCCACGCGGCGCTCGATCTCGAATCCGCCATAAAAATCAAGGCGCCCCCTTGAGGCCCCCACAATCTTCCAGCGCTACAGCAACCCTGGCTTGCGCTCCACCGCCAAAGCCAAGGCATCCGCCTGCCCCCAGGCAATTTGCATCGCCCGCAGCCCATGCTGCAGCTGCTGCCGCGTCTCTTCATCCTCGATACGCTCAAGGGCGCGACGGCTGTCGCTGTAGGCGAACATCAAGTAGTGGGATACATTCATCAGCACATGCTCTATCGGCACGATGCCTTCGCCAATGGCGCGACAGAGGGTTTTGCCGGGAGGTAAGTCGAAGGAGTGAGGTGGGTCGGGTACTATTTTTTTCATAGCAATTCCTTGAAGATTAAGGAGCTGCCACCTCCGTTTCCACACGAATGGAGGCAACTGTACGCGGGGTGGAAAACCGGTCTTCAAGGAACCCCGGTAGGCCAAACGGCCTCCCGCGCACAGCTGCCATAACGGCAGGCACCTTGAAGATTGCAAGGGGTTTCCACACCCCGATCGCTGAACCCTCAGCGACCCGAAAATCCTAGAGTGCTAGCTTTCCCGCAGCAATCAGACGCCCGTCGACAGACAACGTAGGATATTTCCCGAGCCCCAACACCTCCACCCCAATTTTGTAGGAAACGTCTGAATCCACAGCAGGAGTGCGCCCCTTCAATCTGTGGGAGCCACTGTCTTGCTCAATTTCAAAAAGTTGACGCGATTCCTGTGGGAGCCGGCTTGCCGGCGATGAGGCCGGAGCAGGCATACACAAGGTAGCGGGACGGTCCCTTGCAGCCAGTCAGGGCCCCATCGCCGGCAAGCCGGCTCCCACAGTGTCCATCGCAGCTATCAAAGCCGGTGGTTGCCCCGCGAAGAGGCCAGCACAGCCCCCATACCACTAACGCCGCTTTGCTAACCATGACAAAAACCTTACCATTCGCCGCTTCGCATTAACTGCAGTCGTCAGGGACGAAAATGAACCACCTCAACATCGCCAAAGAAGCCTTAATCGCCCAGGCCCAAGCCGTCACTCACCTGGCCGATCGCCTGGATGGCGAATTCCAGAGTGCAGTCGAGCTGATCCTCGGTTGCCAAGGCCGCACCGTAGTCTGCGGCATGGGCAAGTCCGGCCTGATCGGCCAGAAGATGGTCGCTACCTTCGCCTCCACCGGTACCCCAAGCTTCTTCCTGCACCCAGCCGAAGCCTTCCACGGCGACCTGGGCATGCTCAAGCCCATCGACGTGCTGATCCTCATCAGCTACAGCGGCGAGACCGAAGAGCTGATCAAGCTGATCCCAAGCCTCAAGTCGTTCGGCAACAAGATCATCGCCATGACCGGCAACGGCAAGTCCACCCTGGCCAAGCACGCCGACATCTGGCTGGACATCTCGGTCGAGCGTGAGGTCTGCCCGAACAACTTGGCCCCGACCACCTCGACCTTGGCCACCATGGCCATGGGCGATGCGTTGGCAGTGGCGTTGATCGAAGCCATCCAGTTCAAGCCGATGGACTTCGCCCGCTACCACCCCGGTGGCAGCCTGGGTCGCAAGTTGCTGACGCGTGTGCGTGACGTGATGCACTCGCCAGCGCCGGTCGTTGAGCCGACTACCAGCTTCCATGATTGTTTGTTGGTGATGACCCGCAGCCGTCTGGGGATGGCAGTGGTGATGGACGACGACAAGCTCGTTGGCATCGTGACCGACGGGGACCTGCGTCGGGCGCTGCTGGATAACGAAGGGATTGTTCATGAGAGCGTTGCACAGTTCATGACGGCCAATCCACATACCATTCTGGAAGATGCGCAGCTTTCTGAAGCCGAGGCTTATATGCTGGACAACAAGATTCGGGCACTAGCTGTGACCGATTCCGAGGGTGCAGTTGTGGGCGTGGTCGAAATTTTCGACTAACCCGCAGCAAAAGAAAAAGGGCCGATACACGCAGGTGTATCGGCCCTTTCTGTTAAGCGATACAAGCCCTGCCGGGCTTGCTGGCGGCAGTTCTTACTGTGCCATTTTCGCCATCACTTTCGCGTACCCTGCAGCGCTACCCAGCACCGCATCCTTGCCTTGAGCAAAGAGAATGGCATCGGCTACTTCACGGAACGCCCCGGTGCCACCGGCCGACGTCAGTGTCTGCGTCGCGGCAGCCTTCACGTAAACCGGTGCATCCGCTACAGCGAACGACATTGAGCAAGCCGCAAACGCTGGCAGATCGATGCAGTCATCACCGATGCAGGCGGTTTGCTCAGGCGTCACGCCAGCCTCGGCCATGAGCTGGTTGCAGGCTGCGAGTTTGTCCTTCACGCCAAACTGGCAAAGGGTCACACCCAAGTCGGCTACTCGCTTGCGCAAGGTCGCCGAATCACGCCCGGACAGCACGGCCACGCGCACCCCGTTCTCTTCCAGCAACCGCATGCCCATGCCATCGCGTACATGGAAGCGCTTGAGGCATTCGCCTGTGGCGTCGTAGTAGATGCCACCATCGGTCAGCACGCCGTCCACATCGGTAATGACCAAACGGATATCGGCCAGTGTCGGCTTCGTTGCCGGGGTCTGGCCCGTCATCAGTGCGCGCACTTGCTCCAGGCACTCGGGCGTGTCCACACCCGGCCCGGTCGGCTCGACCACGTAAGCACGAATGCAGTAACCGGCAGCCATCAAGCGCAGCTGCTCCAGCTTCTCTGCGTGCTCCATCATCGGTTGCGGCAGGCTGGCGTATTCGGCCAGTACTTCGCGACGATAAGCGTAAACGCCAACGTGCTTGAGGTAGGTCGCCACTTCGCTGTCGCGCGGGTAGGGGATTGGCGAGCGGCTGAAGTACAGCGCGTTGCCGTTGCCTGCCAACACCACCTTGACGGTGTTGGGGTTGCCCGCTTCGTGTGCGTCGATGGGATGGCACAGGGTGCCGACATTGACGCTTGCGTCTGCCAGCATGCCCGCCGCCAGGGCTTCGATGTCCGCTGGGCGCACCAACGGCTCGTCACCTTGCAGGTTGATGTAGATATCCGCATCCACCTGGGCCATGACTTCCGCGAGGCGGTCGGTGCCGGAAGGGTGGTCCGGCGACGTCATCACGCACGCGCCGCCAAAGCCGCGTACGGCTTCGGCGACACGCTCATCGTCAGTGGCAATGACCACCACCTGCGCATTGGCCACCTGCAGGGCGCGCTCGTAAACGTGCTGCACCATCGGTTTGCCAGCAATATCGGCCAGTGGCTTACCCGGCAGGCGGGTAGAGCCATAGCGGGCCGGAATGACGATCGCGACCCGTTGTTCAGAAGTTGCCATGCTCACAATCCTTGTTGCCGAGGACTTACGAAATGGTCAGCGGTGGGAACGACTTGACCAGGTCGTCCAGCGCCTTGATCTGGGCCAGGAACGGCTCCAGCTTGTCCAGCGGCAGGGCGCTCGGGCCGTCGCACTTGGCTTGGTCCGGGTTCGGGTGGGCTTCCAGGAACAGGCCGGCCAGGCCGACACCCATGCCGGCACGGGCCAGGTCGACGACCTGTTCGCGACGGCCACCGGAGGCCGCGCCGGACGGGTCGCGGTTCTGCAGGGCGTGGGTGACGTCGAAGATGATCGGCAGGTTGTCGCAGGTGCGCTTCATCACGCCGAAGCCGAGCATGTCGACCACGAGGTTGTCGTAGCCCATGCAGGTGCCGCGGTCGCAGAGGATCAGCTGGTCGTTACCGGCTTCCTTGAACTTCTGCACGATGTTCTGCATCTGCGAAGGGCTGAGGAACTGCGGCTTCTTGATGTTGACCGGCTTGCCGGTCTTGGCCAGGGCCACTACCAGGTCGGTCTGGCGGGCCAGGAAGGCCGGCAGCTGCAGTACGTCGACCACTTCGGCGACCGGGGCGCACTGGTAGATCTCGTGCACGTCGGTGATGATCGGCACGCCGAATTCGGTTTTTACCTTTTCGAAGATGCGCAGGCCTTCTTCCATGCCCGGGCCACGGTAGGAGTGGATCGAGGAGCGGTTGGCCTTGTCGAAGCTGGCTTTGAAGACATAGGGGATGCCCAGCTTCTGAGTGACGCGCACGTATTCTTCACAGGCCTTCAGGGCCAGGTCTTCGGATTCGAGGACGTTGATGCCACCGAAGAGGACGAAGGGGGCGCTGTTCGAGCATTGAATATTCTGTGTGATGTTGATCATGAAAGTCAGTCCAGGTTGGCCGAATCAGTGCTGCGCAGAGAAATAGCTGAATAGTTCGTGGTAAACGGATTTATTCGAGAACAGATTTTTGGCTTTGTTCTGATTGTGCGTCCGCGCACCGGTGTCTTTGTTGATATCGAACTCATATTTTTTCAAGAATGATTGGATATCTGACTTGTCGGAGATGATGGTGGAAGGGAAATCATCTCCCAAGCACTCTTGCCCAAGTGGATTGGTGAACAAGTGCTTGCCGGCAAACACGGCCTCAACACTTTTGAAATTCAAGCCGCCTTGAACGACCACGGGGTTAAGGGAGACATCGATTTGATCGTAGAATTCACTAATGTTGTCAACGAAGCCCAAGGCTTCGATGTTGTTATCGAAGAATGTCTTGGGCAGGATGGACGGTGCATTACATACCGAGCCTGCAATGTAAAATTTGCTGTCCGGGGAATATTTTTTAATGGTTGGCCACCACTCTTCAAGTATGTGGTTCAACGACTTGACGTTTGCCGACATCTGTCCGCCAATAAAGCCGAAGGCCAAGGGTCGTCCATGAGGGCGTCGTTTGATCGGAGAGAGCGCGTAATCAAATCCAGAGGAC
The DNA here is from genome assembly GCF_044749545.1 of Pseudomonas sp. NPDC089396. Lineage (NCBI taxonomy): Bacteria > Pseudomonadati > Pseudomonadota > Gammaproteobacteria > Pseudomonadales > Pseudomonadaceae > Pseudomonas > Pseudomonas sp. NPDC089396. The sequence continues at coordinate 20,055 of NZ_JBIVIC010000011.1, read as the reverse complement.
GCTTTGATAACCTTGACGTCCTTGGGTAGTGATTCGGCAAGAATTTTCTCATCCGATCCAGAGATGGCGAGTACAGAGTCGCAAATGCTGAGTTTCTCCAATTCGCAGCGCTTTTCGCTTGAGGCGCTATAGAACAGGCGTTCTTTGCGATCGAGGATCTGCTGGTTGCGAGTGAACTGGACGTCGTGCGTGTCGCAGATCAAGTTGAAGTTGCCGCGGTCATGCTTTATGTATTTGACTGCGTCCATCATCCAGGCATAGGAAACGATGATGGATTTATAGCTATTGGCCATGTGGAGCGAGTTGGCCCAGCGTTTGCAGGATTCAGTAGGTCTAAGCTTTGCTCGCTCTGAGAAAAGGTCAGGTAGTTCCGCTGCTTTGCCTAATGTGGTGCGCGCCTTGATTTCAATGGTGCGCTTGTATTGCTGCAGCTTGGAGAATTTCTTTTTATTATTTTTGTAGAAATAAACGCTATTGCAGAATGTTTCCAGGGAGGTTTTGAAGCGCGACTGCGGAATATTTCTTGGTGCAGTGATCAGCAAGTCAACGGCTACACCCTGTTTGCTCAAGTTGAAAAGCAAGTTGAAGGCGCGTTGGTGCGAGCCCAAGGTTAAGGGCAAAATGGGGCCCGGGAAAATCAAAAGCACGGAAGCCTTGCGCCGTGGATTCAGGCGATAGCGTTTGATTTCTCCGTCAGGGAGCATGTGCCAAACATCGCCCAGTCGGTGAGCGTAAAAGCTGTTCAGTGTTTTCTCATCGACTTTGAATTCCGCGTCTGCAAGGATCATTAGGTCATCTGCGTCGCCACAGATATCCAAGAAGCGGGCTTTCTCTGAAACGTGCTCTATTGCCGTTGATTTTAGGCTTGTGCCATGAATGAAGTACTGATTGTCCGGCTCTTGTGCTGCAAGGGTTGATAAAGTATCGAGTTGTACGGCAGTGATTGATTCTGCATAGATGGCGATTTTTTTCATGGCTCTGCTTACCGTACAAGGTTCCCGTAAATATCAATGGTTCTGTTATAGCGTGGATCCGCCTTGGTGGATCTTTCTTCGCTGACCACCTTCAGTGCCGTTGTTGTAGTGGCGTGTTTGGAGTTTGGACAATAAGGTACGATTGAATAAGTTTTGGCTGAGATATGCTGCTTGGCGATCGATAATATCCACGCGTGGTCCAGTTTGACTTTGTTCTTTCTGTAGGTTAAGTCAAGCGTGGTGTTCAGGGGTGCTGCTATCTCAATGATTGCTCGTTCGGTTGCAATGGGCTTGTTGCACGGGCGTTCTGGTGCTGCAATCTGCTTGGCTGTAATATTGATTTGCTTCGAGACCACAGCAGGATTGTTGTCGTCATCGGGGATTAGCAGGTTGGAGCGGGTTAGGTAAACCAGATACTTGATCAGGCGTTCCCGCAAGTCGGGGGCGCTCAATCCCAGGTCCGTGGTTAAACCTGAAGTAAGCCCGGCTGAGGAGTAGATGGAGTTGCCAAGGGAGATGACTTTTTTCCCTTTGATCAACGCCTCCAGCCCGACCGTGCTGTTAATGGTTACGACCAGCGTTGACCAGTCTAGCCAATGGTCGAGTGTTTCTGATTTTGTCACCCTGACATTGTCGTGGTTGGGTATGTTGGGCAGTGTCTCGGGTAATTCTTCTGGGTGGGGACGTACTAAAAATTGACTCGTTTTTGAGTCCAGGGCGTCATAAATATCAAAGAAAGTCTCGCGCATTGTCCTGTACGAGCTATACATGATGATATTTGTGTCGAGCTGCACCTGGAGTGGGAACAAAATGTTTTGTGTATTTTGTTCTTGTTGCGGTTGCAAGGCGGGGATATTGAAAAGCTCAATGACCTTGTTTCTTTCTTGTTCGGAGACACTAAGCGCATCGACAAGATCAGGTGTCAGGCCATTCAGCGAGGACGCGCCGTTTACGCCATCGCGGTCAATGAAGAGCGAGTTTTTCAGCAGTCCACGCTCAAGGAAAGCGCTGGGTATATTTCGGGCTTGAGCGATAAGCCGAAGAATGTTTGCCACATATCCGGTAAAGCCATTCCAGACGACAATGTGGTCTGGCTTGCACGTTTCAATAATGGACGTCAGCGCGCTATGGTGTTTGTGAATATCATTGATGGATCGCGCGCGCTGGCCTGGCCAACCTACACGAGGACGGCGGCGTTGTTCCGGCTGAAGAACATCATCATAGGTAATGCCGTCTTCCAAGCTGCTTTCGATCTTGGTTCCGGCCGCTACCGGTATTTTGGGTAGGTGGTCTTCGAGCGCAATGGTCTCAATACCAGCGTTTTCAAAATAACGTCCTTTTTTGTTTGAATACAACAAGACGACCGGCTTACACCCGAAATCCCTGAGTGTCGAGGCTAGCGTCATGATCCTGTTTTGGTTCTCTAAATGATCGCCGCACTGGATAAGAATGTTCATGAGTACTCTAATGGCCAATATTCACCGCATGGAGAGGCATGCGAGTGCAGATGCCATCTTCTGATGGCATCTGACAAGAAGGTTATGATTCGACAGTCTGTGGCGTCGCGCGCCCATATATGTCTGAGAAGCGCACGATATCGTCTTCTCCCAGGTAGGTGCCTGATTGGACCTCAATCATTTCCAGGGGGATTTTCCCTGGGTTCTCGAGGGCGTGAACGACACCAATTGGGATATACGTCGATTGGTTTTCGGTTAACAGGATCTGCTTGTCGCCGATCGTCACCTTGGCAGTGCCCGTGACAACAATCCAGTGCTCAGCACGGTGGTGATGCATCTGAACCGACAGCTTCTGTCCTGGAGCAACCGTAATCCGCTTTACCTGATAGCGAGGGCCATTATCAATAGAGTCGTAGTCCCCCCATGGTCGATAGACTTTACGGTGACTGGTCGCCTCGGTCCGCTTGGCCTGCTTGATGCGGTCAACCAGCAACTTGACGTCTTGCGCCTTGTCTTTCGCCGCGACCATGACGGCATCCGCTGTTTCGACGACCACAACGTCATCGAGCCCCAGCACCGATACCATGCGGTGTTCAGCATGCACGTATGCATTTTGGGTGGCTTCGAGGATCACATCGCCATGTGTGGCATTGCCTTGCGAGTCCTTGTCTGCGATCTCCCAGACCGCTGACCAGGAACCCACATCATTCCAACCTGCATTCAGTGGAACTACAGCCACTTGGTCAGACCGCTCCATGACCGCGTAGTCGATCGAGATGTTCTCGACGGCGCTGAATGCTTGAACATCAAGACGGGTAAAGTCGAGGTCTCTTTTGGCCGATTCGAGTGCCGCTTCCACAACTTGCAGTACTTGAGGAGAATGGAGGCGCAGCTGCTCAAGCATCGCTGAGGCCTTGAACAGGAACATGCCGCTGTTCCAGTAGTACCGACCATCGTCCAGATACTGTTGGGCAGTCGCCAGGTCAGGCTTCTCGTAGAAGGCTTCGGCGGGTTGTACGGATTCGCCTTTTTGCGCGACGCGAATATAGCCGTATCCAGTTTCGGCTTTATTGGGCACGATCCCGAAGGTCACGATGGCGCCATCGCGCGCAGCAACGGCCCCTGTTTCGAAAGCCTTCTGCAGCGCATCAAGGTTTTCGATCGCATGATCAGCCGGAAGCACCAGAAGCAAGTCATCCTTGCCCGTGCTCAATGCCTGCAGTACTGCAGCTGCGATGGCTGGCGCGGTATTACGGCCCACCGGCTCAAGCAGAATGGCGCTCGGAGTTACACCCAGTGCCCGGCACTGCTCGGCAACGTGAAAGCGATGATCCTCGCTACTGACTACGATTGGCATCAGGTCTTCGCCCTGAATTTTCGCCAAGCGCATCAGCGTAGATTGGAACAGCGAGTGATCAGCACCGATATTGAGGAACTGCTTCGGATGCATCGCTCGGGATAGCGGCCAAAGGCGCGAGCCCGAGCCTCCGGAAAGTATTACGGGGATCATCTAATTTCCCTATTGTTGATGATTGCAATCAATTTTTACTTGTAAGCGCCAGTGGCGTTACCCAACAGCATCGTCTGCACGATCGGCGAAATAACCTTTTGCCATTCGTACACAGCTGCGTTGGTTACATAAATGGTGTCGTCAGGTTTGACGGCGATCTGGCGAGCGTAGAAAACAGCTGCCGGGTCGCGCATGTTCAAGCGCAATACAGTGGGCTTGCTATTGGCGCCATTGGCCATACGGAACACAAACACACCTTCCGGGTTGGCATTCTGCTCGCGCAGCCCACCGACACTACCCAGGGCATCCAGCAAGCTAGTATTCTGGCTGGGCAAGTCTTTCAACCCAGGCTCACCCACAGCCCCCATCGCTACAAACCGCTGACGCGCGCGGTCCAGCACCACTTCCGAGTTCGGTCGCAACACCATGTTGTTGCCGGCCAGCACGTCCTCGTAGTTGAACTGCTGCACTTGGCTACCAGTGCGCACGGTCACGTTGACCAGGTGCGGCTCCAATACCGGCCCGCCAGCCTGGTTGACCGCATCCAGCAGCGTCAGGGGCCCTTGCAGGGTGCTGAAACGACCCGGGGTCTTCACCGCGCCGGCAACCAGTACCGAGCCCGAGAGGTCGCCTACCAGCTCAACGTGGGTCTGCACGTCGGTAGTAATGCCCTTAAGCTTGCGGCGGATCATCTGCTCGACCTGGTTCAAGGTCATGCCGGCCACGAACTCGCGACCTACGTAAGGCAGCGAAATCATGCCCTGGGAGTCGACGCGGGACTTCAGCTGAGTACCGCCAGTGGCCAGCGGTGCAAACAGGGAAGACCCTTCCGGCGCGGTATCGGCGATCAGTACGTTGAGCACGTCACCTGATGCCAGGCGCACTTCCGCCGACACTGGTTTGGTCACGGTGGACAGGGCAGGGCGGGGGGCACCAAACATGTACGGGGCAATAGTGCTGGCATTGATATCGACGAGGTTGTAAGCCTCATTCTTGGATTCGATCTCGCCCTTGTACGGACCGGCGCCGGACAGGGTGCCGCCGCAGCCCCCCAGGCCCAGGGTCGCCAGGGCCAGTGCTGCCAGTTTCAAGTTGACGCGTTTGGAGACAGCCAGGGATTTAATCACGGTGATCCTCGATCGAAGCCAGGATGAAGCGGGTAATGCCGTACAGCATCAGCAGGCCCAGCAAAATGGTCGCCAGGTTGTACCAACGCTCTGGGTACAGGGCGAGTTGTGGGGTGTTCGGGCTGACCACGGTGACCAGGGTGCGGATCTTTTTGCTCGCTTCGATGCGGGCATTGTCAAGCGCGGCTACGGCAGTCTTGTAGGTTTCTTCGGCAATGCCGGCGTCCAGGGTCAGCTGCTGGAAGCGCGAGGCGACCACGTTCAGCTGCGAGCCTTGTGGCGACGACACCAGCAGGCGCTTTTCCTTGGCCAGCTGTTGGGTGATGGCTTGTACCTTCTGCTTTTGCTGGCGCACTTGCGGGGCGTCGGCGCGCAGCTTGAAGGTCATCTCGGTGAGGGCAGCCTGCTCTTTGGTGTACTGGCCTTCGAGGTCGGCGATGATGGTCGCGCGGCTCTGCGCGGTGTTGCCACCGTCCAGTACCTTGTTGTCATTCTGGAAGGTGAGCAGCTGGGTCTTGCGCTTGGCGTAGTTCTGCCGCGCGTTTTCCAATTCGCCCTGGGCGAACTTCATCTGCTCGCGGGCGATGTTGTGGCTCACTTCGTTGACGAAGTGTTCGCTGGCCTGAAGGATCACGCGCAGCATCTGCTCGGACAGTTCCGGGGAGAACGCCTGAACTTCTACACGCAGCAGGCCGGTGGTGTCGTCGTAGCGGGCCGAGACCATGCGTTGGTAGTACTCCAGCAGGTCTTCGCGCGGGGCGTCCTTGTCGAGCCAGAAGAACACGTCGCTGCGCTGGGCGGCGTACTGTTCGATCCAGTGCAGCTTGTTTTCCAGCAGCAGCATCATGTCCATCGACGTGATGAATTCGCGCAGATACAGGGTTTCTTCTCGCGAAGCCGGGTTGGTACCGGTCAGCAGGGTGGCCAGGCCTGGCACCTGGGCGCCCGGGTTGTTGCCGTCCTGGCGCACCACCACCTGGGCGGAGCTGACGAAACGGTCGACGGCGAACACACCGTAGTACACGGCCGCCAGGATCATTGGCAGAACCACCATGGCCAACGCCAGGCGCCAGCCTTTCTTGTTACCCGTACTGCTCATAGTTGGATGCATCCTTGATGTGGAACGGTGCTGCGTAATTGGAAGAAGGGTTGATCAGATGTTGTAGGCCCTGATGCCTTCGGCGACGTCTTCGTACACCTGGATGCCGCCATCACGTACCAGCAGCACGATGTCGCAGAGCTTTTCGACTTCCTGCATGGCATGGGTAACCAGCACCACGTTGGATTTCTGCAGCTTTTCCCGGAATACGTCAGCGCACTTGCGCTTGAACTGGGCGTCGCCCACCGACATCACTTCGTCGATCAGGTAGTAGTCGAAGTCGAAGGCCATGCTCAGGCCGAACGCCACGCGTGAGCGCATGCCCGAGGAGTAGGTCTTAATTGGCTCGTCGATCCAGTCGCCGATCTCGGCGAATTCCTGCACGTAGCGAATCTTTTCCCGCATCGCCTCACCGGTTGCGCCGTAGATCCGACAGACGAACTTGATGTTGTCGCGGCCGCTCATGCTGCCCTGAAAGCCGCCCGTCAAACCGATCGGCCAAGAGATGCTGCGGTCGGTGACGATGGTGCCGGAGTCGGGCACGTCGGCACCGCCGAGCAGGCGCATCAAGGTCGACTTGCCGGCGCCGTTGCGGCCAATCAGGCCGATGTTCTTGCCGGGCGGGATGGCCAGCGACAGGTTGCGAAAGACGTACCGGCGGCCGTTGGGCGTGAGGTACGACTTGGTAACGTTTCTGAGCTCGAACACGGGTGGCCTGTAGTTAACCGTTCTTGGTGGAAATCAGGTGCATCCTGCGGGCACGGTAGGCACCCAGCGACAGGAACAGCAGTACCGTGGTGAAGGCGATCACGTAGGTTTCGGATACGCCATCGACCGGGGTGTAGTGCGGCAGCACCTCGGCGCGGATCAGTTCGAGGATGTGCAGGAAGGGGTTGAGCAACAGCACCGGCATCATGGCCGTGGGCAGGTAGGATGCAGGAATCAGTACGCCGGAAATGAAGTACAGGGGGAAGAAGGCCATGCGAATGACGATCTTCAGGCTGGGCAGGGCGTGGGTGACCAGGGCCAGGAGCATCCCCAGGCCGAAGGCGAACAGCAGACCGAGCAGGAGGGTGGCGACCCATTGCAGCGGGCTGTGGATCGACATGTCGAAGCCGGACCAGGCGAAGCCGAATACCAGGATGGCGTAGACGGTCGCGGCAATGCAGGTTTCGACGATGACCCGGGCGACGTAGGTGTCGAGGGGTTTGATCTGCTTGTAGCCGAACAGCGAGCGGTTTTCGCGCAGGCTGTCCATCAGGCGCAGGGCAGTGTTGCGGTAGAGCAGGAAAGGGGCCATGCCGACAAGGACGAACACGGGATATTCCACGCCGGAGAGTGAACGGCCGCGGAGCATGCCGAACAGTAGGGAGAAGATCAGAAGGTGAATGATCGGTTCGAGCAGTAGCCACACGGCACCCATGCGGCGGTCGCCAAGACGGGAACGTGCTTCGCGCAGGACGAGGGCGAAAATGACCGACTTCTGGATCTGGAGCGAGGAACGAGGCTTCAAGATGTTTACCGCAAAGCAAAGCAGCGCGCCAAGGCACGCCGGAATTCATCTTCAGGAAAGGCCCGACCCCATGGCGCTTTGACCAGGGTGTGTTCCGGAACTTCCGTGTTCTAAGGGGCGCGAGGTTAAGCGCGGGATGGCATAAGCGTCAAGCGATTACCACGTATTGGTACGAAAGTTCAGACCGCCTGTTGGGTGAATATCGCCGTTGATCGTGTTTCATGTTGGATCCAAAGCGCGCATTTCGTGGCAAGTTGCCGTATGTCGGGTTAGTTGTGGCGAGATGTTGCAATGGGTACTTGTGCACTGCGGTGGTGCTGATCGACTCAAAATCTTCCCCTGTGGGAGCCGGCTTGCCGGCGATGAGGCCAGCGCAGGCAGAATTTCTCTTAGGCCCTATCGCCGGCAAGCCGGCTCCCACAGGGTAAGCAGTGAGTTCAAAGCTGTGGAAGCGGCGCTAGCCCCGTGCGGGCGGCGCTCTATCGCGAGGGTACAGAACATCTAACGACAATCCCCTCCCAGTCGATAACGCTTTCAGCGATCCCGTTTACACTTACGGCATCTTCCTACCGACCCGCATGAGATCGACCTGAACCCATGACTATCCTGGTTACCGGCGGCGCCGGCTTCATCGGTGCGAACTTCGTACTGGATTGGGTAAGCCAATCGGGCGAAACCCTGATCAACCTCGACAAGCTGACCTACGCCGGCAACCTGCAAAGCCTGGCCAGCCTGCAAGGCAACCCGCAGCATGTGTTCGTGCACGGCGATATCGGCGATGGGCCGCTGCTGCAGCGGCTGTTGGCCGAACATCAGCCCCGCGCGGTGCTCAACTTTGCCGCCGAGTCGCATGTCGACCGCTCCATCCACGGCCCGCAGGCGTTCGTCGAAACCAATGTGGTCGGCACCTTCCAGTTGCTCGAAGCGGTGCGTGGTTACTGGCAAGGCCTCGACCCAGCGGCGCGCGAGGCGTTCCGCTTCCTGCATGTGTCCACCGATGAGGTCTACGGCTCGCTCAAGGCCGGTGAGCCGGCGTTCACCGAAACCCATCAGTACCAGCCCAACAGCCCCTACTCGGCCAGCAAGGCCGCCAGCGACCACCTGGTGCGCGCTTATCACCACACCTACGGCCTGCCCGTGCTGACCACCAACTGCTCGAACAACTACGGGCCGCTGCACTTTCCGGAAAAACTGATTCCGCTGGTGATCGTCAACGCCTTGGGCGGCAAGGCGCTCCCGGTGTATGGCGACGGTCAGCAGATTCGCGACTGGCTGTACGTCAAGGACCACTGCAGTGCCATCCGCCGCGTGCTGGAAGCCGGCACGGTGGGCGAGGTGTACAACGTCGGTGGCTGGAACGAGAAGCCGAACCTGGAGATCGTCACGCGCGTCTGTGCCCTGCTCGACGAGCTGCGCCCACGGGCTGACGGCAAACCCTATGCGGCTCAGATCACCTACGTCGCCGACCGCCCCGGCCACGACCGCCGCTATGCCATCGATGCGCGCAAGCTCGAGCGCGAGCTGGGCTGGAAGCCGGCCGAAACGTTCGAAACCGGTATCCGCAAGACGGTGCAGTGGTATCTGGACAACGCGGCGTGGGTCGAGGGCGTGCAGTCGGGCAGTTATCGCGAATGGGTAGAAAAGAACTACAGCGCACGTTCAGGGAAGCACGACATATGAGCACACTCAAACAGCGTAAAGGCATCATTCTGGCCGGGGGCTCGGGCACGCGCCTGCACCCGGCGACACTGGCGATTTCCAAGCAGTTGCTGCCGGTCTACGACAAGCCGATGATCTACTATCCGCTGACCACGCTGATGCTGGCGGGTATCCGCGATATTCTGATCATCTCCACCCCCCTGGACACGCCGCGCTTCGAGCAATTGCTGGGCGATGGCCACCAGTGGGGTATCAACATCACCTACGCGGTACAGCCATCGCCGGATGGCCTGGCCCAGGCGTTCATCATTGGCGAGAGCTTCATCGGCAACGACCTGTCGGCGCTGGTGCTGGGTGACAACATCTACTACGGCCACGATTTCCACAAGTTGCTCGACGGTGCCATGGCGCGCGACGCAGGGGCGAGCGTGTTTGCCTACCATGTGACCGACCCCGAGCGCTATGGCGTGGTCGAGTTCGACGCCCATGGCCGCGCCATCAGCCTGGAGGAGAAGCCGCAGCAGCCGAAGTCCAACTATGCGGTGACCGGGCTGTACTTCTACGACCAGGACGTGATCGAGATGGCCAAGGGGCTGGAACCGTCGCCGCGCGGTGAGCTGGAAATCACCGACATCAACCGGCTCTATCTGGAACGGGGGCACTTGTCGGTGGAGGTGATGGGCCGTGGCTACGCCTGGCTCGATACCGGCACCCATGATTCACTCCTCGAAGCCAGCGGTTACATCGCCACCCTTGAGCGTCGGCAGGGCCTCAAGGTCGCTTGCCCTGAGGAAATGGCCTTCCGCCAGGGTTGGATCGATGCGGACCAGCTGCAAGCCCTGGCCGAGCCGATGCGCAAGAATGGCTATGGGCAGTACCTGCTGCGGTTGCTGCGCGACCCTGTCCTGCAGGGCTGAAGGCACTGTGCACGCCTGGCGTAGGATATTTATCCAGCAGGCGTGCAACATGTTGTGACGTCTGATTTGGTAACTATTGCCCACTGGGAACAAGTGCCTGTGAGCCGCTAGGTTGTAGGGGCAGCCAAGGAAACTGCTGCCTGCAACTTCAACTCACAGGAGTGACCCTCATGCGCAATACCGTCCTCAATTACCTGCTGTTGCCACTGTTCGCCGGATTGTCGTTTTCCATCAGCGCCGCGCCTGGTGCTGCCGTTGTCCCGCTGGAGCCGATACCGGTGGTGAGCCAAGCGCAAGCGCCGGTGGAGCGGTTGAACTTGAATACGGCCGATGCATTGACGTTGCAGAAGGAGCTGAACGGGATCGGCAAAGCCAAGGCAGAGGCGATCGTGGCGTATCGGGAGGCCAACGGGCCGTTTGCCACGGTGGATGAAATGCTTGAAATCAAAGGGATCGGCAGCGCGCTGCTGGAGCGCAATCGGGATAGGGTGATGGTGGAATAAGGCTGGTTGGTTTTTGTGGGAGCCGGCTTGCCCGCGATGAGGCAGGATCAGGCGAACACCGGCTTGGCCCTATCGCCGGCAAGCCGGCTCCCACAAGGGGGATTGTGCAGGCCTCGAGGGCAGCGCCCACTTTGTGGGAGCGGGCTTGTCCCGCGAAGAGGCCAGAGAATTCAACTTCAACTACCGGTCCTGCGCATCCTTGGCATCCGCCTCGGCATTGCGTTCATGCACTTTGCGCAGTTGTTCTTCGGTCAGCGGCAGTTTTTTCGCCGTATCTCGCAGCATCATCAACCCGCCGACGATCGAGCCGAGGGCTATGATGAGTATCAGCCAGGCATACCAGGGCATTGTCATTCTCCTGTGGGCGTCGAGGGCTTCGCTTGTATAACGGTTGAGCGATTTCCTTGACCATTGGTTCAATTATAGGGGCCATGCCCAGTCGGGCCAATTCTGATGACCCACGGCCCCCAAAGCCTGCGCCACTTCGTTTACAATGCGCGCCGATTTCGACTTGCCAAGAGACCCTGACCATGTCCGCCTGCCAGACGCCCCTGATCGTCGCCCTGGATTTCCCCACCCGTGACGCCGCCCTGAAGCTGGCCGACCAGCTCGACCCAGCCCTGTGCCGGGTAAAAGTTGGCAAGGAGCTGTTTACCAGCAGTGCTTCGGGCATTGTCGAGACCCTGTGCGAGAAAGGCTTCGAGGTGTTCCTCGACCTCAAGTTCCACGACATCCCCAACACCACGGCCATGGCGGTCAAGGCGGCGGCCGAGATGGGCGTCTGGATGGTGAACGTGCACTGTTCCGGTGGCCTGCGCATGATGTCGGCCTGCCGCGAGGTGCTGGACAAGCGCAGCGGCCCGCAGCCACTGCTGATCGGCGTGACCGTGCTGACCAGCATGGAGCGTGAGGACCTGGCCGGTATCGGCCTGGATGTTGACCCGCAGGAGCAGGTGCTGCGCCTCGCGGCACTGGCCGAGAAGGCGGGCATGGACGGGCTGGTGTGCTCGGCACTGGAAGCGCCGGCACTGAAGGCGGCGCACCCATCGCTGCAGCTGGTGACGCCAGGTATTCGCCCGGCCGGTAGCGCGCAGGATGACCAGCGACGCATCCTGACCCCTCGTCAGGCACTGGATGCCGGCTCCGATTACCTGGTAATCGGTCGCCCGATCAGCCAGGCGGCTGACCCGGCCCAGGCGCTGGCGGCGGTGGTGGCGGAAATCCGCGGCTGACAGGTCGACAAAAGAAAAGGGGCTGCATGTGCAGCCCCTTTTTTATTACGCGATGACCAGCGGTGGGAACGACTTGACCAGGTCGTCCAGCGCCTTGATCTGGGCCAGGAACGGCTCCAGCTTGTCCAGCGGCAGGGCGCTCGGGCCGTCGCACTTGGCTTGGTCCGGGTTCGGGTGCGCTTCCAGGAACAGGCCGGCCAGGCCGACACCCATGCCGGCACGGGCCAGGTCGACGACCTGTTCGCGACGGCCGCCGGAGGCAGCGCCGGACGGGTCGCGGTTCTGCAGGGCGTGGGTGACGTCGAAGATGATCGGCAGGTTGTCGCAGGTGCGCTTCATCACGCCGAAGCCGAGCATGTCGACCACGAGGTTGTCGTAGCCCATGCAGGTGCCGCGGTCGCAGAGGATCAGCTGGTCGTTACCGGCTTCCTTGAACTTCTGCACGATGTTCTGCATCTGCGAAGGGCTGAGGAACTGCGGCTTCTTGATGTTGACCGGCTTGCCGGTCTTGGCCAGGGCCACCACCAGGTCGGTCTGGCGCGCCAGGAAGGCCGGCAGCTGCAGCACGTCGACCACTTCGGCGACCGGGGCGCACTGGTAGATCTCGTGCACGTCGGTGATGATCGGCACGCCGAATTCGGCTTTTACCTTTTCGAAGATGCGCAGGCCTTCTTCCATGCCCGGGCCACGGTAGGAGTGGATCGAGGAGCGGTTGGCCTTGTCGAAGCTGGCTTTGAAGACATAGGGGATGCCCAGCTTCTGAGTGACGCGCACGTATTCTTCACAGGCCTTGAGGGCCAGGTCTTCGGATTCGAGGACGTTGATGCCGCCGAAGAGGACGAAAGGTGCGTTGTTGGAGCACTCGATGGTTGGGGTGATCTTGATCATGTTCTTTCTCTGCAAATCCCAGTCACTGGTTTCAGTGGCGATGGGTGATCTTACAAGATCTGGGTGAGCAAAGCTCCCACAGGGGAGAGGTGCTTTCGAGCTAGACCTTCAGCACCAACTTGCCGAAATTCTCCCCGCTGAACAGCTTGAGCAAGGTCTCCGGGAACGTCTCCAGCCCGTCCACCACATCCTCCTTGCTCTTGACCTTGCCGCTGGCCAGCCACCCGGCGAGCTCCTGCGCCGCCTTGCCATAGTCCTTGGCATGGTCCATCACCACGAAGCCTTCCATCCGCGCACGGTTCACCAGTAACGCCAGGTAGTTTGCCGGGCCTTTGACCGCTTCCTTGTTGTTGTACTGGCTGATTGCGCCGCAGATGACGATGCGCGCCTTGAAGTTGATGCGGGTGAGCACCGCGTCGAGGATCTCGCCGCCGACGTTATCGAAATATACATCCACGCCCTTGGGGCATTCGCGCTTGAGGCCGGCGAGCACGTCCTCGGCCTTGTAGTCGATGACGCCGTCGAACCCCAGTTCGTCCTTGAGGTACTGGCACTTTTGCGCGCCACCGGCAATGCCGACCACGTGGCAGCCCTTGAGCTTGGCGATCTGGCCAACGATGCTGCCCACCGCGCCTGCTGCACCGGAAATCACCACGGTATCGCCGGCCTTGGGTTGGCCAACTTCGAGCAGGGCGAAATAGGCCGTCATGCCGGTCATGCCCAGGGCCGACAGGTAGCGGGGCAGGGGAGCAAGCCGGGGGTCGATCTTGTGCAGGCCCTGGGGCTCGCCAGTGAAATAGTCCTGTACTCCCAGGGCGCCGCTGACGTGGTCGCCGGCTTTGTAGTCAGGGTGCTGGGAGGCCACCACTTCGCCCACGCCGAGCGCGCGCATCACCTGGCCGAGGGCCACAGGCGGGATGTACGACTTGCCTTCGTTCATCCAGCCGCGCATGGCCGGGTCCAGCGACAGGTACAGGTTGCGCACCTGGATCTGCCCCTCGGCGGGCGCTTGGGCGGGTACCGTCTCGAACGTGAAGTCGTCGCGGCGCACGGCGCCGACCGGGCGTTTGGCTAGCAGGAAGCGGCGGTTGGTCTGGGTCATGGCAGGTCCTTGGGGGCGGTAGGCGAAAGCGATGAATTTAGCCTGCTGATGCAGGGAGGTGCGCAAAATCACTGGTAAGCATGGTAGCCCAACCGTTGCCCTGATGATGCTGCCCAGCCGGGTGGTGGGCTGACTAGACTCATGGCCGATATTTCACGATCAGGAGCGAACCATGAGCATGACCTTTTCCGGCCAGGTAGCCTTGGTCACTGGCGGCGCGGCGGGTATCGGCCGCGCGACGGCGCTGGCCTTTGCCCGCGAAGGCCTGAAGGTGGTGGTGGCCGACCTCGACCCGGTCGGCGGCGAGGCCACGGTGGCGCAAATCGTCGAGGCCGGTGGCCAGGCGCTGTTCGTGGCGTGTGACGTGACCCAGGATGCCCAGGTGCGCCAGTTGCATGAGCGCGTCATCCAGGCCTACGGCCGCCTGGACTACGCCTACAACAACGCAGGCATCGAGATCGAGCAGGGGCGCTTGGCCGAAGGCAGCGAAGCGGAGTTCGACGCCATCATGGGCGTCAATGTCAAAGGCGTGTGGTTGTGCATGAAGTATCAACTGCCGTTGCTCTTGGCCCAGGGCGGCGGCGCGATCGTGAATACCGCGTCGGTGGCCGGGCTGGGCGCGGCGCCGAAGATGAGCATCTACAGCGCGTCCAAGCATGCGGTGATCGGCCTGACCAAGTCGGCGGCCATTGAGTACGCCAAGAAGGGCATCCGGGTGAATGCGGTGTGCCCTGCGGTGATCGAGACCGACATGTTCCGCCGGGCCTATGAGGCCGACCCGCGCAAGGCCGAGTTCGCCGCAGCCATGCACCCGGTCGGGCGCATCGGCAAGGTCGAGGAGATCGCCAGCGCGGTGCTGTACCTGTGCAGCGATGGCGCGGCGTTCACCACGGGGCATAGCCTGACCGTGGATGGCGGGGCGACTGCAATCTGAAGCTCGCCACAGAAGCTCCAAGCCTGTAGAGAAACCTGTGGGATTGTGCTTTTCAGCAGGACTGCGCAAGCGGGCTTGCCCGCGCAGACAGCACCAATGCCAGGGCGACCGCTGCACACCCCAGCACCAGCACGCCACCAAACGCCAGCAACGCCACGCGCGGTCCCAGCTGGTCACTCAGCACCCCGGTAAAGATCACCGGCACACTGAACCCAAGATACGCCAGCAGGAAGAACCCGGCGCTGCTCCGGGTCTTCTCGCGTCCTGCCAGCTGGTTCACCGCCGCCAGCCCGCCCAGGTAGATGAACCCATAGCACGCGCTGCTCGCCGCCACCGCTCCCAGCAGGACGGCGCCCAGCTGCCCACTGTCAGCACCCCAGGCCAGCAGCGCATAGCTGCACGGCAAAATTCCCAGGCCCAACAACGTAACCTTGGCGCAGGCCATACGCCGAGCCAGTGGTTGAAACAGCAGGCCACAGCTGATCACGCAGAAAGTCGAAAAGCCCGACCATGCACTCAGGCCGTGCTGGCGCAGAATCCCTGGCAGCAGGGCGATGACCAGCCCGACACAGGCCCAGGCCAGCAGAATGGCCAGGCCATACACCACGCTGCCGGTTGGATAGCCAGGCAAGCGCAGCATGGCGCTGCGTTGCGTCGGGCGTGGGTCGGGCAGGCGCCAGACCAGCGCCAGGGCCACGGCAGCAAGCGCCAGCTGCAGGTGGAAGCTGCCCGGCGTGAGGCTCGGGCCGCGCAGCAGGAACAAGCTGGTCAGCGCCGCACCCAGGCCAAAGCCCAGCGAGGTGCTGGCGGTCACCCAGTTGGCGGCGCGGGCACTGCTGTCGGCGCCCATCAGTTCGCCCATGTAGGCCGTGGCGGTGGCCGAGGCCAGGCCGGTGCCAAGGCCCAGGCACAGGCGGGCCAGGCCCAAGGTCTGCAGGCTGGGGGCCAGCAGCATGAGCAGGGTGGCGAGCATCGACAGCAGCAGCGCGGCGAGGATCAGTGGCCGGCGCCCGACCCGGTCGGCCAGGCCGCCGAGGGCCAGCAGCACGGGCAGTACACCCAGGACATAGCCGGAGAAGGCCACGGCGGTGGCAGTGGCGCCTTGCCCGGAGAGGTCGGCGTAGGTGATGTAAAGCGGGGCCTGCAGGTTGACCGCGAGGGTGATCAGGCACAGGGCGAAGGCCAGCAGGGCGGGGTGGGAGAGCATGGGGCTGATCCTGGTTTTGAGTTGTCTGTGCCGGCCCTATCGCCGGCAAGCCGGCTCCCACAGGTACAGCACAGGACTCACTGGCTGTGGAGTACCTGTGGGAGCCGGCTTGCCGGCGATAGGGCCGGTACTGCCAACCTTGCTTTCAAGCCAATCTCCCAACAAGGCACACGCGCAACCCATTTATGCTTAACTGTTCGCTCAAAACAGCCAAACAGCTAAGCCATGCACTTGCCTCTCGACCGTCAAAGCCAGATCCCGCTGGTCCAGCAACTCACCGACCACCTGCAAGCCTGGATCGAACAGCAGCGCCTGCGCCCTGGCGCTCGCCTGCCGTCGATCCGCACCCTGGCACGTAACCAGGCCGTCAGCGCGTCCTGCGTGATCGAAGCCTACGATCGCCTGGTCGCCAGTGGCTGGCTGGAGGCGCGCCACGGTACCGGCTTCTTCGTCGCCGAGCGCAAGCCTGGCCTGGCCCTGCAGGACCAGCCC
This sequence comes from Pseudomonas sp. NPDC089396, assembly GCF_044749545.1. Classification (NCBI taxonomy): domain Bacteria; kingdom Pseudomonadati; phylum Pseudomonadota; class Gammaproteobacteria; order Pseudomonadales; family Pseudomonadaceae; genus Pseudomonas; species Pseudomonas sp. NPDC089396. The sequence continues at coordinate 3,441 of NZ_JBIVIC010000011.1, read as the reverse complement.
GTGTGGGGCGAAGCCGCCGATGGCAGCTGGCGGCAGTTCCGTGAGGGTCACGACGAGCTGCTCAAGCTGGGCTGCGGCTGGCTGCCCACAGCCTGGCGGGCAGACGCCGAACTGGCCCAGGCGATCCGCCAGGTCAGCCGCGGCAACCCGCAGGACATGTTCGACTACTGCCCGCCACTGGGCCTGGCCAGCCTGCGCCTGCAACTGCACAAACGCCTGGCGCGTCTCGACATCGCCGCTGGCCCCGAGCGCATCCTCACGACCCAGGGCGCCAGCCATGGCCTCGACCTGCTGGTACGCACCCTGCTGCGTCCCGGCGACACGGTGCTGGTGGAAAACCCCGGTTACTACAACCTGTACAACCTGCTGCGTCAGCACCAGGTGCACATGCTGCCATTGCCGCGCACGCCGAGCGGCCCGGATGTCACGGCGCTCGAGCGGTTGCTGGTCGAACACCGCCCACGCTGCCTGTTCATCAACAGCCTGTACCAGAACCCGACCGGCACCAGCCTGACGCCCAAGGTGGCCTATCGGCTGCTGGAGCTGGCGCGAGAGCACGACCTGCGTATCGTCGAGGACGATATCTACGCCGATTTCCAGGAGGGGCAGGCCACTCGCCTGGCCACCCTCGACAGCGAACAGCGGGTGATCTACCTGGCCAGCTTCTCCAAGACCCTGAGCAGTTCGCTGCGGGTCGGCTACCTGGTGGCCGACCCGCAGCTGCTGGCGCGTCTGGCGGAGCTGAAGATGGTCAGCGGGATCGGCACTTCGCGCTTCATCGAGCAGGTGGTGGGGCAGATGCTGGCCAATGGCAGCTACCGCAAAAGCGTGCAGCGCCTGCGGGTACGCCTGGGCCAGCACATGGCCAAGCTGCTCGGGCAACTGGAGGGTTACGGCTGGGAGGTGTTCTGCGAGCCGTGTGGCGGCATGTTCGTCTGGGCGCGAGTGCCTGGGCGCGATTTCGCCAGCCTGGAGCGGTTGGCGGCTGAGCATGACGTGCTGCTGACGCCCGGCAGCGCCTTCGACTATCAAGGCGCCCCCAGCGACTGGCTGCGGATCAATGTCGCTTACGGGCAGGACACCCGCGCCCAGGCCTTCCTTGTGCACGCAGGGCGACCTTCAGCACGCTGAAAACGACACGCACATAGCCATTTGACACTATTGTGGCGTCGACCGCTTGTGCGTGGGTCGGCAAGGTTGCCACGCTTGGCCCTCGGGAAAACCTGACAAGGTGAAGGGGGATCGGCGATGGCGGCGAGCAGGCACGGTGTTCTGGCCAACCTGGGCATGGCCCGCAAGATGGGGCTGGGGTTTGCCCTGGTGTTGCTGCTGACCCTGGCGGTGGCGGCCATCGGCATCGGCGCTTTGCACAGTGTCGGCCAGCGTTTCGACAGCCTGCGCGAGCTGGGCCGGCTCAATACCGACCTGCTGCGGCTGCGCCAGCACGAGCAAGCCTTCGCCTTGCGCTCCGACAGCGAGCAGGCCGAGGCCTTGCGCAACGGCCTGGGCAACCTCAGCGAGCGCGCCCGAGGCCTGCCGGCACTGGCGGCAGCCGAGGCTGACCTGGCGGCCTATGGCCAGGCGTTCGACGCGTTCGTCGAGGTGGTACAGGCCAAGGAGCTGGCGCTCGACATGGCCAGTTGGTCGGTGTCCAGCGTGGCCAACAACCTCGACGTGATGCAGGCAGGGCTGGCCGATGACGGGGCCTACACCCTCAAACAGTCCCAGGGCCAGCAAGGCAGTGAGTTCCTCGAACAGTCCGCGCAGGTGGCGCAAGTGTCGCGACTGATGCTGCAGGCCATGGACCAGGCCCGGGTGCGCCTGGAACAGAGCCGCAAGGGCGAAGCGGACGCCAGCCAAGGGCGCATCGCCGAGACGGTCGAGGCCGCAGGCCTGGTCGAGCAGCTCAAGGCAGTGGTTGCCGACGCCGGTTACCAGGGCGTGCTGGGCGAGGTGGCCGGGCACATTGCCGGATTCACCGAAAAGCTCAACGAATACACCGACCTGCTGGGTAAGGAGCAAAGCTTCAAGGCGCAGTTGCAGGCGCGTGCCGAGCAGGTCACCGGGCGGGTAGAGCAAGCCTATGTCGGCCAAGAGCAGGCCATGCAGGGCGAGTTGACGCGTAACGCGCTGGCCATCGCTGCTGCGACCGTTCTGGCGCTGCTGGTGGGCGTGCTGGCCGCGTGGCTGATCACGCGCGCGGTGGTCGGCCCGCTCAAGCGTGTGATTGGCCGGGCCCAGCGCATCGCTGCCGGGGAGCTGAGCCTGGAGCCGGAAGCGGCACGTGACGATGAGGTCGGGCAATTGACGTAGGCCGTGCAGCACATGGCCATTGCCCTGTCGGGCATTGTCAGCGGCCTGCAGCAGGGGATCGAGCAATTGGCGGGCAGCGCCCAGGCGTTGTCGACGGTTACCGAGCAGACCAACCGTGAAGTGGGCAATCAGAAGGAAGAGACCGAGCAGGTGGCCACCGCGATGCAGCAGATGACCGCCACCGTGCACGATGTGGCGCGCAATGCCGAAGAGGCCGCGCTGGCCGCCCAGGCCGCCGATGCCAAGGTCGATAGCGGCCAGCAGGTCGTGCGCCAGAGCATGCAGCGTATCGAGCAACTGGCCGCGGCGGCAGAAACCGCCAGTACCGGCATCGAGAGCCTGAGTGCCGAGATCCATTCCATTGGCGACGTGCTGGCGGTGATCAAGAGCGTGGCCGAGCAGACCAACTTGCTGGCGCTCAATGCGGCCATCGAAGCGGCCCGGGCGGGCGAGCAGGGGCGTGGTTTCGCGGTGGTGGCCGATGAAGTTCGTGCCTTGGCCCGGCGTACTCGGCAGTCGACCGAGGAAATCGAACGGCTGGTGGCCAGCCTGCGCGGCAACGCCCAGCAGTCGGTGGCGCAGATTCGCGGCAGCACCGAGCTGGTGCGCCTGGCCGTGGCCGACGCGCTGCAGACCGAAAGTGCCTTGGGCAGCATTGCGGCGGCGGTGTCATTGATCCAGCAGATGAACCAGCAGATTGCAGCGGCCGCGGAACAGCAGAGCTCGGTGGCCGAGGAGATCAGCCGCAGTGTCACGCAGATCCGCGGCAGTGCGGACCAGGCGGCGTTGGCGATGCAGGGCAATGCCCGGTCGAGCATCGAGTTGGTGCAATTGGGCAGTGACTTGAAGGGGATGGTGGGGCATTTCAGGCTGTGATCGTCTGTACTGGCCCTATCGCCGGGGGGGGGGGGGGGCCCCCGGGCGCCCCCCCCCCCCCCCCCCGGGGGGGGGGGGGGGGGGGGGGGGGGGGGGGGGGCCCCACCCCCCCCACCCCCCCCCCCCCCCCCCCCCCCCCCCCACCCCCCCCCCCCCCCCCCCACCCACCCCCCCCCCCCCCCCCCCCCCCACACCCCCGCCCACAACCACCCCCAGCGGCCCGGCCAGGACGTCCACCCAGCACCAACTGGG
>NZ_JBIVIC010000010.1:0-220061 GCF_044749545.1 Pseudomonas sp. NPDC089396 | reverse complement strand
ACTTGGCAACGCTGCGATCTCTCGTAGCGGGAGGCGAATCATACAGCGTTTAGAAGCGCTGTCAACCACCTTTTCAACCGCTATCGATCATTCGACCGAAGCACTTCCAGTACCACCTGGCTCGATTAACTCTTTGAATCTCAAGGAGTTTCTCGTTCCGACTACGCTGGAAGTGGGGCGCATTATAAGGAGATCTGAAACTTGGTCAACCCTTAATTTCATTTATTTGAAATATCCTGAGCGAAGACCGTATCAAGGCCGCCAGGTGCTTGCCACGGCATCTTCTGCTCCATTGAGATCCGGTGTACACCCTTGCCCCTACCCCAGCAATTGCGCACTATAGTGCACACCGCCCTACCCTCCTCAAGGATTGCCTCCCGCAAATGAACACCCAGCCTCGCAGCCTGGCCACAACGCTATTCCCCATCGGCCTGCTGCTCATCGCCATGGCATCCATACAGTCCGGCGCCTCATTGGCCAAAAGCATGTTCCCGATCGTTGGCGCACAAGGCACTACGACCCTGCGCCTGGTTTTCGCCAGCATTATCATGCTGATGATCCTGCGCCCGTGGCGTGTACGGATGACGGCAACCACACTGCGCAATGTGGTCATCTACGGCATGGCCCTAGGGGGGATGAACTTCCTCTTCTATATGGCCCTGCAGACCACTCCGCTGGGTATCGCCGTTGCCTTGGAGTTCACCGGACCATTGGCCGTGGCGCTTTTCGCCTCACGCCGCGTGCTCGACTTCCTGTGGATTGCACTCGCAGTTGCCGGCCTGCTGCTGCTCATTCCGGTCGGTCAAACTGGCCAATCCCTCGACCTGGTTGGCGTGGGCTATGCGCTGGGGGCCGGTGTCTGCTGGGCACTGTACATTCTATTCGGACAGCGCGCCGGCGCGGAGCACGGCATTCAAAGCGCCGCACTGGGTGTCGTGGTGGCCGCTCTGTTCGTAGCGCCTATTGGTATCGTCCATGCCGGCAGCGCATTGCTCACACCTGCGCTCATCCCGATGGCGCTCGGTGTTGCCATTCTCTCGACGGCATTACCCTATAGCCTGGAAATGGTTGCCCTGACCCGCATGCCGGCACGCACCTTCGGCACATTGATGAGCATCGAACCTGCAATTGGCGCACTTTCAGGGTTGCTGTTCCTCGGCGAAGTACTGACTACGACACAATGGCTGGCGATTCTCGCTATCATCGCGGCTTCGGCAGGCGCCACGCTTTCAATGGGCCGCGACAGTAACCCAGCCGTTGCTGCCGACTGAATTGAGACATATTTACATTTGCTGCAGGATTAACCATTGTGGCGACTCGCCCCGCTGATTAAGCTGTCACACAAGCATCATCTTCACGCTATCTACTTGATGCACATGGATGCCGGGGAGTATTCACGAAACACCGAAGCGATAATGACAGGGTAAGGCGTGTGCTCAGCCCTGCAATTAAGGACAGGAATGAAACGTATTTTGCTCATCCTGGCGGTCCTGGTCATTGCAGGATGTGCCGCTACGGCCAAGACCGAGGTCAAAAAAGGGAAAAAGGGCCTGCATATCAACTGCTCGGGCCTGTCCTCGTCGTGGGACAAGTGCTACAGCAAGGCTACCGCGGCCTGCAGCGCACGGGGCTACAAGGTCATCGCGCGCTCTGGGGATACCGACGAAGAGCCGGGCGATTACCTGTTCGGCATCAACCCAGCCGGTTATACCAGTCGTAGCATGATCATCATCTGCAAGTAGCAAGAAGGGCAGCCTGTGAGCTGCCCTTCTTTCATTCCATTCCCGCCACGCCCTTCATAGCGGTGCCGTGCGAACTTGCAGCCATTCCAGTGCAGCACCTTCAAGTAATGGCGCCAGACGCTCGCGCACGGTCGCGTGATAACGATTGAGCCAGTCGAGCTCTTCCCGTGCCAGCAGCTCCGGCACCAGACAGCGAGTATCGATAGGGCACAACGTCAAGGTCTCGAAACTCAGGAAGTCACCGAACGCCGTCGTGCCGGCCTCACGGTTCACTACCAGGTTCTCGATACGCACGCCCCAAGCGCCTGGGCGATAAGTGCCTGGCTCGATCGAGCTGATCATTCCCGCCTGCATAGCTGTCTGAGGCGTGGTCGCCGCCTGGTAGGCGATCACCTGCGGCCCTTCATGCACGTTCATGAAGTAGCCCACGCCATGCCCGGTACCATGGCCATAGTCGACCTGATCCGCCCAAATCGGCGCACGCGCAATGGCATCGAGCAACGGAGAGAGGATCCCGCGAGGAAACGTGGCACGCGACAGTGCGATCATCCCTTTCAGCACTCGCGTGCAATCCTGCTTCTGCTCGAGAGTCGGCGTACCCACCGGGATCATCCGGGTGATATCAGTGGTCCCGCCCAGGTACTGCCCTCCCGAATCGATCAACAGCAGGCCATTACCTTCGATCACCGCGTGGGACTGCTCGGTTGCCCGGTAATGCGGCATCGCGCCGTTTCCGTTGAAGGCGGCAATGGTGGAGAAACTCAACGAAACGAAATCAGGTCGACGGGCCCGCGCAGCACTCAATTGCTCATCGACGGTCAGCTCGGTAATGACCTGTGCGCCCAGATGCGCTTCGAACCAGGCGAAGAATTCGCACAGCGCCGCGCCATCCTGCTCCATGACCCGGCGGATATGCACCAGCTCTTCTTCGGTTTTACGTGATTTACTCAGCGTGGTGGGGTTCAGCCCCTCGACCAACTGCACCTGGGCATCCAGGTTCTTCAGCAAACCGCAGGTCGCCCGCGCGGGGTCGACCAGCAAACGGCTGGCCGGCGCCAAGGCTGCGAGTGCCTGGTCAACCTGTGAGTAATCACGCACTTCAATACCGTCGGCCTGAAGCACATGACGCAAGTGCTCATCTAGCTTATCCGCCCCGACGAACAAAATGGCCTGCGCCTGGCCGATCAGCGCGAAGGAAACGAACACCGGATTGTAGGAAACATCGCTGCCGCGCAAGTTGAACAGCCAAGCGATGTCATCAAGGGTCGCGAGGAAGTGCCAATCGGCCCCCTTCTCCTTCAAGGTGCTGCGCAACTGGGCGAGCTTTTCCTCCCGACTGACCGTGGCGTGGGGCGCAAGGTGCTGGTAGACCGGGTTACCAGGCAGTGTCGGACGCCCCTCCCAGACCGTGGCCAACACGTCGTTGTCAGTCACCAGGCGGATGCCACGAACGGCCAAGCGCTCTTCGAGCTGACGCGCCGAGGCCAGGGCCATGACCGCGCCATCCACGGCCACGGTGCCCTGGGTGACGACATTGTCGCCCAACCATTCCAGTGCACCCGGCTTGCCTGGCTGCAGCTTCATGAGCTCGATACCACTGCCAGCCAGCTCTTTCTCGGCCTGCTCCCAGTAACGGCTGTCGGCCCACAGACCGGCAAAATCAGCAGTGACCACCAGGGTCCCCACCGAGCCATCGAAGCCGGACAACCAGCGGCGCCCCTGCCAGTACCCCGGCAGGTACTCGGACAGATGGGGGTCGGCCGAGGGCACCAGCAGGGCATCAATGCCCTCCTCGGCCATCACTTGGCGCACACGCGCCACGCGCTCCGGCACACTCTGCTCAATCGTGGTCTGAACGTTCATGCGCACTCCTGCGGATACATCGTGGTTAATCCAGGATGACGATAATGGAACAGCCACCCCAGCGCTGCAATCGTGGCGACCTGGGCACGGCCCGCAAAGCCTGGACGCCACCTGCAAATAGGATCATTCCTACAAGCACACCGATACCTTCGATCGACTTCAGCTGAACTTCCCGCCAACCCAAGCTTCACAACCAGTACATTCCTTGCACACAGGTCGACGCCCATGTCCAGCGCCTGCGACCGGAAGAATGCTGTCGTTCTCCTCGATACCCGCGAGCACACCCCGGAGCACGAGCACGCGGTTCATCTCAAGCTCGCTGCCGGCCTGGCGCAATTGCTGGGTTGCGCAGTCGTGCAACCCGCGCAACCACCCAGCAGTGTGGACAACTACTATTACCTGCCTACCGAAACCTTGATCGGCCCGGACCGCCATGCCGTGATGGGGATCCGCACCGAACAGGACTTGTTCGGTGGCCTGGTCAGTCATCCGTACATGGCCACCAAAGCGATCTCCCACCCCTTGCCGGCCAATGCCAGCTTCCCACCAGGCTGGACCGACGCCTTCGCGCTGCAAGCCAGTGATGCCCTGCTGCGTGGCTACACCGTGTTCAGTAAAGCCGATGCCCGCCGCGCCGCGCAGCTACTGCTGCTAGAAGGGCCATTGCGGCTCAAACCCGTGCTGGCCTGTGCCGGGCGCGGGCAGCAGGTGCTCACCCAACTCGATGAGCTGGAACCGCTACTGGTCAACATCGATGACCAGGAACTGGCGCTATGGGGCCTGGTGCTTGAGGAGGACCTGAGCGATGTGCAGACGTTCAGTGTCGGCCAGGTCAGTGTCGCCGGGCTGACTTGCAGCTACCACGGCACCCAGCAATTGACCCGCGACCACCAAGGTATCGAAGTCTACGGCGGCTCCGAGCTGGTGGTGGTACGCGGCGGTTACCAAGACTTACTGCAGCTTGCGCTGGAGGACCACCTGCGCCTGGCGATCAACCAGGCCATCACCTACGAGCAGGCAGCCGAGCAGCACTTTCCTGGCTTCATCGCATCCCGCCGCAACTATGACATCGCCCGGGGCAACAACCCTCATGGCCATCTGCGCAGCGGCGTGCTCGAACAGTCCTGGCGCCTGGGCGGGGCGAGCAGTGCAGAACTCCTGGCCTTGCAGGCATTTGCCGCAGACCCCGCTTTGCAGCGGGTACGTGCGTCCACCCACGAGGTGTTCGGCACACCCGATCTACCCGCTGACGCCACCCTCTTCTACCAAGGAAACGACAGTGAACTCGGACAACTCAGCAAATTCGCGCGGATTCGCGAGCATGACCATTCAGAGTGAAACCGTAGAACTGCAAGTGGAAAACGACAGCATCGTCGGCACGCTGGTCAGCCCCGGTAGCAAGATGCCGGGCATTCTGTTCGTCCACGGCTGGGGTGGCAGCCAGCAGCGTGACCTGGCCCGTGCCAGGCATATTACCGGGCTGGGATGCGTATGCATGACGTTCGACCTGCGCGGCCATGAGAAGACTGAAAGCCAACGGCTGACCGTCACCCGCGAGCAGAACCTCAATGACCTGCTTGCTGCCTACGACTGCCTGGCCAACCACCCCTCGGTGGACAGCACCGCCATCGCGATCATCGGCAGCAGCTATGGCGGTTACCTGGCCACCCTGCTGACCCTCCAGCGACCGGTGAAATGGCTGGCCTTGCGGGTACCGGCAATGTATTGGGACGAGGAATGGGACACCCCCAAGCAGACCCTCGACCGCCAGCGCCTCAATGCCTACCGCCAGCGCCAGCTCGGCCCGGCCGATAACCGAGCGCTTGCGGCCTGCGCGGAATTCACTGGCGATGTGCTGCTGGTAGAGTCCGAGCAGGACGATTATGTGCCGCACACCACGCTGATGAGCTATCGCTCGGCATTCGTCAGTGCCCACTCGCTCACCCACCGTATCGTCGATGGTGCAGACCATGCGCTCTCCAGCGAAGAAAGCCAGAAATCCTACAGCTCAATTCTGGCTGCGTGGATCAGCGAGATGGTGATTGGCGCGCGCCTGGACCGCTACCCGCACTACGCGCCGTGGTACGCCTGAAGCTCGCCCACCTGGCAATGCAAGCCGCCATCGACGTCGCGCACCAGGCTGCGTAGCGCCTGATAGGCGGTAAAGTTCACGCCGCGCGCCTGATGCAGGCTGAGCAAGTCGAGAAAAGGCTCATCGGCAAAGCTGTGTGCCGCCGATGCCCACGCCTGGCGCGACTGCCACTGCAAGTACTGCAGCACCCGACTGCCGTCATCACTGGCCTGGACACTGACCCCTTGCAGACCCTCGCAACGCAAGGCCAGTTCCTCGCTGCGCGTGACCAGAGCCTCGGCCAACGCCGCCTGGCGAGAAACCGGCACCTCGTATTCGATCATCTGGGTAAACCACAGGGAAAGCGGCGTAGCCGTCATGGTCAGTCTCCTTGCTCTGAACGCTTGCAGCGCGATGGCCAGCAGGGTAAAACCTCGAGTTAACTCAAGGTCAAGAGCTTTTTCCACATGCCACGCAAACCGTCCGAAGCGCAGGAAAAGCAACTCAGCGTCGGCCAGTTGGCCGCACGCAGCGGCGTGGCCGTCACCGCCCTGCACTTCTATGAAACCAAAGGACTGATCCACAGCAGCCGCAATACCGGTAACCAGCGCCGGTACCCGAGAGCGATGCTGCGGCGGGTGGCGGTCATCAAGATGGCCCAGCGCCTGGGTATCCCGTTGGTGGATATAGCCACCGCGCTGGCCACATTGCCGAACGACCACACGCCAACTGCCGAGGATTGGCAACGATTGTCAGCGCGCTGGCGTGAAGACCTTAACCGCCGCATCGATGAGATGACCCTCCTGCGCGACCAACTGGATGGCTGCATTGGCTGTGGCTGCTTGTCTCTGAAGGAGTGCCCACTGCGCAACCGCCAGGATCATCTGGCCCAAGTGGGACCTGGGCCGCATCCGCCAGCGCATCCAGAGCCGCTGTGAAGGTGCCATTACTGTGCGGCAGCGCGGCTGTGAAGCGCCTATAACTAGCGTCTAGCCACAACAATTGCCTCAGGAGGCGACATGAGCAAGCAGGCGTTGATCATCATCGACATCCAGAATGACTATTTCCCCGGCGGCAAATGGACCCTCGACGGTGCCGAGCAGGCAGCCGACAATGCCGCACGACTGCTGGCGGCGGCCCGCCAGCGGGGCGACCTGGTAGTGCATGTGCGGCATGAGTTCGAAAGCGCCGACGCACCGTTCTTCGCCCCCGAATCGCAAGGCGCGGCCATTCACAGCAAAGTCCGACCGCTGGACGGCGAACCCGTGGTACTCAAGCACAAGGTCAATGCGTTTCGCGATACCCCGCTCAAGAGCACCCTGGACCAAAACGGCATCCAGGCGCTGACCATCGTTGGCAGCATGAGCCATATGTGCATCGACGCAGCGACGCGAGCCGCCGCCGATTATGGTTATGACGTCACCGTCGCACATGACGCTTGTGCCACGCTGCCGCTGGACTTCGACGGCAAGCAAGTACCGGCGGCTGATGTGCATGCCTCGGCAATGGCCGCACTGGCGTTTGCCTATGCCAGAGTTGTGAAGACTGACGAGTTGCTGGGCCACTGAACGCGAGTATCACCCGTGCCGCCCCCTTCAAGGGCAAGCCCGCGAAGCGGTCGGCACAGAGTCGCGCTCAAATCACCACGTTGCGCACGAAGCGCGTGATCACGGCGCCATCGTTGCGGTAAGCGTAGTGACAGTCGCTGGGAAACACGTGGAACTGGCCAACTTGCAGACAACGCTCGACCCCTTCGATGATCAGGGTAAGCTGCCCTTCGGCCACGTAGATCTGCTCGCTCCAGCCCTCTGCATCGGCCTCGCTGACATAGCACTCCCCGGGAGCCAGGGTCCATTCCCAGATTTCTACTTCCCGCCGGGCCGCGCTGCTGGCCAGCAGCACCGCCCTGCTCTGCGGATGCTCTCCAGCCCAGGCCAGCTCGTCGATGCGACCAGGGTCACGCCGGTCGGGCGCCTGAATCAGCGTGCTGAAAGCTACGCCGAGGGCTTCGGCAATCAGGTCAAGGGTCGTCAGGCTGACATTCTTCTCACCAGCCTCGATCGCCACCAGCATGCGCCGGCTGACTCCTGAGCGCTCCGCCAGGGTTGTCTGGCTCATCGAAGCGGCGTTGCGCAGGCTGCGGACATTGAAGCTGACATGCTGCAGCACTGACGCGCGATGCGTGGAATCTTTGTGCACTATATTGCTCACTTACCCAGGTTGCGCAGTATACTGCCCACTTTGCGCCGATTGTGCGCCGACCCCTTCGAGTGTGCAAGCGCATGAGCCAGCCGACCAGCAGCCCAAAGACCTCCCTGTCCTTTCGCCTGAGCAAGGCCGAGATGGTGCTGGTATTCATCACCATGCTGTGGGGCGGCACCTTCTTGCTGGTGCACAATGTCATGACCGTCAGCGGCCCGATGTTCTTCGTCGGCCTGCGTTTTGCCGCAGCGACATTGTTCGTGGGCCTGGTGTCGGCGCGCTCGCTGTCTGGGCTGACCTTCACCGAACTGAAGGCCGGTGTGCTGATCGGCATCACCATCATGCTCGGTTACGGCTTGCAGACCATGGGCCTGCAGACCATCAGCAGCAGCCAGTCGGCGTTCATCACCGCGCTCTATGTGCCGTTCGTGCCGCTGCTGCAGTGGCTGGTGCTGGGTCGACGCCCAGGGTTGATGCCGAGCATCGGCATCTGCCTGGCGTTCATCGGCCTGATGCTGCTGGCCGGTCCCGAGGGGGGTGCACTGCACTTCAGTGAAGGCGAAGTGGTAACGCTGGTAAGTGCCGTGGCCATCGCCGGCGAAATCATCCTGATCAGTCGCTACGCCGGCCAGGTCGATGTCCGCCGGGTCACCGTGGTGCAACTGGCCACCGCCTCGTTGCTGTCTTTCCTGATGATCGTTCCGACCCAGGAGCGTCTCCCAGATTTCTCGTGGCTGCTGCTGCTCAGTGCCCTCGGCCTGGGCGCGATGAGCGCGGTGATCCAGGTCGCGATGAACTGGGCCCAGCAATCGGTTTCGCCCACCCGCGCCACGTTGATCTACGCCGGTGAACCGGTATGGGCCGGGGTCGTCGGGCGCATCGCCGGCGAGCGCCTGCCAGGCGTGGCGCTGCTGGGCGGACTGTTGATCGTGATGGCCGTTGTGGTGAGCGAACTGAAAATCCGACGCACTCGTGAGACTGCCGAAGAAATCGAAATCGCGCACGACCGAGAACGCGAACCCGGCCTGTAAACCGCGCAACTGCAGCTATGCTTCGTAAAAAACTGTTATAAAAAAGCTGCGTGTCACACCCTGTTTGTATGATTCTGCGACAGCTTGCGTGTTGGTGATCAACTGCTCGGCACGTATGATCCTTGCAAACCTCTCCAGAATAGAACGCTATGTCATTGATAGTGCTACTGCTTCTGCCGTTCGTGGGCAGTTGCCTGGCAGCTGTGCTGCCGCACAACGCACGTAACGCCGAGTCCATCCTCGCAGGACTCGTGGCCCTGGTCGGCACGGTCCAGGTAGCACTGCTGTACCCCCAGATCGCCCATGGCGGGGTGATCCGCGAAGAATTTCTCTGGTTGCCCAGCCTGGGGTTGAACCTGGTGCTGCGCATGGACGGCTTCGCTTGGTTGTTCTCGCTGCTGGTGCTGGGCATCGGCGCGCTGGTGTCACTGTATGCGCGCTACTATATGTCGCCACAGGACCCGGTACCGCGCTTCTTCGCGTTCTTCCTGGCGTTCATGGGGGCCATGCTCGGCCTGGTGATTTCCGGCAACCTGATCCAACTGGTGTTCTTCTGGGAACTGACCAGCCTTTTCTCGTTCCTGCTGATTGGCTACTGGCACCACCGCGCTGACGCCCGCCGCGGGGCCTACATGGCCCTCATGGTTACCGGCGCCGGCGGGTTGTGCCTGCTGGTGGGCGCCTTGCTGCTCGGGCATGTGGTCGGCAGCTACGACCTGGACAAGGTCCTGGTCGCCGGCGAGACCGTCCGCCAGCACGCGTTGTATCCGGTATTGCTGCCCTTGATCCTGATCGGCGCGCTCAGCAAGAGTGCGCAGTTTCCCTTCCAGTTCTGGCTGCCCCACGCCATGGCGGCGCCGACACCGGTTTCTGCCTACTTGCACTCGGCGACCATGGTCAAGGCCGGGGTGTTCTTGCTGGCGCGGCTGTGGCCAGTGCTTTCCGGCAGCGAAGAGTGGTTCTGGATCGTCGGTGGTGCCGGCGCGCTGACGCTACTGCTGGGCGCCTTCGCGGCCATGTTCCAGAACGACCTCAAAGGCCTGCTGGCCTACTCGACCATCAGCCACCTCGGCCTGATTACCCTGCTGCTGGGCCTCAACAGCCCGCTGGCAGCCGTCGCCGCGGTGTTCCACATCCTCAACCATGCCACTTTCAAGGCCTCGCTGTTCATGGCCGCCGGCATCATCGACCACGAGAGCGGCACCCGCGACATTCGCCGCCTGAGCGGCCTGATCCGACTGGTTCCCTACACCGCGACGCTGGCCATGGTGGCCAGTGCCTCGATGGCGGGAGTGCCACTGATGAACGGTTTCCTGTCCAAGGAAATGTTCTTTGCCGAAACCGTGTTCATCTCCTCCACTGCCTGGGTCGAAGCCACGCTTCCAGTCATCGCCACCCTTGCCGGCACTTTCAGCGTCGCCTACGCCCTGCGCTTTACCGTCGACGTGTTCTTCGGCCCTACCGCGCAAGATCTGCCGCACACACCCCATGAACCGCCACGCTGGATGCGCGCCCCCGTCGAACTGCTGGTGCTCACCTGCCTGGTGGTGGGTATTTTCCCTGCCCAGTCGGTCGGCCCGCTGCTGGCCGCCGCCGCATTGCCCGTGGTAGGCGGCACGCTGCCGGAATACAGCCTGGCCATCTGGCATGGCTGGAACGCCCCGCTGATCATGAGCCTGGTGGCCATGAGCGGTGGCGTCGTGCTGTACCTGCTGCTGCGCAACCAGCTACGCCTCGGACGCTTCCCCTACCCCCCGCTGATCGAGCGCTTCAATGGCAAGCGCCTGTTCGAACACGGCCAGGCGCGCCTGATGCTGTTGGCCCGACGGGCCGAGAGGCTGCTGACCAGCCGCCGACTGCAATCGCAGTTGTTCATGCTGGTACTGGCAGCGTTTCTCGCCGGGCTCACGCCCATGCTGTACAGCGGCCTTAGCTGGGGGGATCGACCGAAGATTCCTGGCTCCGGCGTGTTCGTCGCGCTGTGGCTGATCGCCATTGCCTGCGCCATCGGGGCCGCCTACCAGGCCAAGTACCACCGCCTGGCCGCCTTGATCATGGTCGGCGTCTGCGGCCTGATGACCTGCATCACCTTCGTGTGGTTCTCGGCGCCCGACCTGGCGCTGACCCAGCTGGTGGTGGAAGTGGTCACCACGGTGCTGATCCTGCTCGGCCTGCGTTGGCTGCCACGCCGTATCGAAGGCGTCTCGCCCCTACCGGGCAGCCTGGACCGTGCACGCATTCGGCGCCTGCGCGACCTGTTGCTCGCCGTGCTGGTCGGCACCGGCATGGCCGTGCTGTCCTACGCCATGCTGACGCGGCCGACACCCAACGATATTTCCTCGTTCTATCTGAGCCGGGCCCTGCCCCAAGGCGGCGGCACCAACGTGGTCAACGTGATGCTCGTTGACTTCCGTGGCTTCGATACCCTCGGTGAGATCACTGTGCTGGTAGCCGTGGCGATCACCGTCTTCGCCTTGCTGCGCCGCTTCCGCCCACCCAAGGAGAGCATGCAGCTGCCAGCCCAGCAGCGCCTGCTGGCACCCGACGTGGTAACCGACCTGATCAACCCGCGGCATGCCAGCGACACCGCGCTGGGCTTCATGATGGTGCCCGCGGTGCTGGTGCGCTTGCTGCTGCCGATCGCCCTGCTGGTTTCGATGTACCTGTTCATGCGTGGCCATAACCAACCAGGCGGTGGCTTCGTCGCCGGGCTGGTCATGTCGGTGGCGTTCATTCTGCAGTACATGGTCGCCGGCACCCAGTGGGTCGAGGCTCAGATGAGCCTGCGGCCGCTGCGCTGGATGGGCACCGGCCTGCTGTGCGCCACCCTGACCGGGGTGGGCGCCATGCTGCTGGGCTACCCGTTCCTCACCACCCATACCGCCCACCTGCACCTGCCGTTGCTGGGCGATGTGCACGTGGCCAGTGCGCTGTTCTTCGACATCGGCGTGTACACCGTGGTGGTCGGCTCGACCCTGCTGATCCTCACTGCCCTGGCGCACCAATCGGTACGCGCCTATCGCCCGGGCAATCCGTCGAAAACCAGTCAAGCAGGAGCCGCCTGATGGAAGAAGTCATCGCAGTCGCCATCGGCGTACTGGCCGCCTCGGGGGTGTGGTTGATCCTGCGCCCACGCACCTACCAGGTGATCATGGGCCTGTGCCTGCTGTCGTATGGAGTCAACTTGTTCATCTTCAGCATGGGCAGCCTGTTCATCGGCAAGGAACCGATCATCAAGGACGGGGTAACCCAGGACCTGCTGCATTACACCGACCCGTTGCCCCAGGCGCTGGTGCTGACCGCGATCGTCATCAGCTTCGCCATGACCGCCTTGTTCCTGGTGGTGCTGCTGGCATCGCGCGGCCTGACCGGTACCGACCACGTGGATGGCCGGGAGCGTGACGAATGACAGGCATGGGTCAACTGATCGTCGCCCCCATACTGCTGCCGCTGCTGACTGCGGCGCTGATGCTGTTGCTAGGCGAAAAGCATCGCCAGCTCAAGGGGCGCCTCAACCTGCTGTCCACCTTCACCGGCCTTGCCATTGCAGTTTGCCTGCTGTTGTGGGTACGCACCCAGGGCCAGGCGGAGTCGATCGGCGTCTACCTGCCCGGCAACTGGCCGGCGCCGTTTGGCATCGTGCTGGTGCTTGACCACCTTTCGGCACTGTTGCTGACCCTGACCGGGGTGATCGGTGTCTGCGCGCTGTTGTTCGCCCGCGTCCGCTGGGCCAGTGCCGGCGCGAGCTTTCATGCGTTGTTCCAGATCCAACTGATGGGCCTGTACGGCGCCTTCCTCACCGCCGACCTGTTCAACCTGTTCGTGTTCTTCGAAGTGCTTCTGGCGGCCTCATACGGCCTGTTGCTGCATGGGTCGGGCCGAGCGAGGGTGCGAGCAGGTCTGCACTACATTGCCATCAACCTGTTTGCCTCGTCGTTGTTCCTGATCGGCGCAGCCATGCTCTATGGCGTTACCGGCACCCTCAACATGGCCGACCTGGCCCTGAAGATTCCGCTGGTACCGGAAGCCGACCGCGGCCTCCTGCACGCTGGGGCGGCGGTGCTGGCCATGGCGTTCCTGGTGAAGGCCGGGATCTGGCCGCTGAACTTCTGGCTGGTCCCCGCCTACGCCTCGGCCAGCGCGCCAGTGGCAGCGCTGTTCGCCATCATGACCAAGGTCGGCCTGTATGCCGTACTGCGCTTGTGGACCTTGCTGTTCTCCGGGCAAGCGGGCGCATCGGCACATTTTGGCGGGCAATGGCTGGTCTACGGTGGCCTGGCCACCCTGGCCGTAGCGGCAGTGTCGATACTGGCAGCCCAGCGGCTGGAGCGAATGGCCGCGCTGAGCATTCTGGTCTCCGCAGGCACGCTGCTCGGGGCTGTCGGCTTCGCCCAACCGGCCCTGACAGGCGCGGCACTGTTCTACCTGGTGAACTCGACCCTGGCGCTGTGCGCGCTGTTCCTGCTCGCCGAACTGGTCGAGCGCTCGCGCTCGGCCAATGAAGTACCGCTGGATGAAGAAGAGGACGCCATTCCATCGCCGCTCGAGTCATTGCACCCACCCAAGGGGATCAACCTCGACGACGACCAAAAGGTTGTGATCGGCCAAATCATCCCCTGGACCATGGCCTTCCTCGGTCTCAGTTTCATCGCCTGCGCCCTGCTGATCATCGGCATGCCGCCACTGTCCGGCTTCGTCGGCAAACTCAACCTGATGAGCGCGCTGTTCAATCCGCTGGGGCTGGGTGTTCCAGCCGATCAGCCGCTGTCCGCAGCAGGCTGGGGGTTGGTTTCCTTGCTCGTTTTGTCGGGCATGGCTTCGCTGATCGCATTCGGCCGCGTGGGCATCCAGCGCTTCTGGAAACCCGAAGAGCGCCCTTCGCCTGTGCTGCATCGCAACGAGTGCCTGCCGATCGTCATTCTGCTGGGCCTGTGCATCATTCTCAGCTTCAAGGCCGAGCCGTTGCTGCGCTACACCCAGGACACCGCCGCCAGCCTGCAAACGCCGGATCGCTACATCGAAGCGGTGATGGCAGCGCGTCCCATACCCGGCCCGACCACACTCGACGAACAGGTGCAGCCATGAGCCGATTGTTCCCCGCTCCGCTGCTGTCCATCTCATTGTTCTTCTTGTGGTTGCTGCTGAACCTGTCGGTCAGCCCTGGCAACCTGCTGCTCGCTGCCGCACTGGCAGTGCTTGCCCCACAACTGATGGCGCCACTGCGCCCGCAGCACGCCCATGTGCGCCGGCCGCTGGTGATCGCAAAGCTGATAGGGCGGGTAGGGCTAGACGTGATCCAGTCCAATCTTATGGTGGCACGTGGCGTACTGCGTGCTGGCCAGCAACCGCCGCGTTCGGCCTTCGTTCACATCCCGCTGAACCTGCGCGATGCCCACGGCCTGGCGGCGCTGTCGATGATCACCACCGTGGTACCGGGTACGGTCTGGTCGGAATTGGCCCTGGATCGCAGTGTGCTACTGCTGCACGTATTCGACCTGGAGGACGAAGTGGCCTTCATCGAGCATTTCAAACACACCTATGAACGCCCGCTGATGGAGATTTTCGAATGACAGGGCTGCTCGCCAATGCCGTTCTCGCCAGCCTGTTCATCTTCGCCCTGGCCATGGGGCTGACGCTGATACGGCTGTTTCGCGGCCCATCCGCCCAGGACCGGGTACTGGCGCTGGACTACCTGTACATCCTAGGCATGCTGATGATGCTGGTGCTGGGTATTCGCTATGCCAGTGACACGTACTTCGAAGGCGCCTTGCTGATTGCCCTGTTCGGCTTCGTCGGCTCGTTCGCCCTGGCCAAGTTCCTGCTGCGTGGCGAGGTGATCGAATGAACCAAACCCTTGAACTACCATTCTGGCTGGAACTGGTCACCGCCGTACTGTTGCTACTTGGCAGCCTGTTCGCCCTGATCGGTGCGGTCGGCCTGGTGCGGCTCAAAGACTATTTTCAGCGTATGCACCCGCCAGCACTGGCCTCGACCATTGGCACCTGGTGTGTATCGCTGGCTTCGATCATCTATTTTTCGTGGCTCAAGCAAAGCCCGGTGCTGCATGCCTGGCTTATCCCCATTCTGCTGTCCATCACCGTCCCGGTCACTACGCTGCTGCTTGCCCGGGCAGCGCTGTTTCGCAAGCGCATGGCCAAGGAAACGGTGCCGGAAGAAATCAGCAGCGGCAGACATCGCGGCAAGTGAGTGGCACCCGCCTCACTACTGGGTGAGGCGCTGCAATTCTCGCCGCACCATGGCGGCGTAGGGTGGTGGGCTGAGCTGGTACAGTTGAGCAGCCACCCAGTTCAACCAGGCACCCTGCATCGTTTCACGCCGGGCCAACAGTGATTCGGCCAGGGCAGTCGCCCCCGCCTGATGCTGCTGATGGAACGCGGCGCGAGTGCCCGGCTCCTCGCCTCGTTCACTCATTCACTGGCCTTGAACGTGGTCAGTTCGCCCTTGCGCCATTTCGCGACCTTGCCCGTGACAGCCTTCAGCAATTTACCCAGGCCTTCCTGCACTTGCTGTTGAGCCGCGAAAACCAGCATGACGCCCTGCCCGTCTCGGAATACGATGCCTTCGCCTTCCGGCACCGAAACGAAAGCGTAGTCGCCCACACCATAGACGTTGAGCTTGATTTCACGAAAGCGCATTTCCAGCTTGCCACCTTCCCGGCTGGGCAAGACGGCCGCGCGAAAATGATCGCCCACCTTCAACTCAAGGCGCTGCTTGTCATCGACCACCAAGGCACTCTCGGTGTCGATTTCGGCCATGTACAGGCCTTCGGGGTTTTGTTCGGTGACATAAACGAAACGACCTTGAAACAGCTTGGCCAACTTACCGCGCAAATCGCCAAGTGCAAACAAGGCGTGGGTATCAAGTGTACTGACTGCCAATGAAGTAATCCTCAGATCGGTGACATCCGCCCCCACTCGACCTTGGTGAGGTGCGGCCATTGTTCAATTCGATAGGCAAATAGAGTAATAAAGCGAAGCGCGAAACGTCTGTGCCTGCTGGCGATGCAGCACGCAGGAAACTTTACACGAGCTTGTCAGACCCGGCCGTTATGAAGCCGCTCGACATGATCCCTGAACGGGAAGCGTTATGCCTGACAAATACATCCGCCAGAAAGATGCGATAGATAACTGCAGACCCCTCGGCAGATCGGGCGCAGGTATCGAGTAGCGCATTGCCGGGGATTAAATATGCACGAAAACACCGAAATCCGTCGAGCGCTAAAAAGCATTTCTTGCTCCGCATTCAAGCGGCCTGACCCTTCTGCAACTGCTGCAACCAGGCTGACTGGCACTCCAGCGCCTCCTCACGGGTGGCGAATGCCGTACCACGGCGCTCGCCGTTGACCAACACCACCCAGCAAATGCGCTTGCCCAACGCCTGCAGCGCTGCTGGCACACCTGTACCGATCATCACGGCTACATCGACTCGGCTATTCATCATTCCCTCCGGAATATAATTAGCACCCTAACGATATAGCCATGATACCCCCGCCAGCCGGGGAGAAACAGCGCATTGCAGTACAGCAGCGTTACACAACGAGCAACAAATACCGTACAGACGTATCCCGCAGGCAACGCAAAAAGCCCCAAGGACTGCTCCATGGGGCTTGGCGCACACCGCGCGGTCAGATCTGCCGCTGGTGGCGATCGAGCTGCTCGTGGCGCTCCTGGGCTTCGATGCAGTATTTGGTGGTCGGGCTGATCAGCAGACGCTTCAGACCAATCGGCTCACCACTGTCATCGCACCAGCCGAAGCTCTCGTCGGTAATCCGATCCAGGGCCATTTCCAGCTGCGGCAACAAGCGCTGGTCGCGGTCAATGGCATTGACCAACCAGCTACGCTCTTCCTCGACCGAAGCCACATCGGCAGGGTCCGACGGGGTGTCCAGGCCCTCGATGGTGGCGCGGCTCAGCTCGATGCGTTCATGGGTTTCGACTTTCATCGCCTGCAGCAGGGCAGTGAAGAATGCCAGCTGTTCAGCGTTCATGTAGTCATCGGCCGACATGGCCAGCAACTGTTCCTTGGTCATCGATTTCTCTATGAAAAAATGTGCATTTGGGCGATTCGGGTGCCGCCGACGCACTGGCATCGGCAGCGGAATTCTTCAAGCGCCAACTGGCACTCTTTTACAGGGGGCGGAAGTCTAAGGCGCCGCGTCGCCAGGGGCAACACCAATGACAGTGGATTTGACCGAAATGAGGTGGAAACTGCCTGCCGGCTGTCATTTTCCGACAGGGCAACCAGCCCCAAGGCAGTGGAAGACACTGGCAGCAACCTGCTACCCCACCGGCTTGGCCACCCCTATTTCTGCGGGGTCTCTCGACGCTGCTTCCTTGCGCAGTCCACACCTCTGGCAGTAGATCTGTAGTACCCCAAGCCGTCGTCCTGACGGCCCAATGGCGGCGGGACCATCACCGAGATCGCCGCCATGCCCGCCGCCAACAGGCTACGTCGCAACACCACGCTGCCATGCCAGATCGCCCAGACCTTCGCCAACCGCCCTCGACTGTTCGAGGTTGCCGCCAGTCTGCTTGTGGAACAATGGCCCGCCTACGGCTTCGACGCCACACTCGACCCAGTGGGTCTGCAACTGGCCAGTTTCGGCCCTGTGCCAGGTATCGCCTATGTCCGTCCGTTGTATCAGTTGCTGGCTGAGCGCTATTGCCTGCGCACCACCCTCAATCTGACCCCGGGGCAGGATGTCGTCTGCCGCGAGCTGGACATCGAACCCGAGAAGCCGGTGCCGGTCGATCTGGTGCGGCTCGAAGCCCTCATAAACGACTGCGGCCCGCTTCTTATCGACCGTTTCAACGCAGCACTGGTCGACTTCTGGTGCGCGGCCGACCGCAGCGGTGAAACCCCTTGGTCCTGGCTGAGCAACCATCTGCAGGAACGCTTGCGCAGCGCGGTGGCCGAGGCCGCTGCCAAGCATGAGCTGCCTGCCGCCCAAGCCACGCTCAAGGCACTCGCCAAAGAGCCCGCCAACTACGACGACCAGCTCAAGCTTTGCGCCGAACACGGCATCACGCTGCAGACGGTGGTCACCAATTTTTCCGCCGACTGGCAGCTGGACCCCAACCTGGCCAGCGCTGTCCTGATCGAGCGCCCGGACGCACCTGGTCGCCCACCCTTCACCTTGCTCTTCACTGCCGGGGGCCGATTGCTGTCCTTCTCCTCCCGCACGCGCTTGCTGGAAGCCATCAGCGAGCACTGGCCAGCGATCATCGCCAAGTCACCACCCGCCGTAAAACTGGCCACACCCGAGCGGCAACTGTTCCAGGCGCAGGCTGCAAACCTGCTGCAGCAGCTACTCGAAGGCATTGAGGTCGCCGCCACCGCCTTTCATGCCCAAGGCAGTGCCCAGCAACTGGCAGATGCCCTGGACCGCCTCAGCTCGCTGGCGCACCTGTGCAGCATGGACGACCTGGCGGGCCATGGAAGCCTCATCGACCAACTCCCCGGCTGGATGCGCGATGGCGACCCCAAGGCGCTGATCGTCTACAGCTCGATGCTGACCGATGTCGCCCGCAGCAACTCCGACGCCGATGGCAAGACCTGGCTGAGCGGCGTACCCAGCGCACAGGCCTTCGCCTGCGAGCGCCTGGGCGAACTGATTCGCCGTGATCATCCTACGTCGACCCTTGACCCTGCAGCCGTGCGCGTGATCAACCACCAGACCACCGCCACGGCAATTCCGGTGGCAGGGCAATTGGTGAGCGAAGGCACCACGGTAGCGGTGACCTTCAGCCTGACGCAGCTGGCCATCGCCAACCTCGGGCTGCTCAAGCCGGGGCGAGTCACGCTGGAAACGACCGATGGACAACCCATACCCACCTGGCTCGACACATCGGCGCTGCGTGCGTTGATCGACGAGGCCGACATCGGCGCGACCTACCCGAAAAGGTTGAAAGCCCTGCTACTCGACGATGCCCAACAGAGCAACGAGCGGCAGCGACTGCTTGCCGATCAATTGCGCAGCCAACTGCCAACGCAGCTCATGACCCGGTATCTCCAGCACGGACATCCCTCACTGCTGGCGATCATCGCCGTTGAGCAGCTATTCGCTGCGCTGCCCGATGAACACGATCACTGGGTCATACGCCCATTGGGCCTGCTGAGAACAATGGACGCCTTCCCTGACCACCCGCGCAACGCTTGGTTGATAGAAAACGACACCTTGCCCAGCCAGCGCTGCCTGCTTTATCGCCCCCTGCACCACGAGCCCATCGTGGAGTTCCGCGATCGCCTTGCTTTACTGGTGGCACTCAGCGAAAGCGGCGACCTGCAGGATGACATCATTCATCGACTGCCCGAAGAAGACCGGCGGGTGTACAAGCATGGCGGTTTCATGGAACCGCATCTTTTCTTCCCGCTGGAAGACGACTGGGCGGTCCCATCGAGCAAGCCGGCACCGGTGACCCTGTCACGCGAAGCCCCTGTCGTCGATGGGGTTCGCGCCATCTACGAGGCCTGTGTCGAAGAAGCATTGCACAATTTCAAGGAACGATCGGCCAGCAGCGACGAAGCCCGTTGGCAACGCTGGGAGGAGTTGGGCTGGTTGTTGCTCAACACGGTCTTGCCGTTCGTCGAAGGCCCCGTAGCCGAAGCCGCCTGGCTGGTGCAGATGGAGACCGCGTTCGCCCGCCTGGTGCAGGCCAACGACAACAACCAGCCGGGAGACCGCAGCGCAGACTGGATAGCACTGCTGGTCAATGTCGCCTTCCTGATCTTCAACCACGCGATGGACCGTATGGAGCAGGAGCACCCTCTGGACGCAGCCCTGCCTCCCGGCCAGCAGCCGGCACTGACGCCTGCGCCGGTGGTGGTCACCAGCCCGACCGAGACACGGCTCGAATTCGGCTGGGCGCAACCGACGCTCAAGCTCGACAGCAAGCAGGCCAGTGCGCTTGACAAGCTGCGGGCCGATATCTCGGCCGACACCCTCGGTTCCGCGGTGCCCTCTGGCCCCATGCGCGGCCTCTACCTGCATGCCGACCAGCTTTACGGTCGGGTCGAGGGCAAGGTCTACAAGGTGCAACTCGATCCTGTGAGCGAGCAGTTTCGAATCGTCGGCACAGCCGATGGCAACGCACTCGGCCCGTGGCTGCGGCGCGATGAAGCGGGCCGCTGGCAGCTGGACCTCGGGTTACGCCTGAAAGGTGGCATGCCTCCCAAGAAACAGATCGCCAGATCGAAGGACGCCATCAGGAAAAGCACCGAGGAGCTGGCCAAGCGCCTGGTCACCGACTCGAAAAGCATCGTCGCCCGACTACCCGAACTCAGGAAGGTCAGCACCCTGGGGCAAGGCTCCGATGAGCCTCGCGTCATTCGCGGCTGCCTGGAGAAACTGCAAGTATTCGAGGCGTTCATCGCAGAACATATCCAGCGCCTGCACGAGCTGAACGCACAAACCCCGGTGCAAGACTACAAGCTCAAGCGCGCCGGCACCCTGTTCCATCAGCTCGAATGCCAGTTGCAGATACGTGAATTGCAGCTGCGCCTCTACAAGCCCGAACGCGCGCACCTGACGGGCATGATTGATCGCCTGGTCGAGCTCTCCCCCACAGACGTCGTCATTCTTCAAAAACGCCTGGAAGATACGGGAGGCCTGATCGACCAGCTCTTCGACAATGCCACCGCCTTCACCCAAAGCCTGGGACAGTTGCGCCGACTGGCAGGTCCGGCCCAGCCGAAGGTGGCCGAGATGCTGAGACAGATCGAGCCGCACAAGGGCAGCTGGACGATCGTGCACTGGCGCTTCATACGCTGCGAGAACCGCTTCGACCGCCTGATTCTCGACGAAACACACAATAAAGGGATCTGGCTCTTGCGTGCCTGGCGCAACATCGATCTGGCCATCAGTCAGTACGTGCAACTGCACAAGCAAGCCAACGCCAGCGATGAAGTCATGCGGCGGGTGCTGCAAAGCATCGCCTCGAATCTGGGCAAGGCCAGAACTCGGCTAAGCGCCCTGGCAGACGCCTTCGACAAGGACAATGTGCCCACATTGCTCAGCGACCTGAGGAGCGACGTCAACGCCATCAGCACCAGCGTCGACTTCGAGCGCTCGGAGTATCCAGGGAACGACGAGCGCAGCACGATAGCCCAGTTGAGCGAGCAACTGCCCGGGCTCATAGAAACCCGCGATGACGGTCTGCTACTTGGCCAACCCCGTACAGATGACAACGACATCGTCGACATTCCAGGGGTCGAGAACGACTCTGTCTCTGGTGCTTACAAGCGCGAAGACGACCTGTGGGCCGCCGTCGAGGCCGCACCGATCAACAAGACCAAGCCGTCACCGGGCAAGGAACCTGCGAAGTTGAAGACGCTGCTCAAGCAAAGCACCCGGTTACTCGATGGCGCCCGCAAGGAAGTCGCCCTGATGAAGAGCAAGAAGGCCAACACCTATATCCCGGTCGACATCCAGGACAGCCTGCTTGGCCATCGCGCACGACTGGACGAGCACCGCGCCGCCATCGAGTTGCGCCTGACACGCGACAACCAGACCGACGAAGGCACGCCAGGTGCCGACGCAGCCATCAGCATCAAGGCGATAGAGGACATGTCATCGACCTTGGCCGATCAGGCGACCGCACAGCGGGCACGCGTGGCACTGCTGCAGGCCCCCAGGATGGGTGAGCTGCAGTTCCTGCTGGAGCGGGAAAAGGTAGTGATCGAGTCGACCGGGCCACGCCACAAACTGGCCAAGGTCGCAGGGCGCAGCGACGACTATCTGGAAGAGTTCGTCATACGCCACCAGAACCAGGCGCACTGGTTTGCCCACTTCCACTACCCCGCCATGAACACGCGGCAGGCCGACTACACCGCGGGTCATCTCAAGACCGCCGAGCAGCGCTACGAGCGCGGTCGATTGGCCAAGAATCCTGACGGCCGTGAAGTCGAGGTCCACCGCAGCCCGATCGATCGGGCCGCGGCGAACGCTTACTTCTTCACCGGCTGAGGAGTTGCACGCTGGAGGGTCTGGCCAGGGATCTCAGCGGTCCTTGAACTGCGCCTCGCGCTTGGCGATGAAGGCGGCCATGCCTTCCTTCTGGTCTTCGGTGGAGAACGCGGCATGGAACACCCGGCGTTCGAAGCGCACACCTTCGCTGAGGGTGACTTCGAACGCACGGTTGACGCTTTCCTTGACCATCATGCTCACCGGGATCGACTTGCTGGCGATGGTCGCCGCCACCTTCAGGGCTTCCTCGACCAGTTCGGCCTGAGGCACCACACGCGCCACGAGCCCCGCGCGCTCGGCCTCTTCAGCGCCCATCAGGCGGCCGGTCAGGCACAGTTCCATGGCCTTGGCCTTGCCCACGGCACGGGTCAGGCGCTGGGTACCGCCCATGCCCGGCAGCACGCCGAGGTTGATCTCGGGCTGGCCGAACTTGGCGTTGTCGCCCGCGAGGATGAAGTCGCACATCATGGCCAGTTCACAACCACCACCGAGCGCGAAGCCGGACACGGCAGCGATGATCGGCTTGCGTCGGTTGGCGATGCGGTCGGAGTCGCTGAACAGATCGTCGACGTAGATCTGCGGATACTTGAGCTCGGCCATTTCCTTGATGTCGGCACCCGCCGCGAAGGCCTTGGCGGAACCGGTCAGCACCACGCAGCCGATGTTCGGGTCCCTTTCCAGCTGGTCCAGGGCCTGGTTGATCTCCGCGATGATTTGCGCGTTGAGCGCGTTGAGCGCCTGGGGGCGATTGAGGGTGATCAGGCCGACCTTGCCGTGGATGTCCAACAGGATGGTTTCGAATGCCATGCAGACTGCTCCTTCAAAGATTGCGCGCAATGACCATGCGCTGAATGTCGCTGGTGCCTTCGTAGATCTGGCAGACACGCACGTCGCGGTAGATCCGCTCCAGCGGGAAGTCGCTCAGATAGCCATAACCGCCGAGCGTCTGCAAGGCATCCGAACAGACCTTTTCGGCCATTTCCGAGGCGAAAAGCTTGGCCATCGACGCTTCAACCAGGGCCGGGCGCCCGGCATCGCGCAGCGCCGCCGCGTGCAGCACCATCTGCCGGGCCACGGCAATTTTCGTGGCCATGTCGGCCAGGCGGAAGGCCACGGCCTGGTGTTCGATCAAGGATTTGCCGAAGCTCTGCCGCTCTTTGGCATAGTCGCGCGCCACCTCGAACGCGGCGCGGGCCATGCCTACCGACTGCGAGGCGATGCCGATACGGCCGCCTTCGAGGTTGGCCAGGGCGATCTTGTAGCCCTGCCCCTCTTCACCCAGGCGGTAGGCCACCGGTACACGCACATTGTCGAAGACGATCTGGCAGGTATCGGAGGCATGCTGGCCAAGCTTTTCCTCGACCCGCGCCACCTGGTAGCCCGGTGTATCGGTGGGCACGATGAATGCCGTGATGCCGCGTTTGCCAGCGTCCGGGTCGGTGACAGCAAAGACGATCACCACCCCGGCGTTCTGCCCGGAGGTGATGAACTGCTTGCTGCCGTTGAGCACGTAATGGTCACCGTCCAGGCGTGCGCGGGTCTTCAGGCTGCTGGCATCGGAACCGGCCTGGGGTTCGGTGAGGGCAAAGGCGCCGAGCATCGCGCCACTGGCCAGCGGCGTGAGGAACTGCTGTTTCTGCTGCTCGCTGCCGAACTTGAGGATCGGCACGCAACCCACCGAGTTGTGCACGCTCATGATCGTCGAGCAGGCACCGTCGCCCGCCGCGATCTCCTCCAGGGCCATGGCATAGGCCACGTAGCCGGTATCGCTGCCGCCGTACTGTTCCGGCACCAGCATGCCGAACAGGCCCAGTGCCGCCATCTCGTCGATGGCTTCGCGGGGGAAGCGATGGGCCTTGTCCCATTGCTCGGCGAAAGGCCGCAGGCGCTCCTGGGCAAACTCGCGCACGGCGTCGGCGATCTGTTGTTGCTCGTCAGTTACCAGCATGGTTCACCTCAGTACAGGCATTCGACAGCCATGGCCGTGGCCTCGCCACCGCCGATGCAGATGGCTGCCACGCCACGGCGCAGGTTGTTCTGGCGCAGGGCCGACAGCAGGGTCACCAGGATGCGCGCGCCGGAGGCACCGATCGGGTGGCCCAGGGCGCAGGCACCGCCGTGGATATTGACCTTGTCATGGGGCAGGTCGAGGTGCTTCATGGCGGCCAGGGTGACCACGGCGAAGGCTTCGTTGATCTCGAACAGATCGACCTCTGACAGGCTCCAGCCTGTGCGCTTCATCAGCTTGTCGATGGCACCGATCGGGGCGGTGGGGAACAGCGCCGGGGCATCGGCGAACGCGGCATGGCCATGGATCACGGCCAGGGGCTTCAAGCCACGTTTTTCGGCTTCTGAGCGGCGCATCAACACCAATGCCGCAGCGCCATCGGAGATCGAGCTGGCGTTTGCCGCAGTCACCGTGCCGCCTTCACGGAAGGCCGGCTTGAGCTGTGGGATCTTGTCCAGGCGTGCCTTGGGCGGCTGCTCGTCGTCCTTGACCAGGCGCTTTTCCTTGCCTTCGGTCACTTCCACCGGGACGATCTCGGCGCTGAAGCGGCCGTTGCTGATCGCCTCCTGGGCGCGGGTCAGCGAGGCGATGGCGAACTGGTCCTGGGCTTCGCGGCTGAAGCTGCCGGCCTGGGCACAGTCCTCGGCGAAGGTGCCCATCAGGCGACCCTTGTCGTAGGCGTCTTCGAGGCCGTCCATGAACATGTGGTCGATGATCTTGCCATGGCCCATGCGGTAGCCGCCGCGCGCCTTGTCCAGCAAATAAGGGGCGTTGGTCATGCTTTCCATGCCGCCGGCGACGATGACATCGGCGCTGCCGGCCAGCAGTTGGTCATGGGCCATGATCGCGGCCTGCATGCCCGAGCCGCACATCTTGTTCAGCGTGGTGCAGGTGGTGTGTTTGTCCAGCCCCGCGCCCAGCGCTGCCTGGCGTGCCGGTGCCTGGCCGAGGCCGGCCGGCAGGACACAGCCGAACAGCACCTGCTCGACGCTGGCGGCATCGATACCGGCACGCTCGACGGCGGCGCGTATCGCCGCGGCACCCAGCTGTGGCGCGGTCAGGCTCTTGAGGTCACCCTGCAGCCCGCCCATGGGCGTGCGCACGGCGCTGACGATGACGATTGGATCGTTGGCAAGGGTCATGTTCGTTTCTCCTTACTTGGCAGCCATGCGCAGCGCACCGTCGAGGCGGATCACCTCGCCGTTGAGCATGCTGTTCTCGATAATGTGACGGGCCAGCGCCGCGTACTCGACGGGGCGGCCCAGGCGTGGCGGGAACGGCACGCCGGCGGCCAACGAGTCGCGGACTTCCTGGGTCATGCCGGCCATCATCGGGGTTTCGAAAATGCCGGGGGCGATGGTCATCACCCGAATACCGAAGCGCGCCAGCTCCCGGGCAGTGGGTAAGGTCAGGCTGGCGATGGCGCCCTTGGAAGCGGCGTAGGCGGCTTGGCCGATCTGCCCGTCGTAGGCGGCAATCGACGCGGTGTTGATGATCACCCCGCGCTCGCCCTCGGCGTTGGCGGCGCCTTCGGCCATGGCCGCAGCGGCCAGGCGCAGCAGGTTGAAGCTGCCGATCAGGTTGACGTTGATGACCTTGGCGAAGCTGGCCAGCCCGTGCGGGCCTTGTTTGCCAAGCACTTTCTCGGCACCGACGATACCCGCGCAATTGACCAGCCCGTGCAGGCTACCGAAGGCGGCCACGGCAGCATCCACGGCAGCCTTGGCCGCCTGTTCGTCGCTGATGTCGGCGACCGCGAACCGCGCATTGTCACCCAGTTCGCGCGCCTTGGCATCGACGGCCTGGGCATTGAGGTCGACCAGCATGACCTTGGCGCCGGCTTCGACCAGCATCTGCGCAGTGGCGGCACCCAGGCCCGAGGCCGCGCCGCTGACGATGAAATTGCTGTTGGCTATCTGCATGATGGGTTCCTTCAGGCGCTGGCGCGGTTGGCCAGCGCAGCTTGTTGTAGGGCGATTTCCTGATTGCGCAGGATGAAGCGTTGCAGCTTGCCGCTCGGCGTCTTGGGCAGCTCGCTGACGAATTCGATTTCCCGTGGGTAGGCATGGGCGTACAGGCGCTGACGCACATGCTGGCGCAGCGTCTCTTCGAGCGCCGGGGTACCGCTCACACCCGCGGCGAGCACGACGAAGGCCTTGATCAGCTCGGTACGCTCCGGGTCCGGCTTGCCGATCACCGCCGCCTCGATCACCGCGGGGTGCTCGATCAGTGCGCTTTCCACATCGAACGGACCGACCCGGTATCCGGAGGTGGTGATCACATCGTCGCTACGACCGACGAAGCTGATGCTGCCATCGTGGTTGAGCTCGACGGTATCGCCACTGAGGTAGTACTTGCCGACGAAACTCTTGGTGGGCAGGCCGTGGTAGCCGGCGAACCAGCACAGCGGCGATTGCTCCCGGTCCACGGCAAGGATGCCAGGCTGGCCGGCAGGCAGTTCGTTGCCCTGCTCGTCGAGCACGACGATGCGGTGACCGGGGATGGCAAAGCCGGCCGAGCCAAGGTGAACCGGGTGCTGCAGGCCATGATGGTTGCACAGCACCATGCCCAGCTCGGTCTGGCCGTAGTGGTCGTGGATGGTCACGCCCAGTTCGTCGGCGAACCAGCGGATCACTTCCGGGTTGAGCGGTTCGCCCGCGCTGCTGACCACCCGCAGGCGCCCCTGGATCGGCGCGGAAAACTCATCCCCGGCGGCGATCAGCAGGCGGTAGGCGGTGGGCGAACCCGCCAGGTTGGTGATACCCAGCCTGGCGATGACCCGCGCGCAGCTTTCGACGCTGAAAGGGCCATCGTAGAAGGTGGTGGCATGGCCCAGCGACAGCGGGCCAGTGACGGCGTAGTAAAGGCCATAGGCCCAGCCAGGGTCGGCCAGGTTCCAGAAGCGGTCTTCCGGGCGCAGGTCGATGGCATCGCGCATGTAGCCCTGGAACGCCACAATGGCTCGCAGCGGCACTTCCAGCGGCTTCGCCGGGCCTGTGGTGCCGGAGGTGAACATCAGCAGGAACGGGTCGTCGCCACGGCGCAGGACCGGGTCGCATGCTGGCGCTGCCGCGTCGAGCAGGCGCTGGAAATCCAGCTCGCCTTGAGCTGCGTTGACGGTGATGCGGACTGGGGAGACTGTCAGCTCATCGAGTTTGGGACGGTTGCCCCGATCGGTGACCACGACCTTGGCCCCGGACTGCTCAAGTCGGTGTTCGATGGCCTTGGGGCCAAAGGCGGTGAACAGCGGTTGGTAGACCGCGCCGAGACGCCAGGTGGCAAGAATGGTCAGCAGCAGCTCGGGGGTTCGCGGAAGCAGGCCGGCAACCCGGTCGCCCGGCTTTACGCCCTGTTCCTTGAGGACATTGGCAAAACGGCTTGCCAAGGCTTGCAACTGTTCGAAGGTGTAGCGCTTGCCATTACCGTCGCGGTCTTCCCAGACCAACGCGGTCTTGCCCTCGCCCACATGGCGATCGCAACATTCGACACAGGCATTGAGGCCCTGCAGATCGCCCTGCAGCGCTGTGTCCACGGTATCGTCATAGGCAAACGAACGGACGGCCTCGGCGTAATCGCGCATCGTCAGACTCCTGGTTTTTTATTGTTGGAATCGCACCATAGGTCTGACGATGGTCACGCCAAGGCCGCACTGGGACAATGGCCAAAGCTGTCAATCTGGATGAGCGGTTTGGCCGTTGGCGCTCCTTGGCCTTAGCGCTCCCCGGTGGTCCGTTCCAACGCGTCGCGGGTCAACATCAGTTCAAGTGCCTGCTCTGCCGCTTCGCGCTCGTATTTGAGCTCATCCCAACGCTGGGTGTAGACCTCGCTGGTCAATGTGCTGGCCTGCTCATCGAGCGCTTCACCGCGCGCGTCGAAAGCCCTGGCGGTTGCGGCGAAGGGTTCGGGGTGCTGCTGGCGCAGATAGGCGGTCCAGAACCCTTGGCGGGCGATACTGTGCGCCAGTGCTTCAGGCGTTTCCTCTGCCTGCACGGCAGCCAGCGCCTCCCGCCCACGCTCTTCGGTGATATCAGCCAGGCTGCTAAAGCGCATGCTCTGGGGCTGGCAAGGCAGGTTGAGCGCCTTGGCCAGGTGAATGCGGTAGCCGAGCACGATCTCCAGGTCATCCACAACACCTTGCACCCGCCGCCGCTGTTCCACTGCCTGGAAAGCGAAGCGGTCGAGGGCCTCGAGACGAAACAGCTGGCGACCGAGCGTCAGCAATTGCGACCCCGCGTCGGCTTGCGCACTGCGCAGGTTCGCCTCATGGGCCAGCACCTGGATCTGCAGACGGCTGAAACGCTCCGCCGAACTGTCCACACAACCTATGGGTTCGCGAGCACTCTCGAAGATTTCGCTGCGCAGTGTCTGGTCCTGGTCAAGCGCCGCCAGCAATCCCCACACCTGGTCGCTCAAGTAGGCTCTTGCATGGGTGAAATCGCTGCCTTGAGTCAGCGCCTGCAGCAGTTCGAACAGCTCGGTGCTGCCGTCCATCTCCTGCAGCCTTTGCCACAGCGCCCTTCGCGCAGGTTGATGTGCTTCAGGCTGGTCGCCCAGCCATTGGTTCAGGTGCGCATCAGCGTCAACAGGCACGTTCAACGCTGTGCCGTGACGTTGATGACTCAGCCCGTAAAACCGCTGACGCTCTGCAGCGGACAATGGGTTGCGACTCAGATTCAACCGTGCCCGGAATCTCCAGGGCATCCGCACCAGTTCGGGCGGCAGGGTCTGGATCTGGTTGTCACTCAGGTCAGCGAACTCCAGAAACTCACAGCGCTCAAGGCCTTCAGGCATGACCTGCAAATGGCAATTGTCGAGACGCAGCCTACGCAATTGTGGCAGTTCATTGAACCTCAGGCTGAGGCTACGCAACGGGTTATGGCTCAAGTCCACCATGTGCAGGTAGGGCATCGAACGCAGCATGTCCTGGTCCTGGCTGCTCATGCGAATACGGTTGGACATCAACCGCAGCGTGCGCAACGCCTGCAGGTGGGAAAGGCCTGGAGGAATACTGGTCAGGCGATTGTTGGTGAGGACCAAGGTATGCACGTGGCGAAAGCAACGCAGGAAGTTCGCCGGCACGTCCTGCAGCCCCATGCCGGCCAACACCAATTCGCCGATATGGCTCATGTCGACCTCAGCGGGCAGAGTCGGTAATCGCTCGATCTGCCAGCCACTGAGGCTCAGGCGCACCGTGTCGGTGTTGTCTGCGAGATCGATTTCCACTCCGCCATCCAGGCGCCAGGCCCGACGAAGCTGTTCAGCGAATTGTCGTTGCTGATTGCGCAAGTTTTCGTTCGTGGTGGCGCGCTCCCAGCGCGTGAGCGCGCGGTCCAGTTGCCTGAAATTGTCCTCGTGCTCCAGAAGCTGGTCCAAGGGCGAACCAGGCTCGCGCAACAAACGCTGGAAAAAGCTCTCGACCTGCACTTCGGTGAACCCTGGGTACAACGCGCGAATACGCTCGCGCAGGGTTCTGACGGAGACTTCACTGCCCGGTGTGCGGCCGCCCAAGGTGTAGCCGACTCGGCCATCGGCCAGGCGTGCGCCGGGGTTGAACCATGGCGACTGATTGCGCCAGCCGAGCAGATTGAACACCTGGCTTCGCTGGCCTGGCAGTTGTTTGGCCAACCGCTCACGCAGTTGTTGCGCCGCGCTGTCCTGAGAAAGCCCCAGGCGCGTACGCTGTTCGGGTTTGAGCAAGGCCACCAGGGCATCGAACAGGCTGGCGGGCTCAGCGATTTCCTCGGCGCGCTCCACCCCTCGGTGGTCATACAGGCGAAAGCCGCCTTGCCGATAGACCATCACCGTGCGCGACTCGGCCTTACCCTGCGGGTTCAATTGCGCCAGCAAAGGTCCGCTTTCGTTACCCTTGCGCAGTTCGAGATTGAGATCGCCTGGCCACTCAGGCAGTTTTCTCAGCAACGCGATCACCAGTTCACCACTACCGTCGGTATAGGCGTTTTGCAGGAACACCCCCTCGAATGCGCGATTGACCCGTGCCAGTTGCAGCAGCGCGCGGGCCTTTTGGGCCAGCGACAAGCTCAACCGCTGGCTCGCCGCCATGGCCAGGCGCTCGTCGACATTCAGCCTGCTCAGCGCTTCACGTGCATAGGCATCCGGCAATCCTGGGAAATCGCGTTTGAGCAGTGCCAGCACCGCATCATCCACCTCACCAGGGGCGGTCAGATGCTCGAACAAGGCATGCCCCCATCGGCCCTGGTCCTGCAGCAGGGTGCTGCCGATCTGCGTGTCAGATAGCCCTTGCAGCGCTGCCTGTGCCTTGCACCAGGTGAGCATGTCCTTTTCGGGAATTGTCTCTGGCGCTTGGCCAAGCGCGCTGAACAACCGGTTGATCCGGGCATCGGCGTCGAAGCGCCGCACCGTATCACGCAAGTTCACCGGCAATTGGCGGTTCTCCACCAGCAAGCCACGCAGCTCGTCTTTATCGACACCGGCCACTTGCAGAATCCGTGCGACCTCTGTGGCCTCCCGAGGTGGGTGGCTTGGCCACAACCGTTCGAGCATCAAGGTGCTGTCGTCCCACTCCAATGGGCGTTCCAGGCGCAGTCGCCAGCAGCGTTCGCCATTGCCGACCAACTCGGGCTCGAAGGCATCGTCACGCGCTGGATGAAGCAGCCGCCACGGGCCATCCTCGTCCGGTTGATGCACTTCGTAATAGCGCGACTCGATGCGCAGAAAGCGCAGGTCACCCTCATGGTAAAAGCCATCATCCTGCAATGTCGCCAGACCGGGACTGACTTCGTAAACACTCAGGTCGTGTTTCCACAGGCGGTCGTCATCTTGTTTCACCGTGACCGGTTCAAGCTCATCGATAACGGCGCCACGCGCGAAGCCGCGAGCGACTAAGCCGGCGCCGACCGCGGTCACAGCTGTGACTGCAGCAATTTCCGCCACGCCGAGCAAATGCTCCGTGGCCTCATGCTGATGGCCTTGAGCCCAATCAGTCACGCCGTCATAGAGCTGCTCGGTGACCTGAACCAGCAGCTGCGCCAGTAGCAACTCACCCAGCCCCGGGACGAACAAGCCGGCGATGCCCGCTGCACCCATGGCAATGCCCTCCCACCGCTTCAGGCGCTCGCTTGCAGCAGTCTTGTCGGCATCGGCCGTGGACACCAGCAGCATCCTGGCATCGTCTTCCAGGTGTTCGAAATGTGCCTTGGCGAGGGCGGCAAAAACATCGCCTGTCAGCGTGGCGCGTTCAAGCTGGAGGTCGGGTTGGGAGTCCTTCAGGCGTTGGTTCAGGGTTTCAATGAAGTCGGCCCGTTCCCTCAACTTCACCTGATTGCAGAGGTTTTGCTGGAATGCCTTCTCGCTCAGATCCTTGACCAAGGCATCGCAGACCGCCGCGATATCAGCGAAGTAGCGTAGCGGCTGCTGCACATCGCTGGGCAAATACAGCACCATGCCCTTGTTCTTGCCGTCGGCTTCGTGCAACTGGATCAGCAAGGCATCGGCGATCAAGCAATTGAGGACTTTCAGCTGCCCGGCATAACCACGCAGCAGCTTGTCCCCGTGCCCGGTCGTGCCCACAGCCCGCAGGGCTGCATGGCTAGCACCGTCCAGCTGCCCTTTGAGCGCCGCCAATTCCAGTGCCAACGCGAAACCTGTGCGCTTGTGCGCGGCCAATTTTCCGCGCACTGAATCGGTGACAGTGGATGCCAACAATTTCTGATAACCCTGGCCTGCATCCGCCTTCCGGCACTGCTTGGCCAACCCGTTCCCATCGATCAGCACCAGCGACTCGCCCTCGACCACCAACCCACTGCCCTCATAGAAAGGATCGCCATCGGGGAAATTCTGCATGAGGGTCAACAACGCCGGTGTTCGCACGTATCTGAGCTCATCGGTGGGTACGCCAATGCCAACGGGCACGTCCAGGCGACGACGCACATCGAGCCATTGCATCTTGTCGAATCCCAGTGTGGCCGCTGAATTCGACAGCAAAGGTGTGAATACCTTCAACGCGTAGGCCTGGGGCGTTGGCAGGCTGCGCAGTGCCTTGTCCAGTGGCTCATGACTGTTGCGGTGCGCCGTGTAACAGTCACGCAGTTTGTTGATCTGTCCGGGCGATGCTTGCTTGAGCCACTGGGGCAGCCGGGTTGCCACGAACGCGTCGGCATACTTGTCGAGCGCCCTGACAGGCTGTTTGGTTTGCGCCATCACTACACCTCTGAAGGTCGGAAAGCGCATACAGTGCTGCAGTGGCGGTTCGACACTGCAGAGGGAACTGGCGCAACAGCAAACTACGAGAAGCTCGCGCCGTCCCCTTGCAACACCAACGTGCGGTAATGTCCCGGGTTGCAGCCGAACCACTTGCGAAAGGCCTTGTAGAACGAACTGCTGTCGGCGAACCCCAGGCGCTCGGCAACCTGCGCCAGGCCAAGTTCGGCGTCGGCCAGCCAACTGATCGCCAGTTCGCGCCGCACGCTGTCTTTCAGGCCCTGGTAGGTCTGCCCCTCTTCGGCCAGCCGGCGGCGCAGCGTGGAAGCTGACATGCACAGCTCAAGCGCCAGGCGCTCGGCATCAGGCCAACCCGCCGGGTCATGCTGGCGCAGGTCATGGCGAATGCGCCGGGCCAGACTGTCCGGGTCGCGGTACTTGACCAGGATGTTGCCGGGCGCCTCCGCCAGGAAGCGCTGCAGGTCTTCCGCCGTGCGCCTGGGCGTCAGCGCCAGGCAATCGGCGGCGATGATCATGCGTGTGCGCGGACGGTCGAACTGGAGGTTTTCGGAGAACATCACCCGATAGTCATCGCAAAACGCTGGCTCGGCGCAGCGCAGGTCGATGGCCAGAATGGGAATACGCCGTCCGGCCAACCAGCAGGCCACACCATGCACGATCATCCAGAAGGTGAAATAGGTGAAGGCGCGCCGCGGTTGTTCCCGTGGCTCGCCAATGACGATCTCGGCCAGGCTGCCCTGGCGCACCAGTACCGGTTGCAGGTCTTCGAGCATCAGGCCAAGGAAACCCAAGGCCACGTCCAACGCTTCTCCCAGGCTGGGCTGGGCCATGGCGGCGCGCGCCAGCAGAGCCAGGCTGCCGGTGCGCAGGCCACGGGGATCCATGGCAAAGAACTCGTCGTTGCAGCGCTGCGACAACAGCCGCCACAGGCGCGCATAGGCGCTTGCAGGCACCCGTGCATCGGCCTGTTCGAACAGGCTGGCATCGATCCCGGCGCGTCGCAGCAGAGCGCCAGCGGCATCACTGTCGGGGCAGCTCTGCAACAGCGCCTCACGCACCAGCTGCATGGAAATCGTATCTTTCTCGCTCATCGGCCATCCGGCGCCAGCTTGCTCGTTGGCGGCCATCTTACGGCAACCAGGCGCGGCCTCACAGGCTTGCCGCCAAGCCAAGGAAGGCCTGGATCAAGCGCAATTCGCGGCGCCGCTCCAGGCAACCGAGCATGTGCTGGTTACGCAGCCCCTCTCCCGCCAACGGTCGAGCCACCACACGCGGGTCATGCGCCACCTCGGTCGAAGAGACAACACCAATGCCCAATTCCGAGGCCACCGCTTCGGTCACCGCCTCGCGGCTGTCCAGTTCCAGCAGTACACACGGTTGTACCTTGGCCTGGGCACAGGCGTTGTCGAACGTACGCCGGGTCGTCGAGCTCGGCTCGCGCAGGACCATGATTTGCTGGTGCAGTGCGGCCAGCGGCAGGTCATCCTCGCCGCTGGCCCAGTCGTGGCCTACGGGCAGCAATGCGCACAAGCGCGACGCGCAGAGGCTCTGCAGATGCAGCCCCTTGCGCGGCTCGATCTCGGTCAGCACGGCGACGTCAGCATGCTCCGACAGCAGCGCGGCCAGGGTCTCCTGCGCATTGCCCAGGCGCAGGTTGACGGTAATGCCTGGATAGCGCTCGCGCAGCAGCGCCAGCATGGGCATGACCCGGTGCGGCCCATCGGCAGCCACCTCCAGACGCCCGGTAAGGAGCTGACGATTGGCTTCGAGCATGGCCTGCGCCTCCTCGGCCAGGCCGAACATGGCACGGGTGATGGCCGCCAGGCGCGTGCCCTCCTCGGTGAGTTCGACGCGCCGAGCGGTCCGCCTGAGCAGCGTGATCTGATAGTGCTCCTCGAGTGCCTTGACGTGCCCGGTGACCGCCGGCTGGCTGATGAACAGACGCTCGGCGGCACGCGTGAAGCTGCCTTCGCGGGCAACGGCATCGAAAGCACGAAGCTGGAACAGGTTCATTTCGTATCGGCCTGACTTATAGCTGACATAACAACAAACAATTTGATTGATAGCCTGGCGAATTGCAACCTAGGCCCCGTAGTTTCAGCGCCCAACCAACCGGCGACCACCGCAGCTTGTGAGGAACCACGGAATGAGCAACGCCCCGATTCTGCTGACCCCCGGCCCATTGACCACGTCACTGCGCACCCGCCAAGCCATGCTGGAGGACTGGGGCTCCTGGGACCGCGATTTCAACCAACTGACCGCCAGCGTCTGCGAGCAGCTGCTGGCGATCATCGACGGCAGCGCCAGCCACCACTGCGTGCCCCTGCAGGGCAGCGGCACCTTCGCCGTGGAAGCCGCCATCGGCACCCTGGTACCCCGTGACGGCAAGGTCATGGTACTGATCAACGGCGCCTACGGCCAACGCCTGGCGAAGATCTGCAAAGTGCTCGGCCGTACCTTCAGCACCTTCGAAACCGCCGAAGACCAACCGACCACTGCCGCCGACGTCGACCGCCTGCTCGCCGCGGACCCGGCCGTGACTCACGTGGCGCTGATCCACTGCGAAACCAGCACCGGCATCCTCAACCCGCTGCCAGAGATCGCCCAGGTGATCAAACGCCACGGCAAGCGCCTGATCATCGACGCCATGAGCTCCTTTGGTGCGCTGCCGATCGACGCCCGCCAGATCCCCTTCGAAGCACTGATCGCCGCCTCGGGCAAATGCCTGGAAGGCGTACCGGGCATGGGCTTCGTATTCGCCGAAAAGACCGCCCTGGCCGCCGCCGAAGGCAATGCCCATTCGCTGGCCATGGACTTGCACGACCAGCACGCCTACATGGCCAAGACCGGACAGTGGCGCTTCACCCCACCGACCCACGTGGTCGCGGCCCTGCACGAGGCCTTGCAGCAGTACAACGAGGAAGGCGGCCTGCCCGCCCGCCACCAGCGCTATGCCAACAACTGCAAGACCCTGCTCGAGGGCATGGCCGCCATCGGCCTGCGCAGCTTCCTGCCAGCCGAGATCCAGGCGCCGATCATCGTCACCTTCCACGCGCCGAACGATGCCCGCTACCAGTTCAAGGACTTCTACGAACGCGTCAAGGCCAAGGGCTTCATCCTCTATCCGGGCAAGCTGACCCAGGTCGAGACCTTCCGCGTCGGCTGCATTGGCGTGGTCGGGGCGGACGGCATGCAGGCCGCCGTCAATGCCGTGGCCGACGTGCTGCGGGAAATGGAAGTACTGGACATCTGACTCGCTGCCCTCTCAATTTCAGGAAAACGCGCACATGAACTACAGCAACCCTACCCAGCTGCAAGCCGCCATCCTCGACTGGGCCGGCACCGTGGTCGACTTCGGCTCCTTCGCCCCGACCCAGATCTTCGTCGAAGCCTTCGCCGAGTTCGATGTACAGGTCTCGATCGAAGAAGCCCGAGGCCCGATGGGCATGGGCAAGTGGGACCACATCCGCACCCTGTGCGATGTGCCGGAAATCGCCGAGCGCTATCGCAAGGTGTTCGGCCGCACGCCGACCGATGATGACGTCACCGCCATCTACAACCGCTTCATGCCACTGCAGATCGAAAAGATCGCCGTGCACTCGGCGCTGATCCCTGGCGCCCTGGACACCCTCACCGGCCTGCGCCAGGACGGCCTGAAGATCGGCTCGTGCTCGGGATACCCGAAAGTGGTGATGGACAAGGTGGTGGAATTGGCGGCCAACAACGGTTATGTCGCCGACCATGTGGTGGCCACCGACGAAACCCCGAATGGCCGCCCATGGCCAGCCCAGGCCCTGGCCAACGTGATTGCCCTGGGCATCGATGATGTCGCGGCCTGCGTGAAGGTTGACGACACGGTGCCGGGCATCCTGGAGGGCCGCCGCGCCGGCATGTGGACCGTCGCCCTGGTGTGCTCGGGTAATGCGTTGGGCCTGACCTGGGAAGGCTATCAGGCGCTGAGTGCGGAAAAGCTGGAAAGCGAGCGAAAACGTATCCACGCGATGTTCGAGCGTTCACGCCCGCACTACCTGATCGACACCATC
Organism: Pseudomonas sp. NPDC089396; assembly: GCF_044749545.1. Taxonomy (NCBI): domain Bacteria; kingdom Pseudomonadati; phylum Pseudomonadota; class Gammaproteobacteria; order Pseudomonadales; family Pseudomonadaceae; genus Pseudomonas; species Pseudomonas sp. NPDC089396. The sequence continues at coordinate 183,917 of NZ_JBIVIC010000010.1, read as the reverse complement.
AATGAGCTGCCCGAGGTGATCGCCGACATCAACCGGCGCTTGGCCAAAGGGGAAATGCCGCAGGCATCCTGATCCATCGCTGCTGCACCCAGCCCGCGCCTACAGGCACAACCTCGAGCCTGCAGGTGCGGGCTTGCGCGCCAAAGCGCTGGGTGAAATCGCCCGAGCGCAATCCTTGCCTAACCCCGACTTCTCTCAAGGCTGCGAATGGTCTGCAAGGTGAGCTGCAGCCTCAAGGCATGGGTATCGGCGTCCTTTTCGATTTCCAACGCGTTCAGGCTGGCTCGATACTGGAGCTCACCCAACTGGGCACGCTGCCCTTCGACAAGGTTGCGCCTCTGCGCGTACACATCAGTCAAGTGACTGAATGAACCGGCATTCTCAAGCTCCACATACCGTTGCCAGAACGACCGGCGACAGAGGCTGGCTGCCAGATTTTCATGGGTTTCGTTCTCGCGCAAGGCACGCAGCGCCTCCAGCAACTGCTCCCCGGATACCCGACCGTCCTGCGACTCGCGCAGTGCCAACGGCTGCTGGGGCAAGTTCAAGCGCTGGCGCAGGCGTACCCTGTAGCCCAGGACAATGCTCGTGCGGTCTACGCGCACGCGCAACTGCTGGCGCCGGTCGGCATCTCGACGAGCGTACTGATCCAGGAAGTCCAGCCGCATCAACGCCCGCCCGAAATCCAATAGCTCGGCACCGCGGCCAACAGCCACACGCGCCTCTGCCCGAGCAATGCGCAAGTGCAATGACAACTGGCTGAAACGGTCGATGACAGCGTTGTCATCTGTCATCGGCTGGGCCATCAATGCGTCGACTTGCTGGCGAAACACGGCATTGTTTTCCCGCTCGGTCAGCACGCTCCAGCCCTGTTCGAACAGGTACGACCGCTTCCAGCTGAAGTCGGCAAACGCAATCAGGTTGCCCAACAGTCCAACAAACTTTTGCCCTTCCACTGTTTTCTGCAATTCGTCCCAGCGTTTACCGAGGCTGACCTGGCCCTGGGCATCTGCACCTGACCACCACACGCGTGCATCGATCGTCGAGACGGGCGGCGCAGACGGCTCTTCCGGTATGCTGTCCAACGCGTAGAAGCGCTGCAGGTCTCCACTGCTTATCGAATTGCCGTCAAGCTGGAAAGCGCGGCGAAACTCATACGGCATGAGCAGCAAGTCGTTTGGCGCAGCCGGCAACTGGTTGTAGCGCAAGTCTGCTACCTCGAGAAAGCCACAGAGCTCCACGCCGAGCGGCCAGGTACCCAGGCGACAGTTACGCAAATACAGTTTCACCATGTGCGGCAGATGATTGAACCTCATCGCGAATTGACCAAGAGGATTATGGCTGAGGTCGAGCGAGCAGAGGCGCGGCAATAGGGTCAATGCCTGCTCAGAGGCAGCGTCCAGTCGAATATTGTTGCGCGCCAAGCTCAGCTCGCGCAGCTCGGTGAGGTAGGAAATACCTTCTGGAACCCGCAGCAGGGCATTCCCCCCCATGCTCAAAACCCGCAAACCGCGAAAAGCACTGAGAAATTGTGACGGCACTTCGCTGATCGTTGTACCGGTCATCACCAACGAGGTGATGTAGGTGAAGTTCAGTTGTAGCGCAAATGCCGGAAGGGTGGTGATAGTCAAGTCAGTCAGGCTCAGGCGCTGCCGCACCACACCGTCATCGTTCACCGCTTCCACCTCGGCCTGCGCGCCCCACGCTCTTCTCAGACGTTGGGCAACGTGTCCACGGATTTGCCGCCTGGCATCATTGAGCTCACTGCCTTGCCAGCGTTGCAGCGTCACTTCCAACTGCTCGTGGTCGTCCTGCAACTCGAGCAACAGATCGTACGCCGAAGCCCGTCCCGCCAGCATTCGCTGCAGTTCCTTATCGATTTGCGTTTCGCTCAAGCCTGGAAAGTAGCGGCGCATACCGTCTCGCAACACCTCCCGAGACGTTCTCGCGCGCTCTGCTCCGCGCCCACTGAGCAGGTAACCGACCCGGCCGTCTTCCAGGCGTTGCCCCGGGTTGAACCAACGTGTGCGCTCTGGCCACTCCATGAAGCGGGCAATCTCCTCATGGCCTTCAGGCAGTTGCTCCAGTGCCCGGGCCCGCAGTAACTGGCTGACCCCGTCATCCCCCTCGACCCCCAACTCGGCCCATTGGGCAGGCGTCGTCAATGCGGTGATGACTTCGAAAAGATCGCCCGGGTCGTCTACGGAAATCTCAAGCTTGCTGCCATCAGCCTCGAAGGCATTGAACCGCCCCTCCTGATGAACCAGTGTCCGTAATGGCTCTCCCTGGCCCTGCGCCACCAGACTCGCCACCAGGCGTCCGTCGACTTCACCCTCACACAGGTTGATGTTGATGGTCCGAGGGTCAAGTTGATTGAGCAATGCGAACACCAGCTCGCCGGTTTCCGTGCAATAGCTGCTGGCAAGGTAAAGGCCCGCCAAGGCCTTGCTGATTCTCGCCACACGCAGCAACGAAGCCGCTTTGAGCGCCAACCCTTGGGGAAGCTTGCGATTGCTGACTGCTTCACTGCGTTCAAGCGCACTGGCCCCGCCTTCCAGCAGCTTGGCATAGCTATCTCCCAAACCAGGAAAATCCCTCTGCAACTGTTTGAACAAAGGGTCGTTTCCAACAATGTCCGGCCGTGTCAGGTGCGTGTAAAGCGCCCCGCGCAGCTGCAGCTTTGCCTTCAGTACCTGCGCGATACCCTTGCCCACATCGGGCAACCCCTCACACCACTTCAATAGCTTCTCATCCTGCGCATCCAGACGTTTGCGCTGCAAATGGTCGAAGAACCGCCCGATTTGCTCATCCGCCTCGAAGCTGCGCAGCGCTTCGCGCAGATTGACAGGCAACACCCGGTTTTCCATCAGGATGCCACGCAGTTCATCTTGATCGACCCCTGCCACGCGCAACACCTGCTCCGCCCGTTGCGCACCGATCATCGGGTGCTGCGGCCACAGCCGATCGAGCATTCGCGCACGGTCATCCCACTCCCAGGGCCGCTCGCATATCGGCCGCCAGCATCGCTCATCGTTATGCAGCACGACGGGCTCGTATGCCCCTGAACGACGCTGATGGCGTAACCGATAAGGGCCCTGCGGGTCAGGCCGATGCACCTCGTAGTAACGTGAACCGGAGCGCAGCCAGCGCTGCTTGCCATCGCCATACAAGCCATCGGGACGCAGGGCAATGTTCTCGGGCACCGACTCGTAAGGCACGAGACTGTCGTCCCACAGACGCTTGATACCGGTTCTTACATTGACGGGTTCCATGGCAGCGACCAGGGCACTGCGCACGACACTCACGCCGACCACGGTCGCGGTGGTCACAGCCAGCGCTTCGGCCACGCCGAGCATATGCTCCAAGGCTTCATGACGGTGCCCCTCGTACCAGTCCTGTGCGCCCTCGAAGACATCACTCAAGGTCTGCAACACCAGTTGCCCCAGCAACAGCGCACCGAGCACCGGGATGAAAAGCCCTGCCAGGTTGATCAGGTTCAGGCCTGCTGACTTCCAGGCCTCATGCCGGGCGCGGGCGGCCTTGACATCGGCCTCGGCGGTTGGCACCAGCAGTAACCGCGCATCTTCTTTGGTGCGTTTGACCTGGGCACTGGCCAGCGCGTCGAAAATGCTGCCTTCAACCACGACACCTTCAAGGTCAAGGTCAGGTTTCGGGTCTTTCAGGCGCTTGCCGAGTTGCTCGACGAAACTGGCCCGGTTTTTCAAGCTGATCAACTGAGTGAAAAAGGAAAGGTAGGATTCGCCTTGCAGCAATGCGGCCAGGGCACTGTTCATCGAAGATTCATCAGCGAAGTAGCGCAATGCCTGCAACGGATCGCTCGGCAGGTAGAGCAGGACACCCACCTGCTTGCCCTCCACATCGCGCAAGCGGACCAGCATGCCATCGGCCGCCACCTGACCCAGAACCTGCAAGGTCCCGCCGTAACCGCGCAGCCCAGACTTCTCCAGATGTATCTGTTCGCGTGTCATTTCAAGCAATGCGATTTCCACCTTGGCGGAAATGTCGCCTTTCATCGCTGCAATCTTGCTTGCCAAGGCAAGCCCGGAACGCTTGTCATCGGCCAGGATGCCCAGGGCCTCAGCGTTGAAGACCTGATCCAACTCATCCTGATATTTTTTTCCCACATCCAGCCTTCGGCACGTGGACACCAGCTCCGTATCCGAGATCGACAGCACTTCATCCTGGCCAGGCGCAACCAGGCCGGATCCGGCATAGAAGGAGTTGCCAAGCTCGAAGTTGCTCATCAGACGCAAGATGCCGGAGGTGCGTGTTGCCTTGTAACCAAACGCCTGCATGTCAGAACTGCCGAGCGTACCCAGCCAGGGCGTCACCACCAGCCATTCCAGCTGTGAAAACTCCACGCCCTCAGGCAGTGGCTTGGCCAACAGCACCTTGAGGTGCTTTTCGGCGAATACGTCGAGCGGTTCAAGCTTCAGGGTTTGCCCACGCAGGCGCGCCTGGCTGGCCTGGTGAGTATTGAAAGCCGCACGCAATCCTGACAACTGGGCGCGTGAAGCCTGCTTCAACCAGGCTGGCAGCCTTGCAGCAATGAAGTCATCGGTGGCGCCGAGGATTTTTTCATCGGCCGTGCGCATCGCCGAGGGTGTGTTGGACATTGTCGCTCCAGCAACGAGATTCAGGAGCGACAATGCTGTAAGGATTACCCGGCCTGACTACAGCTGGAATGGCTGCCGGCAAGGGCGTGAGCTCAGACCGCCCGGTTCAGCTTGACCCAAGAGGCGAACTTGTCGATGAAGCCCTGCAGGAACGGCCGGGTCTTGTCACTGAGTTTGCCACTGTCATCGAACAGGTTCGCTGCACCGCCCAGATAGGCCTCTGGCATCTGCATGCAGGGCATGTCGAGGAAGACCAGCGACTGGCGCACGGCGTGGTTGGCACCAAAGCCGCCAATGGCCCCCGGCGACACGCTCACCACGGCCGCGGGCTTGCCGCTCCAGGCGCTCTGACCGTAAGGCCGCGAACCTACGTCGATGGCATTTTTCAGGCAACCTGGCACCGAGCGGTTGTACTCCGGGGTGACGAACAGCACGGCATCGCTGCGGCGGATCTCTTCGCGAAGGCGCTTCCACGGCTCGGGCACACCTGCGGCCTCGACATCCTCGTTGTACAGCGGCAAGTCGCCGATCTCGACGATCTTCAGGGCAAGGCTGGACGGTGCCAGCTCTGAAAGGGCGCGGGCCACCTTGCGGTTGTAGGAGTCCTTGCGCAAGCTGCCGACGACGACCGCTACCGAATACACCTGGCTCATGGCGATTTCCAACCTTTGCTGGCTAAAGAGACGTTGTAGTTATAGATGACCGTTCCTCGGCGTTTAGGTTTTTTTTGCCGGCCTTGAAAACTCCGGCTATGTTGCACGGTCTATCGCTGCAGACATTTCTTACGTAATTCAGAGGTTTCCACCTAAATGGCAGCAGTAATGGTCGGCCAGTTCCACGCCCGAGACGCCGAAGGCCGCATCTACCCCGTTCACGAGTTCCAGGAGTCGACCCTGCAAACCGACGGCAGCACCCTGGGCGCGCCGATCACGACCTATCGCCTGGCCATTGGTGACCGGGTCAACCACTTGGGTGAAAACCGATTCGAGCTGGCGCGCACCGGCGTCGAGATCATTCGCATTCCTTGATGCAGTCCACCGTGTACTGGCCACTTTCGTTCTGCAGGCCATGCACATCGGCGACGAAGCCGGGGAAGCCACTGTTGAAAGCACGGGCGAATGCCAGGTAGTCGAGGATCGAGCGGGTCGCTTCGGTAAACCGCTCGCCCGGCATGATCAACGGAATGCCCGGCGGGTAAGGCACCAGCATCACGGCAGCGACCCGGCCCAGCAGCGCCTCGATCGGTACCGCCTCCACCTCCCCACGCACCATCAGGTCGTAGGCCCGCGCCGGCGTCATGGCCACTTCGGGCAAGCGCGTGAACAGACGCTTGAGTTGCTTGGCCGTGGCATTGGCGCGGTAGCAGGCGTGCAACTGATCGCACAGATCGCGCAGGCCCATGCCCTGGTAACGTGGAGCGTCGACCGCGACGATGCTGGGCAGGCACGTGCCAAGCGCGGTGTTGGCGTCATAGTGGCGCTTGAACTCCAGCAGCTCGGTCAACAGCGTGCTCCACTTGCCCTTGGTGATGCCCATCGAGAACAGCACCAGGAAGCTGTAGAGCCCGGTCTTCTCCACTACCAGGCCGCGTTCCCAGAGAAACTTGCTGACCACTGCCGCAGGAATGCCGTGCTCACCCAGCACGCCACCTGCACTCAGGCCCGGCATCACCAATGTCACCTTCAGCGGGTCGAGCAGCACATAGTCGTCCGCAACCTCGCCAAAACCATGCCACTCGGCCCTCGGCTGCAATAGCCAGTCCTGGGCATCGAGGCGCTGGATTCCCTCCGCCGCTGGTGGCTGCCAGATACTGAACCACCAGTCATCGGCAGCGATGTGCTCGCGCAGGTTGGCCAGGGCCCGGCGAAAGCTCAGGGCCTCATCGAACATCTCCTGCAGCAGCGAACGCCCCGCAGGCCCCTCCATCATCGCCGACGCCACATCCAGCGAGGCGAGGATGCTGTATTGCGGGGAGGTGGAGATGTGCATCATGAACGCTTCATTGAACCGGTCGCGGTCCAGCTGCCGTTGCGCGCCATCCTGCACATGAATCATCGACGCCTGGCTGAAGGCGGCGAGCAGCTTGTGGGTGGAATGGGTGCTGAACACCAGCGGGCTTTGCGCGTTGCACAGGGTGCCCATGGCGTAGCGCTCGGCGAAAAAGTCGTGGAAGGCCGCGTAGGCGAACCAGGCTTCATCAAAATGCAGCACTTCGACACTGGGCCCCAGCACCTGCTTGATCAGGCCTGCGTGATAGCACAGGCCGTCATAGGTCGAGTTGGTCACCACCGCCAGCTTGATCCGCGGCTCACGGCCCTGGGCCAGGGGGTTGGCGTGGATTTTGGCCTGGATCGCCTCGGGGGTGAATTCGCTGAGCGGGATCGGCCCGATAATGCCCAGCTCGTTACGCTCAGGGCAAAGATAGAGGGGGATGGCGCCGGTCATGATGATGGCGTGCACCACCGACTTGTGGCAGTTGCGGTCCACCAGCACCAGGTCGTCACGGCCGACCATCGCATGCCAGACGATCTTGTTGGCGGTGGAGGTGCCATTGATCACGAAAAACGTATGGTCGGCGCCGAAATTGCGCGCTGCGCGGGCTTCGGCCTGGGCCAGCGGGCCGGTATGGTCGAGCAGCGAGCCCAGCTCCGGCACCGATACGGACAAGTCCGAGCGCAGGGTATTTTCCCCGAAGAACTGGTGAAACGCCTGGCCCACCGGACTTTTGCGGTAGGCCACGCCACCGCCGTGGCCGGGGGTATGCCAGGAATAGTTGGACTGCGCGGTGTGCTGCACCAGGGCCTTGAAGAACGGTGGCAACAGGCCGTCGAGGTAATTGTGCGCTGCACGCGCCACCTGACGGGCGAGAAAGGGCACGGTGTCTTCGAACAGGTAGAGAATGCCGCGCAACTGGTTGAGCTCGCCCATGGCCTCGGCGGGAGCGTTCTCCAGCGTGACCTGCTCGCCAAGGGCGAAGATCGGCAGGTTGGGCGCACGTGCACGGGCCAGGCGGATCAGTTCGGCGATGTTTTCCAGCAGGTGGGTGTTGGCACCGACGCCTTCGGCGGCAATCAACATGCAGGCCAGGCCGTGGTGGGTGGCGGCGACCAGGCGCGCTTCGGCGTGGTCGGCGGCGGCGAGGATGTCGAAGCCGTCCTGGCGCAGTTCCTCGGCGATGCCACGGATGCGCTCGCCGGCGACGCTGTCGGCCTTGATGGCGCGGTGGACGATGAGGATGGGGAACTTGAGGTCCTTGTACATCAGGCGGCTACCTCCGAAGGACGGATCGTCCCTCTCAGGGTAGTAGAGCCTGATGGTTACAGTACCGGCCCCATCGCCGGCAAGCCGGCTCCCACAGGAGGTCAGCGGTGAACCTTGTGGGAGCCGGCTTGCCGGCGATAGGGCCGGTACAGACGAAGAATCAGCCAGCCGGGGTCTCGGTCAACGCCTGCCACATCGAAGGCCCACCCGCCGACTTGGCAATCGCCGCCAAGCGTTCGGCATGCGCCTCAAGCTCCTCGGCACTGGCCACGATCACCCGCCCCGGCGCACGCCCGGTAATCCGGCGGATCTCGCTGCCACTGCCCTGCCCTTCGCTGTCACCATCAGCCCCGTGCCCAGCCAGCGACAAGCTGGTCTGGCCACCGGTCATCGCCAGGTAGACGTCGGCCAGCAGTTCCGAGTCGAGCAACGCGCCGTGCAGCTCACGGCCCGAGTTGTCGATGTCGTAGCGTTTGCACAACGCATCGAGGCTGTTGCGCTGCCCCGGGTGGCGGGCGCGGGCCAGCAACAGGGTATCGAGGATGGTGCAGTGGTTCGAGATATCGGCGCGGTCGCCCTGACCCAGCAACGCGAACTCGTTGTTGATGAAGCCAACGTCGAACGCCGCGTTGTGGATGACCAGCGTGGCGCCCTGGATGAATTCGAAGAATTCCTCGGCAACCTCTGCGAAACGCGGCTTGCCGACCAGGAAGGCATCGGTGATGCCGTGGACGTTGATGGCGCCCTCGTCACTTTCGCGGTCAGGTTGCAGGTAGACGTGGAAGTGTCGCCCGGTCAGGCGGCGGCCAATGACCTCGACGCAGCCGATCTCGATGATCCGGTGGCCTTCGCTGACCGGCATGCCCGTGGTTTCGGTATCGAGAATGACCAGGCGTTTATCTTGCTGCTGCTCCACGCGGGGCGCTCCAACTTGCATCAATTACTGAGCCGCGGATTGTACCCCAGCTCAACGCTTGGCGCGCACTTCCTCGACGCCACGGTTGGCCAGCTGGTCGGCGCGTTCGTTGCCAGGGTGGCCGATATGGCCGCGCACCCACTTCCAGGTGACCTTGTGGCGGTTGACCTGCTCATCCAGCAACTGCCACAGGTCGGCATTCTTCACCGGCTCTTTCGCGGCGGTTTTCCAGCCGCGCTTCTTCCAGTTGACCATCCATTCGTTGATGCCCTTCATCACGTACTGCGAGTCGGTGGTCAGCACCACCTCGCATTCACGCTTGAGCGCCATCAGCCCCTGGATCGCCGCCATCAGTTCCATGCGGTTGTTGGTGGTTTCGCGCTCGCCGCCCCACAGTTCCTTCTCGACGCCCTTGTAGATCAGCAGGACGCCCCAGCCGCCCGGGCCAGGATTGCCCTTGCAGGCACCATCGGTATACAGCTCGACGCTATCGCTCATGTACCACTCATGTTCAGTGCTTTTCGGTATCGGGATTGACGGCGGTGCGGTTGACCTTGGCCAACGGCAATGGCAGCAGTTTGCCCATCGGTTCGCGACGCTCCGGGCGCAACGGCCGCAGGCCCACCACCATCTTGCGCGCCACCAGCAGATAGACCCCGCCGCCAGAACCCTGCCAGCCACCCGCCAGCCGCTCCCAGCCCGCCAGGCGTTGTTGCCAGGCCGGCGAGGCAAGCGGCGGACGATAGCACCCGAAGCGGCGTTTCTCCAGCGCGAAGCCCAGCAGATTCAACCAGTCGCCCACCCGTGACGGCGAAATGCAACGGGCCTTGCGCAGCGCGCCATGGCTGAAGAAATGGCGCATGCCCCAGCTGCTCCAGGGATTGATGCCGACGATCAGCAAGTGCCCGCCCGGACGCACGGCACTGGCGGCCTCGCGCAGCAAGCCATGGGGCGACAGGCTGAAATCCAGGCCGTGCTGCAGTACCACCACGTCGGCGGCATGCTCGCTGAGCGGCCAGGCCTGTTCCTCGCAGACGATCTCCACCCCTGGCAGCGGCGCGCCGAGACGCACGTTGCGCTGCACCTGAGGGGCGCTGGGCGGTGCTTCGGCGCAGGGGCCGTAATGCACCAGGTAACCACCGAAGAAGCGCCCGAGCTCTTCTTCCAGCAACTTTTCCTCTTCCTTGAGCATCAACTGGCCAAGAGGGCCGTTGAACCATTCACGTGCCAGGCAGATCAGCTCGACCCAATCGGGGTCGGCCTGGGCAAAGGCTTGGTCGGTCATTGCGCTCTCCCTCGAAGGTTCTCGCACCGCGCCATCGCGGCTAAGATGCCCTCATGTGCCACGCTAGGCGAATCGGATCCGCACCATGATACAGATCGATGCTCTCCCCGCTTTCTCCGACAACTACATCTGGTTGTTACAGGATACTGCCAAACGCCGTTGTGCGGTGGTCGATCCCGGCGACGCCGGCCCGGTGGAGGCCTGGTTGGCCGCCAACCCCGGCTGGGTACTCGCGGACATCCTGGTCACCCACCACCACAACGACCATGTCGGTGGCGTCGAACGCCTCAAGCACTTGACCGCGGCCAGGGTCTGCGGCCCGGCCAACGAGCGCATTCCCTGCCGCGACCTGGCGCTGGAGGACGGCGACGAGGTGACGGTGCTGGGTGTGACTTTCCAGGTGATGGCCGTGCCTGGCCATACCCTGGGCCATATTGCCTACTTCAGCGATCAGCCCGCGACACCGCTGCTGTTCAGTGGCGACACCCTGTTCGCCGCCGGCTGCGGGCGCATGTTCGAAGGCACCCCGGCGCAGATGCAGCCCGCCCTTGCCCGTCTGGCGGCGCTTCCCGAGCAGACCGAAGTCTATTGCGCCCACGAATACACCCTGAGCAACCTGCGTTTCGCCAAGGCTGTGGAGCCCACCAATCTGCACGTTCAGCAACGGTTCGAAGACGTTACCCGTTTGCGCGCCGACAATCGCATCACTTTGCCATCAACCATCGGCCTGGAACGCCTCACCAACCCCTTTTTGCGTACCTCTGAAACATTAGTTAAACAAAAAGCAGACGAATGGAAGGGACATTCAAACGATACGCAGGTCACTGTTTTTGCTGCCTTGAGGTCTTGGAAGGACACATTTTGATAACCTCAAGATATATCGCAACGGGGTAACAACGGTTGACCAGCCGGGTAGCGGTTTCTAGAATCGCCGAAATTTTTCGCCCGGAAACCTGTCCCAGCCGATGTCTTCCCGAAGCCGCAGAACCGCTCATTCAGTCGCCCTGAGGCGCCTGGCCCAGATCAGTGCACTGGCGCTGGCCGCCACCCTGGTCGGCTGCCAGAGCACCCGCCAGCTCGACGATGCCGAAAGCGTTCGCGCGCACAACTATCAGGCGCGCCTCAAGCACAAGCCTGCCCCGCTCGTGGTCAAACCCGTCGAGCAGGCGCCGCAGGACGTGTGGGAACGCATGCGCCTGGGCTTCGCCTTGCAGGACAGCATCGACGTCAACCCGCGCATCGAGCAGCAGCGCCTGTGGTTCGCCAGCAACCCGTCGTTCCTCGAGAACGCCGGCGAGCGCGGCAGCCTCTACCTGCACTACATCGTCGAACGCCTCGAAGAGCGCGACATGCCGCTGGAGCTGGCCCTGCTGCCGGCGATCGAGAGCGCCTACAACCCGATGGCCTACTCGCGCGCCCATGCCGCAGGCATGTGGCAGTTCATCCCGTCCACCGGGCGCCACTTCAACCTGCGTCAGACCAACTTCTACGACGGCCGCCGCGACATCACCGCGTCGACCAACGCCGCGCTGGACTACCTGACCCGCCTGCACGACATGTTCAACGGCGACTGGCTACTGGCCCTGGCCGCCTACAACGCCGGCGAAGGCACCGTCAGCCGAGCGATCGAGCGCAACGAAAGACTGGGGCTGCCAACCGATTACTGGAACCTGCCACTGCCGCAGGAAACCCGCGACTACGTGCCCAAGCTGCTGGCCCTGTCGCAGGTGGTCTCGACCCCCGAGGCCTACGGCGTGAACCTCAACCCGATCGCCAACGAGCCCTACTTCGAAGCGGTCGCCATCAACGAGCGCCTCGACCTGTCGCGGGTTGCCGCCTTCGCCAACATCGACGAAGACGAGCTGATCCAGCTCAACCCGGCGTTCAAGAAGCGCATGACCGTGGACGGCCCCAAGCAACTGCTGGTGCCGACTGCCAAGGCGCAGTTGCTGACCGACCTCAAGCCTGAGCAGATTGTCAGCCTGCAGCCGAACAAGGCGGTGTTCGACCGCGCCCTGGCCGAAGCCAAGGCGCCGGCAACGGCACGCAGCTATCGGGTCAAGCGTGGCGACAACCTGAGCGCCATCGCCAAGGCCAACCGGGTATCGGTCAAGGACATCCAGCGCTGGAACAAGCTGTCGGGCAACCGGGTGAAGGCCGGCCAGGTACTGGCACTGCGGGGCGGGAACGCGCCGAGTGCAGCGGGCAACCGGGTGGCGGCATCCGGGAAGCGTTCGACCCAGTACAAGGTGCGCAAGGGTGACTCGCTGTATTTGGTTGCCAAACGTTTCAATGTCGAGATGCAGCACCTCAAGCGCTGGAACCCGCGCAGCGGGCATGCGCTGAAGCCGGGGCAGACGCTGACCGTCTACCTGGGGCATTGATGCGCCGCCGGGGCCGCTTCGCGCCCTAATCGCCGGCAAGCCGGCTCCCACAGGCTTTGTAGGAGCCGGCTTGCCGGCGATTAGGGCGCGAAGCGGCCCCGCTCGATCCCCCCCTTGTGATCCTCTTTTTCCAACCCCGCCAAGCTGTTACTGTACCCCGACCAAAGCCCAACGCCTCTGGATCGGATGCCGACTTGATACGTCCCCTCCTGCTGTCACTCAGCCTGGCCTTGAGCTTTCCCGCAGCCGCGATGGTGAGCGAAAGCCACGGATACGCGCAGTTCGGCACGCTCAAGTACCCAGCCACCTTCACCCACTTCGACTGGGTCAACCCGCAAGCGCCCAAGGGCGGCACCTTGCGGGCCATGGCATTCGGCACCTTCGACACGCTCAACCCCTACACCTTCAAGGGCACCAGCCCGGTGACCACGCCGAACTTCCTGCAGTACGGCGTCAGTGAGCTGAACGAAACCTTGATGGTCGGCACAGGCCAGTACGACCCGTCGGGCGACGAACCCACTTCCAGCTACGGCCTGATCGCCCGTACGGTCGAGTACAGCGAGGACCGCAGCTGGGTGGTGTTCAACCTGCGCCCGGAGGCGCGCTGGCATGACGGCAAGCCCATTACCTCAGCAGATGTGGCGTTTTCCTACCGCACACTGCTCAAGGAAGGCCATCCGATCTACCGCACCAACCTGCAGGAAGTTCAGCGCGTCGATGTGCTCGGCCCGCTGCGCATTCGCTTCGTCTTCAAGCGCGCCGGCAACCCGCTGCTGATCCTGCGCCTGGGCGAAATGCCGGTGCTGCCCAAGCACTATTGGCAAGGTCGCGACTTCAAGGCCACCACCTTCGAGCCGCCGCTGGGCAGCGGGCCCTACCGCATCACCCAGGTACAACCAGGCCGGCGCCTGGTGTTCGAGCGGGTGAAGGACTACTGGGGCAAGAACCTGGCGGTAAACCGCGGCAAGTACAACTTCAAGCGCGTCGAGTACGAGTTCTACCGCGACGCAACGGTGGCCTTCGAAGCCTTCAAGGCTGGCGAGTTCGATATCTATATCGAGCACCAGGCGAAGAACTGGGCCAACGGCTACACCTTCCCGGCCGTGCGCCGTGGCGAGGTGATCAAGGCGCAGATCCCGCACCGCATCCCGACCCAGACCCAAGGCCTGTTCATGAACAGCCGCCGCGCATCCTTCAGCGATGCCCGGGTGCGCCAGGCGCTGGGCCTGATGCTCGACTTCGAGTGGACCAACCGCGCCCTGTTCAGCAGCGCCTACCGCCGCGCGACCAGCTACTACCCCAACAGCGAGTTCGCAGCCAGGGGCACACCCACCGGCAAGGAATGGCTGCTGCTCGCGCCGTTTCGCGACCAGCTGCCGGAAAAACTGTTCACCCAGCCCTACCAGGTCAGCCACACCGACGGGCGCGGCATCAGCCGCCAGACCCTGCGTCAGGCCCTGACCCTGCTCGGCCAGGCCGGCTGGAAACTCGACGGCCAACGCCTGGTGGACAAGAAAGGCCAGCAACTGCGCATGGAGTTGCTGCTGGTGAACCCCAACCTCGAACGTATCCTGCAACCTTATGTCGAAAACCTGGCGAGCATCGGTATCGATGCGCGCCTGCGCACCGTGGACCGCGCCCAGTACAAGCAGCGCCTGGACCAGTTCGACTTCGACATGATCCTGATGACCCTCAACCAGACCTTGAGCCCCGGCCTCGAACAGTGGCTGTACTTCCATTCAAGCCAGGCCTCGACCAAGGGCAGCAAGAACTATGCTGGGGTCAGGGACCCGGTGGTCGACCACCTGCTCGACACCTTGCTCGCGGCGCGCACCCGCGACGACCAGGTCGCCGCCGCTCGCGCCCTGGACCGGGTGCTTTCATGGCAGTACTACATGATTCCCAACTGGTATCTCGACAATCACCGCCTGGCCTACCGCAACCGGTTCGCCTTCGTCACCACGCCGCCCTACACCCTCGGGCTGAACAGCTGGTGGATAAAGCCTTCGGAGAAAGCCCAATGATGCCCATGCCCCGCCTGCGCCAGCTGGCCGGCAGCCTGTTGCTCGCCTGCCTGAGCCTGCCGGCCCTGGCCGCGCCGCAGCACGCGCTGACCCTGTACGACGAGGCGCCGAAATACCCGGCCGACTTCAAGCACTTCGACTTCGTCAACCCGGACGCGCCCAAGGGCGGCACCTTCCGCCAGTCCAGCTTCGGCGGCTTCGACAGCCTCAACCCGTTCATCAACAAGGGCGTGCCGGCCGACAACGTAAGTGCCATCTACGACACCCTGATGCGCCAGAGTCTGGACGAGCCCTTCACCGAGTACGGCCTGGTGGCCGGCAAGATCGAGAAGGCCCCGGACAACAGCTGGGTGCGTTTCTACCTGCGCCCCGAGGCACGCTTCCACGACGGCCATCCGATGCGCGCCGATGACGTGGTGTTCACCTTCAATGCCCTGATCAAGGACGGTGCGCCGCTGTACCGCCAGTACTACGCCGACGTCGCCGAAGTGGTCGCCGAAGACCCGCTGCGCGTCTTGTTCAAGTTCAAGCACAAGAACAACCGCGAACTGCCGCTGATCCTCGGCCAGCTGCCCGTGCTGCCCAAGCACTGGTACGAGGGCCGCGAATTCAACCGTGGCAACCTGGAGATTCCGCTGGGCAGCGGCCCCTACAAGATCGCCGAGGTCAAGGCCGGTCGCTCGATCCGCTATGAGCGGGTCAAGGACTACTGGGCCAAGGACCTGCCGATCAACCGCGGCTTCTACAACTTCGACGCCATGACCTTCGACTCCTACCGCGACAACACCGTCGCCCTCGAAGCGCTCAAGGCTGGCCAGTTCGACTATGGCCTGGAGACCAGTGCGAAGAACTGGGCCACCGCCTACAACGTGCCCGCGGTACGCGACGGCCGCCTGATCAAGGAGGAGCTGCCCAACGGCAACCCCACCGGTATGCAGGGCTTCATCTTCAACCTGCGCAAACCGGTGTTCCAGGACGTGCGCGTGCGCCAGGCGCTGAGCCTGCTGCTGGATTTCGAATGGACCAACAAGCAGCTGTTCAATGGCGCCTACACCCGCACCGGCAGTTATTTCGAGAACTCCGATATGGCGGCCAAGGGCCTGCCTACCCCAGGCGAGCTGAAAGTCCTCGAACCGCTGCGCGGCAAGGTGCCTGAGCAAGTCTTCGGCGAGGCCTTCCACAACCCGGTCACCGACGGCAGCGGCATGATCCGCGAGCAGCAACGCCAGGCCTACAAGCTGCTGCAAGAGGCCGGCTGGAAGATCGTCGACGACAAAATGGTCGACAAGGACGGCAAGCCGGTTGCCATCGAGTTCCTGCTGGCGCAGACCGAGTTCGAGCGCATCCTGCTGCCATTCAAGCGCAACCTGGCGGACCTCGGCATCGAGCTGAACATCCGCCGTGTCGACGTCTCGCAATACATCACTCGCCTGCGTTCGCGCGACTTCGACATGATCGTCAGCGGCTTTTCGCAGTCCAACTCGCCCGGCAACGAGCAGCGCGAATACTGGACCAGCACCGCCGCCGACAACCCCGGCAGCCGCAACTTCATCGGCTTGCGCGACCCGGCCATCGATCAACTGGTCGAACAACTGATCAACGCCGATTCCCGGCAAAGCCTGATCGACCACACCCGCGCCCTCGACCGTGTGCTGCTGTGGGGGTACTACGTGATCCCCAACTGGCACATCAAGACCTGGCGCGTGGCCTACTGGAACCACATCGGCCACCCCGAGGTGTCGCCCAAGTACGATATCGGCATCGACACCTGGTGGATCAAGCCCGGCGTCACCCCGGCGGTGACCGAAGCGTCTGAGCAAGAGGCCCACTGACATGCTGGCCTATATCCTGCGGCGCCTGCTGCTGATCATCCCCACCCTGCTCGGCATCCTGGTCATCAACTTCATCATCGTCCAGGCCGCCCCCGGTGGGCCGGTGGAACAGATGATCGCCAAGCTCGAAGGCTTCGAGGGCGCCACCAGCCGCATTGCCGGTGGCGGTGCCGAAGTGTCGGTGGCCGGCTCCAATTACCGCGGCGCCCAGGGCCTGGACCCGGCACTGATCGCCGAGATCGAGCGCATGTACGGCTTCGACAAGTCGGCGCCCGAGCGTCTGTGGATCATGGTCAAGAACTACGCCCAGCTGGACTTCGGCGACAGCTTCTTCCGTGACGCCAAGGTCATCGACCTGATCGTCGAGAAGATGCCGGTATCGATCTCGCTGGGGCTGTGGAGCACGCTGATCATGTACCTGGTGTCGATCCCGCTGGGCATCGCCAAGGCGGTGCGCCACGGCAGCCACTTCGACGTCTGGACCAGCTCGGCGATCATCGTCGGCTACGCCATCCCCGCGTTCCTGTTCGCCATCCTGCTGATCGTGCTGTTCGCCGGCGGCAGCTACTTCGACTGGTTCCCGCTGCGCGGACTGACTTCGAACAACTTCGACGAGCTGTCCACCACCGGCAAGGTGCTCGACTACTTCTGGCACCTGGTACTGCCCATCACCGCGCTGGTGATCGGCAACTTCGCCACCATGACCCTGCTGACCAAGAACAGCTTCCTGGACGAGATCAACAAGCAGTACGTGGTCACCGCCAAGGCCAAGGGCCTGAGCCGCCCGCGGGTGCTGTACGGGCACGTGTTCCGCAACGCCATGCTGCTGGTGATTGCCGGGTTCCCGTCGGCCTTCATCGGCATCTTCTTCACCGGTTCCCTGCTGATCGAGGTGATCTTCTCCCTCGACGGCCTGGGCCTGATGAGCTTCGAAGCGGCGATCAACCGCGACTACCCGGTGGTCTTCGGCACCCTGTTCATCTTCACCCTGCTGGGGCTTGTGGTGAAACTGATCGGCGACCTGACCTACACCCTGGTCGATCCACGCATCGACTTCGCCAGCCGGGAGCACTGACATGGCCTTGTCCCCTCTCAACCGTCGGCGCTTCGAGCGCTTCAAGGCCAACCGCCGTGGCTGGTGGTCGCTGTGGCTGTTCCTCATCCTGTTCGGCCTGAGCCTGGGCGCCGAGCTGATCGCCAACGACAAGCCGATTGCGGTGCGCTACGACGGCGAGTGGTACTTCCCGGCGTTCAAGCGCTATCCGGAAACCACCTTCGGCGGCGAGTTCCCGCTGGAGGCCAACTACAAGAGCCCGTACATCCGCGAGCTGCTGGCAAAGAAAGACAGCTTTGTGCTGTGGGCACCGATCCCGTACAGCTACCAGAGCATCAACTACGACCTGCGCGTACCCGCCCCCGCGCCGCCGTCGACGGACAACTGGCTGGGTACCGACGACCAGGGGCGCGACGTACTCGCACGGGTGATCTACGGCTTCCGCATTTCGGTGCTGTTCGCCCTGACCCTGACCATCCTCAGCTCTATCATCGGCGTCATCGCCGGTGCCCTGCAGGGCTTCTACGGCGGTTGGGTCGACCTTGCCGGCCAGCGCTTCCTGGAGATCTGGTCCGGCTTGCCGGTGCTGTACCTGCTGATCATCCTGGCCAGCTTCGTGCAGCCGAACTTCTGGTGGCTGCTGGGGATCATGCTGCTGTTCTCGTGGATGAGCCTGGTGGACGTGGTGCGCGCCGAGTTCCTGCGCGGGCGCAACCTCGAATACGTGCGGGCGGCGCGGGCCCTGGGCATGCGCAATGGCGCGATCATGTACCGGCACATCCTGCCCAACGCGATGATCTCGACCATGACCTTCATGCCGTTCATCCTCACGGGCGCCATTGGCACCCTGACTGCGCTGGACTTCCTGGGCTTCGGCCTGCCGCCCGGCGCACCGTCGCTGGGGGAGCTGGTGGCCCAGGGCAAGTCCAACCTGCAGGCGCCATGGCTGGGCATCAGTGCCTTTGCCGTGCTGGCGATCATGCTGAGCTTGCTGGTGTTCATCGGCGAGTCCGCCCGCGATGCCTTCGACCCGAGGAAGTGAAATGACCGAACAGAATCTGATCGAAGTGCGCGACCTGGCCGTGGAGTTCGTCACCGGCGAGCAGGTCAACCGCGTGGTCGACGGCGTCAGCTTCGACATCCGCAAGGGCGAGACCCTGGCCCTGGTCGGCGAAAGCGGCTCGGGCAAGTCGGTGACCGCCCACTCGATCCTGCGCCTGCTGCCCTACCCCCTGGCCCGCCACCCCAGCGGCAGCATCCGCTTCGAAGGCAAGGATTTGCTGCAACAGAACGAAAAGACCATGCAGCGCATCCGCGGCAACCGCATTGCGATGATCTTCCAGGAGCCGATGACCTCGCTGAACCCGCTGCACTGCATCGAAAAGCAGATCAACGAGATCTTGCTGATCCACAAGGGCCTGACCGGTAAAGAGGCCACCGCACGCACGCTGGAACTGCTGGAACTGGTGGGTATTCCCGAGCCGCGCAAGCGCCTGAAGGCCCTGCCCCATGAACTCTCCGGTGGCCAGCGCCAGCGGGTGATGATTGCCATGGCCCTGGCCAACGAGCCGGACCTGCTGATTGCCGACGAACCGACCACGGCGCTCGACGTGACCGTGCAGTTGAAGATTCTCGACCTGCTCAAGGAGCTGCAGGCGCGGTTGGGCATGGCACTGCTGCTGATCAGCCATGACCTCAACCTGGTACGGCGCATCGCCCACCGGGTGTGCGTGATGCAGCGCGGGCAGATCGTCGAGCAGGCCGATTGCGCGACGCTGTTCAGCGCGCCGCAGCATCACTACACGCAGATGCTGATCAATGCCGAGCCCAGTGGCTTGCCGGCGCATAACCCGGTGGGCGCGCCACTGCTGGAAGTGAACGACCTCAAGGTCTGGTTCCCGATCAAGAAAGGCCTGCTGCGGCGCACCGTCGACCATGTGAAGGCGGTGGACGGCATCAATTTCAGCCTGCCCCAGGGGCAGACGCTGGGGATCGTCGGCGAGTCCGGGTCGGGCAAGTCCACCCTCGGGCTGGCGATCTTGCGGCTGATTTCAAGTCGGGGCGGCATTCGCTTCCACGGGCAATCGCTGGAAGGGATGAACCAGAAGGAAGTGCGGCCACTGCGCAGGGAGATGCAGGTGGTGTTCCAGGACCCGTTCGGCAGCCTCAGCCCGCGCATGTGCGTGGCGGATATCGTCGGCGAAGGCTTGCGGATTCACCGCATCGGCACACCTGCCGAGCAGGAGGCCGCGATCATTGCAGCGCTTGAGGAAGTGGGGCTGGACCCGCGCACGCGCCATCGCTATCCCCACGAGTTTTCCGGTGGGCAGCGCCAGCGCATTGCGATTGCCCGGGCGTTGGTACTGAAGCCTGCGCTGATTCTGTTGGATGAACCGACTTCGGCGCTGGACCGCACGGTGCAGCGGCAGGTGGTGGAGCTGCTGAGGAATCTGCAGCAGAAGTACAACCTGACCTACCTGTTCATCAGCCATGACCTGGCGGTGGTCAAGGCGCTGAGCCATCAGCTGATGGTGATCAAGCATGGGCATGTGGTGGAACAGGGGGATGCGCAGGCGATCTTCCATGCGCCGCAACATGCCTATACGCAGCAGTTGCTGGAGGCGGCGTTCTTGCAGCCGAATGGGGAAAAGAATCAGTTTTAAGCTCTATCTTGTAGGACATTTCCCAAAGATACTCTTACCGCCATTTTTCCGTTGCGGTCGTTCTGGCAGGGCCCTAGGCTCGGTGTGTCGTTGCATATCAACGACATTCGGCTTTGACAGGCCGTAACGGATCATAGCTCACAGTGTGCCTTTATGGCGGCTGTACGTGCGGGCACGCTTGCGTGCGCCGGAACTTGCTATGTCCGCCGGTCTGTCAACCCACGTACAGCTGCCACCCTTCTGTTTGACAGCAGACAGGTAGCGGCACTCATTAAGGACATATGCAATGTTAAAGATTGTCCCAGATCCACCGCACAACCACTCCCTCGAAGACACCCTCATCCAGGCCACGGACTACGCCCTGTGCGCACAGACCGTGATCCATCAGGCACTCCTGCTGCAGCCCAAGTCACCGGCTTCGACTCTTATGATGGCGTCGATGCATGAAATGGAGGCGCTGCGCGTCATGCTCGAATCCATGTTGATCCAGGTGCAGGTGCCGGCCGAGCCAAGGACTCTGCACTAGACCAACAGTGATGTGTCGTCTGGGCTGGCCTCATCGCTGGCAAGCCAGCTCCTACAGGTACTGCACAAGACTCGAGAACTGCGCAGATCCCTGTGGGAGCTGGCTTGCCAGCGATAGGGCCAGCCCAGGCAGCGAAAAATTCAGGGAGATTGACCAATGACCAGAGACGACACCCATTTCACCGTCGGCAAGACCACCTTCTTCCAAGGTGAAAACCACACCCACCCCCTGTTCCGCATCGAACCCGGCATCCCCTGCCAGGACGCCCGCGAGCAAGCCTCCGAACTGATGGGCTACGTGCGCGACATGACCATCGCTGGCCTGATGGACGACAACCCGCAATTGATCTGGGCCTCGCACTACCTGAGCGCATTGGCCAAGGCCCTGATGGATGATGCCGAGCTGGGAATGATGCACTGAGGCCAGCGCTGGAGGGCGCGTTTCGTTTATTGCGATTTTCGAATATTTCGAATATAACTCGAATCCAGGCAATTGCGCAGACGCAACGCCCTCCTATCGATACCGCTTCGGAGATACCAATGACCACCGCCGACCTCTCTCGCAATGTACTTCCTGATGAGAAAGAGATTGCCGTGGCAGTCGAATCGAGCCGCACGCTAGCCGCTTTCCTGTCGACAAAATCGGAAACCCAACGGATTGAGCTGCTCAACGAAGACAACCAGCGTCAGGTCGTTGAGGTACCCACATTTGCACTTCGTCTGTTCGGCGAAATTCTCAGTGAGCTGGCACTGGGCAATTCCGTCAAGGTCGTTCCGATCCACGCGGAGCTGACCACCCAGGAAGCTGCCGACTTGCTCAACGTCTCCCGCCCACACCTGGTGAAGTTGCTTGATGAAGCCGTCATTCCACACACAAAGACTGGCCGTCATCGCCGGGTCAAGTTTTCTGACCTGGTGGCCTACAAAGATAAGCGCGATAGCGCCAGCCGCAGTGCAATGGACGCTCTAGCTGCGCAGGCGCAGGATTTACGGATGGGGTACGAATGAAGCATTCGCCCTTCACTGCTCTCTATGACGCGAACGTTTTGTATCCCGCCCCGTTGCGTGATTTTCTGATGAACCTTGCTCTGACTGGCGTGTACCGCGCACGCTGGTCGGCAAACATCCACGAGGAGTGGAAGCGCAACCTACTCCTCAATCGCCCGGACCTAAGCCGCGTGCAAGTGGACCGCACGTCAGCACTCATGGACGCAGCGGTGCCGGACGCACTCGTCACCGACTACGAACCGCTGGTCGAAGGGCTGGATTTACCGGATGAAGATGACCGCCATGTTCTCGCTGCCGCGATCAAGTGCAACGCCTCGGTAATCGTCACGTTCAATCTCAAGGATTTCCCCGCCGCTGTGCTTGGCAGATTCGATATCGAACCCCTCCATCCTGACGATTTCATCGCTGACCTGTGGGATTTGGACAAGGCGGCAGTGCTCGAAGCGGCCCAACGGCAACGAATGTCGTTGAAGACCCCACCTCACAGCGTGCAGGAATACCTGGATAGACTGCTTCAACAGAAACTGCCCGAGTCTGTAAAACTGCTATCGGAATTTAAATTCCTCATCTGATTTGGGGACAGGTTCCGATTGCGTTCGCATTTTTCAAATGCTGGCTGGAGGGGCTGCGGCATTCGCGCTGAACCCCGGATTGCCCTTTTCAGAACCGCTCATCTGCAATCGCCGGCATGACCAGCTCACGCACGAACGAAGCCGTGGACAAGCGCAACAGCGCATCGACCATGGTCACCACATCGTGCACGGGCACTCGCTCGCCACCCCCTCGCTGCGCAGCCTCCTGTAGCGGCATGCACAACGCATCATCCGTATTCAGATACCCCAGATGCAGCACCGTCACCGCCAGGCTCTGCTGCCTGAACCCTTCGCGCAGCGCATCGGCCATGCCATTGAGGGCGAACTTGTTGGCACCGAATGCCACCTCCGGGCGCCCGCTCTGGCGCAGGCCCGAAGTGGAACCGGTCAGGATGAGCTGGGGCCTGGAAGAGGCGAGCAACCTGGGCACCAGGCGCTTGAGCAGCAGTAGCGTGGCCGTGATGTTCACGTCTACCAGCTTGCTGATCGATGCATCGCTGTCATTCAGAAACCTGTAATCCTCGCTGAATGCCAGATCTTCCCAGATGCCTATGTTGTAGATCAGTACATCCAGCTTTTTGGGTGCCTGTTCAGCGATCTGTTCAACCGCAGCCAACGGCTCCGCCAGGTCTGCCTCGATCCACGCCAGGCTTGTGCCTGGGGAGCACTTCAGGTCCTTGGGCTGCGATCGCGATACACCAATGAGCGTGTCCCCGGGTTTGCCAAGCCCCTCGATCAGCGCACGGCCCAAGCCCCTGCTGGCACCTACTACCATCGTCTTCATGCTGTGTTCTTCCTTGCAAGCGAAGTCGACAGCCTGAGACCTCAAGTTAACCTGAGGTCAAGCACTGGATGGCACCGGCTTCGCCGGTGTTCGCGGGGCAAGCCCGCTCCCACAAGAAGATCACAAGACTCAAGAACAGCGCATTCTCTGTGGGAGCGGGCTTGCCCCGCGAACCAGGGCGAAGCCCTGGCCATGCACCGCGGTGCAGGCGCTAGCCGGCCGGTGCCACGAGCCTGTAACCGACCCCTGCCTCGGTAATGATGAATCGCGGTGCCGTCGGGTCGTCCCCAAGCTTCTGCCGCAGATGGCCCACCACGATCCGCAGATAGTGGGTGTTCTCCACATGGCTCGGCCCCCAGATGTCCTTGAGCAGTTGCTGCTGAGTAATCACCCGTCCCGGATGCCCGGCCAACAACGCCAGCAGCGCATACTCCTTGCGGGTCAGCGCCACCTCCACGCCCTCCAGGGTCACCTTGCGAAAGGCAAAGTCCACGGTCAGTGGCCCAAAGCTCGCCGCCACTTCCCCCCCGCCGGATTGCGGCACCTGGCGCAACAGCGCGCGCACCCGTGCGAGGAATTCCTGGATGCCGAACGGCTTGGTCACATAGTCATTGGCCCCGCCATCCAGTGCATCGACCTTCTGCACCTCACTGGCCCGCACCGACAACACCATCACCGGCACCGAGCTCCACTCGCGCAACTCACGCAGCACCTGCTGGCCGTCCATGTCCGGCAGGCCCAGGTCAAGCACCACCAGGTCGGGCTTGGCCAATGCGGCCTGGGTGAGCCCTTCACCGCCGGTGGCCGCCTCGATCACCTTGTAGCCCTGGGAAGTCAGGCTGATGCGCAGGAACTTGCGGATCTGCGGTTCGTCGTCGATGACCAGGAGGGTGGCGGACTGGCTCATGGGGCTTCGCCTTCGTCTTCGGGTTGCTGGGGCAGCGGCAAGCATAGAGTGATGCAGGTGCCCTGGCCATCGATGCCTTCGCTGACCAGGATCTGCCCGCCGTGGGCGCCGATCATGCCCTGGCAGATCGCCAGGCCCAGGCCGGTGCCCTGCCCGCCTCGATCGCCGCGGGCAGCGGTGTAGAACATGTCGAAGATCTTCTCGCGCTCAAGCACCGGGATGCCGGGGCCTTGGTCGCTGACGGCAAAACGCAGCTGCTCGTCGTGCACCGACACCTGCAACTCAAGTCGGCCTTGGGCGGGGGAAAAGCGCGCGGCGTTTTCCAGCACGTTGATCAGTGCCTGCTCGATCAGGG
Organism: Pseudomonas sp. NPDC089396; assembly: GCF_044749545.1. Taxonomy (NCBI): domain Bacteria; kingdom Pseudomonadati; phylum Pseudomonadota; class Gammaproteobacteria; order Pseudomonadales; family Pseudomonadaceae; genus Pseudomonas; species Pseudomonas sp. NPDC089396. The sequence goes on along the minus strand of NZ_JBIVIC010000010.1, from coordinate 159,689 downwards.
CGGCATGCACGAACAGCAGTGGCAGTTCGGCGGGCACATCGGTGTGCACGCGCAACGGTGCCAGCACCACCCGCAGGCGGTTCAGGGCGCTGCCGACGATATCGGCCGGGGCGACCCAGTCGCGGGCGAGCTTGAGGCCACCGTGGCCGAGGCGGGTCATGTCGAGCAGGTTCTGGATATAGCGGTCGAGGCGCTCGGCTTCGTCGCGGGTGCCTTCCAGCAGCTCGCGACGGTCTTCGGCGGGGATGGCTTCGCCCAGCGCCAAGAGGCTGTCGATGCTGCCGCGCATGGCAGTCAGCGGGGTGCGCAGATCGTGGGACACCGACGCCAGCAAGGCGCTGCGCAATTGTTCGGTTTCACCATGCAAACGCGCGGCCTCCAGCTGCTCGGCCAGGCGGGCACGGGCCAGCGCCTGGGCCAGGGGCTGGCCGAGGGCCTGGAGCAGGCGCCGGCGTTGGGCGCTGAGGGGTTCGCCGGATTGCGGGCGCACGCCGAGCAGCGCCAAGGGGTGGTCATCGACGGCCAGCGGCCACCACCACCAGCGCCCATTGGGCAAGGTGTCGCTGCCATGCCCGGCGGCCTGGCCGTGCTGCCAGGCCCATTCGGCGGCGGCGCGCTCGTTGTCGCCCAGGGCGTGGGCTTCGCCGCTGGCCAGGTGCAGCAGGCCTTCGGCGTTGCGTTCGAGCAGGCACACTTGCACGTCCTGCCAGCCGTTGAGGTGCTGGCCGGCAGCGTCGAACACTGCCTGGCGGTCGGTGGCGACGGTCAGGCGGCGTGACAGGTCCAGCAGTTGGCTGGTCTGCGCCTGGGTCTCGCGCAGGGCCTGTAGCTGCCTGCGCTGGCGGGCGGCCAGGTTGCCGGTGAGGGCGGCCATGAGCAGGAAGAACACCACCGTCAGCACGTCTTCTTCGCGCTGGATGCTGAACGAGAAATTCGGCGGGATGAACAAGAAGTCGTAGGTCAGGAACGACATGGCCGCGCAGGCCAGCGCCGGGCCCAGGCTGCTGCGCACCGCCACCAGCAGTACGGCGGCGAGAAACACCAGCGAGATATTGGGCAATGCCAGCACACTCGACACGCCCCATGACAACCCTGCCGCCAGCACGGTCGCGAGCAATGCCAACAGGTAGTGACGCCACACCCACACCCGTTGCACCGCCGCCTTGGCAGGCACCGGCTGAACGTCGCGGTCGAGCACGTTGATTTCCAGGCCGTGGCTTTCCCGCAACAGCCGCGCCGCCACCCCGGCGCCGAACAAACGCCGACGCAGTCGGTCACGGGACTGCCCCACCAGCACCAGGCTGGCGCGGCGCTCGGTGGCGTGCTGGATCAGCGTGCGCGCCACTTCGCCGGCACGCAACACCACCACTTCGCCCCCGAGCCGCTCGGCCAGCTGTTGCGCAGCCTGCAGGCGATGGCGGGCGGTTTCGTCGCGCAGCCGGCCGTTGTCCACGTGGACCAGGCTCCAGGGCAGGTGGCGCCGCTGCGCTACCCGGCTGGCATGGCGCACCAGGCGCTCGGCCTGGTCGTCACCGTCGACGCCGACCAACAGCCGCCCTCGCAGGGCGGGCGCTTCCTGGCCGCGCTGACGGTAGCCATGGGCCAGATCGGCATCGACCTGAGCCGCAGCAGTCTGCATGGCCAGCTCTCGCAGGGCGGTGAGGTTGGTTTGCGAGAAGTACGCATCGATGGCCGCCCTCGCCTGCTCGGGGACATACACCTTGCCTTCTCGCAGGCGTTCGAGCAGTTCACGCGGCGGCAGGTCGATCAGCACCAGCTCGAAGGCTTCCTGCAGCACCCAGTCCGGCAGGGTTTCGCGCACTTGTACACCGGTGATGTCGCGGACCTTGTCGTTGAGGCTTTCCAGGTGCTGGACGTTGACCGTGGTGTACACGTCGATGCCGGCAGAAAGCAGTTCCTGAACGTCCTGCCAGCGCTTGGCGTGCCGGCTGCCGGGGGCGTTGGTATGGGCCAGTTCGTCGACCAGGGCCAGGGTGGGCGCGGCCTTGAGCAGGCCGTCGAGGTCCATTTCCTCAAGGGTGACACCGCGGTACTCGCTGCGCAGCGGTGGCTGCTGGAGCAGGCCGCCGAGCAATACCTCGGTTTCGGCGCGGCCGTGGGTTTCGACCACCCCGGCGAGCACGTGCACGCCTTGGCGTTGCTGGGCGTGGGCGGCCTGGAGCATGGCGTAGGTCTTGCCGACGCCGGGGGCAGCGCCGAGGAAGACCTTGAGCCTGCCACGGCCTTCGCGCGGGAGGTTGGCCAACAGCGCGTCGGCGCGGGCTGCGTTACTCATGTTTCATCCTTCAATGGTTGGGCCTGCTTCGCAGGCCATCGCCGGCAAGCCGGCTCCCACAAGGGCCCCACACTACTCAAGCCCTGTGGCGATCCTGTGGGAGCCGGCTTGCCGGCGATTGGGCCGCGAAGCGGCCCCACTGTCACTGTCCCAACTTCTCCAGCGCCTGGTTCAACGCCAGCACATTGACCACAGGCGGTCCGATCAATGGGTGGAGGGTGGCCTCTTCGAGCAAGCCTTGCAACCTCTCTGCCGGCACCTGCCGCGCCGCCGCCACGCGCGGGATCTGATAGGCCACGGCCTGCGGCGGCAAATGCGGGTCCAGACCGCTGCCGGATGTGGTCAGCAAAGCCTGTGGCACCGGCCCCTGCCCAGCCTGGTACAACTTCGCGGCATCACCGGCCACCCGCTCGGCCAATGCCGGGTTACTCGGCGACAGGTTGCTGGCACTGCTGGCCACGGTGGCATAAGCCCCCGCCGAAGGCCGCGAATGGAACCAGCCATCGCCCTGGAAATCCTGGGCGATCAGTGCAGAGCCACGCACCTCCCCCTTTTCATCGCGCACCAGGCTGCCATTGGCCTGTTCCGGGAAGGCCACCTGGGCGATCCCGGTCACCGCCAGCGGATACAGCGCACCGGTGACCACGGTCATCAGCAGGATCAGGCTCAGCGCCGGACGTACATAAGCGTTCATGGTTGGCCTCCTCAGACCAGGTGCAGGGCGTTGAGCAGCAGGTCGATCAGCTTGATCCCGGCGAACGGCACGACGATGCCGCCCAACCCGTAGATCAGCAGGTTGCACCGCAGCAGGTGCGCCGCGCTCGCCGCTTGCACGCGCACGCCGCGCAGGGCCAGGGGGATCAGCACGATGATGATCAGCGCGTTGAACACGATCGCCGAGAGGATCGCGCTCTGCGGGCTCGCCAGGTGCATCAGGTTGAGCACACCGAGCTGCGGGTAGATGGCGGCGAACAGCGCCGGCAGGATGGCGAAGTACTTGGCCACGTCGTTGGCGATGGAGAACGTGGTCAGCGCGCCCCGGGTCACCAGCAGCTCCTTGCCGACCTGCACCACGTCCAGCAGCTTGGTCGGGTCGCTGTCCAGGTCGACCATGTTGGCCGCTTCGCGCGCGGCCTGGGTGCCGTCGTTCATGGCCATGCCGACGTCAGCCTGGGCCAGCGCCGGCGCGTCATTGGCACCGTCGCCACACATGGCCACCAGGCGGCCGTCGTTCTGCTCCTGGCGGATGCGTGCGAGTTTTTTCTCCGGTGTGGCTTCGGCGAGCACGTCATCCACGCCGGCTTCGGCGGCGATGGCGGCGGCGGTCAGCGGGTTGTCGCCGGTTACCATCACCGTGCGGATGCCCAGCTTGCGCAATTCGGCGAAGCGTTCGCGGATGCCAGGCTTGACCACGTCCTTGAGGTGAATCACGCCGAGCAGGCGCTTGTCGACGCACACCAGCAGCGGCGTGCCACCGCTCTGGGCGATGCGCTCGACTTCGCGGGCCAGCGCGACCGGCATTTCCAGGCGTTGCATGCCCACGAAGGCCAGCACCGCGTCGACCGCCCCTTTGCGGTAACGATGTTGCTGGAAGTCGATGCCCGACAGGCGCGTCTCGGCGCTGAAGGCAATGGCTTCAAACTGCTCGGCGCCTGGTTCGACGAAGTCGTGCAACTGGCGCAGGTACTCGACGATCGACTTGCCTTCGGCGGTGTCATCGGCCAGCGATGCGAGCAACGCGCCCTCTCCCAGCTCCCTGGCAGTGACGCCGCTAGCGGCATGCAGCGCACTGCAACGACGGTTGCCGAAGGTGATGGTGCCGGTCTTGTCGAGCATCAGGGTGTGCACGTCACCGGCCGCTTCCACCGCGCGGCCGGAGCGGGCGATCACGTTCAGGCGCACCAGCCGGTCCATGCCGGCGATGCCGATGGCCGACAGCAGCCCACCGATGGTGGTCGGGATCAGCGTCACCAGCAGCGCGGCGAGGAAGATCAGCGGCAGGCTGCCACCGGCGAAGTGGGCGAACGGCTGCAGGGTCACCACCACGATCAGGAAGATCAGGGTCAGGCCGATGAGCAGGATGTCGAGGGCGATCTCGTTGGGGGTCTTCTGCCGCTTGGCGCCCTCGACCAGGGCGATCATGCGGTCCAGGGTCGACTCGCCGGGGTTGCTGGTGACCCGAATCAACAGCCAGTCGGAGACCAGCCGGGTGTTGCCGGTCACCGCCGAGCGATCACCGCCGGACTCACGAATCACCAGCGCAGATTCACCCGTGATGGCCGACTCGTTGACCGCCGCGATGCCTTCGAGCACTTCGCCGTCAGCAGGGATCATCTCGCCCGACACGACCCGCACCACGTCGTCCTTGCGCAGCTGGGCAGCGGCGACGGTTTCAAACGAACCATCATTCCGGCGGCGCTGCGCGGTAAGGCCCTGGCTACCGGCCTTGAGGCTGTCGGCGCGGGCCTTGCCGCGGCCTTCAGCCAGGGCTTCGGCGAAGTTGGCGAACAGTACGGTAAACCACAGCCACAGCGCGATCTGCACGGCAACCGCCGTGCTCACGCCATTGCCGGGGGCGAAGCACAGCACGGTGGTCAACACGGCCGTCAGGGCCACCACCAGCATCACCGGCGAACGCTTGAGCTGGCGCGGGTCAAGCTTGACGAAGGCTTGCACCAGCGCCGGGCGCCAGAGTGCGGCGAAGCGCGTCTGGTCCTTGGCGCTGTGCTGGGCGTTCACTTCAGGAATGGGCATGTTCATGGTCAGCTCCTCAGAAACCCAGGCTCAGGTGTTCGGCGATTGGCCCCAGGGCCAGGGTCGGCAGGAAGGTCAGGCCACCGACCAGCAGGATGGTCAGCAGCAGCAGGCCAGTGAACAGCGGGCCGTGGGTGGGGAAGCTGTTCAGCCCCTGGGGCGCGCTTTTCTTCGCCGCCAGGCTGCCGGCCAAGGCCAGGATCGGCAGGATGTAGCCGAAGCGGCCAATGAGCATGGCCAGGCCGATCATCAGGTTGTGGAACACCGTGTTGGCACCGAAACCGGCGAACGCCGAACCGTTGTTGGCGGTGCCTGAGGTGTAGGCGTACAGCAACTGGCTGAAGCCATGGGCGCCCGGGTTGCTTACCGCACCCGCCGGGCCAGGCAGGCTGGCGGCGATGGCGCCAAGCACCAGCACGCCGACCGGCATCACCAGCAAGGTAGCCACCAGCAGCTGCACCTCCCGCGCCTGCAGTTTCTTGCCCAGGTATTCCGGGGTGCGGCCGATCATCAAGCCTGCCAGGAACACCGCGATCAGCACGAACAGCAACATGCCGTAGAGCCCGGCACCCACGCCGCCGAAGATCACCTCGCCCACCATCATGTTGACCATCGCCACCATCCCGGTGAGTGGGTTAAGGCTGTCATGCATGGCATTGACCGAACCGTTGGACGCGGCGGTGGTGGTCACCGTCCACAGCACCGAACCGGTGGTGCCGAAACGGCTCTCCTTGCCTTCCATGGGCGCATCCTGCTGAACCTGGGCACTCTGCAGCGCCGGATTCGGCTGGTACTCCGACCACAGTGCGGTAGCACCGCCCATCAGGAACAGGCTCAGCATGCAGGCCAGGATCGCCCGGCTCTGGCGCAGGTCCTTGACGTAATGGCCGAAGGTGAACACCAGCGCGACCGGGATCAGGATGATCGAAGCGACTTCGAAGAGGTTGCTCCAGGCTGTGGGGTTCTCGAACGGATGCGCCGAGTTGACGCCGAAGAAGCCACCGCCGTTGGTGCCCAGTTGCTTGATGGCGATCTGGCTGGCGGCCGGGCCGAGCGGGATGCTCTGGTCGGCGCCTTGCAGGGTCACGGCATGGGCGTAGTCGGCGAAGGTTTGCGGCACGCCCTGCCACACCAGCAGCAGCGCCAGCACCAGGCACAACGGCAACAAGCCGTAGAGGGTGGCGCGGGTCATGTCGACCCAGAAGTTGCCCAGGCTGCTGGTCGAGCGGCGGGCGATACCCCGGCACAGGGCTACCAGCACGGCCAGGCCGGTAGCGGCGCTGACGAAGTTCTGCACGGTCATGCCAAGCATCTGGCTCAGATAGCTGACCGAGGCCTCGCCGCTGTAAGCCTGCCAGTTGGTGTTGGTGACGAAGCTCACGGCGGTGTTGAAGGCCAGTGACCATTCCTGGCCCGGCAGGTGTTGCGGGTTCAGGGGCAGGTAGCCTTGCAACAGCAGGACAGCGAACAGCAGGAGGAAACCGGCCAGGTTGAAGGCCAGCAGCGCCAGGGCGTACTGCTTCCAGTTCTGCTCCTGTTCGGCGCGTACCCCGGCTAATCGGTAACAACCTTGTTCGACGGGGCCGAGCAGTGGCGTCAGCCAGGTTCGCTGGCCCTCCATGACCTTGTAGTAGAACCGTCCGAGCCAAGGTGCCGGCAGCAGCACGATGGCGAAGAACGCCAACAGCAAAGCGAAGTCGTAACTGTGCATGGCCGCTCCCTAGCTGCGATCGGCGCGCAGCAGCGCCACCAGCAGGTATATCGCCAATGCCACTGCCAGAAGCAGTGACAGCCCGTCGAGCATGTGCATGAGTGGAACTCCCCGTGGTGCGGCTTGGGCCGCTTTGGGGAAATTGTCCGTGGGAAGGGCGTAAAGGGGCGAGATCGAGGGAGGGGGGTGGGGATAAAGAAAGCGTAAAGATCAGGCTTTTGGGGTGGGTTTACGGGCCTCATCGCCGGCAAGCCGGCTCCCACAGGGTCTTCCACCGCTCTCAAGGCCGGTGGGGTTCCTGTGGGAGCCGGCTTGCCGGCGATAGGGCCCGTACAGACTAGCGCTGCGGCGTCTGCTGCCCCGCGTTGCGGCTCCAGTCCAGCAGCAGGCTGTACCCCACCGCCAGCAAGGTCGGCCCGATGAACAGGCCAATGAAGCCAAAGGCAATCAACCCCCCGAACACGCCCAGCAAAACGATCACCAACGGCAAGTTGCCGCCCCGGCTGATCAGGTAAGGCTTGAGCACGTTGTCCACGCCACTGATGACGAAGGTGCCCCACAGGCCCAGGAACACGGCCATGCCGTACTCACCCTTCCACACCAGCCAGCCGGTCGCCGGTATCCAGGCCAGCGGCGGCCCCATGGGGATCAGGCTGAGCATGAAGGTAACCAGGCCCAGCACGATGGCCCCCGGCACCCCGGCGATCAGGAAGCCGATCAGCGCCAGCAGCGCCTGGGCCGCGGCGGTGCCGATCACGCCGTTGACCACCCGTTGCACGGTACCGGCCACCAGCTCCAGGTAGTACTCGGCGCGCTCACCCGCCAATCGTTGCAGCAGCCGGAGGACGAACGCCGCCAGGCGCGGGCCGTCTCGATAGAAGAAGAACACGAAGACCAGGCTCAAGGACAGCTCCAGCATCCCGCTGCCGATCTGTGCACTGCGTGCCAGCAGCCAGTTACCGACCTGGCCGAGGTGAGGCTTGATCGAGGCAATCAGCGCAGCGCCCTGCTGATCCATGGATTGCCACCAGCGCACCAGTCGCTCGCCGACCAGGGGGATGCCCCCCAGCCAGTCCGGCGCCTCAGGCAGGCCATCGACCTGCACGTCACGCACGAAGGCAGTGGCGTCGCGGATATGGTCCGCCAGGTTGAAACCCAGCCATACCAGCGGCAGCGCCACGATCAGGATCCAGGCCATGGTCAGCAGGCTCGCGGCAAGGGTTTCACGCCCGCCCAGCACCCGCGTCAGCAAGCGCATCAACGGCCAGCTGGCAAAGGCCAGGATGGCGCCCCACAACAAGGCTGAAATAAAGGGGGCCATCACCCAGAGTGCAGCGCCGAGCAAGGCCAGCAGGACGATCTGGATCAACAGGCGGTCATTGTTGGCCATGGTGGCACTCGTTCAACGGATCAGTTCCAGATGCAGGCCATCGGTTGGGGCGCTGCCGACTTCAAGCCGATTGCTGCGCACCCCGGCCTTGACCAATTGCTCGCGCCAGGCCTCGGCCTGGGCGCCACTGAGGCTGGCGCGCAAGGTGCTGTCCAGGTTCAGGCTGCGGCTGAGCAACGTCACCCAGGCCGGCTGCGGGACGCTCAGGTCAGGGTAGTCGAGCTTGCCGGTGTCGCGCATTTCGCGCAGCACCGTGGCGGCCGTGGGCAGCAGGTCACCGAGCGGGCTGCCGGCGACGAACTCCTCCACGTGCAGGTAGGCGCGGCGGTTGCCGCGGGTGACGCTGTACAGCGCGACCAGGGTGTCGGCCTCCTCGGCGGAGCGGCGCAGCAGGATGAAGGCTTGCTGCTCGTCACCGCCATTGAGTCGGGCGTTGCCGAACACATCGTTGGCCCACAGGCTGGCTTCGCCACAGTCGCGGCCCTGGCACCAGAACAGCGGGTAGCCACCAGCGTGCTGCAGCTCTTCGCGGGCACTGGTGAACGCTTCGCGCGCAGTGCGCTCGACGGGCAGTTCATAGGTCACCGAACTGACCTGGCCACGGCTTTCGACCTTGTCGTCGACGCGCAGGCGGCCGCTGATCTTGCGCAGCGGCCCCATGGGGTAGATGCGTTCCTGCTCCACGGCAGGGCGTTGGTCGACGACCTTGCCATCCACCGGAACGGGCAGGCTGCCGGCCCACAGCAACGGGCTGGCCAGCCCCAGGCAGCCGGCGATGAGAACTCGAATGCTCATCGGCCACCCATGCCGCACGCGGCGCCGATGAAAAGTTGATGGATGTCTGGCATGTACATGGTTGTCTCCCTGTTCAACCCGCCAAGCCTCGACACTTGTCCGATGCAAGTCAAGCAAAGCCAAAGAAGCGATTGAAACAGTCTGCAACAAGGGTCGCGCCCTGTTCATCGTTCAAGTGCAGGTGATGCCCCCCGGGCAACACGGTCTGCGCAAAGGGTAGCTGCTCCAGCAACTCGGTGTGGCGCGCCAGCATGCCATCGGCGGCCAGCACCAGGCTGGCCGGGCAGCTCACCCGGCGCACATAGGCCATCGCCTGGGCCTGGCTCAGGCGCACCGGGGATGGCAAGGTCAGGCGGCTGTCGCTGCGCCAGCTGTAACCGCCAGGCACCGGCATCAACCCACGCTGGGCCAGCAGCTCGGCAGCCTCACGGCTGACGGCGACCATGCCTTTCATGCGCGCCTGCACGCCCTCTTCCAGGGTCTGGTAGACCGACTTGCGCTTGCCATCCAGGCGCAACTGGGCCTGCAAGGCGATGCCCAGGCGTTCGCCGGCATCCTGCTCGGCACCGGTCGGCGGAATGACCCCGTCGATCAAAGCCAGATGGCTGACCCGCTCGGGCAACGCGCCGGCCAGCTGCACCGAAATGATCGCCCCCAGCGAATGGCCGAGCAGTGCAAAACGCTGCCAACCCAGCTGTTCGGCAACCCGCAGCACGTCGTGGGCGTAGTCGGCCAGGGCATAACCGGCCCCCGGCGGCCGGTGTTCGGAGTAACCATGCCCGGCCAGATCGATGGCAACGATGCGCAGGCCCTTCAGTTGCGGTGCCAGGCGGGCGAAGCTGTTGGCGTTGTCCAGCCAGCCGTGCAGGGCGATCACCGGCAGGCCGTTGTCGGGGCCGAACAGGTGAGCGGCCAGCTCGATATGACCCAGGCTCAGGCGGATTTCCTCGACCTGCGCGCTCATGCCTGGTTCCAGCGGTCGAACAGGCCTTTGATCAGGCTGGCGGTGTCGGTCGGCCGCTCCAGGGGGAACATGTGGCCACCGGACACGCTGTGGTATTCGCCCTTGGGCATGCCACGCACGGCCAGCGTGTGATGGCGGCGAATCACCTTGCTGCGATCGCCATGGACCATCGCCAGCGGCACCTGCAGCTGGCGCGCGGGGGCGGGGCTTGCGTGGGGGATGCTGCGGTAGATGCTGATTTCGGTGGCCGGATCGAAGCGCAGTCGCAGCCCCTGCTCCGCCTCCTCCAGGCCATGCTGCAGATACGCTTCGAGGCAGTCGGGGTCGAAATGGCGGAACAGGGTCTTGCTGGCGAAGTAGTCGCGCGCACTGTCGCGGTCGGTGAAGACCTCACGCCGCCCCAGGGTACGCCCTGCCGCAGTGATGCGGTCGATGAAGCCGAAACGCTTGGCGGTACGCAGCAACCATTGGTCGGCACGGGTCAGCACCGGCGAATCCAGCATCACCACACCCCGGTAGTATTGCGGGCAGCGCAAGGCCGCATGCAGGTGCAGCACGCCCCCCAAGGAGTGGCCCACACCCCACACCGGCCCCTCCTGCCGGGCCAGGTGGTGCAGGAGCTCATCCACCAGGTTCTGCCAGTTCTCGTTCACCGGGAAGCGTGGGTCATGGGCATGTTGGGCCAGGTATCCGACCTCGTAGTCCGGCGCCAGGGCAGCGAACAGCTTGCCGTAGGTGGCCGAGGGAAAACCGTTGGCGTGGGCGAAGAAGATCTGCTGCGACATGGCGCCTGGTCCGGACCGAGAAATGTTGGCCCATTGTCGGCATCCTGCCGCCACTCGGCAACGTCCGGAAAGGTCATCGCCAAGGGTGATAAGGTCAGGCACTGCTGTCGAAACTGACCAGTGAGCGCTGCAAACAGGCCTGCATGTAGGCCAGTTGGCTCTCCAAGGCCTCGCGAGCCAGGCGCTGGTCCTGATGGTCCAGTTGCAGGCGTCGCAACGCCAGGCAACTGGCCTGCAACAGGTGGGTGACACGCAGACAGGCTTCCTGCAGCTTGCGCAGGTTCTCTTCGCCTTGCCGGTTGCTCGCCTCAGCCCGCTGGCTGGCGCTGCACACCTTGGCCAGCAGGTGATACAGCTTGGCGTCAGCCGACTCGCGCAGCAGGCTGTACTCGACAAAGTCCAGTACGGCACCTTCGCCGATCTTTTCCACCATGGGCTGCAGATCCAGCGAACGCAACAGCTCTGGCATCAGACCACTCATCAAAGACTCCCTGCCAGGTTCAGCGGCGGATTGACCTGAGGGCAACGCTAGCAAGGGTACCGATGCGGCGACAACTGACAAAAATGCCAGTTGCCGCCGATCAGGCTGGCGAACTGACCGCGCGCAGGGTCATCAGCCCGGCCAATGGCCAGTCGCCCTCAAGCTCTGCCAGGCTGGCGGTGCTCATGGGCGGTGATTGCTGACCGTGGCCATGCTCGAGCATGCCGACCAGCGTACTCACCAGTGGCTGGTGACTGACCAACAGTACCTGCTCCAGGCCCAGCCGCTCGATCTCTGCGATCACCTCTTGCACATCGCTGTCAGGCGTCAGCCAGGGCACGGTGCGCACGGGCTCGGCAAAGCCCAAGGTGTCATGCACCAGCGCCGCGGTCTGCTGGGCACGCACGTAAGGGCTGGCGATGATCGCCTGCAACGGTTGGCCGAGCAGCCGCGCGGCGCTGTGCAGGACCTGTTCGCGGCCGTGGGCCGTCAGCCGCCGCTCGGCGTCGGTGTTGGCACGCGGCTCCGCTTCACCATGGCGCAAAATCCACAGTTTCACAGCTTCGGTTCCTCGTCGCGCACCGGATGCGGTGCAGGGGCCACGGCGTGCGGTGCTTCACCTTCAGGCGCGCGCGGGGCCGGCCAATCGGCGAACGGCCAGGGCTTGTTATCGGTGTGGAAGGTGCCAAAACGGCCGATCTGCGCCAGGTACTGGCTAAGGCTGTCGCCGAAGTTCATCAGACTGGCGCTCGGTGCGCCATAAATGAGCCGGTAGATGAGCTGAACCAGCACCAGGCCGCCCAGCAACAGCTCGGCCAGTTGCCAGACCACCAGAAACACCAGCATCCACAGCACGCGCAGGATGATCGATTCGCGCTGCGCGCGCTCGGGGGTATCGTTCATGTATCGCTCCTTGGCTGAAGGCAATTCAATGCGCTGCAGGCTCAGTTGAAACCGCTGGTGGAAATGAAGTCGACGTCGGTCTTCGGTTCGGCGCGCATCAGGTGTTCGATCACCTGGTTCAATGTACGACCCTCGAACAGGATGGCGTGCAGGCCGGCTACCAGCGGCATGTAGACCTGCATTTCCTGGGCCTTGGCCTTGAGTACCTTGATCGTGTTGACCCCTTCGGCCACCTCGCCCAGGCGATTGACCGCCTGCTCCAGGCTCAGGCCCTGACCCAGGGCATGGCCGACCTGGTAGTTGCGGCTCTTGGGCGAGGAACAGGTGACGATCAGGTCGCCGACCCCGGCCAGGCCGAGGAACGTCATGGGGTTGGCACCCTGACTCACGGCAAAGCGGGTCATTTCGGCCAGCGCGCGGGTAATCAGCATGCTCTTGGTGTTCTCGCCCATGCCCAAGGCCACGGCCATGCCAGCGATGATGGCGTAGACGTTCTTCAGCGCGCCGCCAAGCTCCACGCCAAAGCGATCGCTGCTGGCATAGACGCGGAAGGTGCGCCCGTGCAGCACGGCCTGAACGCGCTGGCACAGTGCTTCGTCCTCGCTGGCGACCACGGTGGCGGTCAGCGCATGCTCGGCGATCTCGCGGGCCAGGTTCGGCCCCGACAGCACGCCGATGCGCGCCTGGGGCGCGATCTCTTCGAGAATCTGGCTCATCAGCTTGAAGCTCTGCGCTTCGATACCCTTGGTCAGGCTGACCAGGTATTTGCCACGCAGCAGCTCGGCGTGTGGTGCCAGTACACTGCGCAGGGCACTGGAGGGCAAGGCAACGAAGATCAAGTCACTGGCCTGCACGGTAGCCAGCAGGTCGTTGACCGGCTCGACCCCATCGTGCAGACGGATACCTTTAAGGTAGCGCGGGTTCTCGCGATTGACGCGCATCGCCTCGGCTTGCTCAGGGTCGCGCATCCATTGGCGCACCGGCACGCCGTTCTCGGCCAGCAGGTTCGCCACGGCGGTGCCGAAGCTGCCGCCTCCCAGAACTGCAACAGGTTGCTGTCCAGTCATATTCAATCCATTAAAGCCATAAGTTAAGTGGCGACCTGGCCATTATACGGCGCGCCTGCGTCAGAACCAGTAGCAGCGCCGGCCCTTTCACAGAACGGTGATTTGCCGCACTGGCAAAACCCCCATGGTCAGTTAACATGCCTGTTTCAACTCTGAGACAAGGCCGTACCGTGGTCCCTGGCACGCCCCCCTACCCTCGCCTGCTGCTGCTGACCGCCCTGCTCGGCGGCCAGGCAGCAGCCAACGACTTGTTCATCGACAACGCCGATCTGCCCCAGGTTCTGACCGCCACGCGACTGAAACAATCCCCGGCAGCGGTGCCGGGCAGCATGACCGTGCTGGACAGCGAACTGATCCGCGCCAGCGGTGCCCGCGACATCCCTGACCTGCTGCGTCTGGTGCCGGGCATGATGATCGGCTACGGCGCTGGCAACCAGCCGACCGTCAACTACCACGGCACCAATGTCAACGAAGCACGGCGCATGCAAGTGCTGATCGATGGCCGCTCGGTGTATCGCGCGGGCCTGGCCACGGTGGACTGGAGCGACATCCCGGTGGCGCTGGAAGATATCGAGCGCATCGAGGTGTTCCGCGGTCCCAACACCGTCAGCTACGGCGCCAATGCGCTGATGGCGGTGGTCAACATCCTGACCCGCAACCCGGCCGACAGCCATGGCACACGCATGAAGCTGACCCGCGGTGAGAATGGCATCGACGACTACTACCTCAGCCACGGCCTGGGCTGGGACGGCGGCGACCTGCGCCTTTCGGTGTCGGGACAGAAGGACGACGGCTTCGATGAAAACCAGTTCGGCCAGGACTACCGTGACAGCCGCCGCCTGAACCGCTTCAACCTCAGCGTCAGCCATACCCTGGCGCCGAACCAGACCCTGGAATGGCAACTGGCGGCAAAGGAAGGCAGCAACCAGCGCCCCTACACCTACCAACCCGTGTTCGGCCGCTATGCCGCGGGCAACGACGCCGATGTCAACGCCAAGGACTACGCCGGTTCAGTGCGCTGGAACGTCGACTTCAATCCAGAGCACAGCCTGTACATCCAGGGCTCGGCCCAGCACTTTGACCGCCAGCAGGTCTGGCGCGCCTGCGATGCCCTGATGGCGTTCAGCCCGGCATTGACGCAGCTCTGGCAGCTGAACCCGGACTTCGCCGAAAAAGTGGCACGCAATCTATCGACAGGCAATTTGCCGATTACTACAGACCCTAGGCTCGGCGAACTCCTGACACAGGCCAAGGCGCAATGGAGCCAAGGCGGCAGTGATACCGTCTGCGGCGATGTCGACCAGAGCACCCGGGAAACCCGCTACGACCTGGAGATCCAGGACACCCTGAGCCTCACCGACAGCCTGCGCCTGCTCAGCGGCATGAACTTTCGCTATGATCGCGCCGATTCGCAGACCTACTTCAACGGCAGCCTCGACGACCAGACCTGGCGCCTGTTCGGGCAGCTCGAATGGCGCGCCGACGAGCACTGGATCCTTCAGGGCGGCGCGATGCTCGAAGACTCGAAGTTGTCCGGCAGCTCCCTGACCCCGCGCATGGCGGTGAACTACCTGATCACCCCGCGCCACGGTTTGCGCGCGGTGTACTCCGAGGCGGTGCGTTCGCCCGACATGTTCGAGAACAACGTCAACTGGAGCTACACGGTCAAGAACCTGACCGCCAATCGCTTCGGCGAGCAGCATGGCGAATACTTCGTCAAGACCCGTGGCCCTGGAGACCTCGACCAGGAGCGCATGCGCTCTCGCGAGCTGGGCTACAACGGCCAGTTCAGCGAACTGGACCTGAGCATGGATGTGAAGCTGTTCTACGACGAAATCACCGGAATGATCAGCGAGCCCTTGCGCAACAACCAGTACATTGCCAGCAACGCCAACAAGGCCCGGTTCAGCGGCAGCGAAGCCCAGCTGGACTGGCGTGCGACCCGCCGCGACCGCCTGCGTTTCACCTATGCCTACGTCGACGCCTGGGCCAGCAACCCCGCCGACAGCGCCAACACCGCCCGCAACAGTGGCTCGGCTGGCTGGATGCGCGAATGGGGCGATGGCTGGTCGAGCTCGCTGTTCTACTATGGCGACGATGCCCTCAATCAGTACCGCTACGAGCGCCTCGACCTTCGCCTGGCCAAGCGGTTTCGCATCCAGAGCAGCAACCTGGAGCTGGCCGCCCTGTGGCAGCAACGCCTGGACGATGAGCCGACCACCACCGAGCAGAACCTCTACGACAGCCGCCACCGCCTGAGCGTGAGCGCGGAGCTGGAGTTCTGATGGCCCGCCTGCTGTGCCTGCTGCTGTTCTGCCTGTGGCCACTGGGTTCGCTGTCCGCCAGCGAAATCCTGGTGGTCGGTGGCGAGGATCAGCCCGGCATACGCAGCTTCGCCACGGCCCTTGAAAGTCGTCGCAGCCATGACAAGGTGAGGTTCCAGACCGTCGCCGAGCTGCCCCGCCCCAGTCAGCTGAAGGCCGACCTGCGCCTGGTGCTGCTCGACAGCGCCGCGCTGGAGTGGCGCCTGGGTGAAGCCGCCGGCCCCCCCGCCCTGGCCATGCGCATCAGCCGGGTACAGGCTCATCAGCGCCTGGGAAAGTCGCGCCCCGCCTACCTGACCCTGCTCTGGAGTGACCCGCCCCTGGCCCGGCAACTGCGCCTGGCCCGCTACCTGCTGCCCCAGGCCCAGCGCATTGGCGTCCTGTATGGCGAGCAGAGCCACTTCCTGCTCGACGAACTGCGCTTGGCGGCGCGCCCGCTCGGCCTGGAGATCGTCGCCCAGGACTGGCCGGACCAGCGCGACAGCAGGCCACTGCAACATCTGCTGGGCAACAGCGATGTGCTGCTTGGTCTTGACGACCCTGACCTGTACAACTCCAAGACCGCGAAAAACCTGCTGCTCAGCAGTTACGGCCGGCAGATGGCGCTGATCGGCCCGAACGCGGGCTTCGTCCGCGCCGGCGCCCTGGCCAGCACCTACAGCGATCAGGACGACTGGCTGAGGGTGCTCGACCAGTTGCTTGACCTTGCGCCCTCACGCTGGCCGCGCGGCCTCTACCCGACACATTTCAGGGTCAGCGGCAACCAGCAGGTAGCCCGTGCCCTGGGCCTTGAACCGATCGATCAGAAGGCCACTGCCAAGGCCCTGGCAGAAGGAGAACCCAACCCATGAGCAAACGCCTGAGCTGGGACATCCATACCCGCACCCAGATCATCAGCCTGGGCCCTGCACTGCTGTTGACCTTGCTGCTGATCAGCTTCTTCACCTTCGTGCGCATCCAGGATTTGCGCCAGGAGCTCAACCACACTGGGCAGCTGATCGCCAACCAGCTGGCGCCGGCCTCCGAGTACGGGGTGATCTCCGGCAACAATGAAGTGCTCGAAGGCCTGATGCGCGCCACCCTGAGCATTCCCCATGTGCGCTTCCTGGAAGTGCAGGACGGCCGCAACCACATCCTGGTGTACGTCGAGCAGTCCGATGAAAGCAACAATCGGGCGCAGCGAGTGGAAGTGTTCCAGGCCCCGATCCGGCTGCAGCAAATCCGCCTCGACAACGACTTCCTGCAGCAAGGCAGGACACCGCCAACGGCCATCGGTGACGACTACCTGGGGCGGGTCATCGTCGGCATGTCGGATGACGCGTTCAGCCAGCGCCAACAGGAAATCGTGATCAAGGCCGGGATCCTGGCCCTGTTCGCCCTGCTGTTCACCTTTCTGCTTGCCCGCCGCCTGGCACTGAGCCTGGCCAAGCCGATCAGCGACATGGGCCACGCGGTCAAGGCCATTCAGCAGGGTGAATACGATGCGCCGCTGCCGGTGGTCGACGACAGCGAGCTGGGCCACCTGGCCCGCCACATCAACAACCTGGCCAGCGCCCTTGAGCAGGCCAGCACCGAACAGAAGCAGGCGATTGCCCAACTGATCCAGGCCCGTGAGGAAGCCGAGCAGGCCAACGGCGCCAAGTCGGAATTCCTGGCGATGATGAGCCACGAGCTGCGCACGCCCATGAACGGTGTGCTGGGCATGCTGCAACTGCTGGAAACCACTCAGTTGACCAGCGAGCAGGCCGACTACACGGCAGTCGCCAGCGAATCCACCGGGCACCTGCTGAAGGTGATCAACGACATCCTCGATTTCTCGCGGATCGAGCGCACCAACCTGGAGCTGGAGCACATCGACTTCAACCTGGGCGAGCTGATCGCCAGCAGCGTGCAGTCGTTCCAGCACAGCGCGCAGCAGCGCGGCCTGGGGTTGCACCTGCAATTGCCTGCCGACGCCGAGCGGCTGCAGGTGGTAGGCGATCCGACCCGGATACGTCAGGTGCTCCTCAACCTGGTCGGCAATGCCTTGAAGTTCACCGAACGCGGCCAGATCCTGGTTGAAGCACGCTGGCAAATGCTCGACCGCCAGCAACTGTGGTTTACCTGCAGCGTGCGCGACACCGGCATCGGGATCGACAACGAACGCCTGGAAATGATGTTCATCGCCTTCCAGCAGGCCGACAGTTCGATTTCTCGCCGCTATGGCGGTACCGGCCTGGGCCTGTCGATCGCCCGTACCCTGGCCGAACGCATGGGCGGCAAGCTGCGCGGTGAAAGCCGCGAAGGCTTGGGGTCGACCTTTACCCTGGAAATGCCACTGACCCTGGCCAACCCCACGCCGGCGACCTTGTCAGGCAGTGCGCTGGAGCTGGAGCCGATGGCCGAGGGCGAACGCATCCTGCTGGTGGAGGACAATCCGGTCAATCAAAGTGTCATCGAGGCCATGTTGCGCAGCCTGGGCCTGGAAGTCAGCGTGGCCCATGACGGCATACAGGCGGTCGACCAGGTCAGCCAGCAGCGCTTTTCCGCCGTGCTGATGGACTGCCGCCTGCCCCAGGTGGACGGCTATGAGGCCACCCGGCGCATCCGCCTGCTGCCCGGCACCGCTCACCTACCGATCATCGCCCTGACCGCCAATGCGTTGCAGGGCGACCGAGAGCGCTGCCTGGCCGCCGGGATGAACGATTACCTGAGCAAACCGTTCCGCCGCACGGACCTGCAGCGGGTATTGCAGCGCTGGTTAACCCGGCCAGACAGCCGCGACTGGCGATAAATGCTAAAGTGCGGCAGTCTTAAGGACTGGACAGGACCCTCGTCGGCCCTGAAAATAGACGTTTCAGTGCACACCTGTACTTCTTTCGCCAGGTGCGCTGTGACTTTCACCACAACGCAATAGTCTACCTGTAGGCTGCCGCCCGGAGAGATGCCGGGTTGGCCGGGAAGATTCATCCCCTGCCACAGGGGGTTATTGAGGAGCTCGCATGACCAAACAACACGCCTTTACTCGGGAAGATCTGCTGCGCTGCAGTCGCGGTGAGCTGTTCGGCCCAGGTAATGCGCAACTGCCCGCGCCGAACATGCTGATGGTCGATCGCATCACCCATATCAGCGAAGAAGGTGGCAAGTACGGCAAGGGTGAATTGGTCGCCGAGCTGGATATCACCCCGGACCTGTGGTTCTTTGCCTGCCACTTCGAAGGTGATCCGGTGATGCCAGGCTGCCTGGGCCTCGATGCCATGTGGCAGCTGGTCGGCTTCTTCCTCGGCTGGCAGGGTCTGCCAGGCCGCGGTCGCGCGCTGGGTTCGGGCGAAGTGAAGTTCTTCGGCCAGGTCTTGCCTACTGCCAAGAAAGTCACCTACAACATTCACATCAAGCGCGTCCTGAAGGGCAAGCTGAACATGGCCATCGCCGATGGCTCGGTCAGCGTTGACGGCCGCGAGATCTACACTGCCGAAGGCCTGCGGGTCGGCGTGTTCACCTCCACTGACAATTTCTAAGGGTTATTCGCATGCGCCGCGTCGTTATCACTGGTCTGGGCATCGTATCGTGCCTGGGCAATGACAAAGCTACCGTCACCGAAAACCTGCGCAACAGCCGTCCGGGTATCCGTTACAACCCGGAATACAAGGAACAGGGGCTGCGTAGCCAGGTTTCCGGCTCCATCGACCTCAACCTCGAAGAACTGATCGACCGCAAGGTCTTCCGCTTCGTCGGCCACGCTGCTGCCTACGCCTACCTGGCGATGCAGGACGCGATCAAGGACGCCGGTCTGACCGAAGAGCAGGTTTCCAACCCGCGTACCGGCCTGGTGGCTGGCTCCGGCGGCGCCTCGACCCTGAACCAGATGGAAGCGCTGGACACCCTGCGCGAGAAAGGCGTCAAGCGCGTCGGACCCTACCGCGTCACCCGCACCATGGGTAGCACCGTGTCGGCGTGCCTGGCCACTCCGTTCAAGATCAAGGGCCTGAACTACTCGATCTCGTCGGCCTGCGCTACCTCGGCACACTGCATCGGTACCGCGCTGGAGCAGATCCAGTGGGGCAAGCAGGACATCGTCTTCGCCGGCGGCGGTGAAGAAGAGCACTGGAGCCAGTCGTTCCTGTTCGACGCCATGGGCGCTCTGTCGACCAAGCGCAACGACACCCCGGAACTGGCCTCGCGCGCCTACGACGCTGACCGTGATGGCTTCGTCATCGCTGGCGGTGGCGGCATGGTGGTGGTCGAGGAGCTGGAGCACGCGCTGGCCCGTGGCGCCAAGATCTACGCCGAAATCGTTGGCTACGGTGCCACGTCCGACGGCTACGACATGGTCGCCCCGAGCGGCGAAGGCGCCATCCGCTGCATGCAGCAGGCGCTGGCCACCGTCGACACCCCGATCGACTACCTGAACACCCACGGCACCTCGACTCCAGTCGGTGACGTTGCCGAGATCAAGGGTGTTCGCGCCGTATTTGGCGACAAAGCGCCGAAGATCAGCTCGACCAAGAGCCTGTCCGGTCACTCGCTGGGCGCCGCTGGCGTGCACGAGGCGATCTACTGCCTGCTGATGATGGAGAACAACTTCATCGCCGGCTCCGCCAACATCGACGAGCTGGACCCGGAGGTCGCCGACCTGCCGATCCTGCGCAAGACTGAAGAGAACGCGAAGATCGACACGGTCATGAGCAACAGCTTCGGCTTTGGCGGCACCAATGCCACCCTGGTGCTCAAGCGCTGGGAAGGCAAGTAAGGCCTTGATGCAGTAAATGAAAACGCCCCGACTGGTTCGGGGCGTTTTT
Organism: Pseudomonas sp. NPDC089396; assembly: GCF_044749545.1. Classification (NCBI taxonomy): domain Bacteria; kingdom Pseudomonadati; phylum Pseudomonadota; class Gammaproteobacteria; order Pseudomonadales; family Pseudomonadaceae; genus Pseudomonas; species Pseudomonas sp. NPDC089396. The sequence continues at coordinate 139,441 of NZ_JBIVIC010000010.1, read as the reverse complement.
TTTGCACTGACTGCACCGGCCCTATCGCCGGCAAGCCGGCTCCCACAGGTACTGCGCAGCGCTCAAGTCCTGTGGCAACCCTGTGGGAGCCGGCTTGCCGGCGATAGGGCCCGCACAGGCAGCCTCTACCTCTGCTTGGGCAACACCGCCAGAAAGTTATCCCGCGCCACCTTCTTCGCCACGGCTTCCGGCAACGCATCCAGAAACGGCCTGAACCCGTGCATCTGCGCCTTCAGACTGTCAAACCGCCCAACCACATCCGACCCCAGCATGAACCGCTCCGGGTACTTCACCACCAGATCGACCCACGCCTTGCGCGGCACGCCCTGCTCATCCAGCAGATAAGGCTCCAGCACACTCCACGACAAGTCGACATACAGGTTCGGGTAATCCCCGAGCAAGCGCGTCAGCACCGGCAGCAGAAAGTCCATCTGTGTCTGGTGCCGGTGAATCTCCACGCTGCTGCCCGCATGGGCCCAGATGAACCGGGTGTGCGGGTGGTTGCGCAGCGGCTCCTCGATCTCAGCCAGGTACAGCGGATTGCGTTCACGCTTGGAGGTGATGTTGGAATGCAGCAACACCGGCATATCGCGCTCGGCCGCCAGGTGATAGATGCGCGTCATCGCCTCGTTGTTCGCTCGCGGCGTATCGCCACTGGTCAGAGCGGTAAGGTCGTCGTGGCGGGTGAAGACTTCGCCAATGCCCTGCCAGAGCCCGGGATAGAGATCGAGCATGCGCTCGATATGGCTGACCGCGTTCTTGTCCACCGGATTGAAGCCGGTGAGAAACGGATGAAAGCGCTTGCGCTGGTCAGCGGGCAGCTGCAGCAGCGCCGCCGCCACGTAGGTATCGGTGGCGCTGTACCAGTAGGCATCGGCATCGTCACCCGCGTAGTAACGGGGGCGCTTGGGTTCGTCCTCGTGCCATTTCTTGGCCACCGGGATCCCCGAAATCATCGATTGCTCGACGCCGGCGGCGTCCATGGCCTTGAGCAACACCTGCATGCCTTCGGTTTCCTGGAAAAAGTCCAGGTAGTGCAGGTGGGCGTCACTGTAGCGGTAGTCACGCGCCTGCGCCGCCTGGCACAGCCATCCGGACAACAGCACGCAAGCCAGCGCTTTGACGATCATGGGCAGCTTCCTTTTGCGAATACCAGCAAGGTAGACCGGCCGCCGGGCAAGACGGTTCAGCTCTGCCCGCCAAACCGCTATGCTGGGGGCACTTCCTCCCCCCCTGGAGCCCACCATGAGCAGCCCCCTGGTCATCCGCCCGCGCGCCGAATCGGTCGAGGGCCAACCGATCCTGCGCCCGCTGCCTTCGGCCCAGTGCCGCAGCGTCGGCCCGTTCGTGTTCTTCGACCACATGCTCGAAACCGACTACGCGCCGGGACATGGGATGGATATCCGCCAACACCCGCATATCGGGCTGTCGACCCTGACCTACCTGTTCGAAGGGGCCATCTTGCACAAGGACAGCCTGGGCTCGGAGCAGCGCGTGCTGCCCGGTGACGTCAGCTGGATGACCGCCGGCAGCGGCGTGGCGCATGTCGAACGCACACCTGCGGACGCCATGGCCCACGGTTCGCGCCTGCACGGGCTGCAGGTATGGCTGGCTTCGCCGCGCGAACTCGAGCAGGGTGCGCCGAGCTACAGCCATCACCCGGCGGCAAGCCTGCCGGTCAGCGACAGCCTGGGGGTACGCATCTGCATGATTGCCGGTAGCGGATTCTGCCTGGAATCTCCGGTGCCGGTGCTCTCCCCTACCCTCTATGCACAGGTTCGAATGCAGCCGGCGACCACCTTGCGGGTACCCAACGAGCACGATCAGCGGGCGCTCTATCTGCTCGATGGCGAGCTGATGATCGATGGCGAGGAGGAAGTGGAAGCCTGCAGCCTGCTGGTGTTACCGGAGGGCGAAGAGATCACCTTGTATGCCGAAGGTGAATGCCATCTGGTGCTGATCGGCGGGGCGCCGCTGGATGGGCCGCGGCGGATGAACTGGAATTTTGTCGCCAGTGACCCGGAATTGATCGAGCAGGCCAGGGCGAAGTGGGCTGCGGGGGATTGGCCGGTGGTGCCTGGGGAGACTTCGCGGATCGAGTTGCCTCGCTGACAGGGGCCGCTTTGCGGCCCAATCGCCGGCAAGCCGGCTCCCACAGGGAGCGCGCCGTTCTCAGGGGCAATACCTTACCTGTGGGAGCTGGCTTGCCGGCGATGGGCTGCGCAGCAGCCCCCTTCCACAATCAGCGCTGGAACACTTCGGTGAGCAGATTGTGCATCGAGCGGAACGCCCGCTCCGCGGTGCGGCGGTCATACTGCATCTTGCCCGGCACGTTGGCATTCGGGTCGGTGAACGAATGCACCGCGCCACCGTAGCTCAGCAACTGCCAGTCGACCTTGGCCGCGTTCATCTCCTCCTCGAACGCCGGCAACTGCTCCTTCGGCACCAGCGGATCGGCGGCACCGTGCAACACCAGCACCGAGCCCTTGATGCGCTTGGCATCTTCCGGGTTCGGGGTATCCAGCGTCCCGTGGAACGACACGGCCGCCTTCAGGTCGGCACCGGTACGGGCCAACTCCAGGGCGCAGCAACCCCCAAAGCAGAAGCCGAAGGTGGCCACCTTGCCTGGCTCCAGCAATGCCTTGGACTGCCCCAACAGTTGCGCCAGGGCCTCCTGCATGCGTTTGCGCAGCTCGGCCCGATCATTCTTCAATGGCATCATCGCCGCCCCCGCCTCATCGGCATTGGACGGGCGTACCGATTGCCCGTACAGGTCGGCAATCAGCACCACATACCCTTTTTCAGCCACTTCCTTGGCAATGCGCTCGGCGCCTTCGCCAATACCCATCCAGTTCGGCGCCATGACCAGGCCAGGCCGGCCCAACGCACCTGGCTCGTAGACCAGGCGGCTTTCATAGGTTTTGCCGGAGAGGTGATAAACCAACGATTCGACGATTACCTTGCTCATCAAGCACTCCTTAGCTACTGACCATTAAAAAAGCCCGCCGAAGCGGGCTTTCTGTGCATCAACTCAAGCAGACAGCTCGACCAGCAGCTTGTTCAGGCGACGAACGTAAGCCGCCGGGTCCTTCAAGCTGTCACCGGCCGCCAGGGCCGCCTGATCGAAGAGGATGTGCGACAGCTCGGCGAAGCGGTCTTCGCTCTGCTCGTGGTCGAGCTTCTCGATCAGCGGGTGGCTCGGGTTGAATTCGAAGATTGGCTTCGAATCCGGCACTTTCTGCCCACTGGCTTCGAGAATCTGGCGCATCTGCAGGCCCAGGTCCTGTTCGCCGATGGCGAGAATCGCCGGCGAGTCGGTCAGGCGGTGCGAAACGCGTACCTCGGCGACGCTGTCACCCAGCGCACCCTTCAGGCGTTCGACCAGGCCTTCTTTTTCCTTGGCCACTTCTTCCTGGGCTTTCTTGTCCTCTTCGGAATCCAGCTTGCCCAGGTCCAGGTCGCCACGGGCGACGTCGACGAAGGCCTTGCCGTCGAATTCGTTGAGGTAGCTCATCAGCCACTCGTCGATACGGTCGGTCAGCAGCAGCACTTCGATGCCTTTCTTGCGGAAGACTTCCAGGTGCGGGCTGTTCTTGACCTGCGCGTAGGTCTCGCCGGTGAGGTAGTAGATCTTGTCCTGACCTTCCTTGGCGCGCGCCAGGTATTCGGCCAGGGCAACGCTCTGCTCGCCACTGTCGTCATGGGTAGAGGCGAAGCGCAGCAGGCCAGCGATCTTCTCCTTGTTGGCGAAGTCTTCGGCCGGGCCTTCCTTCAGCACCTGGCCGAAGTTCTTCCAGAAGCCTTTGTATTGCTCAGGCTCGTTCTTCGCCAGCTTCTCCAGCATGTCCAACACGCGCTTGGTCAGCGCGGTCTTCATCGAATCGATGATCGGATCCTTCTGCAGGATCTCGCGGGAGACGTTCAGCGACAGGTCGTTGGAGTCGACCACACCTTTGATGAAACGCAGGTACAGCGGCAGGAACGACTCGGCCTGGTCCATGATGAACACGCGCTGCACATACAGCTTCAGGCCGCGTGGCGCTTCGCGCTGGTACAGGTCGAACGGCGCACGGGCTGGCACGTACAGCAGCGAGCTGTACTCGAGCTTGCCTTCGACCTTGTTGTGGCTCCAGGCCAGCGGGTTCTCGAAGTCATGGCCGATGTGCTTGTAGAACTCCTGGTATTCCTCGTCCTTGATCTCGGTACGCGGGCGGGTCCACAGGGCGCTGGCGCGGTTGACGGTTTCCCATTCTTCGGCTGGCTGCGCTTCGCCTTCGGCGGCAGCCTGCTCCTTGGGCAGCTGGATCGGCAGGGCAATGTGGTCGGAGTACTTCTTGACCACGTTGCGCAGGCGCCAGCCATCGGCGAACTCCTGCTCGTCCTTCTTCAGGTGGAGGACGATGCGGGTGCCACGCTCAGGCTTGTCGATGGTGGCGACTTCGAATTCGCCCTCGCCCTTGGACGACCAGTGCACGCCTTCGGCGGCCGGCTGGCCGGCGCGGCGGCTGTAGACGTCGACCTTGTCGGCAACGATGAAGGCCGAGTAGAAGCCCACGCCGAACTGGCCGATCAGGTGCGAGTCCTTCTTCTGGTCACCGGTGAGGTTCTTCATGAAGTCGGCGGTGCCGGACTTGGCGATGGTGCCCAGGTGGGTGATGACGTCTTCCCGGCTCATGCCGATGCCGTTGTCCTCGAGGGTCACGGTACCGGCGTCCTTGTCGAAGCTCAGGCGGATCTTCAGATCGGCATCGCCCTCGAACAGCTCTGGCTTGGCCAGGGCTTCGAAGCGCAGCTTGTCGGCGGCGTCGGAGGCGTTGGAGATCAGCTCACGCAGGAAGATCTCTTTGTTCGAATACAGCGAATGAATCATGAGGTGCAGCAGTTGCTTCACCTCGGTCTGGAAGCCCAGGGTTTCCTTTTGTGTTTCCACACTCATGGTCTTCAAAACTCCGATCTGATGGCTGGTGGCGCCGGGCGGCCGATTCGGCCTGCGTTTACGGCGGATGTCATGCAGATGGGGGCTGCCCGGGTGATTTCAAGGGCTTTTCTGGTTCGATCTTGAAATGCGCACGTGCGGTGGCGATCGGTGACTGCCGGTCACCCTGCCAGGCGGTGATCGCCACGTTGGTCACCCGACGGCCTTGGCGCCACAGCTGGCACTGGGCGTAAGTATCGCGGTAATGCCCGGCGCGCAGGTAGTCGATGGAGAAATCGATGATCTTCGGGATGCTCGCGCTCTCGCTGTAGATCAACAGGTAAAGCGCCGCCGAAAGCTCCATGAAGCCCGCAATCACACCCCCATGGATGGCCGGAAGCAATGGGTTGCCGATGTTGTCCTGGTTGGCTGGCAGCAGGAACAGCAGGTCATCGCCTTGACGCTCGCAGGTGATGCCGATCAGGGACGCATAGGGAATCAGCGCCAGCAATGGCTGGTAGTCGCCAACGGCATGGGCTGCATTGAGGCGTTGACGCACGTCTTGGGGGATCATGCACCGCCCTCCTTCAGGGTGTTGCCGAAGCGAATGCCGCCCTTGATCTCTTGTCCCAGGCGCATGAACGTGCCTACCACCTGGCAGATCGGCTGGTTGGGGTCATCCTGGTAAGCCGTGCCTCGGGTGAAGATGACATCACGGGTAACCCGGTAGCACTGGGCATGGCCGTAGATGGCCTTGCCTGCTTCAGCCGGGTGCATGTAGTCGATCCGCAGGTCCAGGGTTGGGCAGACCTCGAAACGCGGCAGCACACACAGCGTGGCCATGCCGCAGGTGGTGTCCATCAAGGTGGTCAAAGCCCCGCCATGCACCGCGCCGGTCTGCGGGTTGCCAACAATGGCGGGTGACCAGGGCATCATCAGTGTCAGACCTTCGGCATCGGCATGGACCACGCGCATCTGCAACACCTGGCAATGTTTAAGCGCCGACAAGAAGCGTTCGGCCATGCCCACCAAGCTGGAATCGATCATCCGTACTTCCCCTGATAACTGTCGCGCCGGCATAAAATCGGTAAAAAGTCTATATAGATCGGGGCTTTATATATGTGCAAACTCTGCGGAACTTATCCGCTGTGGATGAACTCGAAGGAACAAGTCACTTATTCCACCAAGGAGATACACCCCCATGCGTAAACCTTTTGCTTTTGCTCTGATGCTGGCTGCTGCCATGGGCCTGGCTGCTTGCGATAAAGCGAGCGAAGACAAAGCCCAAGACGCACAGCAACACGCCGAGCAAGCCCAGGAAAAGATGGGCGAAGCTCAGGATAAGATGAACGAAGCCGCCAAGGAAAACGCCGAAGCCGCCAAAGATCAGGCCGAAGCCGAGAAGAAGGCTGCCGAAGAAGCCGCTCCGGCAACTCCGGCGCCGGAAACTGCTCCAGCCGAGCCTGCCAAGCAGTAATCGAGCCGCACAAAAAAACCCGACAACTGTCGGGTTTTTTTGTGCCTTTAACTTCGGATTAAACGTTTCAGGTACTAGCAATAGTTTCTTTGCCGGCCTCGGTAGGCGCACTCTCGGTTGGCGTGAATACCATGACTTCGAGCACATCGGAATGAAACTCGCGGCGGTACAGCACCAGCACAACCCCCACACTCACGACCATGAACAGCCAAGGGCTGATGAACCAGGTGAGCATGGCCATGCCGAAGTAATAAGAACGCAGGCCGAAGTTGAACTGGTTGGCCGCCAGCGACAATACCCGAGCCGCTCTTGAAGCAAAGGCCTTGCGCTCCAACTCATTGACCAGGCGCTCACCAATCATGGGTGCCGAACCCACCAGCACGGCAGCGAAGTTGTATTGGCGCATGCACCAGCTAAAGGTGAAGAAGGCATAGACAAACACCATCGCCAGGCACAGCAACTTGATTTCCGACATACCCTGGGATGCCTGCTGTACCAATGGCAGATCAGCCAGCAATGACAGTGCACGGTCCGAAGCCCCCAGCACAGTGAGAATGCCGGCCAGGATGATCAGGGTACTGGAGGCGAAGAACGACGCATTACGCTCCAGGTTACCGATCACGCTGGCATCGGCGATACGGTTGTCGCGCAGCAACATGCGTCGCATCCAGTCTTCGCGGTACAAGTGCAACACGCTGGCCAGGCACGCGGTGTCGCGCCCTTTCCAGATGGCGTAGCGGGTGTAGCCACCCCAGCAGAGTGCGAACCAGCAGACGGCCAGCAAGTTGTGGAAGTTGTTTTGGATGAAGTTCATGCAGGTTTCCCGAAGGCAAGGTGCATAAAGGATAGGAACCGGGTTTCGACGTCGGCAAGTCGGTAAAGACACACATTCGGCACAAAATGTTCCTTGCCCGGTCCGGCCTCATCGCCGGCAAGCCGGCTCCCACACGCGACCTGAAAACGGCGCGGTCCCTGTGGGAGCCGGCTTGCCGGCGATGAGGCCCGTGCAGACAAACAAAAACCCCGCATCCTTGCGAATGCGGGGTTTTCTGCTCTCCACCTGCGGCGCGCACCCTACGGCTTGTGGCCGGTGCCGCCCCCAGGCTTCAACGCATCAGGCCAACGCTTCGCGCGGCTTGCCGAGCATGCGGTCGCAGACCACGGCGCCAGCCAGCGTCACCACCGAAGGCACCAGCCAGGCCAGGCCCTGGTCGCTCAGCGGCAGGTGCGCCATGAAGTCTGGCAGCATGTGGGCAATGGTGCTGCCCTTGATCGCGTCGATCACGCCGAACAGCAGCGACACCGCCATTACCGGTGCCAGGATTCGGGTCGGCGAATGCCACAGCTCCTTCACGAAGCTCAGCCCCACCACCACGATGCAAGGCGGGTAGATGGCGGTCAGCACCGGAATCGAGAACATGATCAGTTTGGTCAGACCCAGGTTGGAGATCACCAGCGAGAAGCCCGCCAGGATCACCACCAGTGCACGGTACGACAGGGGCAGGATCTGGCTGAAGTACTCGGCGCAGGCGCAGGTCAGGCCAACAGCGGTCACCAGGCAGGCCAAGGCGATCAGCACCGCCAGGAAACCGCTGCCCAGCGAACCGAAGGTGTGCTGCACATAGGCATGCAATACCGCCGCACCGTTGGTGGCATCCGCGGCGATCTCGTGGCTGCTGGCCCCAAGACGGAACAGGCTGACGTACACCAGCGCAAGGCCGACACCGGCGATCAGGCCAGCGATGATGGCATAGCGGGTGATCAGCTTCGGCGACTCGACACCGCGCGAGCGGATGGCGTTGACGATGACGATACCGAAGACCAGGGCGCCCAGTGTATCCATGGTCAGGTAGCCATCGGAGAAGCCCTTGGAGAATGCGGCGGCGGCATAGGCCGGCTGCGCTTCACCAATGGTCCCTGCTGGCAGCGCGAAAGCTGCAATGCCGAGAACGGCCAAGGCGATGATCTTCAACGGCGCGAGGAAGCGACCCACGGTATCGAGCAACTTGCCCGGATACATGGACACTGCCAGCACCACGAGGAAGTACACCAGGCTGTAGATGAACAGCGCCAGCGGGCTTTCGCCAGTCAGCGGTGCCACACCGACTTCGAACGACACGGTCGCGGTCCGCGGGGTAGCGAACAGCGGGCCGACCGACAGGTAGCACACGGCCGCCAACAGGCCACCGAAGAACTTGCCGATAGGGCTGCTCAGGGCATCCATACCGCCACCGACCTTGGCCAGCGCGACCACGGTGATGACCGGTAGGCCTACCGCGGTTACCAGGAAGCCCAGGGCTGCCATCCAGACGTGCGGACCGGATTGCAGGCCAACGATAGGCGGGAAGATGATATTGCCGGCGCCCACGAAAAGCGCAAACGTCATAAAGCCAAGTGCCAGGATATCCTGGCCTTTTAAAACTTTCATTTAGGGTAGTACCACACTGCTGAAATCGGGATTCGAGAAGGGATTTCCCCATGGATGAGGGAAATGCTGCCCGGCTTGGTAGGCCAGACCCGTTTAGCGTGTCGTTCCCTTTTGGGGTACGGGCACAGAGTGAACGCGTAGATTAACCGTTTTACCGGGTAAACGCACTGCAACGGTGCTGCTTGTCCGATGTGCGTACATGTTTGTCGTCTGCGTGACCGATGACAGTAGGAATTATCCCAGACATGGGAAATTCGTCTGTGTGAAAAAACCTATCAAACCTATCGAAAAATCATTGTTGTCTGCACCGGCCCTATCGCCGGCAAGCCGGCTCCCACAGGAAGTACCGCAGATCCTGTGGGAGCCGGCTTGCCGGCGATAAGGCCAGTGCAGGCAATACAAATCCCAGAAACGACAAAGGCCACCCGAAGGTGGCCTCTGTGCGCGTGGGGGTACTGCGTGTTACTTACTTCTTGACTTCCCAGCCAGTCAGCTCGGCCAGGGCCTTGCCGATGTCAGCCAGGGAACGCACGGTCTTCACACCCGCGTCCTGCAGGGCGGCGAACTTCTCGTCCGCAGTGCCCTTGCCGCCGGAAATGATGGCGCCAGCGTGGCCCATGCGCTTGCCCGCAGGTGCGGTAACACCAGCGATGTAGGAAACGACCGGCTTGGTCACGTTGGCCTTGATGTAGGCAGCGGCTTCTTCTTCAGCCGAACCGCCGATCTCACCGATCATGACGATCGCTTCGGTCTTCGGGTCTTCCTGGAACAGCTTCAGGATGTCGATGAAGTTGGAACCCGGGATCGGGTCACCGCCGATGCCGACGCAGGTCGACTGGCCGAAGCCGGCGTCGGTGGTCTGCTTCACGGCTTCATAGGTCAGGGTGCCGGAACGCGAAACGATACCGACCTTGCCTGGCAGGTGGATGTGACCTGGCATGATGCCGATCTTGCACTCGCCCGGCGTGATCACGCCTGGGCAGTTAGGGCCGATCAGGGTCACGCCCAGCTCGTCGCACTTGACCTTGGCGTCCAGCATGTCCAGGGTCGGAATGCCTTCGGTGATGCAGACGATCAGCTTGATGCCGCCGAAGGCCGCTTCCAGGATCGAGTCCTTGCAGAACGGAGCCGGAACGTAGATGACCGAAGCATCAGCGCCGGTAGCTTCCACGGCTTCCTTGACGGTGTTGAACACCGGCAGGCCCAGGTGGGTGGTGCCACCCTTGCCTGGGGTTACGCCGCCGACCATCTTGGTGCCGTAGGCGATGGCTTGTTCGGAGTGGAAAGTACCCTGCGAGCCGGTGAAACCCTGGCAGATGACTTTGGTGTCTTTATTGATCAGGACGCTCATTACTTGCCCTCCGCAGCTTTGACAACTTGTTGAGCAGCGTCGGTCAGGCTGGTTGCCGCAATGATGTTCAAACCGCTTTCTGCCAGTACTTTAGCGCCCAGTTCGGCGTTGTTGCCTTCAAGGCGAACGACGACCGGAACCTTGACGCCGACTTCTTTCACTGCACCGATGATGCCTTCGGCAATCATGTCGCAGCGAACGATGCCGCCGAAGATGTTGACCAGAACGGCCGCGACATTGCTGTCGGACAGAATGATCTTGAACGCTTCGGTAACGCGCTCTTTGGTGGCACCGCCGCCAACGTCGAGGAAGTTGGCCGGCTTGCCGCCGTGCAGGTTGACGATGTCCATGGTACCCATGGCCAGGCCGGCACCGTTGACCATGCAGCCGATGTTGCCTTCCAGGGCCACGTAGTTCAGCTCGAAGCTGGCAGCGTGGGCTTCACGAGGATCGTCCTGCGACGGGTCGTGGAAGGTTTTCAGCTTGGGCTGACGGTACATGGCGTTTGCGTCGATGTTGATCTTCGCATCCAGGCAGTGCAGGTCGCCGTCGGCCTTGATGACCAGCGGGTTTACTTCCAGCAGGGCCAGGTCGTGCTCTTTGAAGAGCTTGGCCAGGCCTACGAAAATCTTGGCGAACTGTGCAACTTGCTTGCCTTCCAGACCCAGCTGGAATGCCAGTTCACGACCCTGGAACGGCTGAGCGCCGACCAGCGGATCGATAGTAGCCTTGATGATCTTCTCAGGAGTTTCGTGAGCGACTTTCTCGATGTCCACGCCACCTTCGGTGGACGCCATGAACACGATGCGGCGGCTCGAGCGATCGACTACAGCGCCCAGGTACAGCTCTTTGGCGATGTCAGTGCAGGATTCGACCAGGATCTTGGTCACTGGCTGACCGTTGGCGTCGGTCTGGTAGGTTACCAGGCGCTTGCCCAACCATTGCGCAGCGAACGCCTTGGCGTCTTCCTTGCTGCGAACCAGCTTGACGCCGCCCGCTTTACCGCGACCACCTGCGTGAACCTGGGCTTTTACAACCCACTCGGAACCGCCGATCTTGTCGCAGGCTTCTGCTGCAGCTTCAGGGGTGTCGACTGCGAAACCCTTGGAAACTGGCAGGCCGTATTCAGCGAACAGCTGCTTACCCTGATACTCGTGAAGATTCATGCTTTTTACCGTCTTCGTTAGGTACTGCGCTTCGGCGCTGCGCCATTGCTGGCGCCGCACCACCTGTGACCGTTGTTAACCCCGGGTTTTCCCGTGTGATTCGGTCCGGCGGACGTTCCGCGGTGAGTCATGCACGCAAGACTCACGACGGGCAGCCCGCCGTGGTTTCTTATAATTAACGCTTCTTACGGTTGGCCACGTGAATGGCGCCGCCATTCACTGCCAGCGCTGCTTCATGCAACGCTTCGGACAGGGTTGGATGGCTGAAGACCATCATGCCCAGATCCTCGGCACTGGTGCCGAATTCCATTGCGATTGCGCCCTGCTGTACCAGTTCGGCAGCCGATGGGCCAATCACGTGCACACCCAGTACGCGGTCGGTCTTGGCATCGGCGATGACCTTAACGAAACCACCGGTGTCGTTGGCTGCCATCGCACGGCCGCTGGCCGCGAACGGGAAGGTGCCTACGTTAACCTCAACACCCTCGGCCTTCAAGGCTTGTTCGGTCTTGCCGACCCACGCGATTTCCGGGTGGGTGTAGATAACCGATGGGATCAGGTCGTAGTTCATCTGGGCTTTGTGGCCCTTGATGCGCTCGACGACCATGATGCCCTCTTCCGAGGCCTTGTGCGCCAGCATCATGCCACGCACCACGTCACCGATGGCGTAGACGCCCGGAACGCTGGTAGCGCAGTGATCGTCGACGAAGATGTAGCCACGCTCGTCGATGGTCACGCCGCTGTCGGCGGCCAGCAGGTCAGTGGTCACCGGGCGACGGCCGACCGCGACGATCAGCTTGTCGAAGGTGATCTTCTGCTCGCCGTTGGCGTCGGTGTAGGTCACTTCGACTTCGTTGCCGTTGACTTTCGAGCCGGTGACGCGAGCGCCCAGCTTGATGTCCAGGCCTTGCTTGGTCAGGGTCTTCTGGGCTTCTTTCGACACGGCGGTGTCGGCAGCCATCAGGAAGGTGTCCAGGGCTTCCAGGACGGTGACCTGGGCACCCAGGCGCGACCATACCGAACCCAGCTCCAGGCCGATGACGCCAGCGCCGATCACGCCCAGGCGTTGTGGCACGGTCTGGAATTCCAGGGCGCCGGTGGAGTCGACGATGACGTTCTGGTCGACCGGAGCCGGCGGAATGTCGATCGGACGCGAACCGGAGGCCAGGATCACGTTCTCGGCTTCGATGACTTCGGTGGTGCCGTCAGCCTTGGTGACTTCGACTTTCTTGCCGGCCAGCAGTTTGCCGTGGCCCTGGATCGAAGTGACGCCGTTGGCCTTGAACAGCGTGGCAACGCCACCGGTCAGGTTCTTGACGATGCCAGCCTTGCGGCCAACCATCGCGGCGACGTCCATCTTCACTTCACCAGTGGAGATACCGTGGACGTTGAAGCTCTCTTTGGCTTCCTTGTACTTCCAGGAGCTGTCCAGCAGCGCCTTGGACGGGATGCAGCCTACGTTCAGGCAGGTGCCACCCAGGGCCAGCTTGCCCTCGGCGTCGGTGTACTTCTCGATACAGGCAGTCTTCAGACCAAGTTGGGCAGCCTTGATGGCAGCTACATAGCCGCCAGGACCTGCACCAATCACCACTACGTCGAATTTCTGGGTCATAAAAGATTCCTTATCAGCTACAAGCTACAAGCCGCGAACCGCGCGGCCCCGCTTCTTTCGAAGGCAGGGGCCGAACGGTACGCAGCCAGAGGGTTAGATGTCCAGCAGCAGGCGAGACGGATCTTCCAGCAGGTTCTTGATGGTGACCAGGAAGGTTACCGCTTCCTTGCCGTCGATCAGGCGGTGATCGTACGACAGCGCCAGGTACATCATCGGGCGGATTACCACTTGGCCATTGATGGCCATCGGACGCTGGATGATGTTGTGCATGCCAAGAATGGCAGCCTGCGGCGGGTTGACGATCGGAGTCGACATCATCGAACCGAAGGTACCACCGTTGGTGATGGTGAAGGTGCCGCCGGTCATTTCTTCGATCGACAGCTTGCCGTCACGGGCCTTCTTGCCGAAGGTGGCAATGCCGTTCTCGATTTCAGCCAGGCTCATCGACTCGGCGTTACGCAGAACCGGTACCACCAGGCCACGGTCGCTGGAGACGGCAACGCCGACGTCGGCGAAGCCGTGGTAGACGATGTCGTTGCCGTCGATCGAGGCGTTGACTGCCGGGAAGCGCTTCAGCGCTTCGGTGGCGGCCTTGACGAAGAACGACATGAAGCCCAGGCGCACGCCGTTGTGGGTCTTCTCGAACAGGTCCTTGTACTTCGAACGCAGGGCCATGACTTCGGTCATGTCGACTTCGTTGAAGGTGGTCAGCATCGCCATGTTGGACTGGGCTTCGACCAGACGCTCGGCGATCTTGGCACGCAGACGGGTCATCGGCACGCGCTTCTCGGTGCGGTCGCCAGCGGCGGTCACAACCGGGGCAGCGGCGGCAGCGGCAGGCTTGGCAGCAGGCGCCGCGGCAGGTGCCGATTTCTTGTTGGCAACTGCAGCAACCACGTCTTCCTTGGTCACGCGACCGCCTTTGCCGGTACCGGCCACGGTGGCCAGGTCGATGCCGTTCTCTTCAGCCAGCTTGCGTGCGGCTGGAGCGGCGACCGGGTCGTCTTCGCCAGCGTCGGCAGCAGCGGCAGCCGGAGCAGCCGCGGCCGGGGCAGCGGCTGGAGCGGCAGCAGCGCCGCCTTCAACGATCGAACCCAGCACTTCGTCGGACAGGACGGTTTCGCCCTCGCCCTTGACGATGTCGCCCAGCACGCCATCGGCGGTAGCCAGCACTTCCAGGACGACCTTGTCGGTCTCGATGTCGACGATCAGCTCGTCACGCTTGATGGCTTCGCCCGGCTTTTTGTACCAGGTGGCAACGGTGCCGTCGGCGACCGATTCCGGGAAGGTTGGGGCTTTGATCTCGATAGCCATTATCAGTGTTTCCTTAAATTCGGTTTCAGGTGCGCGAAGGCGTTAGACAGTGAAGGCGTCTTGCAGCAGTTTTTCCTGCTGTTCGGCGTGCTTCGATGCGTAACCACAAGCTGGCGCGGCAGAAGCGTCGCGACCGGCGTATTCCAGGACCAGTGCCTTGTTGTGGCGGCCCAGGATACGGCGCATATGGTGCTGACTGCTGTACCAGGCGCCCTGGTTCATCGGCTCTTCCTGACACCAGACTGCATGCTTGAGGTTGCTGTACTGCGCCAGGATTTCGACCAGGTCGTCCTCTGGGAACGGATACAGCTGCTCGATACGCAGGATCGCGATGTCTTCGCGGCCTTCGGCACGGCGTTTTTCCAGCAGGTCGTAGTAGACCTTGCCGCTGCACAGCACCAGACGCTCGACCTTGGCCGGGTCGATTGCATCGACTTCCGGGATCACGGTCTGGAACGAACCTTCTGCCAGGTCTTCCAGGGTCGAGATGGCCAGCTTGTGGCGCAGCAGCGACTTCGGCGTCAGGACAACCAGCGGCTTGCGCAGCGGGCGGATGACCTGACGACGCAGCAGATGGTAGATCTGTGCCGGGGTAGTCGGTACGCAGACCTGGATGTTGTGCTCGGCGCACAGCTGCAGGTAACGCTCCAGACGCGCGGAGGAGTGCTCCGGCCCCTGCCCTTCGTAGCCGTGTGGCAGCAGCATGGTCAGACCGCACAGGCGGCCCCACTTGTGCTCACCGCTGGTGATGAACTGGTCGATCACCACTTGCGCACCGTTGGCGAAGTCGCCGAACTGGGCTTCCCAGATCACCAGCGCGTTCGGCGTGGTGGTCGAGTAGCCGTATTCGAAGGCCAGTACTGCTTCTTCCGAGAGGAAGGAGTCGTACAGGTCGAAGCGCGGCTGGCCCGGGAACAGGTTCTGCAGCGGTACGTAGGTGCTGGCGTCCTTCTGGTTGTGCAACACCGCATGGCGGTGCGAGAAGGTGCCACGGCCGATGTCCTGGCCGGTCATGCGGATCGGGTGACCTTCGAACTGCAGCGTGGCGTAGGCCATGGTCTCTGCATAACCCCAGTTGATCGGCAAGCCACCGGCCTGCATCTTCTGACGGTCTTCGTAGATCTTCGACACCTGACGCTGGACGACGAAGCCTTCCGGCAGTTCCAGCAGCTTGGCCGACAGTTCCTGCAGGGTCTTGAGGTCGAAGCGGGTGTCGTGACGCGCGGTCCAGGCATGGCCCAGGTACGGACGCCAGTCGACGAACAGCTCGCGGTTCGGCTCCTTGACCAGGCTCTTGACCACGTGCAGACCGTTGTCCAGCGCGTTGCGGTACTCGTCGATCTTGGCCTGGGCGCGCTCGGCGTCGATGCGACCGGCCTGGATCAGCGACTCGGCGTACAGCTCGCGGGTGGTGCGCTGCTTGCTGATCTGCTGGTACATCAGAGGCTGAGTACCGTTCGGCTCGTCGGCCTCGTTGTGACCGCGACGGCGGTAGCAGACCAGGTCGATGACCACGTCACGCTTGAACTGCATGCGGTAATCGATGGCCAGTTGGGTCACGAACATCACCGCTTCCGGATCGTCGCCGTTCACGTGCAGGATCGGCGCCTGGATCATCTTGGCGACGTCGGTAGCATACTCGGTGGAACGCGAGTCCAGCGGGTTGCTGATGGTGAAACCAACCTGGTTGTTGATCACGATGTGCACAGTACCGCCGGTCTTGAAACCGCGGGTCTGCGACATCTGGAAGGTTTCCATGACCACGCCCTGGCCGGCGAACGCAGCGTCACCGTGGATCGAGATCGGCAGCACCTTGTCACCCACGGTATCGTTGCGACGGTCCTGACGGGCGCGCACCGAACCTTCCACCACTGGCGAGACAATTTCCAGGTGGGACGGGTTGAACGCCATGGCCAGGTGAACTTCGCCACCGGGGGTCATGACGTTGGAGGAGAAGCCCTGGTGATACTTCACGTCACCGGAGCCCAGCTCGTTCATCTTCTTGCCTTCGAACTCGTCGAACAGCTCGCGCGGGTTCTTGCCGAAGGTGTTCACCAGCACGTTCAGACGGCCGCGGTGGGCCATGCCGATGACAACTTCCTTGGTGCCATACGAGCCGGAGCGCTGGATCATTTCGTCCAGCATCGGGATCAGGCTTTCGCCACCCTCCAGGCCGAAGCGCTTGGTGCCTGGGTACTTGGTGCCCAGGTACTTCTCAAGGCCTTCACCGGCGGTCACGCGTTCGAGCAGGTGAGCCTGCACGTCGGCGGAAAACTCCGGACGGCCGCGCACGCTTTCCAGGCGTTGCTGGAACCAGCTGCGCTGCTCGGAATCGGTGATGTGGGTGAATTCGGCGCCAATGGTGCGACAATATGTCTTCTGGAGTGCCTCGAAGATGTCGCGTAGGCTCGCTTCCTCTTTGCCGATGAACAGGTCGCCGGCACGGAAGGTCGTATCAAGATCGGCATTGGTCAAGCCGTAGTGATTGATCGACAGGTCTACGGGCGCAGGGCGCTGCCACAACCCCAACGGGTCGAGCTTGGCAGCCTGATGGCCGCGCATACGATAGGCCTGGATCAGTCGCAGCACTTCAACCTGCTTCTTCTCGTGTTCACTGCTCACGCTCCCGGCGGATACCGGTTGGGCGCGGCGCTGGTTCTTTGCCAGCAGTACGAAATGGTCGCGGATTGTCGAGTGCGATACATCGGTAGCGGTGCTGCCGTCGGCGGGCAACTTCTGGAAGTAAGTGCGCCACTCTTCTGGCACAGCGTTAGGGTCGTGCAGGTAGAGCTCGTAGAGCTCTTCCACATATGCAGCGTTACCACCTGAAAGGTGGGCGCTTTCCCACATGCGCTGCATCACGCTTTCTTGCATGCTTGGTCACCCTCGGTTAGGGGACTGATCGGCGAGAGCCACAGCAAACCTGGAAAAGTCC
Organism: Pseudomonas sp. NPDC089396; assembly: GCF_044749545.1. Classification (NCBI taxonomy): domain Bacteria; kingdom Pseudomonadati; phylum Pseudomonadota; class Gammaproteobacteria; order Pseudomonadales; family Pseudomonadaceae; genus Pseudomonas; species Pseudomonas sp. NPDC089396. Next base: position 122,243 of record NZ_JBIVIC010000010.1, on the reverse strand, counting down.
GAACACAGCGACTGAACCACGCCACTTGGATCCTGCTGATTTTCCGGGTACCAGCCCGGAAAGCCCCTGCTGGTCTCATATCTTCATAGGTATCGAGCGCGGGCTTTGTGGGCCCTTGCCCAGGTTTTACCTCAGTGCGGGCTCACCACCCGCACCTCGGCTTACTGCAGTTACAACGCTTTGAATCAGGTGCCGCTTTGCAGCAGCATGTTACGTACGTGGCCGATTGCCTTGGTCGGGTTCAGACCCTTGGGGCAAACGTTCACGCAGTTCATGATCCCGCGGCAGCGGAATACGCTGAACGGGTCATCCAGGGACGCCAGGCGCTCCTGGGTCTTGGTGTCACGGCTGTCGGCCAGGAAGCGATAGGCCTGCAGCAGGGCAGCGGGGCCCAGGAACTTGTCTGGGTTCCACCAGAACGATGGGCAGGAAGTCGAGCAGCAAGCGCACAGGATGCACTCGTACAGACCGTCCAGCTTGTCGCGCTCTTCTGGCGACTGCAGACGCTCGATGGCCGGAGCCGGCGTGTCGTTCTGCAGGAATGGCTTCACCTTCTCGTACTGCTTGTAGAAGATGCTCATGTCGACCACCAGGTCACGAATGACCGGCAGACCTGGCAGCGGACGCAGAACCAGCTTGTTGCCCTTGACCACACCCGACAGCGGGGTGATGCAGGCCAGGCCGTTCTTGCCGTTCATGTTCATGCCATCGGAACCGCAAACGCCTTCACGGCAGGAGCGACGGTACGAGAAACCCTCGTCCTTTTCCTTGATCAGCGCCAACACATCCAGAACCATCAGGTCCTTGCCGCCGGTATCGACGTCGAACGACTCCATCTTGGGCGCCGAGTCGGTGTCGGGGTTGTAACGATAAACTTCGACTTTCAACATAGCAGCCACCCTTAGTAAGTCCGGATTTTTGGCTCGAAGGCCGGCACGGTCTTCGGCGCAAAGTTGACGCCACGCTTGGCAACGCGCTTGACACCCGGGTAGTACAGGGTGTGGCACAGCCAGTTCTCGTCGTCACGGTCTTCGAAGTCTTCACGGGCGTGAGCGCCGCGGGACTCTTTACGGGCTTCGGCCGCAATGGCGGTAGCTTCGGCAACTTCCAGCAGGTTCTGCAGCTCCAGCGCTTCGATACGCGCGGTGTTGAAGGCCTGGGACTTGTCGTTGATCTTGACGTTGGCGATACGCTCGCGCAGGCCAGCCAGCTGCTCGATACCCTTGAGCATGTATTCGCCGGTACGGAATACACCGAAGTAGTTCTGCATGCAGCTCTGCAGTTCGCGCTTGAGGCTGGCAACGTCTTCGCCAGTGGAGCGCTCGTTGAGCTTGTTCAGGCGGCTCAGGGCAACATCGATGTCGGTGTCGCTGGCGTCGAGATGCTCGATGCCGTCGCTCAGCGCCTTCTCCAGGTGCAGGCCGGCAGCACGGCCGAACACCACCAGGTCGAGCAGCGAGTTGCCGCCCAGGCGGTTGGCACCGTGAACCGATACGCACGCCACTTCACCTACGGCGAACAGGCCAGGGATGATGTGATCCTTGCCTTCGTCGTCCATGGTGATGGCCTGGCCATGAATGTTGGTGGCAACACCACCCATCATGTAGTGGCAGGTTGGAACGACCGGGACCGGCGCGACGACTGGATCGACGTGAGCGAAGGTCTTGGACAGTTCGCAGATGCCTGGCAGGCGGCTGTGCAGCACTTCCTCGCCCAGGTGGTCCAGCTTCAGCAGTACGTGGTCCTTGTTCGGGCCCACGCCGTTGCCGGCGATGATTTCCTTGACCATGGAACGGGCGACAACGTCGCGGCCGGCCAGGTCTTTCGCGTTCGGCGCGTAACGCTCCATGAAGCGCTCGCCGTGGGCGTTGATCAGGTAGCCACCTTCACCGCGGCAACCTTCGGTGACCAGTACACCGGCGCCGGCGATGCCGGTCGGGTGGAACTGCCACATCTCGATGTCCTGCACCGGTACGCCTGCACGCAGGGCCATGCCGATACCGTCACCGGTGTTGATCAGGGCGTTGGTGGTCGAGGCGTAGATACGGCCCGCACCGCCAGTGGCCAGAACGGTGGCCTTGGACTTGATGTACATGGTTTCGCCGGTTTCGATGCAGATCGCGATCACACCGACGAAAGCGCCTTCCTGGTTCTTCACCAGGTCGACAGCGTAGTACTCATTAAGGAAGGTGGTGCCGGCTTTCAGGTTGCCCTGATAAAGGGTGTGCAGCAGCGCGTGACCGGTACGGTCGGAAGCGGCGCACGTACGGGCAGCCTGGCCACCCTTGCCGAAGTCCTTGGACTGACCGCCGAACGGACGCTGGTAGATACGGCCGGTTTCGGTACGCGAGAACGGCAGGCCCATGTGGTCCAGCTCGAAGACCGCAGCCGGGCCTTCCTGACACATGTATTCGATAGCGTCCTGGTCACCGATGTAGTCGGAACCTTTGACGGTATCGTACATGTGCCAGCGCCAGTCATCGTTCGGGTCGGCCGAAGCGATGGCGCAGGTGATGCCGCCCTGGGCGGAAACAGTGTGCGAACGGGTCGGGAAGACCTTGGTGACCACAGCGGTCTTGTGGCCGCCCTGGGCCAGCTGCAGCGCTGCGCGCATGCCGGCGCCGCCGCCACCAATGATGATGGCGTCGAAAGAAATGGTTGGAATGCTAGCCATGGATCAGATACCCCAGAGAATCTGCACACCCCAGACGAAGTAAGCGAACATCGCAACGCCGCATACCGCCTGGAACAGGAAACGAATCGCAGTCGCCGACTTGCCGAACGACATCGGCGTCAGGTAGTCGGTGGCGATGGTCCACATGCCGACCCAGGCGTGAGCGCCCAGGGCAACGAGGGCCAGCAGACTGAAGATCCGCATCGCGTTGTTGGAGAACAGACCGTGCCACTGGGTGTAGTCGATGCCTGGGTGGGCGACCACGTAGCCGATCAGGAAGATGAAGTAAGCCGCGAGAACGACCGCCGAGACGCGCTGCGCCATCCAGTCATAGAGGCCCGAACGCGACAGGTTCGTGACATTGGTTACCATACCCAAACTCCCACCAGAACGATCAGCACCACGGAGATGACGATCACGATTTTCGAGCCCAGCTTGCCGCCTTCCAGCGTCTCACCGATGCCCATGTCCATGATCAGGTGGCGTACACCTGCCACGAGGTGATAAAGCAGGGCGGATAGCAGGCCCCAGGTCACGAACTTGGCCAGCGGGCTGGTCAGACACGCCTTCACCTCGCCGAAGCCTTCCTCGGAACCCAGCGACTTGCCCAATGCGTAAAGCATGATGGCAAGGCCGATGAACAGGATGACGCCGGAGATACGGTGCAGGATGGACGTGTACGCAGTGACAGGGAGCTTGATGGTCCTTAGGTCTAGGTTTACAGGTCGTTGGCTTTTCACGGCTTTTTTCACACTGAAGAGCCCCTAGCGAATCAGGGCAAAGTTGTTGGTAAGTGTACTGGTCAGGTACCCACCACCCAGGGAACGGCGACCCCCAGCAGTTCGGGCTTGCAAGCCCCTGGCGGTCGGGTGCCGAGTATAGACAGTTAGGCTGCTTATGACAACGTGAGGGGGTAGCCCAAATAGCGCATTGCCTTTAGCGAGCAAAAGGCGTAAATGGGCGAGAATTTCGCGAAAAATCAGGCCTGCAGGCCGCTTTCAAGCAGCCTTTAGGCAAATTGACATTCGAATTTACTTCTCTATAGTGGTGCGGGCCCTGCGTGGGGGGTCTGTCTGATGATTTCAAGCATTAATAGGAGGCCACATGGCTGACAAAAAAGCGCAGTTGGTCATCGAGGGCGCTGCCCCCGTCGAGCTGCCCATTTTAACCGGCACCGTTGGTCCTGATGTAATCGACGTCCGCGGGTTGGGGGCCACTGGTCACTTCACCTTCGACCCAGGTTTCATGGCGACTGCCTCGTGCGAGTCGAAGATCACCTACATTGACGGCGACAAGGGCGTGCTGCTGCACCGCGGCTACCCGATCGAACAGCTCGCCGAGCAATCGGACTACCTGGAAACCTGCTACCTGCTGCTCAACGGCGAACTGCCGAATGCCGAGCAGAAGGCTCAGTTCGTCAGCACCGTGAAGAACCACACCATGGTTCACGAGCAGCTGAAGTCGTTCTTCAACGGTTTCCGCCGCGACGCTCACCCGATGGCGGTGATGTGCGGTGTGGTCGGCGCCCTGTCGGCGTTCTACCACGACTCCCTGGACATCAATAACCCGCAACACCGCGAAATCTCCGCGGTGCGCCTGGTCGCCAAGATGCCGACCCTGGCCGCGATGGTTTACAAGTACTCCATGGGCCAGCCGATGATGTACCCGCGCAACGACCTGTCGTACGCGGAAAACTTCCTGCACATGATGTTCAACACCCCGTGCGAGATCAAACCGATCAGCCCGGTGCTGGCCAAGGCAATGGACAAGATCTTCATCCTCCATGCCGACCATGAGCAGAACGCCTCCACTTCCACCGTGCGCCTGGCCGGCTCTTCGGGCGCCAACCCGTTCGCCTGTATCGCCGCCGGTATCGCTGCTCTGTGGGGCCCTGCCCACGGCGGTGCGAACGAAGCCGTATTGACCATGCTCGATGAAATTGGCGATGTCTCGAACATCGACAAGTACATCGCCAAGGCCAAGGACAAGAACGACCCGTTCAAGCTCATGGGCTTCGGTCACCGCGTCTACAAGAACCGCGACCCGCGCGCCACCGTGATGAAGAAGACCTGCGACGAAGTCCTGGGCGAGTTGGGCATCAAGAACGACCCGCAGCTGGAACTGGCCATGCGCCTGGAAGAGATCGCCCTGACCGATCCTTACTTCATCGAGCGCTCGCTGTACCCGAACGTCGACTTCTACTCCGGCATCATCCTGAAGGCGATCGGTATTCCGACCAGCATGTTCACCGTGATCTTCGCCCTGGCACGTACCGTGGGCTGGATCTCGCACTGGAAAGAAATGCTCTCCAGCCCGTACAAGATTGGCCGTCCGCGCCAGCTGTACACCGGCGAGCTGCAGCGCGACATCGTCGACCTGAAGGACCGCAAGTAAGCTCACCGAGCCGAACGCAAAAAGGCTGCCCTCGGGCAGCCTTTTTTATTGCGGTGTGCCTGTACCGGCCCTATCGCCGGCAAGCCGGCTCCCACAGGGGCGCCACTGATCTTGAGTTGTGTGGAGTTTCTGTGGGAGCCGGCTTGCCGGCGATAGGGCCAGGACAGACAACAAACCGACCTCAGTTCTTTTCAGCCCGCTCGCGCAACCCTTTCAGGGTATTGAACGGCGCATCCACCACGAACTTGTTGGCCACCATCGCCGGCACACTACCACCCGGCTCGGTGTGCACCTGATAGGTCACTTCCGTACTGTCCCCCTTGGGCACCAACTTCCAGAAGCCTTCGACTTTCGCCACCCGTACAAAGCCCTTCTCTTCCGGGATGTAGGTCGGCTCTTCCTTCAAGTTTCGCGTCAGGCTGCCATCAGCATCCTTGACCGTGGTGATATGCAGTACCGAGTCCCGTGGCGTCACCGGCCACGGCGTATTGAACTGGGTGTAGGTCCAGCTCTGGTCACCCTCGTGCTTGAGCAGCTTCTGCGATTTGCACTCATGCACCCAGGCGCATGCCCCAGCCACATCTTCCTGCAGCGCCTGGACCTTGGCCAAGGGCGCCTTGATCAGGGTCACGCCACGGTAGGCCTTGTACTTGGAGCCCGGCACTTCGCTGAGGGAGATCTTGATCCCCTCCTCTTCCTTGGCCACTTGCCAGTTTTCAGCCCAGGCCATCGGCGACAGCAGAACACCCACGCCACACAGCAGTGCAATACGCTTGAACGATCTCATCATATTTATCCTTGTTGTCGAAGATCCAGCCTTGTCACGCCGCCGTCATCTGCTCCCACCAACCGAGAATCCTGATCGCCTCTTCCCGATCACTGCCACACACCTCGACATCCGCCTGGAACCCCCCACACACCGCCGGCCGCTCGGGCTTGCCGAACAGGTCGCAAAGGTTGTCGACGGTCAGGTGCAGGCAGCGCTCACCGGCCGGCTTGCCCTCAGGCATGCGCGGCATCGCCGAGCTGATGGATGGGGCGATGCAGCAGGCACCGCAACCCTCACGACACTTCATGGAAACAGGACTCCCTGGAACAAAACGGGACGAACGTCCCTGGATAGTAACCGCTCAAACATGCGTTTGAAATTGCTGGCCCGATGAAATCTGCCATGACTCGACAGTCAGTTCGCCCGGGCTATTGGCGGAACTCGAATTCGATGGCTGCGCCTTCCACTTCGCGGCGGCTGTCGTTACGCAACTGCAGCTGCATCTCGTTGTTGATCAGGCGACCATTGAGCTGAAACGGGCTGTCGTCCGTTTCCGGCTTTTCGGTGAACATGGGCGGCAGCAAAGGTTTGCGTCGTGTCGTGGAGCTACCAACATTGGGCTCCAGCTCCTTCACCATGTCGACAGGCAAGCTCAGATCCAGCTTGGCCTTGGGTAGCGGCTGGCGCACCTCCTGACTGACCGGTTTGTGCGCAGGCTTGGCCTTGCGCTTGACGGGCTTGGCCGGTTGCTTGGCTGCAGACTTGGCCGTCTTGCCCTGCTCCTGAGCGGCAGGTTGCGCAGCCTGGGCCACACCAGCCGGCAGGCACAGCGGCGCAAGACAAACGATCAGGGCAAAACTACGCAACAGGTTCATCGACATCGGCAGGCAGACTGGAAAGGTGCGTATGCTCACCGTTCCGCAGGCGCCTGGCAAGCCTCACTAAAACGCGGTTACAGACTCTCTGCACAATTGCTGAGCCAACAAGCCCAAGGTGATCACCGCCCGTTCGGCTTCCTTGTTCCAGGGAATTCCACAATTGAGGCGAATGCAGTGGTTGAACTGCTCGGTATTGCTGAAGATCAGCCCCGGCGCAATGCTGATCCCCTGCTCCAGCGCGCGCACGTGCAGCTCCTGGGTATTGACCCGCCCCGGCAGGCTCACCCAGAGGATGAAGCCACCGGTAGGCCGGGTCATCTGCGTGCCTTCGGGGAAGTGCTGCTGCACCGCCAACTGGTAGGCACTGAGGTTCTTGCGGTATTCCTGGCGAATGTAGCGCAGGTGGCGGTCGTAACCGCCGTTTTCCAGGTAGGCCGCCACACCCATCTGCGTCACGCTGCAGGCCGAATGGGTGGTGAACGTCTGCAGACGCTGGATTTCTTCCTGGTAGCGTCCCGCCACCATCCAGCCGACCCGCACACCGGGCGACAGGGTCTTGGAGAAACTCGAGCAATAGATGACCCGATCGAGCCGATCGAATGCCTTGAGCGCTTTGGTCTTGCCCTGCTCGAACATCAGCTCGCCATAGATGTCGTCTTCGACGATCTGGATGTCGAAGTCCGAGGCCAGGCGCAAAAGCTGTTTCTGCCGCTCTTCAGGGATGGTGCCACCCAGCGGATTGCTCAGGCGCGCGGTCAGCACCAGCGCCTTGATCGACCACTGGTTGGCCGCTAGCTGCAAGGCTTCGAGGCTGATACCCGTGGAGGGATCGCTGGGGATCTCGATGACTTTCAGCCCAAGCAAGTCCGCCAACTGCAGCAAGCCATAATAGGTCGGCGACTCGGCGGCAATCAGATCCCCAGGACGGGTCAGCACCCGCAGCGACATCTGCAGCGCGTCGACGCAACCATGGGTCACGATCACTTCACGCGGATCGACCAGTACACCGGCATCGCGCATGCGGATCGCGATCTGGCGCCGCAACGGCTCGAAGCCAGGGCTGAACATGTAACTGAAGGCACGCGGGCTGTGGAACCGGGTGACCTTGGCAATCTGCTGATGCAGGGCGCGCACCGGCAAGTAGTCGACGTGGGGCACGGCAGCCCCGAAGGGGAACACACCGTCACGGCGCGCCTCGGTCAGCACTTGCTGGATGATGCTGGCGCGGGTGACCAGGCCTGGGCGCTCTACTCGGGCGATGTCCGGCGTCTGCGCGGTCAGTGCCGGGGTCTGGTGGACGTAGTAACCCGATTGCGGCCGGGCACGGATCAGCCCCTGGTCTTCAAGGTTGGCATAGGCCTGCAACACCGTGGCATGGCTGACATTGAGCTGGGCGCTCATCTTGCGCACGGACGGTACGCGCTCGCCTGGCTGGTAGACACCACGGCGGATGTCATCGGCCAGTTGCTGGGCGATACGCTGGTACAGCAGCAGGTTGGTCATGGCGGACGGCTCATTGTTCTTGTGCGACTCACTGTCGGCAGAGGATACCGTAACAGTTGCAAAGTGTACTGGGACAGATTGCAGAATAGTCGACATTACAGTTGCGTGGCACCTGTCAGGCCCCTATCGCCGGCAAGCCGGCTCCCACAGGTACGGCGCAGCGTTCAGAATCTGCGCAGCACCTGTGGGAGCCGGCTTGCCGGCGATGAGGCCCGGGGAGTCAGCGCGCCGGCGCGAGCTTGCCCTTTTCGTCGGAAAAGACGATTTCTACCCGGCGGTTTTGTGCCCTGCCCCGCTCCGAGGCATTGGCCTCGACCGGGTACTGGTCACCATAGCCCTCGACCTGCAAGCGCTTTTCGTCGATACCGAGATCGACCAGCATGTCTGCCACCGCCTGGGCACGATCGCGCGACAGCTTGAGGTTGTCCTCAGGCGTTCCCGTGCTGTCGGTATAACCCTCGATACGCACCACCCGGCGCGGGTTGAGCTGGAGGAACTGCACCAGCTTGAGCACCGTGCGACTGGCCGAGCTCCTCAAGTCGGCACGGCCGGTGTCGAACAGCACATCGCCCAGGGTCATCACCAGACCACGATCGGCCTGCTCCGAGGCCATTGCGGCAATCTGCGTTTCGACCCACTTGCCCTGCTGCTGCACGCTGGCAAGCTTCGCCTCACGCAAAGCCAACTGCAGGCGTTGGCGCTCGAGTTCGAGCTTGGCCAGGCGCTCCTGATTCAACGCCAACTTGGCGTGCTCACTGGCGATTTCGCTGTAGCGCTGGCTGAGGTAGGCATAGTGGCGTACATCACTGCCGGTGCCGATGTAGCTCGACAGCCGATCGGCACGGGCCAGCGACTCACCCGCACGGATCACGTCACGCGGCGCACTGCGCAGCACATTGGAATCGTCCTTCACTTTCTGGAACGCCGCCGTGGCATCGTCCAGTGCCGCCGAGCTGCGCTGGCTGGCACAGCCCTGCAATCCCGCCACCAGCGCCAGCAAGGTCAATGCGGCCATCGGTTTACTGCGCATCATGGCTGCACCTCCAGTTGCTTGCGCAGGCGATTGACCCGCGACTGCAACTGTTCGAGCTGCTCGTCACTCTTCTGGTTCAGCACCTGCGCTTCGGCCAGGCGCGCATCCAGCTCGGCCTGCTCGGCACGCATGCGGGCGTCCCGGTAGTCCTCGGTCAGCATGTTGGTCTTGGCCCGAGCGAACTTGCCTTCGGCCAGCTTCAGCGCCTCGACCTGCTCGGTGGCACCGACCGCCCTGGCCTGTTCCAGCGCCTGCTCGGAAATACGCATCTGCTCATTGGGCGCCGGGTCGTTGGCGCAACCGGCCAGGCCGAGCACAGCCACGGCAAGGATCAGTGATTGGGTCTTCACGCACTCTTCCTACTGTTTGGGGGCATCCGCCTGCAGGTGTACCTGCGCTTTCCAGCGCTCGACATTACGCTGCAGCACGGCTTCGGACGCACCGGAGATCGGCAATTCTGTCAGTTTTTTCGCGAGTTGCCCACGCAGCCAGGCATCATTGCAGGCTGAGTTGTGCGAGACGGCCAGATACAGGCCTGGTCGATCCACCGGCAGGCCGCGGGCGATCAGGTGGCTGCTCATGCCCAGGCTCTGTGTGATGGCCATGCCCGAGTAGCGCCCGGCCAGCACGTAATCGACCTGACCCAGCACCAGCTTCTGGAAGGCCTGGGTCAGGTTCTGCGCCGGCTCCAGCTTGAGCTGCGCCTCGGCGAAGGCGCTGAACGCCGGGGTCAGGCGGGCACGCTCCGACAGGCTGCCACGGTACTTGGCCAAGTCCGCCGGGCCGTCAAACACCAGTTCCGCGTCATGGCGCGTCCATACCAGGTACTCATTGAGCTGCAAGGGTGGGTGAATGTAGTCCAGCGCGGTCAGTTGCTCCACTTGCATCGGTGTGTCGAGCAGCAGGTCGATGCGCCCGCTGCGCACTTCCTCCAGCGCCTGGTCGCGTCGGCCGGCATTCAGCACTTCCACCTGCACACCGAGCTCGCCGGCCACCTGCCTGAGCAAATCGACATTGGCGCCGATCAGGTGCTTGGGGTCTTTCGGATCCTGCCATGAATAAGGGGGAGCATCCGGGCTACCGGTCGCCACCAGGCGCTCGCACTTGCCCGCCGCCATGACCAGCGGCGAGAACATTGCCACCGTGCACGCCAGCACCCTGCTCGCTTTGCGAAACGCCATCCATCACTCCTTGCCCGGCAAAAAAAGCCCGGCCCTCAGTGCGAGGGCCGGGCTTCTTTATAAGTGAAGCAGGCGGATCAGACCAGCTTTTCCAGCTCCGGAACCGCTTCGAACAGGTCAGCGACCAGGCCGTAGTCAGCCACCTGGAAGATCGGCGCTTCTTCGTCCTTGTTGATCGCAACGATCACCTTGGAGTCTTTCATGCCGGCCAGGTGCTGGATCGCGCCGGAGATACCGACGGCGATGTACAGCTGTGGCGCAACGATCTTGCCGGTCTGGCCGACCTGCATGTCGTTGGGCACGAAGCCTGCGTCGACCGCGGCGCGCGAGGCACCGACGGCAGCGCCGAGCTTGTCGGCCAGGCTGTACAGGTGCTTGAAGTTGTCACCGTTGCCCATGCCACGGCCGCCGGAAACGACGATCTTGGCAGCAGTCAGCTCTGGGCGGTCGGACTTGGCCAGCTCTTCGCCAACGAAGGCAGAGATACCAGCGTTGTGCGCGGCAGCAACCGCTTCAACGGCAGCGGAACCACCCTCGGCGGCAACGGCGTCGAAACCGGTGGTACGCACGGTGATGACCTTGACCGCAGCGCTCGATTGCACGGTGGCAATGGCGTTACCGGCATAGATCGGGCGCTTGAAGGTGTCAGCCGATTCTACCGAGATGATCTCGGAGAGCTGGTCGACGTCCAGCAGCGCAGCAACGCGCGGCAGGATGTTCTTGCCGTTGGTGGTGGCCGGGGCCAGCACGTGGCTGTAACCGCTAGCCAGCTCGACGATCAGCGGCGCGACGTTTTCCGGCAGGACGTGGGCGTAGGCGGCGTTATCGGCCACCAGCACCTTGGCCACACCCGCGATCTTGGCAGCGGATTCGGCGACGCCACCAACGTTCTGGCCTGCGACCAGCACGTGCACATCACCACCGATCTTGGCGGCTGCAGCGACAGTGTTCAGGGTAGCCGGGGCAACGGCACCGTTTTCGTATTCAGCGACAACCAGGATAGTCATTTAGATTACCTTCGCTTCGTTCTTCAGCTTCTCGACCAGTTCGGCCACCGACTTGACCTTGATGCCCGCGCTGCGAGCAGCCGGTGCTTCGACTTTCAGGGTCTTGTTGGTGGAGGCGAGCGATACGCCCAGCGCGTCTGGAGTAACGGTCTCCAGCGGCTTCTTCTTGGCCTTCATGATGTTCGGCAGCGACGCGTAGCGCGGCTCGTTCAGGCGCAGGTCGGTGGTGACGATCGCCGGCAGGTTCAGCGAAACGGTCTGCAGGCCGCCGTCGATTTCACGGGTGACGTTCAGCTTGTCGCCAGCCACTTCCACCTTGGAGGCGAAGGTACCTTGGGCGTAGCCGGTCAGCGCGGCCAGCATCTGGCCGGTCTGGTTGTTGTCACTGTCGATGGCCTGTTTGCCGAGGATGACCAGCTGCGGCTGCTCTTTGTCGACAACGGCTTTGAGCGCCTTGGCCACGGCCAGGGAGTTCAGTTCATCGGCAGCTTCGACCAGGATGGCACGATCAGCACCCAGCGCCAGTGCGGTACGCAGCTGTTCCTGGGCAGTGGTCGGACCGACGGAGACGACCACGATCTCGCTCGCAACGCCTTTCTCTTTCAGGCGCACGGCTTCTTCCACGGCGATTTCGCAGAAGGGGTTCATGGACATCTTGACGTTTGCAAGGTCGACGCCGGAGTTGTCCGCCTTGACGCGAACCTTGACGTTGTAGTCGACCACTCGTTTGACAGCTACAAGAACCTTCATGGATTCCTCGTTACTCTCCGGTGAATAGATAGTCGCCTGGGGCCAGGCCCGGCGATGCGCGTGGGTACAAGGGCACCTCTAAAAACGTACCGGGAAGCGCAATCTTCACAGTGACCAAGCAGTCCTGTTCAGAAGCTTTAACGGCAAAACCCGCGAGTCATTTTCTGTCGTGGCGTGTAGACTCCACTACAAAATCGGGTCTGGCCCGAAAACCCTGCGCTACGCCTGGTTTTTAGGGGTGCACCTGCGCCCGACGGTCAGGCTACGGCGAACGTAAAACCGCTCGTATCTTGACCGTAACACCCAATCCGGTCAATACGGCAAATCGGTCACCCTTCAGCCGCGTTCCTGTGAGTTTACTGGCCTGCGGCAAATTCAAACAAACGTTTGTATTGGACCCGCCGAGTGGTGTAGATATAATGCGCGGCCAAGACAAAACGGTGTAGTCCATCCTTTGCGTAGCTACAGTTTCGCTCCCGTGACGATCCGCTGCACGCAAGCACCCCCAATAAGACCAAGCAACAGCACGAGCCTTGATGAGTAGGAGAGAACCAGTGGAACGCGAATACATGGAATTCGACGTGGTCATCGTCGGCGCCGGCCCGGCGGGCCTGTCCGCCGCCTGCCGCCTGAAGCAGAAGGCCGCCGAAGCCGGTAGCGAGATCAGCGTCTGCGTGGTCGAAAAAGGCTCTGAAGTCGGCGCCCACATCCTCTCCGGCGCCGTGTTCGAACCGCGCGCCCTGAACGAGCTGTTCCCCGACTGGAAAGAACTCGGCGCGCCGCTCAACACCGAGGTCAAGCGCGACGATATCTACGTGCTCAAGGATGCTGGCAGCTCGACCAAGGTCCCCGACCTGTTCGTGCCCAAGACCATGCACAACCACGGCAACTACATCATCTCCCTGGGCAACCTGTGCCGCTGGCTGGCCCAGCAGGCGGAAAACCTCGGCGTTGAAATCTACCCAGGCTTTGCCGCGCAAGAAGCGCTGTTCGACGAAAACGGTGTGGTGCGCGGCATCATCACCGGCGACCTGGGTGTCGACCGGGAAGGCAACCCAAAGGACGGCCTGTACACCCCGGGCATGGAACTGCGCGCCAAGTACACCCTGTTCGCCGAAGGCTGCCGTGGCCACATCGGCAAGCAGCTGATCAAGCGCTTCAACCTCGACAGCGAGTCCGACGTCCAGCACTACGGCATCGGCCTCAAGGAAATCTGGGAAATCGACCCGTCCAAGCACGAGCAAGGCCTGGTGGTGCACACCGCCGGCTGGCCGCTGGACGTGATGAGCCCCGACAACACCGGCGGCTCGTTCCTTTACCATCTGGAAAACAACCAGGTAGTGGTTGGCCTGATCGTCGACCTGTCCTACGCCAACCCGTACCTGTCGCCGTTCGACGAGTTCCAGCGCCTCAAGCACCACCCGGTGATGAAGCAGTACCTCGAAGGCGGCAAGCGCATCAGCTACGGTGCCCGCGCCATCTGCAAGGGCGGCCTGAACTCGCTGCCGAAGATGGTCTTCAACGGCGGCGCGCTGATCGGTTGCGACCTGGGCACCCTGAACTTCTCCAAGATCAAGGGCAGCCACACGGCGATGAAGTCCGGCATGCTCGCGGCCGACGCCGTGGCCGACGCACTGATCGCCGGTAGCGAGGGCGGCGATGCCCTGAACACCTACGTCGAAGCCTTCAAGGCCAGCTGGCTGCATGAAGAGCTGTTCGCCAGCCGCAACTTCGGCCCGGCCCTGCACAAGTTCGGCCCGCTGATCGGTGGTGCGTTCAACTACATCGACCAGAACTGGTTCGGCGGCAAGCTGCCGTTCACCCTGCACGACACCAAGCCGGACTACGCCTGCCTGAAGCTTGCCGCCGACTCGAAGAAGATCGACTACCCGAAACCGGACGGCAAGCTCAGCTTCGACAAGCTCAGCTCGGTATTCCTCTCCAGCACCAACCATGAAGAGGAACAACCCTGCCACCTGAAGCTGACCGACCCGAACGTGCCGATCGCCAGCAACCTGCCGCTGTACGACGAGCCGGCTCAGCGTTACTGCCCGGCAGGCGTTTACGAAGTGGTCACTCAGGAAGACGGCAACAAACGCTTCCAGATCAACGCGCAGAACTGCGTGCACTGCAAGACCTGCGACATCAAGGATCCGGCCCAGAACATCACTTGGGTCACCCCTGAAGGCGCGGGCGGGCCGAACTACCCGAACATGTAAGCCCCTGCCCTTGCGGTAAAGAAAAGCCCCCGGTTTGTGAGAACCGGGGGCTTTTTTGTAGCTATGTTTCCGACTTGAGGTCTTTGGCGCTTATGAGATCGAGCGCCGCGCGGGCGGCGCTCGGTTTACGCCCCACTACAGAACCCAAACCATGCTCTGGCTCATTTGTCACCACACATGATCGGCATCGGCTCCGCCGCGAACGCCAGCGGCTCGCGGCGCCCGTAGTAAAGTGCCGTCAGCAGCCCGACCGTGCCCATGATCAGACAGAACCCGACACACACCCACGGGCTCCAGGGCATCAGCGCGATCAACGCCAGCGGTGTGGTACTGGCCCACAGGGCATAAGCGATGTTGTAGGTGAAGGAAATCCCCGACACGCGAATCTCGGCCGGGAACAACCCGACCATCACCGACGGCACCACCCCCACCACGCCGCAGCTCAAGCCCGCCAGCGCATAGGCCAGCCAGGTCATGCCCCACTGCCCGACCAGGCTCGCATACAGCGCACCGATGCCCAACGGCAGCAGCAGGCTGTAGATCATCAAGGTGCGCCAGGCGCCCAGGCGATCGACCAGCAGCCCCGCCAGTACACAGCCGATATTGAGGAAGACGATGCCCACACTGCTCAGGGCGAAGGTGTGCCCGGCACTCATGCCGAAGCGTTGCTGCATCACCGTCGGGGTGATGACGACCAGCACCACCACCGCCGAGGTCAGCACGCAGGTCAGCAGCGCTGCCGGGATCAATGCCGAACGATGCTCGCCCAGCACCCGCCGCAGCGGGAACTTCACCGGCTGCGCCTTACGCTCGCGCAAGGCCAGGAAAACCGGGGTTTCACTGAGCCAGCGGCGCAGCCATACACCGATCACGCCGAACACTCCACCGAGCAGGAACGGATAACGCCAGGCGTAGTCGAGAATCTCCTGCGCCGTGAACACCTGCGCCAGCACCGTCGCGGTCAGCGCACCGAGCAGGTAACCGAAGGTCAACCCCGCCTGCAGGAAGCCCAGTGCATAGCCGCGCCGTCCAGGTGGCGCGTGCTCGGCGACGAAGGTCCAGGCGCTCGGCACCTCGCCGCCCACTGCGGCCCCCTGCAGGATGCGCAGCGCCAGCAGGATCAACGGCGCCGCATAGCCGATGTCGGCATAGGTCGGCATCACCCCGATCAGCAGGCACGGCAGGGCCATCATCAGGATACTCAGGCTGAACACCCGCTTGCGCCCCAGGTGGTCGGCGAAGTGGGCCATGAGGATGCCGCCCAGCGGCCGCGCCAGATAGCCGGTGACGAAGATGCCGAAACTCTGCAGCAGGCGCAGCCACTCGGGCATTTCTGGCGGGAAGAACAACTGGCTGAGGGTCAGGGCAAAGAACACGAAGATGATGAAATCGTAGATTTCCAACGCGCCGCCCAGTGCCGCCAGGCCCAGGGTCCGATGATCGCCGCGGCTGAACCGGGGCGGGCGAGCGGTATCGATGGCAGTCATGGCAGGAGTCCGCAGATCGGCAAAGGGCAAGAGGATAGCAAATCCCCGCCCGGCCCTGCCCTCCCCGCTTAGCGGTTGAACACCGTGTGCGCGAAGTTCCTGCGTGGCGGGGCTTGCTTGCCACTCGCGCGCATCCCAGGCGGCAGCTCCAGTTTGCCGATGACCACCGGTGCATCGATGATCGCCATGAATGAGAGCAGTGCGTCGTTATCCGGCACTTGCGGCAAGCTGACGTTCACCGCCTGCCGCTCGGCCTGGGGCACCGCAGGCACTTTCAAATGTTGGGAGTGGTACAGCAGGGCATGCTGAATTTGCGCGCTGACCCGACAGAAGCGCGCCAGGTCGACGCCGGCGTGGCTGCCCAGTTCGTAATTGCCAAGCAGCAGGTTGAACGGCTCCAGTGCGCAATGCACCAGGCGCTGCAATTCGTCGAAGCTTTCCACCGGAGCGATCCGGTAATAGCCCAGGCCATTGAGCAATTTCTCCAGCTGCAGGCGCTGGCACGGGTGCTCGTCGGCAATCAGGATGCGCAGGGTCTTGTTGGTCATTATCGGACCTGGGCAGTCGGGTGAATTGGGACACGCTCCCTGACCAAACTACGCCAGTGACAGGCGACCGCCAGGAAATTCCTGGAGGGGTCAAATTAGATAGTTGTCGGGAAATAGTGAGAAATCAAGTTGCCAGCACACAGAATTTTCACCGGCTTACGACGACTTTTTCAGGATTCCCATTGGCGCATGCGCACCCGGCAGTGTTTCATGGCATTGACGATGTGCTTTTCCACCAGGCTGCGGGAGATGCCCAGGCGCTCGGCGATCTGCTGATGCGACAGGCCCTCCAGCTTGCGCAACAGGAAGCTGTCGCGGCAGGGCTTGCTCAACTCATCCAGGGCTCTGCGCATCAGCGCCAGGCGTTGGTCGAGCTGCAGGTTCAGGGTAGGCGCCGCCGTGTGCCAGCGCTCGTCCTGATCCAGCACCTCCAGCGGCTCGGACTGGCGCAGCAGGTGGCGCCGATGACGGTCGATCACCAGATTCAGCGCGGTGCGGTAAAGGAAAGCGCGGGGGTGCTCGATCGGCTGCGTGTCGGTACGTTCCAGCACCCGCAGGTAGGCATCGTGTGCAATGTCCTCGGCCGCCTGGCGATTGCCCAGGCGGGCAGAAAGGAAGCTCACCAATTCGCGATAGTAGTGTTCCACGACGGCACCTGGGGTCGTCCTGACAGGCCGGGACAGGGTCTGAGTGATATCAGCGTGGGATATTACAAATTATAATTATTCTCAGCAACACTCCACTGGGCCTCGATCTAAATCCGCCGCGCCTGCCTTCGTCTTACTGGCACCTCCCTGCGCGCCCCGCTCTGGCCGCGTGTGGCCCACCCTTGGCTGGAAGTCCGCATGAGACGCTTACCCAACACCCGCCGCCGCATGATCCTAGGCAGCCTTGGCCTGCTTGCCCTGGGCAGCCTGCTGGCCTGGAAAGCGCTGCCCTTCGGCGCCCTGCCGGTCAGCACCGTTGCCGTCGCCCGTGGCGACATCGAAAGCAGTGTCACCGCCCTCGGCACCCTGCAGCCGCGCCGCTATGTCGATGTGGGTGCCCAGGCCTCCGGGCAGATCCGCACCTTGCACGTGGAAGCCGGCGATGAAGTTCGCAAAGGGCAGCTGCTGGTGGAGATCGACCCGTCGACCCAGCAGGCCAGGCTCGACGCCGGGCGTTTCTCGATCGACAACCTCAAGGCCCAACTGGCCGAGCAACAGGCCCAGTACCTGCTGGCCCAGCAACAGAACCGACGCCAGCGCGAACTGGCCGCAGCGGGCGCCACGCGCGCAGAAGACCTGCAGGCCGCCGACGCCCAGCTCAAGGTGACCCAGGCCCGCATCGACATGTACCAGGCGCAGATCCGCCAGGCCCAGGCCAACCTGCGCAGCGACGAAGCCGAGCTTGGTTATACCCGCATCTACGCGCCCATGGACGGCACCGTGGTGGCCGTGGATGCCCGTGAAGGCCAGACCCTCAACGCCCAGCAGCAGACGCCACTGATCCTGCGCATCGCCAGGCTGTCGCCCATGACCGTCTGGGCCCAGGTCTCCGAAGCCGACATCGGCAAGGTCAAGCCGGGCATGACCGCCTATTTCACCACCCTGTCCGGCGGTAAGCGCCGCTGGCACAGCACGGTGCGCCAGATTCTGCCGATCCCGCCCAAACCCCTGGCACACGCAAGCCTCGGCGGCGGCAGCCCGATCAGCGCCGGCTCCGGCGTCAGCCAGGTGGTGCAGTACACCGTGCTGCTGGACGTCGACAACCCCGATGGGGCGCTGATGGCCGACATGACCACCCAGGTGTTTTTCGTCGCAGGCCACGCCAGCCAGGTGCTGACCGCACCGCTGGCCGCCCTGGACGAGGGGGCCGGCGAAGGCCTGCGCCTGGCTCAAGTGCTGGGCAAGGATGGCAAGGTCGAACAGCGCCAGGTGCGCATCGGCCTCAGCGACCGCCTGCGCGTACAGGTCCTCGACGGCCTCGACGAAGGCGAGCGCCTGGTCATCGGCGCGCCAGCTGCCAGCGGAGGTTGAATGTCCACTCCCCTGATCGAGCTGCAGGACATCCGCAAATCCTATGGCGGCCACGACACACCCAAGGTCGAGGTGCTGCGCGGCATCAGCCTGAGCATCCAGCCGGGCGAGTTCATCGCCATCGTCGGCGCCTCGGGTTCGGGCAAGTCGACCCTGATGAACATCCTCGGCTGCCTCGACCGCCCCACCTCCGGCAGCTACCTGTTCGCCGGCAAGGACGTTGCCCAGCTCGACGGTGACCAACTGGCCTGGCTGCGCCGCGAGGCCTTCGGCTTCGTGTTCCAGGGCTACCACCTGATCCCCTCCGGCTCCGCCCAGGAAAACGTCGAGATGCCCGCGATCTATGCCGGCACCCCGGCCGCCGAACGCCATGCCCGCGCCGCTGCCCTGCTCACGCGCCTGGGCCTGGCCAGCCGCCTGGGCAACCGCCCGCATCAGTTGTCCGGCGGCCAGCAGCAGCGCGTGTCGATTGCCCGGGCCTTGATGAACGGCGGCCACATCATCCTCGCCGACGAGCCGACCGGCGCCCTCGACAGCCACAGCGGCCGTGAAGTCATGGCCCTGCTCGACGAGCTGGCCAGCCAGGGCCATGTGATCATCCTGATTACCCATGACCGTGCAGTAGCGGCACGCGCCCGGCGGGTGGTGGAAATCCGCGACGGCCTGATGATCAGCGACTCCGCCGCCGACCAGGCGCCCGAGGCCCAGAATCAGAGCCTGCAGGCCGACGAGCTGCGCCAGCGCCTGGACCGTGGCGCCACCCAGCACGGTGCCTGGCAAGGCGAACTGCTCGAAGCCCTGCAGGCCGCCTGGCGGGTGATGTGGATCAACCGCTTCCGCACTGCGCTGACCCTGCTCGGGATCGTCATCGGCGTGGCCTCGGTGGTGGTCATGCTGGCCGTGGGCGAAGGCAGCAAACGCCAGGTGATGGCACAGATGGCCGCGTTCGGCTCCAACATCCTCTACCTCAACGGCCGCGAGCCGACCCTGCGCGATCCGGGCGGGATCGTCACCCTCGATGACGTTGCGGCCATCGCCGAGCTGCCCCAGGTGCAACGCGTGATGCCGGTGATCGGCAGCGACATGATGGTGCGCCACGGCAACAACAACCAGAAGTTCTATGTCGGCGGCAACAACGTCGAGTTCCCGCACATCCTCAACTGGCCCGTGGTCGAAGGCAGCTTCTTCAGCGAGGCCGACGCGCTCAGTGGCGCCGCCGTGGCGGTCATCGGCCAGAAGGTCAGCGACAAGCTGCTCGGCCCCGGCAGCAACGCGCTGGGCGAGTTCCTGCTGATCGGCAACGTGCCGTTCCAGGTGGTCGGCGTGCTCGCCGGCAAGGGCGCCAGCTCCGGCGACCAGAAGAGCGACGAGCGCATCGTCGTGCCCTACTCCGCCGCCGCCACGCGCTTGTTCGGCAGCCATGACCCGGAATACGTGATCATCGCCGCCGCCGACTCGACCCGCGTCGCCGACAGCGAAGCGGCGATCGAACGGCTGATGCGCAAGCGCCACCAGGGCAAGGTCGACTTCGAGCTGACCAACGACGCAGCGCTGATCCAGGCCGAGGCGCGCACCCAGAACAGCCTGTCGCTGATGCTCGGGGCGATTGCCGCCATCTCGCTGCTGGTCGGCGGTATCGGGGTGATGAACATCATGCTCATGACCGTGCGCGAACGTACCCGCGAAATCGGCATTCGCATGGCCACCGGCGCGCGCCAGCGCGACATCCAGCGCCAGTTCATCAGCGAAGCGGTGATGCTGTCGATGGTCGGTGGGGTCACCGGCATCGTCCTGGCCCTGGCGATCGGCGGTGCGCTGGCCCTGGCGCAGGTGGCCGTGGTCTTCGCCCTGCCCGCCATCTTCGGCGCGTTCACCTGCGCCGTCGTCACCGGCATCGTGTTCGGCTTCATGCCGGCCCGCAAAGCCTCCCGACTCGACCCGGTCAAGGCCCTTACCAGCGAATAACCCATGACATTGCCAAGCCGCATCAGCCTGTTGACCCTGTGCCTGGGCCTTGCCGCCTGCAGCACGCCGCCACCGCCCGCCAGCGACATCGCGCCGCCGCCACGCTGGCAGGGTGATACCGCCTCCTCCACGCTCGACCTGCCGTCGGCTGGGTGGTGGCAAGCCTTCGCCAGCCCCGAACTGGACCAGTTGATCGAACGTGCCCTGCGCAATGCCCACGACCTGGCCGCGGCCACGGCGCGGGTTCGCCAGGCCCAGGCCCGCGCCGTGATCGCCGGCGCCCCGCTGCTGCCCGAAGTGCAGGTGGGCGGTGACGGCAGCCGCCAGCGCCTGCTGCACGGCGAAGGCTCCGACCAGCTGGACGTCAGCCGCAGCGAGCCGACCTACACCGCGTTCGGCACCCAGCTCAGTGCCCGCTACGAGCTGGACTTCTGGGGTGGCCTGCGCGCAGCCCGGGCCAGCGCCCTGCACGGCCTCGATGCCAGCCGCTTCGACCGCCAGACGGTGGAACTGACCCTGGTCGCCGCCGTGGCCGACAGCTACTTGCAAGCCCTGGCCCTGGCGGAACAACGGCGCATCGCCCAGCTCAACCTGAGCAATGCCCAAGGCGTGTTGCACCTGGTCGAAACCCGTGAGCGCGCAGGCTCCGCCACGCGCCTGGAGCTTGCCCAGCAACGCAGCCTGGTGGCCGCTCAGCAGCGCCAGCTGCCGCTGATCGAACAACAGCTGCAAGACAGCCGCGTGACCCTGGCCACCTTGCTCGGCGACCCGGTCCAGACACTGCCCGCCAGCCGCCAATCGATCACCCGCGTGCTGTGGCCTGCCATTGGCAGCGGCGTGCCCAGCGAACTGCTGACCCGGCGCCCGGACATCGCCGCCGCCGAAGCCCGCCTGGCCGCCGCCAGCGCCAACGTGCAAGTGGCCAGGGCGGCGATGCTGCCGAAAGTCACCCTCGGCGCCAACCTGGGCACCGGCGCGAATACGTTCGCCGAGGTTTTCGACAGTTCTTACTACACGCTGACCGCAGGCCTGGTCGCGCCGGTGTTCAACAACGGACGGCTGCGCGCTTCGAAGCAACTGGCCGAAGCCGAGCAGGACGAGTTGCTGGAGAGCTACCGCAGCAGCATCCTGGCGGGCTTCGCCGATGTCGAAAAGGCCCTCAACGCCATCCACGGCGTGGACCGCCAACGGCAATGGCAGGATGAGGAGGTGCTGCAGGCGCGTCAGGCATTCGACCTGGCGCAGCAGCGCTATGGCGCTGGCGCCGAGACCCTGTTGAGCGTGCTCGAAACCCAGCGCACCCTGTACCTGGCCCAGGATCAGCAGGCGCAGCTGCGCCTGGCCCGGTTGCAAGGCAGCGTGGCGTTGTACAAGGCGTTGGGAGGTGGTTGGCAGGTCCAGCGCTGATACCGTCTGTGGCAGCCGGCTTGCCGGCGATGAGGCCGGTGCAGGCAAACCTGGACAGCCTCTCAGGGCCCTATCGCCGGCAAGCCGGCTCCCACAGGAATCGCGTCAACTTTTAGTAATTAAGCAAGACAGTTGCTGCCACAGGGCTAGCGGGGGTCTTGAAGTCTGAGCAAAACAGCTGGCCTCAGCGCTTTGCCACCTTCAGATTGCGTGCATACCACGGCCGCTGAGGCACTTTGGGCTTCAACTTGGCAAACAGATCGTCATCACCAAAAACGATACGCAACGCCAACTTCATCGTTTCCGGATCCATCTCCACACTGCGCCCCGGCCGCAGCCCCGCTACCGTCGAGCAGCCATGGGTATCCGGCCCCAGCCACGGATCGGCAACCTCGACCCAGGGCCCCTGCGCGAACCACGGCACGCCGTTGACTTCGGTGCGCTGCACCTGGCCTGGGTGCATGCGCTCATGGGCCCGAAACCAGTCCTCGATTCGATCATCGATCCACCCGTGAAAATGCCAGAACACCGGGTTCACATGGGACGAGAACGGGTCGCCGAGAAAATCGTTCTGCGCCTCGAACCAGCGCGCGGCAAAGTCTTCCGGAGCACGCGCGAACGGCACCGGCATGCCATTGGACGGGTCACGCGGCACCGAGGCCCAGCGCATGTGCAGCCAGTCGTGCAGGCCCAGTTCCATTTCCGAGCCGAACTGCCCAAGCGTGAGCGTGCTCAGGTAGTGCGGGTCGCTGTAGCGCGACTCCCAGACCTGGAAGTTGCCGTGGTAGGTGTCAGGCGTCTTGATGTCGCGCACCCACTGGGTGTACTGCGCATCGCTCGGCGCCAGCCAGGTGGGCGGCAAGGCATTGCCATCCTGGTTGTCGAAATAGCGCACGAAACCGGCCCGGTCGCGCTCCAGCTCCGGCTGCGGCAGCGGAAAGCGCGGCCACGCCGGCAGGTCCTGCACGGCACGGGCGGCGCGCAGCATGTGCCGGTGCATGAAGAAAAAGTCGATACCCGAACCGTTGCGATCCTTGTGCCGGCCGCGTGCATCACGCTCCTGGTCACGCGGTCCTGGCTGCCAGCCCAGGCCGCGCAGTGCCGCCTGCTTGTCCTTGTCCAGCTTGTGCCACTTGTCGCGCGAGGCATGCCACAGCTGGTGGAACAAGCGGTGCTCCGGCGCGACCAACATGGCCAGCAAGGCCGGTGACAAAGGGATGCGCTCGCGGGGTTCAGGGAAGGTACGCTTGACCGCCAGAAACTGGTTGTCCTGCACGGGCAGGGTCAGGGCCCGATCGAGCCGGGCAATGCGCCCACTGAGGCTGGCCGGCCCGGCATTGCCAAGCCCGCCCCAGACTTCGTCGAGCACCACCAGGCATTCGTAGTGCGCCTGCGAGTCGCCTGCCTGGGTGGAAAACAGCCGCCAGCGCAACGTCCCCGGTTTTTCCGCCAACAGGTCGCCCAGCACCCGATAGCGCGGCTCTTGCTCACCACGCAGGCGCTCGGGCGTGTCCAGGAATCCGCGCAAGCCACGGCCACTCGGGGCGACGTCGAGCAACAGTTCCAGTTCACCCTCGGGCAAACCGTGCAAGCCGGCATCCTCGCCATGCAAGGTCCAGCGCCAGATGCCACGCAGGGTATCGCCCAACTGCTGCAGCGTTGCATCGGCCAGCTCGACCACCGCCTCGCCCGGGGTTTCCGGGAACTGCTCGTCGAACTGCTGGCGCTGCACATGCCGCGCATACAGCGCACCGGGTACTACCACCCCCGTCAATGCCACACCGGCGATGAACCCGCGTCGTGAAATCGTCATTGCCACTACCTGAGCATTCGTTGCGGCCATGGAGCACGGCCTGTCCAAGGCTAGAACGTTGCCCGCGCGGCGAAATTTAGCGCCCAGGGCCCTGCAGCAGCGACGATAAATTTGCCCCGCCGTCGTTCGTCCAACCTGATACCCAAGCCCTGGCCGCGCCACAGCCGCTGCAGCGCAAGGCCCACCCGATCAACGCGCAACGAGATGGCAATGACCAAGACCCGCTCCCGCAAAGCCCTGTACATCGGCCTGCCCCTGGCCCTGACGGTCGCCCTGGGGAGTGCCGCCGGCTACTTCTACTGGCGGCACCTGCACGCTGGCTACCCGCTGAAGATCGTCCAGCAGGCCGACGCGCTGCACGATCACATGCTCTCGTTCGACAGCCACCTCACCGTGCCGCTGGCGCTGGGCAGCGCCGGTCACGAGGCGGACAAGGACGGCCCCGGCCAGTTCGACCTGGTCAAGGCCAACCGCGGTCGCCTCTCGGGCGCGGCGCTGACGGTGTTCGGCTGGCCGGAAATCTGGAACGGCCCGAACGCCCCACACCGCCCAACGCCGGGCTTCGTGGACGCCGCCCGACAAGAGCAGGAGGCGCGTTACAAGATCATCACCGGCATGGTCCGCGACTTCCCCAACCAGGTCGGCATCGCCTACACACCCGACGACTTCCGGCGCCTCAACGGCGAAGGCAAGTTCGCCATCTTCATCAGCATGCTCAACGCCTACCCGCTGGGCCACGACCTGTCGCAGCTCGACCTGTGGGCCGCGCGCGGCATGCGCATGTTCGGCTTCAGCTATGTGGGCAACAACGACTGGGCCGATTCCTCGCGGCCGCTGCCGTTCTTCAACGACAGCGCCGATGCCCTCGGCGGCCTGTCACCGATAGGCGAACAGGCCGTGAAGCGTTTGAACGACCTGGGCGTGATCATCGACGTCTCGCAGATGTCCACCCTGGCGCTGGAAGACGTCGCCCGCCTGTCGCGCGCGCCGCTGGTCGCCTCGCACTCGGCGCCACGGGCATTGGTGGACATCCCGCGCAACCTCTCGGACAAGGAAATGCAGCTGATCAAGGACAGCGGCGGGGTGATCCAGGTGGTCGGCTTCGGCCAGTACCTCAAGCCCCTGACCCAGCCCGTGGTGGACAAGCTCGACGCCCTGCGCGCGCGCTTCGACCTGCAGCCCCTGCAGGGTCTGGCCAATGCCCTGATGCCGGGCGATGCGGTGATTGCCATCTGGCCGGAAGCGCGCTTCGGCGAGTACGCAAGCTCGCTCTACAGCATCCTCGACGAGGAGCCCAAAGCCACCCTCAAGCAGTATGTCGACGCCATCGACTACACAGTGAAGAAGGTCGGCATCGACCACGTCGGCATCGCTTCGGACTTCAACGACGGCGGCGGCCTGGACGGCTGGAAGGACGTCAGCGAAATCCGCAACGTCACCGCCGAGCTGCTCACCCGAGGCTACAGCGAAGCCGACATCGCCAAGCTCTGGGCCGGCAACTTCCTGCGCGCCTGGGCCCAGGTGCAAAAAGCCGCCCTCCCCGTCGCCACCCGTTGAAGCGAGCCCGCCCCACCATGAGCAACCGCCGCACCTTTCTCAAGCAGGCCGGCCTGCTGGCCGCCAGCCTGCCCCTGCTGCCCGAGGCCCTGGCCAGCACCGACACGTCGCTCACGGGCGCAGACAAATGGCGCAACCTGCGCACGCTGTTCCCGCTCGACCCGCAGATCGCGCATTTCGCCAACTTCCTGGTCACCGCCCACCCGCGCCCGGTGCAGGCGGCCATCGACCGCCACCGCGCCGACCTCGACCGCAACCCCGCCGCCCTGATGGACTGGGAAAGCCAGTACGAATGGAAACGCGAGGACGAAGTGCGCGAATGGGCCGGCCGCTACCTGCAAGTGCAGCCACGCCAGATCGCCCTGACCGGCAGCACCACCGAAGGCCTGGCGATGATCTACGGCGGCCTCAAGGTGGGCGCCGACCAGGAGATCCTGGTCACCGAGCATGAGCACTACTCCGCGCACAAGGCACTGGCCTTCCGCACCCAGCGCCAAGGCACCACGGTGCGCAAGATCCGCCTGTTCGACGACCCCTGGACGGTTTCCACCGACCAGGTCCTGAGCACCCTGGACAAGGCCATCGGCCCGCAGACCCGCGTACTGGGCATGACCTGGGTGCACTCGGGCAGTGGCGTCAAGCTGCCGGTGGGCGAGATCGGCGAGCTGGTGCGCCAGCACAACCGCAACCGCAGCGACGCCGAGCGCATCCTCTACGTGGTCGATGGCGTGCACGGGTTCGGCGTGGAGAACGCGCGCTTCGCCGACTTCAACTGCGACTACTTCATCGCCGGCACCCACAAGTGGATGTTCGGCCCGCGCGGCACCGGCATCATCTGCGCCGCCTCCACCGGCATGGAGCACCTCACGCCGACCTTCGCCACCTTCTCCCGCGACGAAGACTTCGCCACCATCATGACCCCTGGCGGCTACCACGCCTTCGAGCACCGCTGGGCCGCCGGCGAAGCCTTCAAGCTGCACCTGGCGCTGGGCAAGGCCGAGGTGCAGCAACGCATCCACCAGCTCAACAGCCTGCTCAAGGAGCGGCTCGCCGAGCACCGCCAGATCCAGCTGGTGACCCCGCGCAGCGAGCGCTACTCGGCGGGCTTCACCTTCTTCCGTATCAAGGACCGCGACGCCGACGCCGTGGCCGCCGACCTCACCGCCAACAAGGTGATGTGCGACGCCGTGTACCGCGACGTCGGCCCGGTGATTCGCCTGGCCCCCAGCCTGCTCAACGACGAGCAGCAGATCGATCGGGCCATGGCCCTGATCACTCGAAACCTGTGAACAAGGCATGCCCATGACCGCTTCCCTGTACCGCCTGACCCTGGCCGCCCTGCTGGCCGCCTGCAGCCTGCCGGCCCTGGCCGCGCCCGGCGCCGACACCCCCGGCACGGTGTTCCGTGACTGCGACACGCTCTGCCCGGAAATGGTGGTGCTGCCTGCCGGCACCTACACCATGGGCACCCCGGCCGACGAGACGGGCCGCCAGGACGACGAAGGCCCGCAGCACCCGGTCACCTTCGCCAAGCCCTTCGCCATCAGCCGCTTCCAGGTCACCGCCGGCGAATGGGATGCCTACCTCAAAGCCACCGGCACGCGCATTGAAGATGGCGACAACCGCCCCGGCCGCCGCTGCACCGCCAGCAAGCCCAGCTACCAGCAAGGCCCTCGGCAACCGGCCGTGTGCATGAGCTACCACGATGTCCAGGACTACGTGGCCTGGCTGTCGAAGAAGACCGGCAAGCACTACCGCATGGTCAGCGAAGCCGAGCGCGAGTACGCCGCCCGTGGCGGCAGCACGGGCATGTTCCCCTTCCCCGTCGACCCGGACACCACCCTGGAAATCAGCCAGCACGCCAACGTCTACGGCCCCAGGGACGGCTTCAGCTTCAGCTCGCCAGTGGGCAGCTACGCGGCCAATGCCTTCGGCGTGTACGACATGCACGGCAATGTCTATGAATGGGTCGCCGACTGCTACCACGACAGCTACCAGGGCGCGCCCGCCGACGGCAGCGCCTGGGGCCAGGCCAGCCGTGCCGGCGACAGCTGCAAGGTGGTGAGCATCCGCGGCAACGACTGGGGCGAGGCGCCGGTGTTCTCCCGCTCGGGCAACCGCAACACCAATACCCCGGGCCGCCTGGGCGACTGGCTGGGCTTCCGGGTGGTCCGCGAGCTGTAGGGCTAGCCCTTAAATTGCCTTTCGGGCCACTCGTCCTATCGGTGTACTCACGCCTCTGATCCAGGAATCCAACATGACCTCCAAACCCCGCGGGGCCCTGAGCGAGCTGTTCACCCTGCTCAAACCCTTCTGGCCGATCGTCACCCTGTCGATTGTCATGGGCATGGTCGGTGGCCTCAGCGTCA
Organism: Pseudomonas sp. NPDC089396; assembly: GCF_044749545.1. Classification (NCBI taxonomy): domain Bacteria; kingdom Pseudomonadati; phylum Pseudomonadota; class Gammaproteobacteria; order Pseudomonadales; family Pseudomonadaceae; genus Pseudomonas; species Pseudomonas sp. NPDC089396. The sequence goes on along the minus strand of NZ_JBIVIC010000010.1, from coordinate 94,671 downwards.
CCGCGCTGCTGGCCACCATCAACAGCGGCCTGCACGCCGAAGGTGGCCTGAGCAACAGCGTGGTGCTGGGCTTTGCCGGGCTGTGCGCGCTGGCCCTGGCCAGCTCGATCTGCTCGGACATCGGCACCAACTACGTCGGCCAGCACATCATCGCCAAGCTGCGCAAAGCCCTGGGCGAGAAAGTGCTGTCGGCGCCCATCGAGCAGATCGAACGCTTTCGCAGCCATCGCCTGATCCCGGTGCTGACCCACGACGTCGACACCATCAGTGACTTCGCCTTCGCCTTCGCGCCTTTGGCCATCTCGCTGACCGTGACCCTGGGCTGCCTGGGCTACCTGGCCACGCTGTCGCTGCCGATGTTCCTGATGATGCTGTTGGCGATCGGGATCGGCAGCATCATCCAGTTCATTGCCCGCGGCCGTGGCATCAAGGGCTTCATGGCCGCGCGCGATGCCGAAGACCGCCTGCAGAAGCACTACCATGCCGTGGCCGAAGGCGCCAAGGAACTGCGCATCCACCGCCCACGTCGCCAGCGCATGTTCCGCCAGGGCATCCAGGACACCGCCGACGAGATCTGCGCCACCCAGGTGCGCTCGATCAACACCTTCGTGATCGCCAAGAGCTTCGGCTCGATGCTGTTCTTCGTGGTCATCGGCCTGGGCCTTACCCTGCAGTTCCTCTGGCCGAGCGCCGACCCCAAGGCGATCAGCGGTTTCGTCCTGGTGCTGCTGTACATGAAAGGCCCGCTGGAGCACCTGATCGGCACCCTGCCGGTGGTCAGCCGCGCGCAGATCGCCTTGCGCCGCATCGCCGAGCTGTCCGAGCAGTTCTCCTCACCCGAGCCGCACCTGTTGCTGGAAGACCACGGCAGCAAACCGGTGGCGGTCGACAGCCTGGAGCTGCGCGAGGTGAGCTACGCCTACCAACCAAGCCCCGGCGCCCAGCCGTTCCAGGTAGGGCCGGTGAACCTGCGCATCGCCCAAGGGGATATCGTCTTCGTGGTCGGCGAGAACGGCTGCGGCAAGACCACCCTGATCAAGCTGTTGCTTGGTCTGTACCCACCGCAGCACGGGCAGATCCTGCTCAATGGCCAGGCCATCGACGCCGCCGTGCGCGACGACTACCGCCAGTTGTTCACCACGGTGTTCGCCGACTACTACCTGTTCGATGACGTGGTGCAGGGCGACACGCACATCCCGGAGGATGCCAACCGCTACCTCGAACGCCTGGAGATCGCCCACAAGGTCAAGGTGCAGGACGGCGCCTTCAGCACCACCGACCTGTCCACCGGCCAGCGCAAGCGCCTGGCGCTGATCAACGCCTGGCTGGAAGAGCGCCCGGTGCTGGTGTTCGACGAATGGGCCGCCGACCAGGACCCGACCTTCCGGCGCATCTTCTACACCGAGCTGTTGCCCGACCTCAAGCGCCTGGGCAAGACCATCATCGTCATCTCCCACGACGACCGTTACTTCGACGTCGCCGACCAGCTGGTACGCCTGCAGGCTGGCAAAGTGCTGGTCGAAGCCGCTCCCGCTCTCGCCTGATACCCACCTGGCGCGCCCCTGTGCGCGCCAGGTGCGGCTGTTGCACCGCCCGCCTAAATCACCCCCGTGCCCTTTCGTCTCTCTCAGTACGCTTAATTCTCCAGTGATGGCGAGACCGAGATGACATCCCACGATCAATCCACCGATGACGCGCTGCTGGCCTTGCTCTGCGAGCTCGACGAGCCCACCGCCACCCCCGCCGGCATCGTTGCCCAGGGCGAAGGCGACGCCCCACTGTCCTTCGCCCAGGAGCAGCTGTGGCTGCTCGCCCAGCTCGACCCCGACGCCGCCACCTACAACCAGCCGCGCGCCTTCCTGCTGCACGGCGCGTTGCGCGCCGCCGACCTGCAGCAGGCGCTGGACCGGGTCATCGATCGGCATGACATCCTGCGTTCGCGCATCACCGAAGTGCAGGGCCAGCCCCGCCTGCTGGTCGAGCACGAGGCTCGCCTGAACCTGCGCAGCGTCGACCTGCGTGGCCAGCCGCAAGACGTGCTGCAAGCCGCCCTGGATGCAGACGCCACCACCCCGTTCGATCTCGCCCAGGCACCGCTGCTGCGCGCCTGCCTGTACCCACTGGACAGCCACCGCCACGTACTGACGCTGACCAGCCACCACAGCATCAGCGACGCCTGGTCCAACCCGCTGCTGCTGCGCGACCTGGCGCAGGCCTACGCCAGCGGGCAAAGCCTGCCGCGCCCGGCCGTGCAGTACCACGACTACGCCCATTGGCAGCGCGGCGCCTACCTGTCCAGCCCGGCGCAGGCCCAGGCAGCGGCTTACTGGCGCGAGTATCTGCAAGGCGGCATCACCCTGCTCGAAATGCCCACCGACTACCCGCGTGACAGCCGCCCGCCCGTGGCCGCCGGGGCCTGTGAACTGACCGTTGAGCCGGCCCTGTTCGAGCAGCTGCAGGCCGCCTGCCGCACCCATGGCCTGACCCCGTTCATGGTGCTGCTGGCCGCCTGGCAAGTGGTGCTCGGCCGCCACAGCGGCCAGAGCGACTTCATCCTCGGCGTGCCCAACGCCGGACGCAACCAGGCCCAGGTCCAGGACCTGATCGGCTACTTCGTCAACAGCCAGATCCACCGCGCCCGCCTCGACCCACGACAGACCGTCGCCGGCCTGCTCGATCAGGTTCGTCGCCATGCCCTGGCCTGCCTGGAGCACGCCGACCATCCGCTGGAGCAGGTGCTTGGCGAGCAGCGTCAGGGCGCCAGCGGCGCGCTGTTCCACTGCCTGTTCAACTGGACCAGCGACAACGCCGAGCAGGCCGCGCCTGGCTTCGCCGGCTTGCGCATCGAGCCGCTGCCCAGCGCGCCCGCCACTGCCAAGTTCGACCTCAGCCTCAACGTCCAGGCCGGGCGCGAGCAGTTGCGCATCACCCTGGAGTACGACGCCGCGCTGTTCGAAGCCGCTAGCGCCCAACGCCTGGGCCAGGACTGGCTGGCGCTGCTGCAGGCCATGCTCGACCACCCACACTGCGCGCTCGGCGAACTGCAGCTGCGGTCCACCGCCCAGTGCCAGCAGCTGCAGGCGCACTGGAACGCCACCGCCCACGCCTACCCCGCCGCGCCGTCGATCCACGCCCTGGTCGAGGCCCAGGCACGCAGCACCCCCGACGCCACCGCGCTGCTGTTCGGCGAAGCCACGCTGACCTACGCCCAGCTCAACCGCCAGGCCAATCAGTTGGCCCATACCCTAATCGCCCAGGGCGTGCGTCAGGACACCCCGGTCGGCATCGCCGCCGAGCGCAGCCTGGAGCTGGTGGTCGGCCTGCTGGCGATTCTCAAGGCCGGCGGCGCCTATGTGCCGCTGGACCCTGAATACCCTGCCGAACGCCTGAGCTACATGTTCGAGGACAGCGGCATCGGCCTGCTGCTAACCCAGTCGCACCTGCTTGAACGCCTGCCGCTGCCGGCGGGCCTGGCGGTGCACCTGCTCGATCAGGCGCCGACTGCGCAACCCGAACACGACCCGCAGCTGCCGTGCACGCCCGAGCAACTGGCCTACGTCATCTACACCTCCGGCTCCACCGGCCGACCCAAGGGCGCCGGCAACAGCCACCAGGCCTTGGCCAACCGTCTGCAGTGGATGCAGGCGGCCTACGACCTGGACGCCAGCGACACGGTGCTGCAGAAGACCCCGTTCAGCTTCGACGTTTCGGTGTGGGAGTTCTTCTGGCCGCTGATGACCGGCGCCCGCCTGGCCATCGCCGCGCCCGGCGACCACCGCGACCCGGCGCGCCTGGTGCAACTGATCGAACGGCACCAGGTCACCACCCTGCACTTCGTGCCCTCGATGCTGCAGGCGTTCCTGCTCGACGACCAGCTGGCTCGCTGCAGCAGCCTGCAGCGCATCGTCTGCAGCGGCGAAGCCCTGCCGGTGGACGCCCAGCAGCAGGTATTCGAGCGCCTGCCACAGGCGCGACTGTACAACCTCTATGGCCCCACCGAGGCGGCCATCGACGTCACCCACTGGACCTGCCGCGACGAAGGCAAAACCCACGTGCCGATTGGTACGCCCATCGCCAACCTGGCCTGCTGGGTCCTCGATGCCGGCCTGCAGCCGCAAGCGGCCGGGGTGATCGGTGAGCTGTACCTCAGCGGCGTGGGCCTGGCCCGCGGCTACCACCAGCGCCCGGCGCTGACCGCCGAACGCTTCGTCGCCTGCCCGTTCCAGCCCGGTGCGCGCATGTACCGCACCGGCGACCTGGCGCGCTACCGCGCCGACGGGGTGATCGAGTACTGCGGGCGCATCGACCACCAGGTGAAGATCCGCGGCCTGCGCATCGAACTCGGCGAGATCGAGGCGCGCCTGATGGAGCACCCGGCCATCCACGAAGCCGCCGTGCTGGCGGTGGACAACCAGCTGGTTGCCTACCTGGTGGCCAAGGCCGGCGAACCGGCGCCACAGCGCCAGCAACTGAGCCAGGCGCTGCTGGCCCACCTGCCCGACTACATGGTCCCCAACCACTGGCTGTTCCTCGACGCCATGCCGCTGAGTCCCAACGGCAAGCTCGACCGCAAGGCCCTGCCGCCGGTGGGCGAGCCGCTTCAGCAGGCCGAGTACCTGGCGCCGACCAGCGCCCTGCAACAGCATGTCGCGGCCACCTGGGCCGAGCTGCTCAAGGCCGAGCGCGTGGGCCTGGCGGACGACTTCTTCGCCCTCGGCGGTCACTCGCTGCTGGTAGCCCGGGTGGTCTCGCGCCTGCGCCACGAGCTGGCCCTGGAGTTTCCCCTGCGCCTGCTGTTCGACCAGCCCTGCCTGGGCGATTTCTGCCAGGCGCTGGCCAACCTGCAAAGCGCCAGGCCCAGCGCCATCCAGGCTCAGGCTTCGCGCGAGCACCTGCCGTTGTCCTTCGCCCAGGAGCGCCAGTGGCTGTTGTGGAAGCTCGACCCGAGCAGCAGCGCCTACCACATCCCCAGCGTGCTGCGCCTGCATGGCCCGCTGGACGTCGCCGCGCTGAACCAGGCCTTCGACCAACTGATCGCCCGCCACGAAACCCTGCGCACCGTCTTCACCCTCGACGGCGAGCAGCCATGCCAGCAGATCCTCGCCCCATGGTCGCTGAACCTGCAGGCACAGAACCTGGATGAAGCCGCGCGCGAGGCCTTCGTCAGCGGCCTGCTCGGTCAGCCCTTCGACCTGGCCAGCGGCCGCCTGCTGCGTGTGGGCCTGGTGCGCGTGGCCGCCGATGAACACCTGCTGGTGCTGGTGCAGCACCACATCGTCTCCGATGCCTGGTCGATGCAAGTGATGGTTGCCGAACTGAGCGCGCTCTACCAAGGCCACGCCCTGCCGCCACTGACGCTGCAATACGCCGATTTCGCCGCCTGGCAACGCGGCTGGCTCGAAGCCGGCGAGCGCGAGCGCCAGCTGGCCTACTGGCGCACGCGCCTGGCCGGCGAGCAACCGGTGCTTGAGCTGCCTTATGACCACTCGCGCCGCGACGGCTCGCAACGCCTGGCCGGGCGCCTGCAACTGGCCTTGCCGACAGCGCTGGGCGAATCCCTGCAGCGGTTCGCCAGTGACCGCCAAGCGACATTGCCGATGATCCTGCTGGCCGCCTGGCAAGCCGTGCTGCACCGCTATACCGGCCAGGCGGACATCCGCATCGGCGTGCCGGTGGCCAACCGCAACCGCCTGGAAACCGAGCAGTTGATCGGCTTCTTCGTCAACACCCTGGTGCTGCGCGCCGATTGCAGCGCCGACCTGTCCTTCGCCGGGCTGCTGGCACAAACCCGTCAGGCGATGATCGAGGCCCAGGACCACCAGGACCTGCCCTACGAGCAACTGCTCGAAGCGCTGCTGCCCCAGCGTGGCGCACAGCAGTCGCTGTTCCAGGTGCTGTACAACCACCATCAGGCAACTGACGCCGCCGAGCTCGGCGCCTTGCGCCTGGAAGCCGTCGACAGCCAGCCGCAGCAGGCCCAGTTCGACCTGGCCCTGAGCACAGCCCAGGGTGACCACGGCCTCAGCGCTGCCTTCACCTACGACCGTGACCTGTTCGACGCGGCCACCCTGCAACGCCTGGCCCAACACTGGCTGAACGTGCTCGAACAGGCCCTGCAACACCCCGAACTGCCGCTCGCCCGCCTGGCCATGCTGGACCCGACCGAGCGCCTGCAAGCCCAGCAAGCGTGGAATGGCGAACCTGTCTCACACCCACAAACGCAGCCCCTGGCCGCCCGCATCGAAGCCCAGGCACAGCGCCTGCCACAGGCCACCGCCTTGCGCTATCAAGGGCAGTCCCTCAGCTACGCCGAGCTCAACCTGCGCGCCAACCGCCTGGCCCATCGCCTGATCGCCGCAGGTGTGGGCGCCGATGTGCCGGTGGGCCTGGCGGCCGAGCGCGGCTTCGAGATGATCGTCGGCCTGCTGGCGATCCTCAAGGCCGGCGGCGCCTACGTCCCGCTGGACCCTGCGCACCCTGCCGAGCGCCTGGCCTTCGTGGTGGCCGACAGCGGCATCCAGGTGCTGCTCGCCCAGCCCGGCCTGCTGGCCGAGCTGCCAGGGCGCGATGGCCTGCTGCGCCTGGACCTCGACGCCCGCTACGCAGACCAGCCTGAGCACAACCCGCCGACGCGCAGCGGCATCGACAACCTCGCCTACATCATCTACACCTCCGGCTCCACCGGCCTGCCCAAGGGCACCCTGCTCAGCCAACGCAACGTGCTGCGGCTGTTCACCGCCTGCGACCGCTGGTTCCGCTTCGACCACCAGGATGTCTGGACCCTGTTCCACTCCTTCGCCTTCGATTTCTCGGTGTGGGAAATCTTCGGCGCCCTGCTGCACGGCGGCCGTCTGGTGATCGTTCCGCAAACCCTGAGCCGCGACCCTCAGGGCTTCCTGCAACTCTTGGTGGACGAGCGCGTCAGCGTGCTCAACCAGACGCCTTCTGCATTCAAGCCGCTGACCCAGGCCGCCTGCACCAGCACCTCGCCGGACCTCGCCCTGCGATTAGTGATCTTTGGCGGTGAAGCCCTCGACGTGGCGGCCCTGCGCCCCTGGTTCGAGCGCTTTGGCGACCAGCGCCCGCAGCTGGTGAACATGTACGGCATCACCGAAACCACCGTGCACGTCACTTACCGCCCGATCAGCCTTGACGACCTCACACGCAGCGTCAGCCCGATTGGTGAACTGATCGACGACCTCAGCGGCTACCTGCTCGACGGCGAACTGGAGCCGGTGCCACTCGGCTGCGTCGGCGAGCTGTACATCGGCCAGGCGGGCCTGGCCCGCGGCTACCTCAACCGCGCCGGGCTCAGCGCCACGCGCTTCATCGCCAACCCGTTCGCCAGCAAGCCCGGCAGCCGCCTGTACCGTACCGGCGACCTGGCCCGCCGGCGCGGCGACGGCACCCTCGAATACATCGGGCGGATCGACCAGCAGGTAAAAATCCGCGGCTTCCGTATCGAGCTCGGCGAAATCGAGGCTCGGCTGCTGGCGCAACCGGCGGTGGCCCAGGCCGTGGTGATCGCCGACCAAGGCCCGTCCGGCACCCGCCTGCTGGCGTATCTGGTGGCCCACCCCGGACAGGCCCAGGACAGCACAGCCCTGCGTATCGCGCTCAAGGCGCAGATGCCCGACTACATGGTCCCGGCGCAGTGCGTATGGCTCGACCAGCTGCCGCTGACCATCAACGGCAAGCTCGACCGCAAGGCCCTGCCGGCACCGCCCGACAGCAATGCCGAACGCCCCTTCCGCGCCCCGCAGACGCCACTGCAACAGCAGTTGGCAGGTGTCTGGCAGCAGGTGCTCGGGGTTCAGGCCGTTGGCCTGGACGACGACTTCTTCGAGCTCGGCGGCCACTCGCTGCTGGTGATCAACGCCGTCTCGCGCATCCAGCTGGAACTGGGCCGCGAACTCACCCCGCAGGCCCTGTTCCAGCACCCGACCCTCGAAGCGCTGGCGCTTCACCTGGACACCACGACAACCGCGGTCGATGAAAACAAGCTCGACACCCTCGAAGCCTGGCTCGACGAAATGGAGGAACACTGATGGACAGCACTACCGCTTCGAGGATTGCCAAGCGCTTCGTATTGCTGGCGCTGGAAAAGCGCCGGCAGTACCTGTTGAAAATGCGCGAGGAAGGCCTGTCGCTGGCCAGCCTGCCCATCCCGCGGGTGCGCGAGGAATTCGTGCGCCTGCCCTTGTCCTACGCCCAGCAGCGCCAGTGGTTCCTGTGGCAGTTCGACCGCCAGTCCAGCGCCTACCACATCCCTTGCGCCCTGCGCCTGCGCGGCAGGTTGGATCAGGCCGCCTTGCAGGCGAGCCTTGAGCAACTGGTGCGCCGCCATGACAGCCTGCGCACTCGCTTCGTCGAGGATGAGCTGGGTGTCGCGCAGCAGGTTGCAGCAGCAGAGCACCTGCCGTTGAAGGTGACCACGCTCGACGAGGCGGCCCTGCAGGACTACATCCAGGACCGCGTGCGCGAACCCTTCGACTTGGCCAGCGGCGCCTTGCTACGGGCCGAACTGCTGCAACTGGGCAGCGACGACCATGTCCTGCTGCTGGTGCAGCACCACATCGTCAGCGATGGCCGCTCGATGCACGTGATGGTCAAGGAACTGACCCACGGCTACGCCCACTTCAGCCAGGGCTTGCACAGCCCGTTGGCCGAGCTGCCGCTGCAGTACGCCGACTACGCCATCTGGCAACGCCACTGGATGGAAGCGGGCGAACAGGAGCGCCAGCTCGACTACTGGCGCCAGCGCCTGGGCAACGAAGTGCCTGTGCTGGAGCTGCCATTGGACCGCCCGCGCCCCAGCGTGCAACGTTTCGAAGGGGCGCGCCTGCCACTGGCCATCTCGCCTGACCTGGCCCAGGCCGTGCGCCGGCTCGCCCAGGCGCGCCAGGCCACGCCGTTCATGGTGCTGCTGGCCTCGTTCATGGCCTTGCTGCACCGCTACACGCGCCAGCAGGACATCCGCATCGGCGTGCCCAGCGCCAACCGCAACCGGGTCGAAGTCGAGGACCTGATCGGCTACTTCGTCAACACGCTGGTCATCGATGGCCAGTGCCAGCCGACCCTGTCGTTCAACCAGCTGCTCGACCAGGTCAAGGCCACCACCCTGCAGGCCCAGGCGCACCAGGACCTGCCGTTCGAGCAACTGGTCGAGGCGCTGCAACCGGAGCGCAACCTCAGCCACAACCCGCTGTTCCAGGTGATGTTCAACCACCAGGTGGGGGCGCCCCAACAACAGGCGCCGAGCGACCACGGCCTGGACATCGAGCCGTTGACACTCGCCGGCGAAACCGCGCAACTGGACCTGACCCTCAACACCCACGAGGATGCACAGGGGCTTGGCGCCAGCCTCACCTACGCCACCGCGCTGTTCGACCACGCCACCGTCGAGCGCCTGGGCCAGCACTGGCTGCGGCTGCTGGAGCACCTGGTCACGGCGCCCGACCAGGCCATTGGCGAAGCCGACCTGCTGGCCACCGACGAACGCCAGCAACTGCTCGAACAGTGGAACGACACCGCCCACAACTACCCGCAAACGCCTTCGATCCATGCCCTGTTCGAAGCGCAGGCCCGCCGTTCGCCAGACGCGAGCGCGCTGCTGTTCGGCGAAGCCACGCTGACCTACGCCCAGCTCAACTGCCAGGCCAACCAGTTGGCCCATGCCCTGATCGCCCAGGGCGTGCGTCAGGACACCCCGGTCGGCATCGCTGCAGAGCGCAGCCTGGAGCTTGTCGTGGGCCTGCTGGCGATCCTCAAGGCCGGCGGCGCCTATGTGCCGCTGGACCCTGAATACCCTGCCGAGCGCCTGAGCTACATGTTCGAGGACAGCGGTATCGGTCTGCTGCTGACTCAATCACACCTGCGGGAAAGCCTGCCGCTGCCTGCCGGCCTGCCGGTGCTGCTGCTCGACACAGCGCAAACAGCGCAGCCCGAGCACGACCCACAGCTGCCGTGCACGCCCGAGCAACTGGCCTACGTCATCTACACCTCCGGCTCCACCGGCCGGCCCAAGGGCGCCGGCAACAGCCACCATGCGCTGGCCAACCGTCTGCAGTGGATGCAGGCAGCTTACGGCCTGGATGCCAGCGATACGGTGCTGCAGAAGACCCCGTTCAGTTTCGACGTTTCGGTGTGGGAGTTCTTCTGGCCGCTGATCACCGGTGCGCGCCTGGCCATCGCCTCGCCGGGCGACCATCGCGACCCGGCGCGCCTGGTGCGGTTGATCCACCAGCATCGGGTGACCACGCTGCACTTCGTGCCCTCGATGCTGCAGGCGTTTCTGCTCGACGATCAGGTCGCCAGTTGCAGCAGCCTGCAACGCATCGTCTGCAGTGGCGAGGCCCTGCCGGTGGAAGCCCAGCAACAGGTGTTCGCACGCCTGCCGGGGGCAAGCCTGTACAACCTCTACGGCCCAACCGAAGCGGCCATCGACGTCACCCACTGGACCTGCCGCGACGAAGGCGCGACAGCGGTGCCGATCGGCACGCCGATTGACAACCTGGCCTGCTGGATCCTCGACGCCGGGCTCCAGCCACAGCCCGCCGGGGTCATCGGCGAACTGTACCTGGGCGGCGAAGGCCTGGCCCGCGGCTACCATCAGCGCCCGGCGCTGACGGCAGAACGCTTCGTTGCCTGCCCGTTCCACCCCGGTGCGCGCATGTACCGCACCGGCGACCTGGCGCGCTACCGCGCCGACGGCGTGATCGAATACTGCGGGCGCATCGACCACCAGGTGAAGATCCGCGGCCTGCGTATCGAGCTGGGGGAAATCGAGGCACGGCTGATGGAGCAGCCGGCCGTTCACGAAGCGGCGGTGCTGGCCGTGGACAACCAGCTGGTCGCCTACCTGGTGGCCAAGGCTGGCCAGCCAGCGCCGCAGCGTCAGCAACTGACTCAGGCGCTGCTGGCCCACCTGCCCGACTACATGGTGCCCAACCACTGGCTGTTCCTCGACAGCATGCCGCTGAGCCCCAACGGCAAGCTGGATCGCAAGGCCCTGCCCAAGCCCGGCATGGCCCAGTCCCAGGCCCGCTACAGGGCCGCCGAGAATGAACTGCAGGCGCGCCTGGTACAGCTCTGGCAGCGGGTGCTCAAGCGTGACCAGGTCGGCGTCGACGACAACTTCTTCGAACTGGGTGGCGACTCGATCGTGTCCATCCAGCTGGTCAGCCAGGGGCGTCGTGACGGCCTGCACTTCAGCCCCAAGGACCTGTTCAGCCACCAGACCGTGCGCACCCTGGCCCAGGTTGCGCAAACCCAGGTGCAGCAGGCCCAGGCCACGCACCTGCCCGCCCGTGGCAACAGCCTGCTGCTGCCGATGCAACAACAGTTCTTCGCCCAGGCCATGCCCGAGGCGCAGCGCTGGAACCAGTCGGTGATGCTCAAGGCCAACCTGGCGCCGGAGCCGGCCCACCTGCGCCGCGCACTGCATGCCCTGGTGGTGGCCCACGATGCCCTGCGCCTGCGGTTCCAGGCGGCACAAGGCGAGTGGCAGGCGCACTTCGACGAGCAGGCGCCGGGAGACGATCTGCTCTGGCAGTTCGATGCCCGCCAGGGCGAAACCTGGCAGGCACTGTGCGACCGCGCCCAGGGCAGCCTCGACCTGACCCACGGCCCCCTGCTGCGGGCAGTCCAGGGTGAGGTCGAGGGCGAACAGCGCCTGCTGCTGGTGATCCACCATCTGGCGGTGGACGGCGTGTCCTGGCGCATTCTCCTCGAAGACCTGCACAGCGCCTACACCCAGGCCAGTGCCGGTCAGGCCTGCGAGCTGCCGGCGCGCACCCTGTCGGTGCAGGACTGGGCCCTACGCCTGCAGGCCCACGCGCAGAGCCCGGCGGGCGAGCAGGAAGCCGCGTTCTGGCAAGGCCAGAGCAGCGGTATCGATACCACCCTGCCCGCACGCGACAGCCGCGCGCCGCTGCGCGTGCGTGACAGCCAGAGCGTGGCCACCCACCTGGATGCCGACACCACCGCGCGCCTGCTCAAGGACTGCCCGGCAGCCTACCGCACGCAGATCAACGACCTGCTGCTGGCCGCACTGGCCCGCGTGCTGCAACGCTGGACCGGTGCCCGCGACCACCTGGTCGAACTCGAAGGCCACGGCCGCGAAGCCTTCGCCGACGACGAAGCCGACCTGACCCGCACGGTCGGTTGGCTGACCAGCCTCTACCCCGCACGCATCAGTGCCGGCGACTCGCTGGCCGAGGCGATCATGCTGACCAAGGAGCACCTGCGCGCGCTGCCCGCCAAGGGCGCGTTCTTCGGTGCCCTGCGCCGCTACGCCAGCCCGGCGCTGCGCGAGGCCCTGGCCGTGCTACCCGCGGCCCGCATCACCTTCAACTACCTGGGCCAGTTCGACAGCGGCAATGGTGATGAGGCCGCACTGTTCCGACCGACTCCGGCAGACAAAGGCCGTGAGCACAGCCCGGACGCACCGCTGCAGAACTGGCTGGCCCTCAACGGCCAGGTGTTCGACGGCGAGCTACGTCTGAACTGGAGTTTCAGCCCATTGATGTTCGAGCCGGCGCAGCTGCAGCAACTGGCCGACGACTACGCCCGCGAGCTGCGCGCCGTGGTCGCCCTGTGCGGCCAGGGCACACGCCGTGGCCTGACCCCGTCGGACGTGCCCCTGGCGCGGCTGACCCAGGCCCAGCTGGCCTTGCTGCCCTTCCCTTGCGAGCAGGTCGAGGACATCTACCCACTGTCCACCGTGCAGCAGGGCATGCTGTTCCACACCCAGGACAACGGCGGTGGCGACTTCTACATCAACCAGACCAGCGTCGAGGTCCAGGGCCTGCAGGCGCCGCGCTTCATCGCCGCCTGGGGCCAGCTGGTGCAGCGCCACGAGATGCTGCGCAGCGCCTTCTGGCAGGCACCGCAACTGCGCGAACCGCTGCAGGTGGTGCTGCGCCAGGGCCAGCTCGATGCCCGTGAACAGGACTGGCGCGGCCAGGCCGTCGACCCGGCGCGCCTGGCCGCGGCCGCCGAGGGCGAACGGCGCCGGCCCTTCGACCTGCTCGCCCCGCCCTTGCTGCGCCTGCTGCTGGTGCGCCTGGACGATGAGCGCCACCAGCTGATCCTGACCAGCCACCATATCCTCATGGACGGCTGGAGCCAGTCGCGCCTGCTCGGCGAGTTGTTCCAGTGCTATGCCGGCCAGCCACTGCCGCCCCAGCAGGGCCACTACAGCGATTACATCCGCTGGCTTCAGGCTCCGGCCCAGCAAACCAGCGAGGCTTTCTGGCGGCCACGCCTGGCCGAGCTGCAGGGACCAACGCAACTGGCCGGTGCCGCCGGCACCCGCAATGCGTCAGGCGCGCAAGGCCACGACGCGCTGTACCTGCACTGGGACGAGCAGCGCACCACTTGGCTGCGCGAACAGGCCCAGCGCCTGCGCGTCACCCCCAACACCCTGGTGCAAGCGGCCTGGGTACTGATGTTGCAGCGCTACACCGGGCAGCCGACCGTGTGCTTCGGCGCCACGGTGTCCGGGCGTCCGGCCAGCCTGGCGGGTGCCGACAGCCTGCTGGGGCTGTTCATCAACACCTTGCCGATCATCCAGGCCCCGCACCCGGCGCAACCGGTACAGGTCTGGCTGCAGCACCTGCAGACCTGCAACCTGGAAGTACGCGACCACGAGCACACGCCGCTGGTGGACATCCAGCGCTGGGCCGAAAGCAACGGCCAGGCGTTGTTCGACAGCATCATCGTGTTCGAGAACTACCCGATCGACGAACGCCTGCAGAGCGCCGGCAGCGCCGGCCTGCAATTCGGCGAGGCGCAGCTGCGCGATGTCACCAACTACCCGATGGACCTGGCCGTGCACCTGAACACGCGCCTGCGCATCGAGTTCCTGTACCGCCTGGACCACTTCCAGGCGCACCAGGTCGAGGCCATTCGCAGCCACTTCGAGTCCCTGCTGGAGCGCTTGCTGGCCAACCCCGAAGCCGCCGTCGGCACGCTGGGCCTGCCGGTGGACGCTGCCCGGCAGTTGCCACCAGAGACGGCCGAACAGCCCGACCTGGCCGCCCTGATCGGCCGCCACGCCGAACAGCGCCCGAACCAAGTCGCGGTACGCTGCGACGGTCGCCAGCTGACCTACGCCGAACTGGAGCAGCAGGCCAACCGCCTGGCCTGGAGCCTGATCGAGCGCGGCATCGGCCGCGAGGACCGGGTCGGCATCGCCCTGGGCCGTTCGGTGGACACCCTCGTCGCCTTCTACGCCGCGATGAAGGCCGGTGCCGCCTACGTCCCGCTGGACATCGACTACCCCGCCGAACGCCTGCAATGGATCATCGGCGACGCCGACGTGGCCCTGCTGCTGACCGAGCAGGCCATCGGCGAGCGCCTGGGCGTGGCCCCGGCGCGCCGCCTGGACCTTGACCACTGCGCGCTGTCCCTGAAGGACCACGACCCAGGCCGCCAGGCGCTGGACGATCAGCTCAGCTACATGATCTACACCTCCGGCTCCACCGGTAACCCCAAGGGCGTCGCCGTGGCGCGCGGCCCGCTGCGCATGCACTGCCAGGCGATCATCGAACGCTACGAGATGAACCCATCGACCCGCGAACTGCTGTTCATGTCGTTCGCCTTCGACGGTGCCCAGGAACGCTGGTTGTCGACCCTGATCAGCGGCGGCCAGCTGGTGATCCGCGGCAACACCCTGTGGACCCCGCAGGAAACCTGGGACGTGCTGCACGCCGAGGCGATCAGCATCGCCTGCTTCCCACCGGCCTACCTGCAGCAACTGGCGGAGTATGGCCAAGGCCAGCCGACCCCACCGCCGGTGCGCATCTACTGCTTCGGCGGCGATGCGGTGGCCGACGCCAACTTCGAGCGGGTCAAGCAGGTGCTCAAGCCCCAGTACCTCACCAACGGCTATGGCCCGACCGAGACCGTGGTCACCCCGCTGCTGTGGAAGGCACCCGTCAGCGCACACTGCGACGCGGTGTATGCACCCATTGGCGAGGCAGTGGGCAATCGCACCCTGTACGTGCTCGACGATTGCCTCAACCCACTGCCGGTTGGCTTTGCCGGGGAGCTGTACATCGGCGGTGAAGGCCTGGCCCGTGGTTACCACAACCGCCCTGGCCTGAGCGCCGAACGCTTCGTTGCCGACCCGTTCAGCACCCGCGGTGGGCGGCTGTACCGCACCGGCGACCTAGTGCGCCAGCGCCCGGACGGCGTATTCGACTATCTGGGCCGACTGGACAACCAAGTGAAGATCCGTGGTTTCCGTATCGAACTGGGCGAGATCGAAGCGCGCCTGCGGGATTTCCCCGGCGTGCTGGATGCGGTGGTTGTGGCGCGCGAAGCGGCCACTGGCAAGCAACTGGTGGGCTACGTGGTGCGCAGCGAGGGCGAGCGCGCCACTGCGCCGCTGCTCGACCACCTGCGCCAGGTGCTGCCGGATTACATGGTGCCGGCCCAGTTGATGGTGCTCGATGCCCTGCCCTTGACCCCCAACGGCAAAGTCGACCGTCGCGCGCTGCCCGAGCCGAGCCTGGCCGAGCGCAGCTATCAGGCGCCAGCGGACGAGCGCCAGCAAGCGCTTGCGACCATCTGGGCCGATGTCCTGGGCCTGGAGCAGGTTGGCGTGACCGACCACTTCTTCGAACTCGGCGGCGATTCGCTGGGCGTGCTGAAGGTGCTGTCGCGCTTGCGCAACCAGCCCGAGCTGGGCCTGAACCTGAAGCTGCGCGACCTGATCGCGCGTCCGACCATCGCCGAGCTGTGCCCGGCCAGCGACCAACCGCAAGCCGCGCTCGACCCGCTGCTGTTGCTCAACCGCAAGGTCGAACAGCAGGCGCCGCTGTTCTGCCTGCATGCCGGGTTCGGCACGGTGTTCGACTACCGCCCGCTGGCCCAGCGGCTGGACGGGCTGTGCAGCGTCTACGGCCTGCAGAACCGCATGTTGCTCGACCGCCAGTGGCAGGATGAATCGCTGGAGGCCATGGCCATCGACTATGCCCAGTACATCCGCCAGAAGCAGCCGCAGGGGCCGTATCGCCTGTTGGGCTGGTCGCTGGGCGGGACGCTGGCGATGCTGGTCAGTCGCGAACTGGAAAGCCAGGGGCAACAGGTCGAGCTGCTGGGCCTGGTGGACACGTACCTGCCGGGCGAAGCCTGCGAGGCACTGGAAGAAGACTGCGGCGGCGACCTGCGGGCCTTCCTCGCGGTGGTCAGCGGCAGGCCTGCGGCCAGCCTGCCGTTGTTGTCGGCACCGGCGGATGCCGAGGCGGAACAGTTGCAGAGGCTGATCGAACAGAGCCTGGCCGGTGTGGAGGCAAGCAGCCTGCCGTCGAGCGAAGAACTGGCTCGCACCTTCACTGCGGCCATGACCCTCAAGCGCCTCTCGCTGAAGTTGCACGCCTTGCCCGCCGTGGCCGCGCGCCTCGATTGCTGGTGGGCCGACAGTGGTGATGCCGGCCCTGCCCAGGCCTTCGAGGCGAACCGCGCGGTTCGCTCCAGCCAGCGCCTGGATGCGGACCACTACGCCATCGTCAGCCATGCCGCGCTGCTCGACGTGCTGCATGAGCGCCTGCACAGGGTGACCGCGCCAGCGCTCTGAACCGACGCCCGGCCGCGCTCTGCGGCCGGGCCTTTTTCATCGATTTGCAAGGAATACCTGAATGTCCCTGGACTGCGATCTGGAAGCGTTCCTGGAATTGGCCGAACTCGGCCGCCTGACCGGCAAGAGCCTGCCCATGCATCAACTGAACGTCGCCCAGGCCCGCGCGGATTTCGAAAATGCCTCACGCCTGCTCGACCCCGACCCACCCGCGCAGATCGAGGTGAGCGCCCTGCAGTTCGACACCCGCGATGGCACGCAATTGCCCGCCCGCCTGTACCGCCGCCCGGGTATCACGCCCAAGGCCACGCTGGTGTACCTGCATGGCGGTGGCTATGTGGTCGGCAGCCTCGATTCGCACGATTGCGTCTGCCGTCGCCTGGCCTGCCTGGGTGACTACGCGGTGTTCGCACCGGAGTACCGACTGGCGCCGGAGCGACCGTTCCCGACCGCCCTGCACGACTGCGAGGATGCTGTGCAATGGCTGCAGCGCAACGCCGGCGCGCTCGGACTGCAGGCGACGGACCTGGTGCTGGCCGGCGACAGCGCCGGGGCGACGCTGGCCACGGTGTTGGCGATCGCGGCGGCAGAACGACCGCAGACCATGGCGGTGAAGGCGCAGCTGCTGTTCTATCCGGTGGCGGAAAGTAATACCCGACGCAGCTCGCACCAACGGTATGCCGAAGGTTACCTGCTGGAAAGTGCGACGTTGGACTGGTTCTACGCCCACTACCTGGGCAGCACCCAGGCACACGGCGACTGGCGCGCCTCGCCGCTGCTGCATCCGGCGCTGCCGGCCATGGCACCGGCATACGTCAATTTGGCCCAGTACGATCCGCTGTTCGATGAAGGGCTGGAGTATGCGGGCAAGCTGGAAGCCAGCGGCACGCCGACCACGCTGCGCATCGAGGCGGGGTTGACCCATGACTTTTTGCGGATGTCGGGGATTACGGGGGCTAGCGCCGAGGTTTATACGGCAGCTGGGCAGTGGTTGGAGGAGGTTTTGGGTTAGGCAGGTGCCTGCTTCATTGCCTGAACCGGCCCCATCGCTGGCAAGCCAGCTCCCACAGGGACTCCACCGCTCTTGAGACTGGTGGTGTACCTGTGGTGCTCCCACAGGGCCTCCACTGTTCTTAAGACTGGTGGTGTACCTGTGGGAGCCGGCTTGCCGGCGATAGGGCCCTTGAGGTCAATGCAACCGGTTCTTGGCCATCTCGATATCGTTCATCAATGCCTTGGCCAAGGCACTCAAGTAGTCTGCTGCACCGAGCAACTTATGGTCATCCTCCATGTCGCCCTCGCGCACAAGGTGCTTGATGTAGCCCAGCAGCACCGAAACTTGCTCATAGGCATCATCGATCGGAATACCAGGCTGCACACGCAGCAGGCCTGCTGGCGGGAACCCCACATCAAGGAAGGTCTCCACGCCGACGGTGGTAATGATCCTGGGTTTATCCGTCATATCTCACCCCTCCACCTGTTGGCCATACAGCCGAGTGTGCACATGCTCCACGAGCGTGTAGGCAATCTCGCTGGCATGCATGGCATTGCCCAGCATGCTCAGGCCAGATTCGCCAGCGCGGGCGCGGCAGTGTTCGTCGAGGGTTTCGATGACGCCACGTAGCAGCTCGCTGACGTGAGCCAGGGCGTCGGGTGGGTACATGTCGGATTGGACGGTGAAGAAAGGGGTAGTGAGAGGCTTACGGCGGGGAGGATCGGGGACGATCTTCTTCATGGTGAAACTCCAATTCTCGAGAAAGGGAGCTACCACCTGAATCTTTCTCACGGATTGGGTGGCAGCCGTACGTGGGGTGAGAAAACCGAGGAGAAATTGGTAAAGACTCGGCCAGGCAGAAGCCTGCCCACGTACGGCCACCATAGAGGCGCTACCAAAATCTACCTTTCAGGTTCTCACACCCGGTCGCCAGACATCAGCGACCCGAGAACGTTATCCGTGAGGCATTTCCCCGACAACAGCGAAACTTCAGCAGCGCTCGTAGGATAATTCCCAAATATGCAAATCCCGAAGCATTTTGTTTCAGATTCAGAAATGTCTTACACCTGACCTGCGGAGCACTAGAGCTGAGCCAACCGTTTTCTCAAAATACCGACAAAGCCTTACACGGCCCTCGTCACATGCCGGCCCTCCTCCAATTGCATCAGACGCCGGCTTACCGATTGCGAGTCAAGTGCCAGCGGTTAGGCGGCGATGCGGCAGGCAGTCACAGAATTCAAAGTGCAATTGCAGTGAGTCAGTCATGAGAAAACCCGCCTAGGCGGGTTTCCTATTTGGGTAGTGGCCCACATGCTTCGATAAGCTTACCGTCAGTGCGGCTATCGACAGCACCATCTGCCCCGATGTAAACATCGGTATTCGGCCACTTCGGCTTAACCCGAATGCAGTGCGATTTCCCCCTGTTGTTCCAATCGAACTCCATGAAGAACTGATCGTTCGGGAAAATGTGCCCTGCACCCCCCGTGGCTCCACCTGGGTAGATCTCACCTTTTGAGATAGCGTGCTGAACATTCAAAATGTACCCGAGGCGCCCTTGTCCTTTGTCAGAGAAATGGAAACTCACTTGAGGCGTGGCGACATACCAAAAGACGATGGGGGCGAGTAATAGCGCCACCACCCAGTGCCAGAAATGCCGTTTCGGCATATCTCCAATTTTAGACACCAACACGATTTATCATAATTAGATCCTATCAAGCTTGATCAAAGCCCACGCCATGAAAAGCCAAGCACAACCAATGACCAAGCACCAAAAAGACATTTGCAACCGACGCTTGAGATAGATCGGGCAGTTTTTACAGTCCTCAGCATCTAACCAACCTTGGCGAACTCCTAAACTTGGCCATACTGACGCTAACATTATACCAGTCACCACCATAGACCTCGTCCTAAGAGAAATTGCACTCCAGTATTTCAAGTCATCTCGCAATCCTTGGCTATTTTTAAAAGCAGAGCAAAGAACGTAAAAGTGCCGACTGCCGGCGATATGATAGGCTACTGCTACCCCTGTAAGACTGATAATGAAAGGCGCAAGCACAAAAGCCAGTTTCAAGCCAGCCGGCAAGGCCGACAGATCAATCATGGAAGGTCTCGTAAGTCAATTCTCCGAGCCATTCACCCGCTTCTTCCCCTACCACACCAGCCCCATATGATCCGCCAGCTATCATCGCAATGCCACAAACAGCCTTTCCATATACACCGAAAGAACACACAGCCTTTGCTGCAAGAGATGCAGCCTTACCACCCGCAAAACCTCCTGCTAACCCTCCTGCAAAACTTCCTGTCTCTGTGATCCTGATTTTCTTACACGCATCCGTCTCACCCGCTCGACATGCCTCCTGCACCTTCAAATAAGAAGATCCAGCACCAAGCCCTATCGCTGCGTACCCTCCATACTTCAGGTAATTAGACATCTTTGCCACCTCATGGAGATGCGTTGCATACCCCGGTATCTGCCCTGGCCCACCCGCCTTTTTCCAATGATGCACCAAGCTTTTGGTGGAGATACCCAAATCGCGTCGAAGCGTATCGTGGCTGCCTAGGTTCAAGGTTTTATTCAAGAAACCGGCACGTAACTGTGCGCTCAAATGCTGGTAGAGTTCTTTGCGCTTTGCAAAGAAATCCGCACTATTCAAATGGCCGTGCAGTGCAAATTGTTGCTGATGCAATGTCTCGATTCCCTTCAACGTATCCTTGACCTGTCCTAATCCTCGTTCAAGCATGTCCTTGCCTACCCCCATCGACTGACTCGCCCCATTCAGCACCCCGGCGATCTCACCGATGTGCCGCATCATGAAGTTGGCTTCCTCATCGGAAAGAATGGCCAGCGACTCCCTCGCCTTCTCAGCCACCATCATCAGCTCGGTTTCCTGGGCACTGCAGGCAAAGCTGCTGCCCGGACTGCCGAGCACAAAGATCTCACCTGCTTTGAAACCCTCGGCAAAAGTGGGGTTGAGCCGCTGCAAAAGCGAAATGGGCAGCAGGCTATGCGTTGCCCCAAGGCTCTCCAGCACCTGCTCGAACGACATGCCGCGTTGCACGATGTGGAAGCCGGGCTCGACTAGAGCCGGTGAGGCACTTGCTGAGGTGCTGAATGCCCGGCTCGGTGGTGCTGCTGGGGAAGGTGCTGCCTGAGCGGTTTGTGTCTGGCTCGCCTGTTGTGTCGTCGAGGTGCTTGCCGCATCGCCAGGCCCTCCCAAGGCTATGACGCGGTTTCTCCCCGCTGGGCATTTGCACGCCACCAACGCCCCATCAACCACCGCCGGGCGGCCTTGGATCACGAAGTTTTGTACGCCCTCCACGAGCGTTCCGACTTCACCACAGACAGGGCATGGGGTGGTCTTGTCCTGCACCCGCAATGCTTCACGCCCATGCCCTTTGAATCCGGTGCCGCTAGCCAGGCATACGGCCCCTGTGGTGGTGCGATCCCCGTTCAAGGCCTGGTTCCTGCCTTGGATCCTGAAACGTGCCATGCGCTATCTCCTCGAGTGAAAGCCGGGAAACTAGCACCCGCCAAGAGCAAGAAAATCACCCCAAAACACATCAAGAGCGATCCTACAAAGCGCGCTGAAATGTCCTACAGGCCTGTTCTCAAATAGTCACTTTCAAAGAGACAGTCGCTCACTAAGCCACAGATTTTTAACGCCCAACCTGACAGTCAAACTTCTCCCATCAACAGCCCAAAAGCCTTCCAGACCGCGGCGTTACTGGAGGCTGAGTTGTGGATGTAAAGGCCCCATCGCTGGCAAGCCACAAAAAAAACCGGAGCAAGCTCCGGTTTTCCTGTTCACACCCTCAGCACTCAGTAGGTAGCCCGTACCGTCAGCATGAAGTTGCGCGGGTCGCCATAGTAGTTGCCATAGGTCGAGGTACCCACCGTCTGGTAGTACTTCTTGTCGAACAGGTTGTTGGCATTGAGCGCCACGTTCCAGTGCTCGTCGATGCGGTAGTCGACCATCGCGTTCCAGATCGCGTAGCCGCTCTGCTCGTACTCGAACGGTACGTTGGCTTGCACCACATTACCCTGGCCGTCGAAGGTCGCCGCGGTACCGCTGACCTTGGTCGCGCTCTGGATATCCACACCACCGCCGACGCGGAAGTCGTTCAGCACGCCCGGCAGGCGGTAGGTGGTGAACACCTTGGCCATGTGCTTGGGCGTGACGGTGCTCAGCGCCGAGTCGGTGTCGCGGTTCTTGTTCAGGTTGAGGGTGTAGCTGGCCATCATCATCCACTCCGGCAGGATTTCGCCGGAGATCTCCATGTCGATGCCCTTGCTGATCGTCTCGCCACCGTTGAGGTAGCAGCAGTTGCCGCCGAACGCGACCTGGGTGGGTGGGAAGTTCGGGTCCTGCACGGCCTGGTCTTCACGCTTGGTGTAGTACAGCGCAATGCTGGTGTTGACCGCGCCACCGAACAACTCGCCCTTGATACCGGTTTCGTAGGTCTTGCCGGTCATCGGGTCAAGCGTGCTGCCCGAGTTTGCCGGACCGGCCAGCAGGTTCTGCTGCGGCTTGTAGATTTCCGCGTAGCTGGCATAGGCCGCCCACTCGTCTGTCAGGTCGTAGACGATGCCGCCGAACGGGGTGACCTTGGTCGGCTCGTGCATGTCGACGCGCGACTGCTGGGTCCAGACGCCCGCTGCGTTGGCAGTCTGGTAAGTCTGTTCGAACTTGTAACGCTGTACCCGGGCACCGAGGATGACGTGCAGCGGCTCGGCCACCTGCAGGCGCAGGCTCGAGTACAGGCCGTACTGGGTCTGGCTGTTGGGCTTGTAGTCACGGCTGATGTTCGGCCGCGCACCTGGATCGTCCCAAGGCGTGGAATCAGGGTCGAAGACGTTGACCGGGCCACCGGCGGTGGTGAAGCGGCCGGTACCTTGCCAACGGCTGTCGATCTCCTGGTAATCGCCACCGACCACCAGACGGTGATTCAGGCCGAACATGCTGAAGTCGCCCGAGATGTTGGCGTCATACAGGTTCTGCTCGCTCCACTGGGTGACCCAGGTACCGTAGCGGGTCACACCGCTGCCAGTGACCGGGTTGACCGAGCCCAGGGTGGTGGCGTTGTTGGTGTCGATGGTGTCGTAGATGTTGGTGTAGCTGAGGTTGAGTTTCCAGTCGTCGTTCAGGCGGTGGTCGACCTTGGCGAAGTACTCGCGGGAATAGCCGTCGGCATAGGCCCAGGTGGTGGACAGCCCGGTGTGGCGTGGTAGCCCCAGGTCCGCACCGTCGCTGTAGCGCGGTACGGCCGAGGCGGTACCGGTTTCATGCACCTTGTTGAAGCGCATGCCGGCGGTGAGCATGGTGTCGTCGGTCACATCGGCTTCGAGCACACCGTAGAAGAACGGCTTGTCGGTGGCGCGGTTGTCGACGAAGTACTGACGATCCTGGTAAGCCACCACCGCCCGGCCACGCAGCTTGCCATCGAAGCCCAGCGGGCCGGTCACGTCCAACTCGCTGCGGTAGTTGTCCCAGCTGCCCGCGGAGGCGGTGAACTTGAGCTGGTAGAAGTCCAGCGGGCGCTTGCGCACCAGGTTGATGATGCCGCCCGGGTCACCGGTGCCGCCGAACAACGCACTGGAACCGCGCAACACTTCGACGTGGTCGAATTCGGCGATGTCGTAGATGTTCGATGAATAGAAGCTGCCTGCAGTGGTGCCCAGGGCCATGGGCGCTGCGCCGTCGAGCTGGATGTTCTGGATCGGGAAGCCGCGCGAGTAGAAGTCCTGGATGCGGAACGTGGAGCTCTGCACGGTCACGCCCGGCACGGCCTTCATCGCATCGTTGATATCGGTGATCTGGCGGTCTTCGATCAGCTGGCGGGTGACGACCGATACCGACTGCGGGGTTTCCTTCAGCGAGGTCGGGCTCTTGGAGCCGACGCTGGTCAACCCCGGCGTGTAGGAGCCGGTGTTCTCGGTAGCCTGGCCCATCCCCTGGCCCATGATGGTGGTTTCGCCAATGACCATGGCGCCGGCACCGATGTCGCTGCTGTCGGTGCTGATCAGCATCACCGAGTTGTTCTCGATGCGGTAGGTCAGGCCAGCGCCGTCCAGCAGTTGCGCCAGGGCCTGGTCGGGTTCCATCGTGCCGCTGACCTTGGGCGCACGCTTGCCGGTGACCAGGTCGGGCGAGTAGACCATCTGCAGGCCGGTCTGCTTGCCAAGGGCAACCAGCGCCTGGTCCAGCGGCTGGGCCGGAATGTCCACGGCAACCGGCTTGGCGTGCGCATGCGCCATGGCCAGGCTCAGCACCAGAGCCGAAGCCCGCAGGCTCCACTTCGCTGGACCGGCGGCCAAGGCTGCCCCCTTGTTTCGCATACGTTTGGACTTCATGTGCGCAACTGACTCCGAATGTTCTATGAGTGTTTGGTTGACGGTCTCTGGGGGCCGTTTCAAGTGAGAACCACGCGGATGGAACAACGCGTTTGGTGAGGCTCACTAGTAAGACGCACGAACGTAAAAAAAACTGATAACTTTTTTCATTAACGTTTAGAAATGGTCTACGCGGCCATGAAAAAGGCAGCCCGAGGGCTGCCTCCTTCACCTGCCGTGT
Organism: Pseudomonas sp. NPDC089396; assembly: GCF_044749545.1. Classification (NCBI taxonomy): domain Bacteria; kingdom Pseudomonadati; phylum Pseudomonadota; class Gammaproteobacteria; order Pseudomonadales; family Pseudomonadaceae; genus Pseudomonas; species Pseudomonas sp. NPDC089396. Next base: position 70,520 of record NZ_JBIVIC010000010.1, on the reverse strand, counting down.
CGCCGCGCTAGGCCGTGGCGTTGTTGGCCTTGGCCAGCAGCCGGGCCTTTTCTTCCGGGCTCATGCGCTCCAGTTGCAGGCGTGCCTGGGCGATCTTCTGCAACTGCCCCTTGTTCACCTCGGCGGCCTGCAACGCGGCCGCCAGCCCCGCCACCGTGGGGTGCTCGAACACCAGCGCGGGGGCCATCTCGCAGTTGAGCAATTTGCGGATGCCGGCCACCAGCTTGATGATCAGCAGCGAATGGCCGCCGGCGGCGAAGAAGTCGGTGTGGATACCGATGCGCGCTCGCCCGAGCAACTGCGCCATGCGCTGGGTCAGCAGTTGCTGCAAGGCATCCTGTGGCGCGTCCTGCTCATCGCCCTGCCCTGCCTGCGCCGGCAGCTGCGCCAGGGCGCGGCGGTCGACCTTGCCGTTGGCCAGGCGCGGCAGACTCGAAAGCTGGCGCAGCTGCGCCGGCACCATGGCCGCCGGCAGGCTGGCGCCCAGGCGTGCGCGCAGCGCCGCTTCATCGAGGCCCTGGGCATCAGCGTGCACGCTGTAACAGGCCAGCAGCTCCAGCTGCCCGGGCTGCGTTTCGAGTGCCACCACCGCCCCCTGGGCAACCCCGTCGATTTCCAGCAGGCGCGCTTCCACTTCGGCCAGCTCGATGCGGAAACCGCGGATCTTCACCTGATGATCCTGGCGGCCCTGCAGCAGGATGCTGCCGTCGGGTTGATAGCGCCCCAGGTCACCGGTGCGATAAAGCCGCTCGCCGGGCTGCAGCGGGTTGTCGATGAAGCGCGTCTCGCCGCCGTCCCCGCCCAGGTAGCCGCGGCACAGCTGGCGTCCGCCCAGATGCAGCTCGGCCAGCTCGCCGACAGCGGCCAGTCGCCCCTCGGCCGTCAGCAGGTACACCCGGTTGCCCGCCAACACCTGGCCGAGGCTCAGCTGCGGCGCCTGGGCTTGCAGCGGTTGAACCAACACGCCGACGGTGGCTTCGGTGGGGCCGTAGTGGTTGAACACCCGCGCCTGCGGCGCTACCCGCTGAATGCGTTCGAGCAATGGCCCTGACGGGGCTTCGCCGCCCAGCACCACGGTGGACGGCAGGCACGCCTCGGCACCGTCGAGCAGCGCGGCCAGGTGCGACGGCACGATCTTCAGGCAGTCGATAGCGTTATCGCGCACGAACGCGGCGAAGGCCGCCGGGTCCTGCATCTGCGCATCGCTGGCGACATGCAGGGTGGCCCCGACCTGCACGGCGCCGAACAGACTGGTATGGCCCAGGTCAGCTGCCACCGTGGCACTGAAGGCGAAGTGTTTGCACGCCGCCAGGCCAAGCGCCTGCTCCGCCGCCTGCAGATAGCTGGCGAGCTGGCCATGCTCGATGACCACGCCCTTGGGCTCGCCGGTCGAGCCGGAGGTGAACAGCACGTAGGCCGCGGTATCGGCCGTCAGCGGTCGCGCCTCGAAGGGCTGCGAAGTGCCTTCGAGGCGTTCGATCAGCGCCCCATCGATCTGCACCTGCACCCCGGCCAGGCGACTGACCTGCTCGCGCCGCGCGGCGGGCCAGGCGGGGTCCAGCGGCAGGTAGGCGGCTGCACACTTCCAGCAGGCCAGCACGGCCGCCAGCCAGTGCGCCGAGCGCGACAACAGCAGGCCGACCACGCTGCCACAGCCCACGCCCTGGGCCTGCAGCTGTGCGGCCAGGATATTGGCCAGTTGATCGAGCTGTTGCCAGCTCCAGCCCTGCCCCTGGTCGACGATCGCCAGTGCCTGCGGCTGTTCGCGCAGCCAGCGCGCGACCTGTGCCGGCAACAGTGGCCCAAGCGCAGGCGCTTCGGCATTGCCCGCCAGCACCCGGCGCCGCTGCTGCTCGCCCAGCAAGTCGAGGCTGGCGAGGCTGGCGTCAGGCGTCGCGGCAATGCTGGCCAGCAGCGTGAGGTACTGTTCGAGCAGCACCTGCACCAGTGCCGGGCTGCGCAGCGACGCCCAGTACTGCAACGTCACCTGTGGCCCTGCCGGGTCGCAATCGACCTGCAGCGCCAGCTCGGCAGCGGACGCTGGCGCCTGTTGCGCCAGGATTTGCCACCCACCCGCCAGTGCCGGCCGTGCCGGCGCCAGGCTGAAGCCGATGGCGGCGGGCTGCAGTGCCGGAGTCAGTTCGGGCGTGTAGTACTCCTGCCAGGCCGCATGCTGCTCCAGCTGCGCGGCCAGCGCCTGCAGCCAGAGACGCAGTGGCTGTTCGGCCTGATAGCCGATGAGCAGCGGCAGCTGCTTGTGATACACCCCTGCGCTTTCTGCGAAATACGCATAGTCACCACGGCTGTCATGCCACCAGTTCACTACCTGCGCCGGCTGGCCATCGAGCCGCGCCAGCAGCAACCACCAGGCGGCCTGCAACACCGTGGGCAATGGCAGGCCAAGGTTACCGAGGCGTTGCACGACGGCAGGGTCGAGCGCCGCGCTGGCCTGCTGGCGATCTCGGCGTGCGCTATCGGGCAACGCCCGCCAGGGCAATTGCTGGGCGCAGGCCAGCTGGGCGTTGCACGCGCTCCAGTAGGCCCGGGCGGTGGCGGCGTCCTCATCGACCAGCACTTCGCTGCGCCATTGCAGGTACTGATCGAAGTCACCCTCCCCGGCATCGGCCAACTGGCCGTGGAAGATCTTCGCCAGGCTCGCCGCCAGCAGCGGCAGGCTGGCTTCGTCGACCACCGCCGCCAGCACGCCCAGCACCAGCTGGCAGCGGCCCTCGGCCTGTTCGCAGAGCAGCACGGCCACGGGTGCGTCGGCCTGCACGTCCACCAACCGTTCGAACCAGGCCTCACGGCCGGCCTCGTCGCCCACGCCCAGCGGAGTCACTTGCACGGCCGCGCCTTCGGCCTCGACGAACTGGCGCAGGCCGCGATAGCCCGCCGCCTGGCCAATGCGCAGCCGCAACACAGCATGCTGTGCCTGCCATTGCTGCAGGGCGGCCTGCAGTGCGCCGGGTGCCGGCACGCTGCTCAGCTGCACACCGATGCAACGCGCCACCTCGCGCCAAGGCGCCGGCTGCGCGGGCAGCGCGAGTGCTTGCAGGGGCAACAGCGGCAGGCCGCTGGCTTCGACGGTCATGTTCATGCTTGCACTCCAGATCGGTTCAAGGTGAAGGCTTCGAGGTCGTCGCGGGTCATCATGTCGCCCATGGCGACGACGATCTTGCGTGGGCCCTGGAATGGGTCGCGGGCGTGGGCGGCGAGCATGTTGTCGAGCAGGATCACGTCACCCGCCTGCCAGTCGAAGCGCACCGCGCAGGCCTCGTACAGTTCGCCGATCAGGGCCATGTCGGCATCCTCGATCGGGCTGCCATCGCCGTAGTACACATGGCGCGGCATGCGCTCCAGGCCGTAGAGGGCCAGCAGGTCCTCGCGCACGTCGGCATCCAGGCAGAACACATGGTGCAGCTGCACCTGGTTGAAGAAGCTCTTCTGGCCGCTGACCGGGTGCTCGATCACCGCCGGGCACGGCGTGCGGATCTGCAGCTCGTCGTTGTCCAGCCAGCGCCACTGGATACCCGACGCCTGGCAACGGCGCTCGACCTCGGCGCGCGACTCGGTCTTGAAGAAGTGCTGCCAGGACACGTCGAGCTTGTCGGTGAAGGTGCGCACGTACAACAGGCCCTTGTCTTCGAAGCGCTGGCGCAAGCCCTCGGGCAGGCGCTGGTACATCAGCCGGCAATCCACCACCGGCGTGGCACCACCGACCGGCGACGGCAGCTCGCAGAAGAACAGCTGCTTGCGCGGCCAGCGGTCCTGGTGGGCGCTTTCGTTGTGGAACAGGATCATCTTCTGCTCCGGGTACGGCGTTGAGCGGTAGGTGTTCTTGCCGCCCTCCTTCTTCGGCAGGTCGCCGTACTGGCCATAAAGGCCCGGCTGCACCGCCTCGGCGAAGGCCTCGAAGTCCTGCGGGGTCTGCAGCCCGAAGCCACGGAACAGGAGGCCGCCATGGCTGACCAGCTTGCGCTCGACCTCGGCGCGGTTGGCCACCACCCAGTCGGTCAGGCTGATACCCGGGTCGACCGGCTCGACCAGCAACGGGAAGGCCTGGCCCGGCACCATCGCCTGCTCGCGCACCCCGCTGGCGGGCTTGGCCGCCGGCGCCGCAGCGCCACGCTTGAGGAAACTGCCCAGCTTGTCCTTGCGCGGCAGCGCGCTGCCCGCTGCAGGCGCCGCGACGATTTCACTGTGAACCGACATAGTGATCTCTCTCAGTTGGATATGTGGGTTGCCCAGCACCTGGTCGAGGATGTCCAGCCAGCCACGCAGCAGGGCCTGGATCCGTTCTGCCTTGAACAGCTCGGTGGCGTACTGCCAGGTGACGCGCCAGCCGGCCGCGACCGGGTCGATGAACAGCGCCATGTCGAATTTCGAATAGCCGCCCGCCTGGGGCAGCACCTGCACCTGCAGGTCGGCCAGGTCGCTGTGCGAAAGCGGCATGTCGTTCATCACGAACAAGACCTGCACCAGCGGGTTCATGCCGGGGTGGCGCGGCGTGGCGGCGGCCTCGACGATCAGGTCGAACGGCAGTGCCTGCTGGGCGCTGGCATCGAGCAAGGTAGTGCGGGTGCGTCCCAGCCAGGCGGCGAAGTCCAGCTGCTCGTCCAGTTGCGAACGCAGCGGCAGGACGTTGACGAAGAAGCCGATCAGCGCCTCCAGGTCAGGGTGCTCGCGGCCGGCGACGTCGGCGCCGAGCAGCAGGTCGTGCTGGCCGCTGACGCGGTGCATCAGCAGCTGGAACGCCGCCAGCAACAGCATGTAGGGCGTTACGCCCAGCTGCGCGGCGCGGGCGCGCACCCGCTCGACCGTGGCCTGCGGCAGGTCGAAGTTGAGGTTTTCGCCGGCCTGCGAAGCCTGGGCCGGACGCGGCAGGTCGGTGGGTAGCGCCAGCCGCCCGCTGCTGCCGTGCAACGCCGTGCGCCACCACTGCGCCGGTGCCTGCAGCAGCCCGGCACGCTCGCATTCGGCCTGCCACAGTGCGTAGTCGGAGTACTGCAGCGGCAAGGGTGCCAACGCAGGCGCCTGGTCCTGGGCGAAGGCGCTGTAGCTGGCGATCAGCTCGTTGACCATCAGCGCCATGGACCAGCCATCGGAGATGATGTGGTGCATGTTCAGCAGCAGCACATGGGCCTCGCCGGACAGCCGCAGCAGGCCGGCACGCAGCATCGGTGCCTGGTCCAGCGGGATCGCCTGGCGCACATTGGCCAGTTGCGCCTCCAGCACGTGCAGCTGCTGTTCTGCGGCGCCAAGCCGGGACAGATCCTCACACGGCAGCGCGATGCTCACCGCCGAGCGGATCAGCAGCAGCGGTTCGCCCTCGTCGTCACAATCGACCGCGCTGCGCAGCACCTCGTGACGCTGCACCAGTGCCTGCAGTGCCTGGTGCAGGCACTCGACCTGCAGCGGGCCCGCCAAGCGCAGGGCCAGCGGCATGCCGTAGGCCCCGCTGCCCTGGCTGAACTGCTCGGCGATCCACAGCCGGCGCTGGGCCAACGACAGCGGCGCGCTGACCTTGTCGCCCTGGGCCCGTAACTGCGGCCCGGTGACGGCAGCCGGCTGCGCCTGGCGCAGGCAGTCGGCGAAATCGCACAGGCGCGGGTGGCTGAACAGCTCGCGCACTCCGATGCCGGTGTGGCCGGCACGGTGCAGCCGCGCCACCACCTGGGTGGCCAGCAACGAATGGCCACCGGCCTCGAAGAAATGCTCGAAACGTCCGACCTCGGCCATGCCCAGCACCTCGGCCCAGGCCTGGGCGACTTCCTGTTCGAGGGCGTCCACCGGCGCACTGAAGGCCGCCGCGCTTTCGTCGCTGATTTCTGGCAGCGCCTTGCGGTCGACCTTGCCGTTGGGGTTCAGCGGCAGCCGGTCCAGCAACTGCAGGCGTGCCGGCACCATGTAGGCCGGCAGGCTGGCACGCAGGTCGTCAAGGATGCGCTGGCGCAGGCCACTGTCGTTGGCCCGATCCTCGGTCGGCACCAGCCAGGCCGCCAGGTGCAAGTCGGCGCCCTGCCCGCGCGGCATCACCACTGCCTCGCGCACATCGGTGCGGGCCAGCAGGCAGGCTTCGATCTCGCCGGGTTCGACGCGGAAGCCGCGGATCTTCACCTGATGGTCGAGGCGACCAAGGAATTCCAGCTCGCCATTGGCCTGCTGGCGCACCAGGTCGCCGCTGCGGTACAGGCGCCCGCCGCCGACCGGGTCGAACGGATCGGGCACGAAACGCTCGGCGGTCAGCGCCGCCTGGCCGAAGTAGCCACGGGCCAGGCATGGGCCGCCGATGTACAGCTCACCGGCGTTGCCAGCATCCAGCAGCTGCAGGGCGGGATCGAGCAGGTAGGCACTGCGCCCCGGCACCGGCGTACCGATGGGCGCGTAGCCGGTGTCGATGCGGGTATCGCCATCGGCCTGCCACAGCAGCGGTGTGATCACCGTTTCGGTAGGGCCGTAGCCGTTGACGATACGCTGCGGCCGAACATGCGCCTGGAGCCGCTCGAAGCCCTCGCGCGGCAGTGCTTCACCCGCCACGTTCAGGCAGCGCACCGGCAGTTGCCGGCCTTCCTGGCGGGCCCATTCGGCCAGCTGGCAAGCGTATTGGGTAGGGAAATAGACCACGTTGGCGCGCTCGCGCTCGATCACCTCGAACGCCTGGGCGGCGGTCCAGATCTGGTCGCCGCGCAGGATGCAGCAGGCGCCCTGGCTCAGTGGCAGCAGCCACTGCTCGGTGCCCCAGTCGAAGTTGATCGAGGCGAAGTGCACGAAGCGGTCCTGCGCCGTGACCTGGTATTGCTCGGCCATGGTCTGCAGGTGCGCGGCGATGACGCCGTGGCTCAGGGCCACGCCTTTTGGCCGGCCGGTGGAGCCGGAGGTGTAGATCAATGCCAGCAGGTTGTCAGCGGATGCTCGCGGCGCGGGGTTGTCGGCCAGCGGCGCCTGCGGCTGGTCCAGCCACAGCCAGTCGGAAGCGGTGAGCTGCAGCGGCTGGGCGGCGGCACGGGTAGCCAGTACGAGTTTCACCGCGCTGTCGTCGAGGATGTCCTGCAGGCGTTGCCGTGGGTACTGCGGATCCAGTGGTACGTAACCGGCGCCGGCCTTGAGGATCGCCAGCAAGCCGACGACCATGGCCAGGCCGCGCTCGCTGCACAGCCCCACCAGGTCGTCCGGGCCGATACCCCGGGCGATCAGCTGCTGCGCCCAGGCATTGGCCAGGCCATTGAGCTGGCCATAATCCAGCGTGCCGTCCTCGGCGATCAGCGCCGTGGCCCGTGGGTTGCGCGCCGCCTGGGCCTCGATCTGCTGGTGCACGGCCAGCGTTGCCACTGGGGCCTCTGCGGCCTGCCACTGCTGTTGGCAGCGCAGCCGCGCGCCGGCATCGAGCAAGCCCAGTTCACCGAGGCACGGGTTGCCGGGCGTTGCGATGGCCTGCAGCAGATGAGCGAACTGCACAGCCAGGCGCTGCACGTCGGCCGGCGCGAAGGCGTCGTGGCGGAACCGGTAGTCGACCTGCAGGGCATCGCCCATGCCCACCGACAAGGTCAGCGCATAGTGCGGTTGCTCGTGGCTCTCCGGCACGCCGAAACGCGGGCCGTCGCCAGCGGCCTGCAGCACCTCGGTCACCGGGTAGTTCTCGAACGCCAGCAAGGTATCAAACAGCGCCTCGCCGGCCCTGCCGGCCCAGCGCTGGATGTCGGCCAGCGGGGTGTACTCGTGCTCGCGGATGGCCAGGTTGCTGGCCTGCAACTGCGCCAGCCAGTCGTCCAGGCGTTGCTCCAGACGGGGCGCGGCAACCACCGGCACGGTGTTGATGAACAGCCCCAGCTGCGCCTCGATGCCCGGCAGCTGCGCAGGCCGCCCCGCCACCGATGCGCCCAGGCACACCACGTCCTGTCGGCAGTGGCGTTGCAGCAGCAACAGCCAGGCGGCCTGAACCAAGGTATTGACCGTGACCTTGCGCGCCCGCGCCGAGGCCTTGATCTGCACCGATGCCTCGGCGCTCAGGCGCTGTTGCCAGAGCCCCTGGCCGGCCGACTCGACGCGGCGGCGTTGGCGGGCGAGCAGCGAAGGCGCCTGCAGACCTTGCAGTTGGGTCTGCCAGAACTGTTGATCCAGTTGCTGATCACGGGCCTGCAGCCAGGCCAGGTAAGTGCGTGGGTGGGCCACCGCCTGACGCGGCAGCTGGCCGCGATAGCGCTGCATCACCTCGGCAAGCAGTTGCGCATGGCTCCAGCCGTCGAGCAGCAAATGGTGATGGGTGTAGATCAGGTGCCAGCGTTGCTCGCCCAAACGCACCAGGGCAATGCCGAGCAATGGCGCCCGGTCGGTCGCGGACAGCGCCAGGCGTTGCTGCTCGGCCAAGGCTTGCAGGCGTGCCTCGTGGGCCGAATCGTCGCGCCAGTCGTGCTGGGTGAACGGCAGCTGCAGTTGACGGTGAATCACTTGCAGCGGTTGCTGCGCACCGTCCGGCCAGTGGAAGCTGGCACGCAGGCCAGGGTGAGCATCCAGCGCGGCCTGCCAGGCAGCCACGAAGCGCTGCGGCTCCAGCCCGTCGATGTCCAGCCGCAGCTGGTTGATGTAGTCGCCGGCCTCGGCCACATGCAGGCAGTGGAACAGCAGCCCCTGCTGCAGCGGCGACAGCGGCAGGATGTCCTCGACTTCGCCCAGGTTCAGTTCCAGGGCGGCCAAACCGGTGCTGTCCAGGCCGCTCAACGGGAAGTCCGACGGCGTGGCGCTGGCCACGCCCGGTTGCACGCAGTGTTCGACCAGCGTACGCAACTGGTGGGCGAAATCAGCGGCCAGGGCCTCGATGGTCGTGGTGTCGTACATGGCCTGGCTGAAGCCGAAGCTGATGCCCAGCTCGCCCTGGTAGACCTGCCCTTCGACGCTCAGCCAGTTGGCCAGCGGCGCGTCGCCGTCCTGGCCCTGGCCGGCACCTTGCAGGTCAGGCTGCCACAGCGCGCCGGCGTCGAACTGGCTGTCGAACTGGCCCAGGTAGTTGAAGGTGACCCGCGGTTGCGGCAGGCGCGCCAGTTGCTCGCGCACCGCTGCAGGGCCCAGGTAGCGCAGTACGCCATAGCCCAGGCCACGGGCCGGTACGGCGCGCAACTGTTCCTTGACTGCTGCGATGCAGGCGCCAGGCTCGGTTTCCGGACGCAGGGCGACCGGGTACAGGCTGGTGAACCAGCCCACGGTACGGGTCAGGTCGATGTCTTCGAACAACGCTTCACGGCCATGCCCTTCGAGCTGCACCAGTACCTGGCGCTGGCCGCTCCAGTCGCACAAGGCACGGGCCAGGGCCGCCAGCAACAAGTCGTTGACCTGGGTGCGGTAGGCGCTGGGCGCCTGCTGCAGCAGGGCCTGGGTCAAGGATGGCGGGAAGCTGACGCTGACCTTGTGCTCATCGGCTACGCGGGTTTGCGTCACCGCACGGTCACGCGGCAGCTCTGCGCCCAGGCCTACCGCTTGCCAGTGTTCGAGCTGCGCCATGCAGGCATCGGCATGCCCGGCCAGGCGCTCGGCCCAGGCTTGGTAGCTGCTGGTTCTGGCCGGCAGCGGCTGGCCCAGGCAAGCCTGTTGCAAATCTTCGAGCAGGATGCGCCAGGACACGCCATCGACCACCAGATGGTGGATCACCAGCAATAGCCGCTGACTGCCATCCGCCATGGCCACCAGTACCGCCGCCAGCAAAGGGCCTTGGTCGAGGCTGAGGCTGCGCTGGGCTTCATCGCACACGGCGGCGAGCGCTTCGTCGCTGGCGGCCTGGCGCTGCCACAGCACGGGCGCGGCCTGTGGCGCATGGGCCTGCTGCCATTGGCCATCGGCCTGGGTGAAGCGCAGGCGCAGAGCGTCGTGTTGCGCCACCACCTGCGCCAGGGCGTGCTCCAGTTGCTCGGCTTGCAATGGCTGGCGCGGCACCAGCAGCAAGGCCTGGTTCCAGTGGTGACGCTGCGGCATGGGTGTTTCGAAGAACTGCCGTTGCACAGGGGTCAGCAATGCCAGCCCTTCAGCCGGGCGCTGGTCGATCTGCACACTGCTCACGGTGCCTGCGGCCTGGGCCAAGGTGCGCAGGGTCTGGTGCTGGAACAGGTCACGCGGGTTGAGCGCCAGGCCGGCCTGACGGGCGCGGCTGACCACCTGGATGGCGATGATCGAGTCGCCGCCCAAGGTGAAGAAGTTGTCGTCCAGCCCCACTTGGGCCACGCCCAGTACCTCGCTCCAGATCTGCGCCAGCTGGCGCTCGGCGTCGCTTTCCGGGGCCATGTAGGCAGACTGCGCCGTGGCCTCGGGCTGCGGCAGGGCCTTGCGGTCGAGCTTGCCGTTGGGGGTCAGCGGCAGGCTGTCGAGGGCCATGAGGTGGCTGGGCACCATGAACTCGGGCAGGGTCTGCAGCAGCCAGTCCTTGAGCGAAGCCTGCCAGCCTTCGGGCTGCGCGTTGAGCACCAGGTAGGCCACCAGTTGCCGGCCATCGAGGGCCAGCACCACGCACTCGCGCACGCATTCATGTTCGGCCAGGCGCGCCTCGATCTCGCCCAGCTCGATACGCAGGCCGCGAATCTTCACCTGATGGTCGAAGCGGCCGAGGTATTCGATGACGCCGTCAGCGCGCTGGCGCACGCGGTCGCCGGTGCGGTACAGGCGGCCACCTTCGCCGAACGGGTCGGCGACGAAGCGCTCGGCCGTCAGCCCTGGCCGGCGATGGTAGCCGCGGGCCAGGCCTATGCCGCCCAGGTACAGCTCCCCGGACACGCCCGGGGCGACCGGCTGCAGCCCGGCGTCGAGCACATAGGTGCGGATGTTGGCGATCGGCTGGCCGATCGGCACGCTGTCCTTGCCTTCCTCCACACAGGTCCAGTGGGTCACATCAATGGCGGCCTCGGTGGGGCCATAGAGGTTGTAGAGGCCAGCACCCGGCAGCCGGGCAAACACCTGGCGCTGGGCATCCACCGGCAGCGCCTCGCCGCTGCAGACGATGCGCGTCAGTGTGCGGCAGGCTTCGACACCGGGTTCGTGGATGAACGCCTGCAACATCGAAGGCACGAAGTGCAAAGTGGTGACGCCATGGCGCTGGATGCTGGCGATCAACCGCTGCGGATCGCGGTGCTCGCCGGGTGCCGCCACGGCCAGGCAGGCGCCGGTCATCAGCGGCCAGAAGAATTCCCACACCGACACATCGAAGCTGAACGGGGTCTTCTGCAGCACCGTGTCGCTGGCATCCAGGCCGTAGGCTTGTTGCATCCAGCACAGGCGGTTGGTCAGTGCCTGGTGGCTGTTGCCGGCCCCCTTCGGGCGGCCGGTGGAGCCAGAGGTGTAGATGACATAGGCCAGTTGCGCAGGTTCCAGCGCCAGCGCAGGCGAGTTGGCGGGCTGGTCGTCGAGGGTCAGGGTGTCGAGGGCCACGCATTGCACGCCGGCCGGCAGCGGCAGGCTGCCGAGCAGCGCCTGCTGGGTCAGCAGCAGGCGAATGCCGCTGTCCTCGATCATGTAGGCCAGGCGCTCCTCGGGGTACTCCGGGTCCAGCGGTACGTAGGCGCCACCGGCCTTGAGAATCGCCAGCAAGGCGACGACCATCTCGACACTGCGCTGGGCCGAGACGCCGACCAGGGTGTCGGTGGCCACGCCCTGGCCACGCAGGTAATGGGCCAGGCGATTGGCGCGCTCATCCAGCTCGGCGTAGCTCAAGGTGCTGTCGCCAAAGCGCAGCGCCGGGGCTTGCGGGGTGCGCTGCGCCTGAGCTTCGAACATCTGGTGCACGCCCTGGTGCAACGGGTAGCCAGTGGCTGTGGCATTCCATTCATGAAGCTGGGTGTGAAGGCTTGCCGGGTCGAGCATGGGCAGTTGCCACAGCGGCCGCGCCGCGTCCGCCACCAGCTCGCGGAGCAAGGTGAACCAGTGCTCGGCCATGCGCTCGACAGTGGCCGCATCGAACAGGTCGACCGCGTAGGTGAAGGCAGCGCGCAGCACACCGCCCTGCTCATAGGTGTCCAGGCTCAGGTCGAACTGGGTGGTGCGGCTGCGCCACGCCAGTGCCGACAGCTCCAGGCCCGAGGCCAGGGTCACCGCCGAAAGATCGGCCACCTGTGGCTGGTGGTTGTACATCACCTGGAACAGGGGCGCGTGGCTGAGGTTGCGCTCGACCTTCAAGGCATCGACCAGGCGTTCGAACGGCAGGTCCTGGTGGGCCTGGGCGCCCAGTACGGTCTGCCGCACCGCCTGCAGATAGCTCAGTGCATCACGCTGGGCATCGGGCTGCAGGCGCAGCACCTGGGTGTTGACGAACAGGCCGATCAACCCTTCGATATCGGCGCGATTGCGGTTGGCCACCGGGCTGCCGATGCGCAGGTCGGACTGGCCGGTATAGCGCTGCAGCAACAGCCCGAAGGCGCCAAGCAGGAGCATGAACAGGGTCAGGTTGTGGCGCGCGGCGAAACTGCGCAGTTGCTGGGCCAGGTCGCTGTCCACCTGCAGCTCCAGGCGCTCGCCGCTGAAGCTCGGGCTGGCCGGCCGTGGGCGGTCCAGCGGCAGCTCCAGCACCGGCTGCTCGTCACCCAAGGTGGCCTGCCAGTAGGCCAGCTGGCGCTCCAGTTCGCCGGCTTCGAGCCAGCGGCGCTGCCACAGGGCGTAGTCGACGTACTGGATCGGCAAGGCCGGCAACTGCGGCTGCGCCCCGGCGGCGAAGGCGTCGTAGCAACGGCTGAATTCGTCGATCAGCACATTCATCGACCAGCCATCGGAAACGATGTGGTGCAGCGTGAGCAGCAGCACGTGCTCCTGCTCGGCCAGTTGCAACAGACGAATGCGCAGCAGCGGACCGTGCTCCAGGTCGAACGGGCACAGCGACTCGGCCTCGACCTCGGCCTGTACCCGTGCCTCGCGGGCCGCTTCGCTCAGCGTGCGCAGGTCCAGGTGCTGGATCTGCGGCGGCGCCGGGCGGTGTATCTGGTGCAGGCGCTCGTCGGGCTGCTGCTGGAACACGCAGGCCAGGCTCTGGTGGCGTTCGAGCAGGCACTCGAACGCCTGCTGCAGGGCTGCCTCGTCGAGCGCGCCCTTGAGCCGCACCGCGCCCGGCAGGTTGTACGCACCGCCTTGCGGGTCCAGCTGCCACAGCACCCACATGCGCTGCTGGGCGTAGGACGGCGCCAGGCGGTCTTCGGCCGCTACATCGGCGGGGATCGGGAACTGGGAAAAGTCGATGCCCTCGCGGGCCAGGGTCTCAAGGAACAGGCGGCGCTTGTCCAGCGGCAATTCAATGAAACGGCGGGCCAGTTGCAGGGACTTTTCGGGATTCATCGGCTTGCTTTCCGTACGAGTGAGGTACCACGGGCAGTGCCCGGCTATCCCTACGAAACGGATACAACCTGAAAAAAATTAACGCTGGCGGATGGGGGGATCGCGGTGAGCGGACGGCCGCGCAGGGATGAGAGGCGGCACGCGTGCCGCCTCTGCAAGGAAGGATTCAGAGAGGGCCGCGACGCGGCCCCGAAGGATCAGACTGCAGCAGCCAGCGCCTCGGCGAAGCGCTGGGCTACCTCATCGATCTGCGGTGCGGTGATGATCAGCGGCGGCAGGAAGCGCACCACCGCGCCGTGCCGGCCGCCCAGTTCGAGGATAAGCCCGCGCTTGAGGCATTCGCGCTGCACCTTCGGCGCCAGCTCGCGATTGGCCGGCGGGTGCCCCAGTGCATCGAGCGGGCCGCTCGGGTCGACCAGTTCCACCCCCAGCATCAGGCCGCGGCCACGGATGTCACCGAGCTGCGGGTACTGGCGTTGCACGTTCAGCAGGTGCCCGCGCAGACGCTGGCCCATGGCTTCGGCGTGTTCGGCCAGGCGATGCTCGACCAGGTAGTTGATCACCGCGGAGCCTGCGGCCATGGCCATCTGGTTGCCACGGAAGGTGCCGGCGTGGGCGCCCGGCTTCCAGGTATCGAGCCAGTCACGGTAGACCACCACCGCCAGCGGCAGGCTGCCACCAATGGCCTTGGACAGGGTGACCACGTCCGGCACGATGCCGGCGTGCTCGAAGGCGAACATCCGCCCGGTGCGGGCGAAGCCGCTCTGGATCTCGTCGACGATCAGCGCCACGCCGGCCTGTTCGGTGATGCGCCGCACGCCTTGCAGCCAGGCGATGTCGGCGGGGATCACGCCGCCCTCGCCCTGCACCACTTCGAGGATGACGGCCGCCGGCAGCGGCACCCCGCTTTCCGGGTCGAGCAGCAGGTTTTCCAGGTAATGCAGGCTGGCCTTGACCCCGGCTTCACCGCCCAGGCCGAACGGGCAACGGTAATCGTAGGGGTACGGCATGAACTGCACGCCATTGCCGAGCAACGCGCCCAGCGGTTGCTTGGGACCGTGGCTGCCCATCAGGCTCAGCGCACCCTGGCTCATGCCGTGGTAGGCGCCCTGGAAGGCCAGCACGGTGCTGCGCCCGGTGGCGCTGCGCACCAGTTTGAGCGCCGCTTCCACGGCATCGGTGCCGGTCGGGCCGCAGAACTGCACCTTGGCCTCGCGGCGCAGCGCCTCGGGCAACACGCCGAACAGGTCCTGGACGAAGCGGTCTTTTACCGGCGTGGTCAGGTCCAGGGTATGCAGGGGCAATTCGTCGGCCAGCACGCGCTGGATCGCCTCGATCACCACCGGGTGGTTGTGACCCAGGGCCAGGGTGCCGGCGCCGGCCAGGCAGTCGATGAACTGGCGGCCCTCGACGTCCTCGACATGGATGCCACGGGCACGTTTGAGCGCCAGCGGGATGCGCCGGGGGTAGCTGCGGGCGTTGGATTCCTGTTGCTGCTGGCGTTGCAGCAAGGGCGAGTCGGTGAACTCGTACAGCGGTTGCGGCGCGCTGGCCGGCAGGGCCTGGGCAAGGCTGGAAGCGATCGACATGGGTGAATCCTCGCAAGCAAGCGAATGTGCGGGTAGTGGTCGCTTGGGAAACGCTTGGGTGCGGGGAGGATTTAGCGCTTGCCGTGGGATTTTTGCTGGGCTTGGGCGGCCCTTTCTTGGGCCAGCCCGCGTTCACGGGTGGCTTGAGAACGTCAAACCGCGGGCTTCGAGAAAGCCCGCCAGGTAGTCAATGAACGCCTGTACCTTGCGCGTCGCTCGGCGATGGCTGGGGTAAACGGCGAGGATCAGCGGGCCGAAAGCGTCCGGGTCGAAGTCGTACGCGTTCATTACCTGCAGCAACTGACCGCTCTCCAGGTAGGGCTGCACGCTCCACAACGGACACGCGTGCAGGCCCAGGCCCAGCAGGGTATTGGCCAGCAGCAGGTCGTAGTTGTCGCTCAGCAGGCGCGCCTGCGGTTGCGGGACGCGCATGCGCACGCCGTCCAAGGATACCCACCAGTAGCTCGGGTCCAGCGCCGGATGGCGGTAGATCAGCCACTGGTGATGGTCGAAGGTTTCCGGGCTCACCGTCATCGGCTGGGCCGCCAGGTACGCCGGGCTGGCACACAGGACAATGCGGTTTTCCCCCAAGGGTTTGACGATCAGTCCTGGCAGGTCACTTCGCCCTTCACGCAGGGCCAGGTCATAGCTCCCATCGCCAAGGTCGACGAAGGTATCGCTGAGGTCTACGCGCAGCTTGATCTGCGGATGGGCGACAAGAAAGCCCGCACAGGCCTGATCGAGAAAGGCCCGTCCAAAGGCCAGCGGCGCAGTCAGCCTCAGGTTGCCATGCAGACCGTGCTGCAACTGGCCAATCTCCTCACCCACCTCATGCAGGCGCTGCAACACCTGGCGGGCGGTTTCCAGGTAGAGCCGGCCAGCCTCGGTCAGCACGGTGCGTCGGGTGCTGCGCTCGAACAGCTTCGCGCCAAGGTCGGCCTCCAGGTGGCTGACCGCCTTGGTCAGTGCCGAGGGCGTCTTGCCCAACTGCTCGGCCGCCCGGCTGAAACTGCCATGCTCGGCGGTGGCGACAAACATGCTCAGGGCGCCAAGCGTATCCATGCAGTTTTTCCTGTTTGGCAAAAAGGTTTTGCTTGCCGGCGATATTCTGCCCGCTTGCACCATTCGTTAGTCTCGCGTGGAGTCCAATAAAAACTATAGGCCGCCGCGATGCAACGATTTATCTCGAACGTTTTGGTCAGTGCCATGGCTTTTGCCTCAATGGAAGCCATGGCCGCACCCGATCTGCTGTTTTTCAATGGCAAGGTGTTCACTGCAGAGCCGGGTCAAGCACTGGCGCAGGCCGTCGCCGTGGAAAACGGCAAGATCCTCAAAGTGGGGAGCGATGCCGAGATCAAGGCCCTCGCAGGCACCTCGACCGAGGTTGTCGACCTGGGCGGCAAGGTGCTGATGCCTGGCATGATCGACGGTCACAGCCACCCGATCATGGCCGCCCTCGATGGCCTGGGCTCGAACCTGCTCGACGAAGTCAAACCGTTACCTGAACTAGAACAGTGGATCATTGCCGAGGACAAGGCCGGGCGCGCCCGTCGCGCCGACGTGATCAGCATTGCCGGCGTCAGCTCGGCCTACTGGGAGCAGGACCGGGCGCTCGGGCAGCGCTTCAACCAAGGCCACTGGGCCGAACAGCCACTGGTTCTGAACGGTATCGACGGGCACACCGGCTGGGCCAACCAGGCCATGCTCAAACGCCTGAAAATCGACGCTGCCTTGGTCAAAGGCCTCCCGGAGAAGGAGCGGAACTACATTGCCCATGAGGCCGATTTCACACCCACGGGTTACCTCGCCGAAAATGGCTGGGACCGCGTGCGCAGTCAGCTGCCCGAGCACAGCGAAGACACGATGCTGGAGGCTACCCGCCAAGCGGTGAAGATCAACAACCAATATGGCGTTACCGCCTGGATGGACGCGGCCTCCAATGCCGGTGCCGGCGACTCGCTGTTCGAACTGCGCCCGACCGAGCAGAACGTTGGTGTGCTACCGCTCTACCGTAAGCTGTCGGAGCTGGGCGAACTGAATGCCCACGTTGCCGCCCTGCTGATTGCCTACCCGAAAAGCAAGCCCGCCGAGCTCGAGGCGTTGGCCAAGGTCATGCAGCAGTTTCAAGGTGTGCCGAACCTGACATTCCCCGGCCTGAAGGTCTTCGCGGACGGCATCCTGGAATTCCCCGGCCAGAGCGCCGCAGTACTTGAGCCCTACAAGAACAGTCAGAAAAAGGGTGAACTGCTGATCGACCCGGCGAACTTCGGCAAATTGGTCACAGCCGCAGAAAAGCATGACTGGATCGTGCATGTGCATGCCGTCGGCGACCGTGCCGTGCGTGAAGCACTCAATGGCTTCGCGTATGCCCGCAAGCTCAACCCCACCCCGCCGCCGCACAGCATTGGCCACATTCAGCTGATTGACCCAAAGGACTTCCCACGCTTCAGTCAGCTCGGGGTGATTGCCGACATGCAACTGCTCTGGGCCACTGCCGAGTCCTATACCGAGGAACTGGTGAAGCCCTATATCAGCGACTCTGCCTACCGCTACATGTACCCCGCCCAGTCCTTGCATAAAGCTGGCGCCGTGATTGCCGGTGGCAGCGACTGGCCGGTATCGAGCCCCAACCCGTGGAACGCCATCGCCCAGGCCAGCACCCGCAAAGGCCCGCTGGGCGTTCTCAACAGCGGCGAAAGCATCGACCGCGAAATCATGTTCTACGCCTACACCCTCAACGCCGCCAAAGCCCTGCGCCTGGACCGGCAGATCGGCTCCCTGGCGCCCGGCAAGCAAGCTGACCTGATTGTTCTGGACCGCGATGTGTTCAAGGTCAGCGACGATGAACTGTTCGACACCCAAGTGCTGAAGACCTACTTCGCGGGTAAGCAGGTATACGCCCCCGAGTCCTGATACGACGGGTACCAACGCCGAGCTCCGTGCATTGCACGGAGCTCGGCGCAGCATTGCCGCATCTGCCAACACCAATAAGAACAGGAAGATCCGTATGCGCACGTTACCCGCCCTGCTCATGGCTGGCCTTGTGCTGGTGCCGCTGAGCCGTGTTCAGGCATTCGAGCTGAATGATCAGTTTCGCCTAGATGTGACGCCTACGCTGGTCAGCGATTACCGCTCCAGTGGCCTTTCGCAAACCCTCGGCGACCCCGCCGCGCAGTTGAATATCGTGCTCAGCCACGCCAGCGGCCTGTACGCCGGGGTGTGGACCTCGAATGTCGACTTCGGTCTCGACACTCGCACTCGCCAGGAAATCGAGTATTACGCGGGCTACTACTGGCAAATGACCGATGACATCAGCCTCGACACGTACTACACCAAGTACGACTACCCCCGCGAAAGCGACTTCAACCAGAGCGATGTGCAGGCACTGCTGGATGTCTACGGCGTGCTGGTGGGTGCCAAATATGTCCATAACGCCTTGGGGCCGGAGGTCTGGGACGAAGCTGAAGAACACCTCATTCACCCCGCAGGCAAAGACGAGGACCTGGCCTCGTTCCTGATCGGCTATCGCACCCTGTTGCCGGCAGAGGTCGGTTTCGAAGCCCGCTACGAATACGTCGACTACAAGGATGATGTCTTTTTCAGTAACGATGGCAACGGCCGATCCAGTTACCGCAACTGGGAGATCAAGCTGAGCCGTGATCTGGTCGGGGTGACATGGGGACTTAGCTACGTTGATACCGATTTGTCCAAGACCGAGTGCCAGAGCTTTACCGGTTACGACGACTTGTGTGGACCTGCTGTGGTTGCCAGTGCCAGCAAGACATTCTAGGTAGGGTGCGGGAACGGGCTTGTCTCGCGAATTGGTTTCAGGTTCAGATATTTCTTGTGGCTACTGGCCCTATCGCTGGCAAGCCAGCTCCCACAGGTACACCACTGTTCTCAAGGGCAGTGGGGTACCTGTGGGAGCTGGCTTGCCAGCGATAGGGCCCTAAAGGTCAATGCAACCGGTTCTTGGCCATCTCGATATCGTTCATCAACGCCTTGGCCAAGGCACTCAGGTAATCCGCTGCGCCGAGCAGCTTGTGGTCATCTTCCATGTCGCCCTCGCGCACCAGGTGCTTGATGTAGCCCAGGAGTATCGAAACTTGCTCATAGGCATCATCGATCGGAATGCCTGGCTGGACGCGTAACAGGTCGATGGGTGGGTTACCGACATCGAGGAACGTCTCCACGCCGGCGGTGGTGAGGACTTTGGGTTCGTCCGCCATGTCATCACCTCTGAGCCTGTTGGCCATACAGCCGAGCGTGCACATGCTCCACCAACGCAAACGCGATCTCGCTGGCATGCATGGCATTGCCCAGCATGCTCAGGCCAGATTCGCCAGCGCGGGCGCGGCAGTGTTCGTCGAGGGTTTCGATGACGCCGCGTAGCAGCTCGCTGACGTGGGCCAGGGCGTCGGGTGGGTACATGTCGGATTGGACGGTGAAGAATGGGGTAGTGATGGGTTTACGGCGGGGAGGATCGGGAACGATCTTCTTCATGGTGTAATTCCAGCTTCACAGACAAAGGGAACTACCACCTGAATCTTTCTCATGGATTGAAGGTGGCAGCCGTACGCGGGTGTGAGAAAGCCGATAGAAGCTAGCAAACACTCGGCCAGGCGAAAGCCCGCCCACGTACGGCCACCATAAAGGTGCTGCTAGCTAATGTCGGGTTCTCATGCCCGGTCGCCGGAGCGACCCGAGAACGTTATCCGTGAGGCATTTCCCCGACAACAGCGAAACTTCAGCAGCGCTCGTAGGATAATTCCCAAGCTAGCGAATCCTGAAGCATTTGGTTTCAAGTTCAGAAATATCTTACGGCTGATGTCCCTATCGCCGGCAAGCCGGCTCCCACAGGTACACCACTGTCCTCAAGGGTAGTGGGGTACCTGCGGGAGCTGGCTTGCCAGCGATAGGGCCAATACAGGTGAAGAAAATCAGTGTCCCGAACACAGGTACCCCACTGTTCTCAAGAGCAGTGGGGTACCTGTAGGAGCTGGCTTGCCAGCGATAGGGCCAGTACAGGCGAAGAAAATCAGTGCCCCGACCGCGCCGGCACCTGCAACAACACCCGCAACCCATCACTACGGCTGTCGAACTTCAGGCTGCCCGCACAGCGCTGCACAATCGCCTGCACAATCGCCAACCCCAACCCGCACCCGCCACTCTGCCCATGGCGCCAGAATCGCTCGGTCAGGTGCTGCAGATCACCTTCGGCAATCCCCGGCCCATGGTCGCGGACCATGAAGCCCACCTGCCCCGCCGCCATCTGCACCTCCAGCTCCACCTCACTGTCACCGCCATGGCGCAGGGCGTTGTCCAGCAGGTTGCGCAAGGCCGCCACTGCCAGCGGCGCGGGCATGCCCAGGTAGATCTGCGTGGCCTCTTCCGGCAAGCGCAGCACGATGCGCCGGTTGTCGCCGCCACCGGCATCCTGCACCGCCTGCCGCGCGACCTGCTCAGCGCTGCACTGCACGCCGTCTTCGAACGACAGGCTGCCTTCGACCCGTGCCAGCATCAGCAACTGCTCCAGCGTGCGGTGCATACGGTCGGCGCCCTGCTCGGCATGCTCCAGCGCCTGCTCTCGCACCGCGCCGTCGGTCATGCGGGCCACCTGCAAGTGGGTCTTGATCGCCGTCAGCGGGCTGCGCAGTTCGTGCGCGGCATCGTCAGTCAGGCGGCGCTCGCGCTCCAACGCCTGGCCGATGCGCAGGAACAGCTGGTTCTGGGTTTCGAGCAAGGGTTGCAGTTCACTCGGCAGGCCGGACACCTGCAGGGGCTCGACACTGTCGGCCCGCCGTCGTCGCAGGGCATCGCGCATGCGGTTGAGCGGCTCCAGGCCCTTGCCCAGGCCAATCCACACCAGCCCCAGGCTGCCCAGCAAGGCCATCAGCACCGGCGCCGAGGCCGCCAGCAGAATGGACTGGTTGAGCGCTTCGCGCTCCATGTGGCGGTCGGCGGTGGTGATGCGCACATCGCCGTGGTTGTAGGTGAAGGTGCGCCACAGCGCGCCGTCGATGGTCTGGTCGCGGAAGCCGCTCTGCTGGTCGTCCATGGCGCCGTCGTGCTTGTGGTTGCTGGCCAGGATCTCGCCACGCAGCGAGGTGACCTGGCAGGCCATGCCATCGGGCACGCTGAACTGGTCGGCCGAGAAATGCGCTTCCTCGCCCTTGGCGGTCAGCGGCGGCAACTGGTCGATCAGCCCGGCGACCATGCGCGCCGAGGCGACCAGGCGCTGATCGAGGGAGAACATCATCTGCTGGCGCAGGTCGCGCAGCATCCAGGCGGCGGCCAGCACCCAGATGATGATGAAGGCGCTGCCCAGGATCAGGCTCAGGCGTACCCGCAGGCTCATGATGCGCTGTCCTCCGGCGCCTGCGCCGGCCCCAGTCGGTAGCCCAGGCCACGCACGGTCTCGACGATGCTGTTGCCGAGCTTGCGGCGCAGGTGGTGGATGTGGACGTTCAAAGCGTTGCTCTCGACCTCGTCGCTAAAGCCATACACGCAGTCCTTGAGCTGCTCGCTGGACAGCACCCGACCAGGGTTCTGCAGCAGGGCCTGGAGCAGGGCCTGCTCGCGCCGCGACAGGTCGACCGACTGGCCGGCCAAGGTCGCTTCGCAGCTGCTGGGGTCATAGCGCAGCGGGCCATGCTCGATCACGTTCACCGCCCGCCCGGCGACACGCCGCAGTAAGGTGTGAAGGCGCGCGGCCAGCTCGCGCAGGTCGAAGGGCTTGAGCAGGTAGTCGTCGGCACCGGCCTGCAGGCCGTCGACCCGGTCGGTCACCGCATCGCGGGCGGTGAGCACCAGCACCGGCAGGTCGATGCCCTGCTGGCGCAGGCGGCGCAGCAGCTTGAGGCCGTCTTCGTCGGGCAGGCCGAGGTCGAGAATCATCACATCGAACTGCGCCGCCTGGAGCATGGCCCGGGCAGCGCCGGCGTTGGCCACGCGGTCGACGGTCAGGCCCTGGGCGGTGAGGCCGGCGCAGATGCCGCTGGCGATCAGGTCGTCGTCCTCGCAGAGCAGAACGTGCATGGTCAAGAGCTCCCGGAATGGTGTGGGTGGCATTGCACTATGGAGGGATTAACTGGGGATTATGGGCCTGGTTCGGCGGTTGGTGTGAGATCTTCGCCCTGGCATTGACTGAAAAGGCATCACCTCAGGATCGAAGCTTTTAAGCGTGTTTCGGCGAACTTTGGGAAATTTCCTACATTCTTTAGGGAAATTTCTTTGATTCATATGTGGTGAGATTTCCCCCTGTACGCGATGTCAGGGAGACACCACATGTATCTGGATTACCTCGTGCCCTCGTGGCTCGAGATCGAATCACGCGTTACCGATCGCATGGGCTATCAGGGAGGCGCCCATTTTCGGACCTACAGCAACGAACCGGTTGCCTCACTGGCCCTCAACCTGCGCCGCGTGGACAGCGTGCGCAAAGCCTTTATCCACGCCGAATGGCAAGCGGCGCACCTGCTGCGGCAACGCTTTGCCGAGCTCGACATCAACAGCATCGTCGATGAACTGATCGACGTTGTGAAGCAGATGGCGATGATCGTCGCCGGCAGCGCCATTACCGGTGGCTTGCTGGGCGCAGGCCTCGGCGCCTTTGGCGGTGGTGCTGGCGCCCTCCCCCTCGGGGCTGCAGGGGCGGCGATGGGCCTCAAGGTCAGTGGCTGGATACTGGGCGTACTGGGGCTTGCCTCCATTGCCGAGTTCTTCATCGAAGGCCTGCCCCGCATCGGCGAGTACTACCTCGATGGCATCCGCATCGCCTGGGAGGGCACGCGGGACGAGGGATTCAACCCGTTCGGGCGGGACGATCCGTATGCGATTTCCAGTGCTGCTCACCAGATTGCCTTGGGTCATGTGGAAGTCGTGGTGCTGCTGTTGGGGGCGATCGTCTCGTACCTCACCCGCGGGCGCGGCGATGCCCGAGTGCTGGCGCAGGAGATGGCGGCCAGCAGCAAGGGCGCGCGGCTCGGGCAGTGGATGCTCAAGCATGAGGAGGGGTTGAAGAAGCGGCCGGATTTGCAGGTGCCGGAACGGCGCAAGGGGGCGATGGATGATGCGCAGCCTCAGCAGCCGAATCGGCCTAACGGGAAAGACAAGGAGCCTTCGAAGGGCAAGCCCGGTAGCATGCCTCTGCATACGGTGGCGTGCTTCAAGGCGGATAAATTGCCAGGCTCCAAACATGGCGAATTTGAACGGCAACTCAAAGGACAGCAGGATGGGTTGAACCGACTGACGGTTGAGGAGTTCCTGGAAAACGTGGCAAATCCAGTGAAGCGTGACCCTCGAGTTGCAAGAAGGGCAAGGATGAAACTACAGCGCGAGCTTCAAGCAAGACTTCAATCCGAGCTATCAAAAGTCATGCCTGCACTAGAGGCAGAAAAAATTGCCATCCAACAAACGAAAGAGACCATGGCTTCAATTGCTGCCCTGCACAACCCGGATTTGATTGCCGGAGGCAAGGATGTCATTTCTGGCTTTGGAGACAAACAAGTAAACTCTACCATTGGCCCGCAATGGAAAAGCAAAATAAACGACCTGACATCAGCTGCAAAGAAAGTACCGAAAACAGATTCAGAATCAACATTAATGAATGTGAAACTTCACAAATGCTAATCACTAGCGAGGCAAATGATGGACGAAATCCTTGCAAGATTCCTAGAAAAAAACGGCCCCATCATGGCAAGGCGCGAAGTACCTCCGTCAAGCATTGAACGTTACAAGGGAAAGCTCCCCCCACTCTTGCTCTCATATTGGAAAGAGTACGGCTGGTGCGGGGTCGGCGAAGGCATTCTCTGGCTTGTGAACCCTCAAGAATATGAGGCGGTAGTTGCATCCTGGATCGAGAATACAGCGCTAGAGGCCCTGGACACTTTCCATCTCGTAGCACGAAGCGCCTTTGGCGACTTATACCTTTTCGGGGAAAAAACTGGCTTCTCTCTCTCAATCGATGCTCCAGTCTCTCGATACTCTATTTCAAACCAAAATATCTCACCGCCTGACACAGATAGAGAAGTGCAAAATTTCCTCCTAACCTTTGAAAAAGACTATAACGATTTTGACGATTTGTTCGATCCCTCCAAAAACAAGTTAGGCACACTTCGTGATGATGAAATGTATGGCTTTGTTCCTGCCCTATCACTTGGCGGCCAGGCAGACCTCCAATATATCGAAAAAGTAAAGACCGTAGAGCATTTAATTCTGCTTTCTCAGATCACATCACTCGAGCCGTATACAATGTCCGACCTTTGAAAGCGGCAACTGGACAGGGATGATCAAACCTCAAGGCTATGGCTGCCTTGTTGAAAGCTGCACAGGCGCTAACAAGAGGACACTTCAACCATGGATGAGGGATACGCAATATTCACCGAAACTATTGGCAACCCTATTTACCGCCAAGAGGTCCCGGCCTCAAGCATAGAGCGCTATCGAGGCAAATTACCTGACCAACTACTCGAATTTTGGGAAGAACACGGCTGGTGCGGTTATGGCGAGGGAATATTTTGGACCGTCAACCCGCAAGTTTACGAAGGCGTTGCTGCCGCATTCATAGAGGGCACAACACTAGAGGGGCGGGATACATATCACATAATAGCGCGAGGTGCTTTTGGCGACCTATATTTATACGGCTAGAACTCCGGAGCCTCATTAGAAATCTCACCCTACAGGGCAAACTATTGCGGCAGAACCCGTCAGCTCACAACACTCGAACACGAAAATGAAGTGCAGAAATTTTTCCTACTAATGGATCGGGAAGCCAACGATTTTGGAGATTTCTTCGAGCCAGCAAAAAATAAACTGGGCAGACTTGAACACGACGAAATATATGGATTTGTTCCGGCGCTAGCGTTCGGCGAAACAAGCAAGCTTGAGCGCATTGAGAGAGTTAAGGCAGTGGAACACCTGACATTCCTTTCTCAACTCTCAACTCTTGAACCCTACTCATTCTCCGACTTCTAGCAACACATAAATCAAATGCCGTTAGGCGCCTGGCATTCACATACAATCAGCACTCACTATTGCAGATTCTTTATCCACACAAAAACCAAAAAGGAATTAACCAATGAACGTAGTCTTCTCCATCTTCCTCGAAACCTTCGGCAACCCCATCGGTCACCAGCCCGTTCCGGATTCCGCCCTCGAACACTACAAAGGCAAACTCCCCAACCAACTCCTCGACTACTGGAAAGAACACGGCTGGTGCGGCTACGGCGGCGGGCTTTTCTGGCTGGTAAACCCAGGTGAATACGAATCCGTAGTCGATTCCTGGCTCGGCGGCACCACCCACGATACCTATCACCTAATCGCCCGCAGCGCGTTCGGCGAGTTGTACCTGTGGGGTGAAAACACCGGCTCGATGCTGACCATTGCGGCCTACCATTCCCGGTACTTCTTGAGTGCCCCAAGCTCAACTAGCGAAGAACGGGACAACAAGATCCAGAGCCTGCTCATGTGGGCCATGACCGAAAACATCGGTCTGGGTCTTTTCGACGAGGCCCGGGAAACATTGGGCGATTTGCAAGCTAACGAGATGTACGGTTTCGTGCCTGCCCTGGTGCTGGGAGGCTCTGCCACGCTGGATCGTCTTCAGCGACTCGATGCCGAAGTGCATTTGATTCTGCTCTCGCAGATGGCTGAGCTTGAGCCGTATGAACTCGATGATGAGGAAGAAGAAGCTGAATAGGCAGAACGAACGCCCTCAGCGGTAAACCGCTTCAGGCCGATCCACATCCTGCAATATCCCGGCGTCCTGCACTTCAAGCCTGATGCAACTCGCGGGGTGCGCCTTCACTACCGACCTTGCCCCTTCATCACCCGTGAGGCGTGAAAGCGCCGGCCAGAAATCGCGCCCGAACAACACGGGATGCCCCTGCTGCCCGTCATGCTGTGGCAAGACGATGGTGGATGCACCCGCAGCCAATACAAGCTGGCCAAAGGTTGCCGGCGATATCCAAGGCATATCGCCCAACAGAATCGCCACCGCCTGTGCATCACTGTCGACCAGCGAAGCCGCCCCAGCCGCCAGGCTATGCCCCATCCCCAACCCGGCGTCCGGGCTGGCAATGATCCGGCATTCGCTCGGCAGCCCGAGATCTTCGCCCCGCTCGCCATCACGCAGTACCACGCGCACATCGCGGAACACCGAACAGGCACGTTCGACGCTATGCACCAGCAAGCTGCGCCCGTCGTCCAGCGTGGCCCGGCGTTTGTCGCCGCCGAAGCGCACGCTGCTGCCGGCCGCCAGCACCAGCGCCACCACACTCACAGCGCTGCCCGCTCGATGCCGTTGTGCTGGCGCAGGATATCGGCGAGCACCGCCAGGGCGATCTCCGCCGGTGTCTTGCTGCCCAGGTTCAGGCCGATCGGTGCATGGATACGTGCCAGCTCGTCGGCGCTCAGGCCGCCAATCCGGTGCAGGCGTTCGCGACGCTTGTCGGAGGTAGCCCGGGAGCCCATCACACCGATGTAGAACGCTTCGGTGCGCACCGCTTCGAGCATGGCCAGATCGTCGATCTTCGGATCATGGGTCAGCGCCACCACGGCCGTGTCGGCATGGCAACCGCCGTTGGCGATGAATTCCGAGGGCAGCTCCCGGCGCACTTCGATGCCGTTCAGCACCACGCCGTCGAGCACCTCTTCGCGCGGGTCGCACAGGATGACCTCGAAGCCCATGCCCTTGCCGAACTCGGCGCAGTAATGGGCGACGCTGGAATACCCCGCCAGCAGCAGACGCTGGGCAGCACCGATCCGCAAGTACACACGGCTGGCTTCACGCACGACCCGTGGCCCTTGGGCCGTGTCATCGCTGAGCCGGCGATCGCCTTGCGGCAAACTCACCTCGCGCAGCAAGCGACGCTGGCCCTGCAAGGCGCTTTCCAGCGCACGCAAATGCGCCTGCACCTCGCAATCCGCCGACAGGTTCTCCACCAGCACCTCGAGCACCCCGCCACACGGCAGGCGAATGTTCGAGCGCCGGTCGCTACCGTCGCCATAGCGCACGATGGCCACCGGCTCCGGAAACTCGCCCAAGGCCACGCGCTCGAGAAAATCATCTTCCACGCAGCCGCCCGACAGCGAGCCAACCCACTGCCCGCTGTCGTTCACCGCCAGCATCGAGCCCGGCGCACGGGGCGCCGAGCCGTAGGTGGCAAGCACCGTGCACAACCAGACCCGCTGGCCGTTGCAGGACCACTGCAACGCCTGGCGTATGACCTGTAGATCGAGATGCTGCACCGTTTACTCCGCCTTCAGCTCGGCGAGCTGCTGCACGCTCAGGTCACCGGGCAATCCACCCCAGGCCTGGCGCAGGTAGTTGACCATGTCCGTCAGTTGCTGGTCATCGAGCTTGTCGGCAAAGCCTGGCATCGGCTGCATGCGCTCGAAGCCAGTGAACTGCTGCTCACGGATGCCGTCAACAATGGCCTTGACCAGGTTGCGCGAGTCGCCCTGGCGCAGCACGGTGTTGCCCTGCATGGCCACCGCGATGTGCGGCTTGCCCTCGCCGTCGACGCCGTGGCAACCGGCGCAGACGTTGAGGTACTGCTGCCGGCCGCGCTTGGCGCTGTCGGTCAGCTGCTCCAACGGCACTTCCTTGATGACTTTGGCCGCCGGCGGCTGGTCGCCCAGCAGATAGGTAGCCATGGCCGCCAGGTCAGCGTCCTCCAGGTGCTGGGTACTGAGGTGCACCACCGGGAACATCTCGTTGAACATGCTGCCCTGGGCACTGATGCCATGCTTGAGGAAGGTGGTCAGGTCCGGCTGGGTCCAGCCTCGGTCGGCCAGGTCCTGGGCCAGCAGGCTCGGCGCCAGGTAGCCATTGAGCAGGCCGCCGGTCAGGCGCTTGTCCTGTTGCAGCGCACCGATCGGGTTGCGCGGGGTGTGGCATTCGCCGCAGTGGCCCATGACTTCGACCATGTACTGACCGCGCTGCCAGGCCGGGCTCTTGCCCTCGGTGGGCTGCAGCTGGACGCTCTTGCCGTAGAGCATATTCCAGCCAGACAGGCCCGTGCGCACGTTGAACGGGAAGCTCAGCTTGGTCTCCGGCGCCGGGCGGTTGATCGGCGGGATGGTCATCAGGTACGCCAGGATCGCGTCGGAGTCTTCCCGGCTGATCAGGTGGTACGAGGTGTACGGCATGGCCGGGTACAGGTTGGCGCCATCCTTGCGTTTGCCTTCGGTGACGGCCGCGAAGAATTCGTCGGCGCTGTAGTTGCCGATGCCGTACTGCTTGTCCGGGGTAATGTTGCTGCCGTAGATGGTGCCGAACGGCGAATGGATCGGCAGGCCACCGGCAAACGGTGCGCCGCCCTCGGCGGTGTGGCACGCCATGCAGTCGGCGGCGCGGGCCAGGTATTGACCCCGTTTGACCTGCGCGTCATCGGACGCCTGGGCAGCCAGCGAGAAGGCAAGACCAAGCGCCAGCGCCAGGCCGGAACGAACGAAGCCCATGCTCAACCCTCCTTGACCAGGCCAAGATCATTGAGCACCGTGCGCGTGGCGTCGTAGTAACGCACGTAACCGGTACAACGGCAGATGTGGTGACCGAGGCTGGCCTCGATGCTGTCTTCCACTTCGCTTTTCTTCAAGGGCTGACGCTGGGCCTTTTCCACCAGCACGGTGGCGGCGTTGACGAAGCCCGGTGCGCAGTAGCTGCACTGGAAAGCGAACAGGTCGACGAACTTCTGCTGGATCGGGTTCAGCGTCATGTTGCCGGCCTCGTCCTGCTTGGCGTGACCTTCGATGGTGCGCACTTTCTTGCCGGCGAAGTAATGGACGCCGGTGATGCAGGTGCGCACTTCTTCGCTGGTGCCGTCGGGGTTGTCGACGATCACCACGCAGGCGTGGCAGATGCCCTGGCCGCAGCCCAGGCGGGAACCGGTGAGGTTCTGGTGTTCGTGCAGGTAGTCGTTCATCGACAGGTCATCGGGGACCTCGACCGGGCCGACCGGTTGACCGTTGAGGGTCAGTTGAAGCGAACGGTTAGCCATTGAGGGCCTCCTTGATACGGGCTGGAGTAATCGGAAGATCGCGTACACGTTTGCCAATGGCATGGGCCACGGCGTTGCCGATGGCACCGACCACCGGGATCATCACCACTTCGGCAATGCCTTTGGACGGGTCGGTCGGCGACAGCGGCGGCAGGATCTCGGACGTCTGCTGCCAGACCGCCACATCCTTGGCGAACGGTAAGCGATACCGGTTGAAGTTCCAGTCGCCCTCCCCTGGGCCACCTTCATGCAGGGGCATCTCTTCGGTCAGCGCATGGCCGATGCCCATGGCGATACCGCCTTCGAGCTGGCCCTTGACCAGTTCCGGCACCAGCACGCGGCCACACTCGACCCAGCTGTGGTGGTTGAGCACCTGCACTTCACGGGTGCCTTTGTTGACTTTCACTTCGACGATGGTCGCCACCGGGCTGTAGTAGGTAACCATGGCGTTGTTCAGCTGGGTCGCCGGGTAGCCGGCGTTCTGCCGGTCGAGCAGGTGGTAGCCGTCGCTGCTCATCTGGGCTTTCTTGGCGTTGGGCGCGCCGTCGCCATACTTCACCGCCATGGCATCGAGCGGGAAGCGCTCGCGCACGCCGTCGATGACGAAGTCGGCTTCAGCCCAGCTCCAGCGGTTGAAACCGTGCACGCTGACGCCAGTCACCAGGCCCATTTCGTGGGCTTTCTTCGCCAAATCGGCGAACGGGATAGGCGACAGGCCGTTGCCGGTCAGCTCGCCGTTGACCCACACCGCGTTCTCGCGGCGCACCACCAGCGGGTTGGCCTGGCCACCGAACGGGCCTTTGCTCCACAGCGCCATGGCGGCAGGCCACAGGCCGTGGTTGAACAGCACGCGCGCCGCTTCCCGGGTGGCGTGGCTGAAGTAGAAGGCCGAGTTGGTCGCCGACGAAGGCGAGGCCAGCTTGGCGACCCAGCGCGGGTTGCGCAGCGCGGCGTCTTGTTCGGCCTGGCTGATCAGGTACGGGTTGCCGCTGGTGCTCAGTTGCAGTTCCGGCCATTCGGTGACGGCGGTTTTTACCTCGTCGGCCGAGCGGCCGAGGAAGTCGCTGACCACCAGGGCCTGGGAAGTGGACATGCCGGTACCCAGCTCGGTGCCGATATGGCGCAGGCTGATGCGGCCATCCGGGGTGAATTCGATGCTGGCCATCGGCGCTTCGGCGCCGGTGCCGAAGTCTTTCTGGGTGATGGCAAAACCTACGCCGTACCAGTGATCCGGGTCCTTGGCGTCCATCGCCTGCTTGCGCGCGGCGCGGTTGCGCCACCACTCGTGGGCGGCGGCCTTGTCGAGGATCTCGTACAGGCGCAAGGCGCCGGCCGGTACCGCGCCCTGGGTGTTCTTCATGCCCGACTTCAACGCGTTGGCGCGGCGCAGCTCGATGGCATCGACGCCCAGCCGGTCGGCGATCTCGTCGACCATCATCTCGGTGGCCGCCATGCTCTGCAGGGTGCCGTAGCCGCGCATGGAGCCGGCCTCGACGCCACGCGAGTGGTAGGCAGTGACCGACAGGTCGTTCTGCGGCATGTAGTAGATCGACTGGGCAGCCGTGGCGCCGACTGCGGCCACCGACGGGCTGTAGTTGATCCGGCCACCGCCGTCACAGCTCATGTCGGCGCGGAAGATCTTGAAGGTGTTGTCCTTCTTGTCCACGGCCAGTTGGTAGCGGATGTCGAAGGCGTGGCGCTTGATGCCGCTCTGGAACTGCTCGTAGCGATCGTTGGCCAGGCGAATCGGCACACCGGCGCCATACAGCGCGGCAACCGCGGCGTAGAACACGAAGATGTTGTTGTCCTTGGAGCCGTAACCCACGGTGTAGCCAGGGTGCATGTTCAGGTGCTGCAGGCCGAAGCGCGACGGCTTGATCATGTGCACGCATTCCTGCGCCGCTTCGAACGGGCACTGGGTGGCGACCACGAAGTGCAGCGTGCCGCTGGTCGGGTCGTACCAGCCGTTGCCGTTGTCTGGCTCCAGCGCCGCCGGTTCGATGGACGGAGTCTTGTAGCGCTCGTCGAACACCAGCCAGTCCTGCGGCGGGTTGTCCAGCTGCTCGCCCATGCGCTTGGCGTAGAACAGGCCCTGCTCGGTCAGGTCGCCATGCTGGTTGGGCTCCTTCGACCACACCGGTTTGCGGTTGAGGATGGTCGGGAACAGCATGGAGTTCTTCAGGCTGGAGAACTCGTCGTCGTCGAACGGCGTGGCGCCACCGACGCGCACGAAACGGAAGCTGCCATAGGGGTCGCGCTGGTACAGCGGCGCCTGGGCGCCGTAGCGGATCGCCTTGTCGTTGAACTGCAGCTGGCGCTTGGCCTGGCGGTAGCGCTCGAAGTCGTGCCAGATCAGGATCGCCACCGGATGGCCGATGAACATCGGCACCTTGCCCGGGGGCAGCAGCGGGTCGGGCGAGTGGGCTTCAGGCCAGGCGATGCCATCCTTTTGCAGGTCGGCGGCCGTGACGATGCGGTCCGGCTGCAGGTCGGCGCCCAGCCAGTCGAGGTCGTAGCCGGCGTAGATGCGGTCGGCCTTGGTGATCTTGAGCAACATCGCGTGGCCTTGCTGGGCGGGCCAGCCGGGCATGTCCTTGGCGCGGATGTCGCGGGCGAAGACCTTGTTGCCACACACCTTGGACAAGGCGTCGTTACGGAAACGCGCCTTGCCGTCGTGGTTCATCCACTTCTGCGGCGAGGTGGTGACACGGTCTTCCATCAGGGCGGCAAATGCCTGGCTGCCAAGCGGCGCCATGGTCACGCCGACACCGGCGATCAACCCACCTTGCAGGAAGGAGCGTCGGGATATATCACGGTTGGACATGCTGGATCCTCTGGGCAGAAATAGAGGTCTGCCCATCTTTTGATTTCTTGATTCTAGATGCAGGGAAAATCGGGAGGGGGGAAAAGCCTGAAAGCTGACTATAAAGTCAGTTTTATATCAGGAAAAAGCCGCTTTGGCAAAGTCAAGCGGACAGTATGTCGCGGTATGTCTGAATCGACCGGCGCCATTTGTAGGAAGCGGGTTAACCTTGGGTTAATCGACCCACGCCAGCATGGCCCCACTTCACGTACTGCCAAGGCGAAGACATGCGCGTTTTCCTGCTCTTCCTGACATTGCTGCTGGCCGGCCCACTGCAAGCCAACCCCTTCGACGTCAAACCCGACTTCTTGCCGGTGGACCAGGCCTTCGTGCTGACCCACGACCGCCAGGCCGACGGCCAGATGCGCTTGTTCTTCCAGATCAAGCAGGGGTATTACCTGTACCAGAAGCGCCTGAAGTTCGACGGCCTGCCCGCCGACCAGCAGCCGCAACTGCCGCCTGCCCTCAACCACCACGACGAGTACTTCGGCGACAGCGCGGTGTACCGCGACCAACTCGAACTGCTGCTGCCGGCCAACGCCCAGGGCCAACTGCGCCTGGGTTGGCAGGGTTGCGCCGACGCGGGCCTGTGCTACCCGCCCCAGACCACCGTGATCGAGCTGGGTGGCAAGGCCGCGCCAGTCGCCGATCAGGCCAGCGATCAGGCCCTGGCCAGCGGCTTGCAGAGCGCGAGCCTGGCCTGGAGCCTGCTGGCGTTCTTCGGCCTTGGCCTGCTGCTGGCGTTCACCCCCTGCTCGCTGCCGATGCTGCCGATCCTCGCCGGCATCGTCCTGGGCAACGGCGCCAGCGCGCGGCGTGGCTGGGTGCTGGCGGGCGTCTACGTCTTGAGCATGGCACTGGTATACGCGGCACTGGGCGTGGTCGCCGCCCTGCTGGGCGCGAGCCTCCAGGCCTGGCTGCAACAGCCCTGGCTGCTGGGCAGCCTGGCGGCATTGTTCGTGCTGCTGGCCTTGCCGATGTTCGGCGCTTTCGAGCTGCAACTGCCTGCCGCCTTGCGCGACCGCCTGGACCGTGCCGGGCAAGGCACCCAGGGCGGCAACCTGTTTGGCGCCGCGTTGCTGGGCGCGTTGTCCGGATTGCTGATGGGCCCGTGCATGACCGCCCCGCTGGCCGGTGCGCTGCTGTACATCGCCCAGAGCGGTGATGTGCTGCAGGGTGGGCTGGTGCTGTTCAGCCTGGGCCTGGGCATGGGCGTGCCGCTGCTGTTGCTGGTGACCCTGGGCAACCGATACCTGCCGCGCCCTGGCGCCTGGATGAACCGCGTCAAAGGGGTGTTCGGCTTCGTGTTCCTGGCCATGGCCCTGTACACCGTGCGCGGCCTGCTGAGCGCCCCGCTGCTGCTGGCCTTGAGCGGCGCCTGGCTGATCGCCCTGGGCTGGGCCACCTGGCCTGCCCTGCAGCGTTTGCCTGCGCTGCGCGCGGTGCCGCTGCTGGGAGCGCTGTGGGGTGGCTTGCTGCTGGTCGGCGCCGCAGCCGGTGGCGATGACCTGTGGCAACCGTTGCGGCCATTCGCTGGCGGCGGCGCCGCGCCGGCTGCCACGCAGCACGGCGAAGACGCATTCGTCACGGTCAGCAGCCCGCAAGACCTGCAACGCGAGCTGGACGCCGCCAAGGCCCGCGGCCAGTGGGTGATGCTGGACTACTATGCCGACTGGTGCGTGTCGTGCAAGGTCATGGAAAAGCAGGTGTTCGCCCGCAACGAGGTGCAGGCCAGCCTGGCCGACGTGCACCTGGTGCGCCTGGACGTGACCGCCGACGCGCCGGCCAGCCGCGAGCTGCTGCAGCGTTACCAGGTACCCGGCCCGCCGAGCATCATCTGGCTCGGCCCGGAAGGCGAGGAACGCCGTGCGCGGCGCATCACCGGTGAAGTGGACGCCGCCGCGTTCCTGCAACACTGGACCCAGACCAGGAGCCAAGGCTGATGCTGACCGTCACGCTGGGGCCATTGACCATGGCCCTCAACCACCTGTTGATGCTCGCCGCCCTGGGCGTGGCCAGCCTGGTCGGATGGTGGGCCGCCCGGCGTGGCGGTGAAAGCCCGGAGTCGGCGCTGTTCAACCTGTTCCTGATCGGATTGCTGTGCGCCCGCCTGGGCTTCGTCGTGGCCTACTGGCCGATGTACCGTGACGACCTGCTGCAGGTAATCGATATCCGCGATGGCGGTTTCCTGTTCTGGTCGGGGCTGGTCGGCATCGTCCTCGCCGCCCTCTGGCAAGGCTGGCGCCATCCCGGGCTGCGCCGCCCATTGGGCTGGGCGTTGTTCAGTGGCGCGCTGTTCTGGGGCCTGGCCAGCCTGGGCGGCCACCTGTACAGCAAGGGCACCGAGCTGCCCGAGCTGAGCCTGCGCAATGCCGGTGGACAGTCGGTGGCCCTGCACAGCTACCGCGGCAAGCCGCTGGTGATCAATATCTGGGCCACCTGGTGCCCGCCGTGCCGGCGCGAGATGCCGGTGTTGCAGCAGGCCCAGGGCGAATACCCCCACGTGACCTTCCTGTTCGTCAACCAGGGTGAAACGCCGGAGAACGTCAGCACCTTCCTCGCCACCACCGGCCTGAGCCTGACCCATGTGCTGTTCGATGGCGCCGGTGTGCTGGCCCAGCGGGTCGGCTCGATGGCGTTGCCGACCACCTTGTTCTACGACGCCGACGGCCGCCTGATCGGCAGCCACCTCGGCGAGCTGTCCCGGGCCAGCCTGCGTCACGCCCTGGAACCCTTCCAACGGGCCGCCGCGCCCGCCCCTGCCGCACAAGGAAATTGACATGCGATTGACTGCACTGCTGCCCCTCTCCCTGGCCCTGCTGGCCGCCCCACTGGCGCAAGCCGAAGAGTTGCCGAAGGCGATCCAGCAACTGCAAGCCAAAGGTGCCGTGATCAAGGGCAGCTTCGATGCACCCGACGGCCTGCGCGGCTACGCCGCCGAATACCAGAACAACGGCATCGCCTTCTACCTCACGCCGGATGGCAAGCATGTGCTGGTCGGTAGCCTGTTCGACGAACAGGGCAACGACATGAGTGCAGAGCCACTGGAGAAGCTGGTGTACGGGCCGATGTCCAAGGCCATCTGGGCGAAGCTTGAAAACACCAGCTGGATCGCCGATGGCAAGGCCGATGCACCGCGCAAGGTGTACCTGTTCAGCGACCCGAACTGCCAGTACTGCAACATGTTCTGGCAGCAGGCGCGGCCGTGGGTGGAGTCGGGCAAGGTGCAGCTGCGGCATATCATGGTTGGCATCATCCGCGAGGACAGCCCGGGCAAGTCGGCGGCGCTGCTGGCCGCGAAAGACCCGGCCAAGGCGCTGCAGCAGCATGAGAAGGCCGGCCGGGCGAGCACGCTGAAGGCGTTGGACAAGGTGCCGGAGGCGGTGCAGAAGAAGCTTGAGGCGAATCTGGCGTTGATGGATGAGATGGGGTTGCAGGCGACGCCGGCGATTTTCTATCAGGATGAGCAGGGGAACCTGCAGAGCCAGCAAGGGGCGCCAAGGCCGGAGCTGCTGGGGCAGATTCTCGGCAAGCGTTGAGGTCTAGGTAGTCTGCACCGGCCCAATCGCCGGCAAGCCGGCTCCCACAGGTATGGCGCAAGGCTTGAAAACAGCGCTGTCCATGTGGGAGCCGGCTTGCCGGCGATTGGGGCGCAAAGCGCCCCCACCCGCTACAGCCCCTTCGCCTTGACCACCGCCTCGCAGCGAATCGGGAAATTGACCGAGTTGGCGATGAAGCACTCATGATGGGCCTCGTCATGCAGCCGCATGGCCAGCTCCACATCGGAATCGGCACTCACCACAACCTGAGGCCGCAGGACGGCATCGACGAAATGCCCTTTGCGCTGGCCATCGCCTTCGACCATGCGCCCCTCTGCCCCATCGACGTATTCCACGACGGTCACATTGTTCACTGCACAAAGGTGCAGGTACCACAGCTTGTGGCAGGCCGAGATCGAGGCGAGCAGCAGGTCTTCTGGGTTCCAGCGGCCTGGGTCGCCACGGAATGCAGGGTCGGCCGAGCCGAGCAGCTGTGGTTTGCCCTGGGTCTGGACGGTGAAATCGCGCTTGTAAGCCTGGTACCCAGAAGTCCCCTCTCCGGTGTTACCTGTCCAAACCACCTTGACCGCGTATGTATGTGCCTTCATGCCAGATCCTCGGCTGCGGGTTTTGTAGGGTCTACAGAATAGGTGAGGGTTCGGCCCGTTCCATTGAGTTATTGAGTTTGCGTACCGCCCTATCGCCGGCAAGCCGGCTCCCACAGGTATGGCGCAAGGCTTGAAACCAGCGCTGTCCATGTGGGAGCCGGCTTGCCGGCGATTGCGTTTACATGTTTTGAAGCAGTTTTTATTGGATGTAAGAATTTGGACATTCGGACGCTTCCGACTCAAGAAAGAGAAAATTCTTTCGCGCAACCGGAAGTAGCGCAAATAACTTATCGCCCTGTAAGAGCATTCCTACAGCACTTGCCCACACAACAGCCTCTTACTTAAACACAGCAACACTTCAGCTCACCCATCCGAAAATCAATGAGTTGACTCACCTCCCATCCCGCATTAATCCTCCTGCTACACCAATCAATGGCGCATCAAATAAAAACAAGGGGGTACCTATGAAAATTCAATTTCAAATCACACCAATGCAAACAATTGAAAAGCAGGTGCCCCGTAGCTCTTTGGGGGCACCTGCACTACTGCGAAGGTGTCGAGATGAAATGCTTAAGCACTTACAACTACGAAATACTTAACTTCCACATCGAACCAATGGCCTCCACAACGACTCGAGAACCCATAGAGGATGAGGGTGCAAGTCTTGAGTTTTGTAGTGCGGCGCAAATCGAGCGCCGCCCGCGCGGCGCATCGCGGATAAATCCGCTCCTACATTTGTTGCAACGTGCCACGGTCTGTCAGGCCATGGTTGTTCGCCTTTGGCGCACGGCGATAAATGGGGGTAGGCGGCAGCGCCAAACCTAAAACCGAGCTGTAGGAGCGGATTTATCCGCGATGCTTCACCGGCCTCTTCGCGGGACAAGCCCGCTCCCACAGACACCCCACTGTTCTTGCGGGCGGTGTTTACCTGTGGGAGCGGGCTTGTCCCGCGAATGGGGCGCAAAGCGCCCCGCCAATCACAACCCCTCCAACTCCGCCATCAAATCACTCAACCGATCCACCTTCTCCTCATCCAGCGCACTGTCCTGCAACCCGCGCACATACGCCGCCAACGCCTCCACCGTGCTGCACTCGAACATCGCCCGCAGCGGCACATTAAGCTGCAACTGCTTCTGCACCCGCGATGCAATCTGCGTAGCCAGCAACGAATGCCCGCCGAGCTCGAAGAAGTTGTCATGCACCCCTACCCGCTCGGCCTTGAGCACATCGGCCCAGATGCCGGCGAGCACCTCTTCCAGCTCATCACGCGGCGCCAGGTAGGCCTGGCTGTGCTGCCCGCCGATATCAATGGCCGGCAGGGCCTTACGGTCGAGCTTTCCGTTGGCGTTGTGCGGCAGGCTGTCGAACCAGCCCCAGTGCAGCGGCACCATGTATTCCGGCAATTCGGCACGCAGGCGTTGCTTGACCTGCTCTAGCAGCGCGGCATCGGCGCTGACACCTTGGTGAGCCACCAGATAGCCAACCAGATGCTTGCCATTGCCGCCTTCCTGCACGCCCACGGCGGCATCACGCAGCTCGGGCTGCTCGTGCAGACGGGCCTCGATCTCGCCCAGCTCGATGCGGTAACCGCGGATCTTCACCTGGTGGTCGATACGCCCGACGTACTCCAGCACCCCGTCCGGCCGCTGCCGCGCCAGGTCACCGGTGCGGTACAGCCGCTCGCCTGGTGCGCCGTGCGGATGCGGGATGAAGGCCAGCGCAGTACGCACCGGATCACCGACATAGCCACGCCCGACGCCAGTACCGGCAACGCACAACTCGCCCACGGCCCCCAGCGGCACCAGGGCCTGGTCCTCGCCGTACAGGTACAAGCGGTTGTTGTCGGTTGGTGTGCCGATCGGCAGGTAACTGCTGCGGGTCGACTCGCGGTCGACACGGAAGAACGCCACATCGTCCGAGCATTCCGCCGGTCCGTAGGCGTTCACCAGGCCAATCCCCGGGTAACGCTGCAGCCATTGCGCCGCCAGCTCCGGTGGCATGGCCTCACCGGTCGGCAACATCCAGCGCAGGCCGTCCAGGGCCTGGTGGTCGTTGGCCAGCATGCCCTGGATCAGCGACGGCACGCTTTCCAGCACGGTAATGCCGGTGGCCTGCACATGGGCCAGCAGGCCCTGCGGATCATGGGCGATGGCGTTCGGCACGATCTCGACCTTGGCGCCGAACAGCGGTGCGGCAAGGAACTGCCATACCGAAATATCGAAGCTCTGCGAGGCGGTCTGGGCGATCACGTCATGCTCGCTCAAGGCCAGGTACGGCACCTTGCTCAGCTGGTTGTTGAGCATGCCGCGCTGTTCGACCATCACGCCCTTGGGCAGGCCGGTGGAGCCGGAGGTATAGATCACGTAGGCAAGGTTGTCCGGCCCACTGTGAATGCCGGGGTTGTGACTGGCGATGTGGCTGCCCTGGACCTCTTCCCACACCAGCAACTGCGGCCGGGCCACGCCCGCCAGTTCGTCCAGCAGCTGACGCGCCTGCTCGGCACAGGCCGCGCTGCACACCAGCACCGGCGTGCGGCTGAGCTCGACGATGCGCTGCAGGCGCGCCGAAGGCAGGCCCGGGTCCAGCGGCAAGTAGCCGGCCCCGGCCTTGAAGCTGCCGACGATCATGCCCAGCAGCGGCAAACCACGCTCGGCCAGCAACGCGACCGGCTGGTCGATGGCCACGCCGGCCGCGACCAGAGCATGGCCCAGGCGGTTGGCCGCGAGGTTCAGCCCGGCGTAGTCATAAGATGCCTCCAGGCAACGGGCGACCGTGCGCTCGGGGTGCGCGGCGACCTGCGCTTCGAACAGCGCGACATAACTCTGCTCCAGGGCATAGGCCCGCTCGGTGCGGTTGCAGTCGTCGAGCAGGAAGCGCTGTTCCGCCTCGCCGAGCAGCGGCAGCTCGCTGACCTCGCCGTCGAAGCCTTGCACCAGCGCCAGCAGCAGGCGCTTGAACTCGGCCAGCAGACGTTCGATGGTCGGGAAGTCGAAGTAGCGCTGGTCGAACGACAAGTGCAGGCCAAGGTCGTCGCCCGGGTAGCACACCGCCGTCAGCGGGAAGTTGGTGTGGGTACGGCCCGAGTCGGAGCTGGCGTTCAGGTGCTGGGCATGGTCGAGCACCGCGCTTTCCACCGGCGCGTTCTCGAACACGAACAGGCTGTTGAACAGCGGCTGGCCCTTGGGCAGTTCGCTGCACGCCTGAATCGCCACCAACGGCAGGTACTCGTACTCGCGCAGTTCCATGTTGCGCTCCAGCAGGCCTTGCAGCCACTGGCGCACACTGCGCCGCTGGCCCGGCTCGGGCAGCTGCACGCGCAGGGCGATGCTGTTGATGAACAGGCCGACCGTGCGCTGCATCTGCGGCAGGCTCACCGGGCGCCCAGCCACGGTCACGCCGAAGGCCACGTCGCGGTCGCCGCTGTAGCGTGCCAGCACCAGTGCCCAGGCTGCCTGGGCGAAGGTGTTGATGGTCAGCTGGTGGGCCTGGGCCAGTTCGCGCAGGCGCACGCCGTCGCTGGCCTCCAGACGGGTGTAGCAGTCGCCGACGACCATGCCTTCGCCTGCGTGGTCATTGCGCAGCGGGCGGTCGCTGGGGATGGCCGTGGCGCGTTCGAAGCCGGCCAGGTTGGCCTGCCACCAGCCACGTGCCTCGTCCAGGTCCTGGCGTTGCAGCCAGCCGATGTAGTCGCGGTAGCGCGGCGGCACCGGCAGCTGCGCCTGGCGGCCTTCGCCGAGGGCCTGGTAGAGCGCGAAGAAGTCGTTCATCAGCAACGAACGGCACCAGGCATCGATGAGGATGTGGTGGTTGCTCATCATGAACCAGTAGCGCTCGTCGTCGACCCGCACCAGCCGCAGGTGGAACGGCGCCTCGCGCAGCAGCTCGAAACCGGCCTCGCGCTCCTCTTTGTGCAAGGCTTGCAGGCGCTGCTCCTGGGCCGCCTCGTCGAGACCGCGCCAGTCCTGGTAATCGACCGGCGTGTTGCCCGGCTTGTGGATGATCTGCAGCATCGCTTCGCCAGCACTCCAGCTGAACGACGCACGCAGGGCTTCGTGACGCGCCACCACGGCCTGCCAGGCCTGGGCGAAACGCTGCGGGTCGAGCGCGCTGTTGATCCGGTAGCGGTCCTGCATGTAGTAGATGCCGGTGCCCGGCTCCAGCAGGGTGTGCAACAGCAGGCCTTCCTGCATCGGTGTCAGCGGGTAGACATCCTCGATCTCGGCAGCCGGGATCGGCAGCGCGTCGATCTGCTCCTGGGTTAGGTGCGCCAGCGGGAAGTCCGACGGCGTGAAACTGCCGTTGCCATCGGCCAGGCAATGCTCGACCAGGGCCAGCAGCTCCTGGCGATAAGCCTCCGCCAGTTGCGCGATGGTCTGCTCGTGGTAACGCTCGCGGCTGTAGGTCCAGCGCAGTTGCAAGGCACCGCCATAGACCTGGCCGTCGACGCTGAGCCAGTTCGGCAGTGGCGCATCGAGGTCGTGGGCCAGGCCCGCCGGGGCATCCAGCGGCTGGAACAGCGCGGCAGCATCGAACTGCTGGTCGAACTGGCCCAGGTAGTTGAAGGTGATCCGCGCCTGTGGCAGCGCCGCCATGCTTTCCCGCGTGGCGTCGTCGGCCAGGTAGCGCAGCACGCCATAACCCTGGCCTTTGTGCGGCACCTGGCGCAGTTGCTCCTTGATCCGCTTGATCGACGCGGCGCGCGCGCCATCGTCCTCGCCGGCCTGGGGGTCGAGGCGCAGCGGGTAGGCGTTGGTGAACCAGCCGACGCTGCGGGTCAGGTCCATGTCTTCGAACAGGCCGTCACGGCCATGGCCTTCGAGCTGCACCAGCACTTCCTGATCACCACTCCAGCGACACAGGGTGCGGGCCAGGGCGGTCAGCAGCAGGTCGTTGACCTGGGTGTGATAGGCCGCCGGGGCCTGCTGCAGCAACTGGCGGGTCTGCTCGACATCCAGGCCGATGGCCACAGTGCTGGCGTGGCGATGCAGGTTGCCGCCCTGCGGGTGATCGCACGGCAGTTCATGGCGCACGCTGGCCAGTTGACCTTGCCACCAGCCAAGCTCGTCACGCAGCGAGTCGCTGCCGGCGTAGCTGCCCAGGCGCGCGGCCCAGTCAGCCATGGCGTGGGTCTTGGCCGCCAGCGGCTGGCCACGGTACAGCGCCTGCAGGTCTTCGAGCAGTACGCGCCAGGACACACCGTCGACCACCAGGTGGTGGATCGCCAGCAGCAGACGCTGGGCGCCCTGCCCGTCCGTTACCAGCAAGGCACGCAACAAGGGGCCCTGCTCAAGATCGAGGCTGCGTTGCACGTCGCTGTACAACGCCTGGCAGTCGTCGAAGTCGGCCACCGTGGCGGTCCACAGCAGTTGCACATTGGCAGGCGCGGCGAATTCGCCCTGCCAGCGGCCATTGGCCTGGGTGAAGCGCAGGCGAAGGCTGTCGTGATGCTCCAGCAGCGCCATCAGTGCCTGTTCAAGCTGAGCCTTGTGCAACGATTGGCGCACTTGCAGCAACACCGCCTGGTTCCAGTGCTGGGGCTGAACCACCTCGCTGTCGAAGAACCAGTGCTGGATCGGCGTCAGTCCGGTCTTGCCCTGCCGCGCACCCTGCTCGATGCCGCTGGCCACTTCGCTGTGGGTGACCACGGCGGCAAGCGTCTGAATGGTCTGGTGCTGGAACAGGTCGCGCGGCGTGAACTGCAGCCCCAGTTGGCGGGCACGGCTGACCACCTGGATGGACAGGATCGAATCGCCGCCCAGTTCGAAGAAGTTGTCCTGCACACCCACGCGGGACACGTTGAGCACATCACGCCAGATCTGCGCCAGTTGCGCCTCCAGCACGTTTGCCGGCGCCTGGTACTGCTGGCGCGCCTGCTCCAGATCAGGCAAGGGCAAGGCCCGGCGGTCGAGCTTGCCGTTGCCCATCAGTGGCAGGCTGCCCAGCAGCACCAGGTGCGCCGGCACCATGTAATCCGGCAGGTGCAGGCGGGCATCGGCCTTGACCGCTTCACGCAGCAAGGCCTGGGCTTCGCTGTCGGCGCTGGCCTGCTTGCACACCAGGTAACCTACCAGCTGTTTGCCACCTGGCAGGTCGAGGGCCAGGACCACGGCCTCGTCGACATCGGCATGTTCC
Organism: Pseudomonas sp. NPDC089396; assembly: GCF_044749545.1. Taxonomy (NCBI): domain Bacteria; kingdom Pseudomonadati; phylum Pseudomonadota; class Gammaproteobacteria; order Pseudomonadales; family Pseudomonadaceae; genus Pseudomonas; species Pseudomonas sp. NPDC089396. The sequence goes on along the minus strand of NZ_JBIVIC010000010.1, from coordinate 28,493 downwards.
TGCAGGCGGCTTTCGATTTCGCCAAGCTCGATGCGAAAGCCTCGAATTTTCACCTGCTGGTCGGCACGGCCGACATACTCCACCAGGCCGTCGGCGCGCAGGCGCACCAGGTCGCCGGTGCGATACAGGCGCCCGCCGTCAGTGCTGAACGGGTCGGCGACGAAGCGCTCGGCGCTCAGGCCCGGGCGGTCGTGGTAGCCCTGGGCGAGGCCAGCGCCGCCGACGTACAGCTCGCCGATGCCCCCTTGGGGCAGCAACGCCAGGTCTTCGTCGAGGATATAGGCGCTGCGGGCGCCGATTACCCGGCCGATCGGCACACTGCCGGCGTCGGCGGGCAGGGTGTCGGGCGCAAGGCACGCCAGCGGCATGACCACCGTCTCGGTCGGGCCGTAGGCGTTGAAGAACTGCTGCGGCGCGAAGGCCTGGCGGATGCGCTGCAGGTGCTCGCCGGTCAGCGCTTCGCCGCCGGTGATCACCAGGCGCACCGGCAACTGCTCGCCCTGCCCGGCCAGGTACTGGGCCAGCTGGCTGCCGTAGCTCGGGGTGAAACCGAGAATGCTCACCTGCTGCTCGCGCACCAGTTGGCAGATGTCCTCGGCGCCCCATTGGCCCTGGGCCCGCAGCACCACGCGCGCACCACACAGCAGCGGCACCAGCAGGCGTTCGCTGGCGGCGTCGAAGTTGATCGAATAGAAGTGCAGTTCGCAGTCGTCGCTGCGCATGCCGAAGGCGTCGATCACCGCCTGGCAATGCATGGCGATTTCACCGTGGCTGACCACCACGCCCTTTGGCTTGCCAGTGGAGCCGGAGGTGTAGATCAGGTAAGCCTGGTGCTGCGGCAGGTTGAGGTTGTCCAGCGCTGCATCGCTGTAGGCGGACAGGCTTGCGGCGTCGTCTTCCAGACTCCAGCGCTGCACGCCGGGCGGTAGCTCGCCGAGGGTTTCGAGCAGGCTGCGCTGGCTCAGCAGCAGGCCGATGCGGCTGTCCTCGATCATGTAGCGCAGGCGGTCGAGCGGGTATTCCGGGTCCAGCGGCACATAGGCGCCACCGGCCTTGAGGATGGCCAGCAGGCCGACCACCATTTCCAGCGAGCGCTCCAGGGCCAGACCGACACGTACCTGCGGGCCCACACCGCGTTCACGCAGCGCTCGGGCCAGGCGGTTGGCCTGCTGGTCCAGCTCGGCGTAGCTCAGGTGTTCGCCTGCGAACGTCAGCGCGCCGGCTTGCGGCGTGCGCGCTGCCTGGGCGGCGAACAGGCCGTGGATCGTCTGGTCGAGGGCATGGTGGTGCTCGCCCTGCAACTGGCCGATCAATACCTGCTGCTCGGCGTCCGCCAGCATCGGCAGTTCGCACAGGCGCTGCTGCGGGTCGTCGAGCAGGCCGGCCAGCAACTGCTGCCAGTGTTCGGCCATGCGCGCGATGCGCGGCGCGTCGAACAGGTCGCGGCTATAGGTCAGGCAGCAGCCCAGGCGGCCATCGAGGTCGGTGACTTCCAGGTACAGGTCGAACTTGGTGGCGCTGGCGTCGTTGACCAGGTAGTCCACCTGCATGCCGGCCAGCTCACGGCTTTGCTGGAAGGCCCAGCGCTGCACGTTGCACATCACCTGGAACAGCGGGTTGTAGGCGCTGCTGCGCGGCGGCTGCAGGGCTTCAACCAGTTGCTCGAACGGCAGGTCCTGGTGCGACTGGCCTTCGATGGCGGCCTGGCGCACCTGGTCGAGCAAGGCGGCGGCGCTCATCTGCCCGTCCAGCTCGCAGCGCAGCACCTGGGTGTTGAGGAAGGCGCCGATCAGGCCTTCGCTTTCCGGGCGGATGCGGTTGGCCACCGGCGCACCGATGCGCAGGTCGCGCTGGCCGCTGTAGCGGTGCAGCAAGGCGGCCAGGGTGGCGGTCATGGTCATGAACAGGGTCAAGCCGCGCTGGCTGTTGAATGCGTGCACGCGGGCGACCAGCGCCGGGTCGAGGTCGAAGCGGTACAGCTCGCCACGGTGGCTCTGCACCGCCGGGCGTGGTCGGTCGGCGGGCAGCGCCAGCACCGGGTGTTCATCGCCCAGGCGGGCTTTCCAGTAGGCCAGCTGACGGGCGCCCTCGCCGCTTTCCAGCCATTGCCGTTGCCACAGGCTGTAGTCCAGGTACTGCACCGGCAGCGGCGCCAGGGGCGACTCGCGGTCGTCGACGAAGGCCTCGTACAGCTCGCCCAGTTCGCGGGCAAAGATGTCCATGGCCCAGCCTTCGGTGACGATGTGGTGCAAGGTCAGCACGAAGTAATGTTCGCGATCTTCGGCCTTCACCAGCCAAGCGCGCAGCAGCGGGCCACGCTCCAGGTCGAACGGTTGGTGCGCTTGCTCGTCGGCCAGTTGCTGCAGACGCTGCTGGCGGGTGGCGTCGGGCAAGGCGCTGAAGTCCTGCCAGTCCAGTTGCAGCGAGCCGTCCTGGGCGACGCACTGATAAGGCACGCCGTCGATGGCCGGGAAGGTGGTGCGCAGGGTTTCGTGGCGCACGATCAGCGCCTGCAGGGCACGCTCGAAGGCATCGACATGCAGCGTGCCGCGCAGGCGCGCCATGCCGCCAACGTTGTACGCCGGACTGTGCGGCTCCACCTGCCAGAGGAACCACATGCGCTGCTGGGAATACGACAACGGCACGGCCTGGCGGCGGTCGACGCGGGCGATCTCACCCTGCAGGTTGTGCTCGCCGGCTTCCTGGATGTGCGCGATCTGCGCGCAGAAGGCGCCTAGCTCGCTGGCCTCGAACAGCACTTTCAGCGGCAGCTCGACATCGCAGGCCTGGCGGGTGCGCGAGACGATCTGGGTGGCCAGCAGGGAATGGCCACCCAGGGCGAAGAAGTCGTCGTGCAAGCCGACGCGTGGCAGGTTCAGCACCTCGCGCCAGATCGCCGCGACCTGCTGCTGCAGCGCGGTCTGCGGTTCGACATGCTCGCGCTGCTGCCAGACCGGCGCAGGCAGGCCCTTGCGATCGACCTTGCCGCTGGGGCCCAGCGGCAGGTGTTCAAGGGCGATCAGTTGCGCCGGCACCATATAAGCAGGCAGGCGCTCGGCCAGATTGGCCAGCAGCGCATCTGCCGCTGCAGTGCCGCTGTAATAGCCGACCAACTGCGCGCCAACCGCGTCCTGGTGGATCAGCACCAGCGCCTGTTCGACCCCTGGCTGGCTGAGCAGGCACGCCTGCACTTCTTCAGGTTCGACGCGAAAACCTCGCACCTTCACCTGCTGGTCGAGGCGGCCAAGATATTCCAGTGCATCGGCCTGTACCTGCCAGCGAGCGCGGTCGCCACTGCGGTACAAACGCGCGCCGTCGCCATCGGCCTGGGGCACGAAGCGTTCGGCGGTCAGGCCTGGGCGGCCCAGGTAGCCACGAGCCAGGCCCTCGCCGCCCAGGTACAGCTCGCCCGGTACGCCCGGGGCGGCCAGTTGCAGCTCATCATCCAGCACACGGCAGAGCACGTTGCCCAGCGGCCGGCCGATTGGCGAGCGGGCGCCGTCCTCGGCTCGGCAGTGCCAGTGGGTGACGTTGATGGCGGTTTCGGTCGGACCGTAGCGGTTGTGCAACTGCACCTGCGGCAGCCGTTGCAGCACGCGGTCGCGCAGGCTCGCCGACAATGCCTCGCCACCGGAGAACAACCGGCGCAGGCTGGTGCAGCCCGCCGCCAGGGGTTCCTGGACGAACACTTGCAAGAGCGGCGGCACGAAGTGCAGCGTGGTCACGCCATGCGCCTGCACCAGCGCGGCGATGCGCTGCGGGTCGCGGTGCTCACCGGGGCCGGCCAGCACCAGCTTGCAGCCGGTGATCAGCGGCCAGAAGCATTCCCACACCGACACGTCGAAGCTGATCGGCGCCTTTTGCATCAGCACGTCGCTGTCGTCCAGCGCGTAGGTGGCCTGCATCCACTGCAGGCGCTCGGCCAGCGCCGCATGGGTGTTGCCCACGCCCTTGGGCTGGCCGGTGGAGCCGGAGGTGTAGATCACGTAGGCGAGGTTGTCGCCGTGCAGGTGCAGGCCCGGCGCGTGGCTTGGCCAGCTGTCCAGGTGCAGTTGGTCGAGGGCGATGGCGCTGACGCCGTCGACCTGCGGCAAGGTGGCGAGCATGCCGCTGTGGCTGAGCAGCAGGCTGGCCTTGCAGTCGCGCAGCATGTAGGCCAGACGCTCGGCCGGGTAGTCGACGTCCAGCGGCACATAGGCACCGCCCGCCTTGAGGATGGCCAGCAAACCGATCAGCAGTTGCGGCGAACGCTCGACGGCGATGGCCACACAGGTGTCGGGGCCGACGCCTTTGTCGCGCAGGTAATGGGCCAGGCGGTTGGCCTGCTGGTGCAGCTCGGCGTAGTCGAGGCTGCCACCTTCCCAGGCCAGCGCCGTGCGCTGCGGGGTCTGGCGCGCCTGTTCGTTGAGCTGCTCGACCACCAGGCACTGAGGCGTCGGTGCAGGCGCCTGGCCCCAGGCAAGCAGTTGCCGGCGGCCTGGCTCATCAAGGAGGTCGACATCACCCAAGGCCAACTGCGGTTGCGCACACACTTGCGCCAGCAGTGCCAGCAGGTGCTGGGCCAGACGCTCCACGGTGCCGCGCTCGAACAGCTCGGCCGCGTAGTCGAAGGCCAGGCTCAGGCGGCCCTGATGGTCTTCTTCGCTGTGCAGTTGCAGGTCGAACTTGGCTTCGCGGCTGTGCCACGGCAGCTCTTCGGCCAACAGGCCCGGCAGGCGGCGCAGGGCCGACAGGTCGCGCTGCTGATGGTTGAACATGACCTGGAACAGGCCTTGCTCACGGGCTTCGGGCAGGGCTTCGAGCAGTTGCTCGAACGGCAGGTCCTGGTGGGCCTGGGCGTCGAGGGTGGTTTGCCGTACTTGCGCCAGCAGCTGGGCGAACGGCTGGCGGCTGTCCAGTTGCGCGCGCAGCACCTGGGTGTTGATGAAGAAGCCGACCATGCCCTGGGTTTCCTGACGCGGGCGGTTGGCGTTGGGCACGCCGACGCGGATGTCGGCCTGCCCTGTGTAGCGGTGCAGCAGGCCTTGCCAGGCTGCCAGCAAGACCATGAACAGGCTGGTCTGTTGCTCGCGGGCCAGGCCCTTGAGCGCCTCGGTGAGCTTGGCCGGCACTTTCAGGTTCAGGCGTGCGGCGTGGTTGGTCTGCTGGCTGGAACGCGGCTGGTCAGGGTAAAGGTCGAGCACCGGCAATGCATCGCCCAGCCGGGCTTTCCAGTATTCCAGCTGGCGCGCGCTTTCGCCTTCGGCCAACCACTGGCGCTGCCAGTTGCCATAGTCGGCATACCCCAGCGACAGCGGGGCCAACAAAGCTTCAAGGCCTTGGCAACGGGCGGCATAGAGCTTGGCGAACTCGTCGAGCAGGATGTTCAGCGACCAGCCATCGGCAACGATGTGGTGCAAGGTCACCCACAGTTGATGGTCTTCGTCGTCCAGTCGCGCCAGGGTCACGCGCAGCAGCGGGCCTTGACCCAGGTCGAACGGTTGCTGTGCTTCCGCTTCGCGGCGCTCGGTTACGGCTGCGGCATCCAGCCCTTGCAGGTCGAGGCGGCGAAGCTTGAACGGCTGCTCGGGCAGGATACGCTGCAGGGCCTGACCGTCTGCTTCGCAGAACACCGTGCGCAGCGCCTCGTGGCGCGCTACCAGCGCCTGGAACGCCGCCTCCAGTGCGGCCTCGTCCAGCTCGCCGCGCAGGTGCAGACCGGCGGGGATGTTGTAGGCGGCGGATTGCGGTTCTAGCTGCCACAGCAGCCACAGGCGGTTCTGCGCCAATGACTGAGGCAGCGCCAGGCCACGGCTCAGGGATGCGATGGCCGCGTTTACGCCACCGCCCTCTTTGATGATTGCCGCCACGGCCACGCTGTATTCGGCAAGGGTCGGCGCTTCGAACAAGGCGCGCAGGTTCAGTTGAATGCCGAGCTCATCGGCCAGGCGCGCGGTGACCTGGGTGGCAGCGATGGAATTGCCGCCCAGCAGCAGGAAGTGATCGTCGGCCGCTACCGACTCGACCTTGAGGATCTCGCACCAGACACCGGCAATGCGTGCCTGCAGGCCATCGCCGGCTGCGGTGGCCGCGGTTGATTCGGTAGCGGCCGGGAAACGGGCGTAGCTATCGAGGCTACCGTCATCCATGCGCAGGCGGCAGGCCGAACGCTGCAGCTTGCCGCTGGAGGTCTTGGGCAGTGCGCCCGGGTTGAGCAGCAGGACCACGGCCGGCGCCTGGCGACAGGCATCGGCGATGACCTGGCGCAGGGTCTTGATCAGCGCCTCGGGCTGCATGGCCTTCTGCACGTTGCGGCTGATTTCCACCGCCACGCCGATCCCCTCCTCGCCCTGATCGTCCACGGCGAACACGGCCACACGGCCTTTGCGCAGCTGCTCGACCTCACGTTCCAGGGTCTTTTCCAGATCCTGCGGGTAGAGGTTCTGGCCGCGCACGATCAGCATGTCCTTCAGGCGCCCGGTGACGAACACTTCGCCTTCGCGCATGAAGCCGAGGTCGCCGGTGCGCAGCCAGGTCTGTCCGTCCATTTCCACGAAGGTTCGGGCGGTGGCCTCGGGGTTGCGCCAGTAACCCAAGGCGATACTCGGGCCAGCGGCCCAGACCTCGCCCACCTGGTCGTCGTCCAGCCATTGCTGGTGTTGAGGCTCGACGATGCGCACGGCGTGCCCCGGCTGCGGGTAGCCACAGCTCATCAGCACGCTGCCCTGCCCGGCTTGGGCGTGGTTGGCGGCCAAGGCCTCGGCATCCAGCTCCAGTGCCGCGATGCCCTGCCCGCGGCGGCTGCCGCTGACGAACAGGGTGGCCTCGGCCAGGCCGTAGCTGGCGAAGAAGCTGCTCGGCTGGAAACCACAGGCGGCGAACTTTTCGGCGAAGGTGTCGAGGCTGTCCTGGCGGATCGGTTCGGAGCCGGAATAGGCCACGCGCCAGCGGCTCAGGTCGAGGTCGGCCAGGGCCGCTTCGCTGACCCGCTCGCTGCACAGGCGGTAGGCGAAGTCCGGCCCGCCACTGATGGTGCCGCCGTATTCGCTGATCGCCTGCAGCCAGCGCAGCGGTCGGGCCAGGAAGTAGCCCGGCGACATCAGCACACAAGGCACGCCGCTGAAGATTGGCTGCAGCAGGCCGCCGATCAGGCCCATGTCGTGGTACAGCGGCAGCCAGCTGACGATCACGTCGTCGGGGTTCAGGTCGATGCCAAAGCCGTGGCGGATCAACAGCTCGTTGGCCACCAGGTTGCCATGGCTGACCTGCACGCCCTTTGGGAGCGCCGTGGAGCCGGAGGTGTACTGGAGGAAGGCGATGTCGTCGCCGGCCAGCGTCGGCTCGCGCCAGGCCTCGGCCAAGCTCGGGTCCAGGGTGTCCACCGCCAGCAGTGCGGGGGCGTTGTCGCCAGCCAGGGCTTCGAGGCCCTGCAAGCTGTCGTGCAGCGCCGCCACGGTCAGCAGCAGACGCGGCTCGGCGTCGTCGATGATCGACAGCAGGCGCTCCTGATGGTGACGGCGCGACGACTCCGGCGGATAGGCCGGTACGGCGATGACACCGGCATACAGGCAGCCGAAGAACGCCGCGACATAGTCCGGGCCGCTGGGGAACAACAGCACGGCGCGGTCGGCGAACCCCGCTTGGGCCTGCAAGGCGGCGGCAATGGTGCGCGCGCGACGGTCCAGCTCGCGGTAACTGAGCACGGCCTGCTCGCCGGGGGCGTCGGCCAGAAAGCGCAGGGCTATGCGGTCCGGGGTGTGCGCGGCACGTTGCGCCAGTGCCTGGACCAGCGAGAGCGGGAGTTCGAAGGCGTCCGTCATGGGGTGTTCCTGCCAGTGTCTGGGTAAGTCGGGCCGGCTGCCTCGCGCAAGGGCGGCGGGCAGCATGCGGCGGCCGGATGTACACAGGGGAACGGATGGGCAACGGAAGAAATTAACGGCGAAACGCGGTGCCGGAAGGTGCAGAAAGTGAACTGCATCACGGCTGTCGGCTTAGAACTGAAACTAATGGATACTGATTAACTTTCGTATTTGACAATCATTATCATTCTGAATAGTTTGTCGCACGTCGTAGGAAGCTTCCCCGCCAGGGGTGCTCCCTTTCCCTTCCGAGACAAGGTGATTTCCATGGCGGAACAGCTATCCACAAGTAAGTGCGATTCACCATTACTCCAGGCGTTCGTCGACAACCGCAGCATTCTGGTCAAGATCGCGGCACGCATCACCGGTTGCCGCTCGCGCGCCGAAGACGTGGTGCAGGACGCCTTCTTCCGGCTCGGTTCCGCCCCCCACATCACCTCGTCGTTCAAGGCCCAGCTCAGCTACCTGTTCCAGATCGTGCGCAACCTGGCCATCGATCACTACCGCAAGCAGGCGATGGAGCTGAAGTACTCCGGCAGTGAGGAGGAAGGCCTCAACGTCGTCGTGCTCAACGCCTCGCCGGAGGCCACCCATATCAATCTTGCCGCCTTGGAGCACATTGCCGAGGCGCTCAACGAACTGCCCCCGCGCACCCGCTATGCGTTCGAGATGTACCGCCTGCATGGCGTGCCGCAGAAGGACATCGCCAAGGAGCTGGGGGTGTCGCCGACCTTGGTCAACTTCATGATTCGCGATGCGCTGGTGCATTGCCGCAAGACCGCTAACCGGCAAGGCTGAGGTTCGGCGTCGCCTTCATCGCCGGCAAGCCGGCTCCCACAGGGATTGCACCGTTCTTGAGGCCTGTGCAGTACCTGTGGGAGCCGGCTTGCCGGCGATGAAGGCGACCCGGTTTCAAGCCAGCTTGCAACGCTCGAAGAACCGCTCCCGCCCCAGAATCATCAGCGCTGCCCGCTTGTGCGGGAAATCGAACGCTTTCTCGCAATGGAAGCACTGGTCGTGCATGTAGCCGATCATCTTGCCATTGTCGGCACGCGGCTCGGCCACCACCCGCTGGGTGCGCGGGTCATCGAGGAACAGGTAGTGCACCAGCGCCGACAGCCAGCTGGCGACCTTGTGCGGCCCGCGGTGGTTCTCCTCGCCCACCAGCATGTGCACGCCACGGTCGTAGTCGTCGGCCGTGTAGAACGGTGCAATGCGGTCTTCCTTGGCCCAGTAGGCCTCGAAGTAGGCGAACGGCTGGTCGTCGAAGCTGCCGATCAGGGTCAGGGTGTGCGGGTCGGCTTCGAGCTTGGCCAGATACTCCCTGTGCTGCTCCAGCGAGCCGCCCTCCTGCCAGAACTTCTCCACCCGCGGGTTGTTCTGCCAGCGGTTGAATCGCGCCAGGTCCTGGTCGATTTCCAGCGTCCGCAACGACACCCAGCTGCCCAGCCGGGCATCGAAACGGCGATAGACCTCGCCACGCGGCTTGGGCGCCCGGCGGGGGTGGCGCTTGCCATCGCTCAGCTGCATCTGCTGTGGGTAGGCGGCGGTCGACGCCTGACTCAGCCAGGGATGCGGCAACTGCCAGAACAGCGTGCGCTCGCACCGGTACACGCCTGGCCTCTCGCCCATCACCAGCAGCCCGCTGGCCAGCGCCTCGGGTTGCGGCTGCGGCAGGTGCCAGGTCAGGCGCTGGCAGGCGGGGTCGCGTGACAGCAGCCAGTAGCAGGCGGTCCACAACGCTTGCTGGGGGCGCTCGGGGCAAAGGCTTTCAATATGGACCTCAAGGGTTTCGCCCGGCACCAGGCGCACCTGGATCAGGGGACGGTCCTCCAGCGTCAGGCTCAGCCAGCGGTCGCCTTGGTCGGCGCTGAGGCTGTGCCAGCGAGGCAGTGACAACGGCTGCGAAGCGGCATCGAACGGCATGGTCTTGGCTCACGGTGAGTGAAAGAAAGGCTCACGGATGAAAACGTGGCCGCGACCTTGGAATTTACTCGGCGGGCGCCGCGACGGTGATCCGATAGGGTTGGAAGATCCGCGTCAGTTCGCCGGTCTCGCGCAGGTAGCGCAGCAGCGCGGAGAACTGCTCGGCGCTGATGGGAGCGCCTGGGCGCAGCAAGGCGTAGTGGTGATAGACCTGGTCGATACGCTCGGACGCCATCAGCGTGTCCAGGCTGGTGGGGTTGCGCACCAGGAAATCGCTGAGGTAGGAGCGCGTGACCAAGGCGATGTCGGCGCGCCCGGCCTGGACCATCAGCAGGTTGCTGTCATGGGAATAGGTCAGGGTCGCGTTGTAGGTCGCGCGCAGGTGGTCAGGGTCGGGGTCGAAACGGGCGAAGGCGTAGTGATAGCCATTGAACAGCGCCAGGCGCTTGCCCTGCAGGTCATCGAAGTAGTGCTGGTCACGGCCGACGACCTTTTTCGCGACGAACACCTCGGCATCTTCCAGGCCCATGTCCACGGTCTGGTGCGGGATCTGCTGCCAACCCCAGGTAGGGTTCTCGAAGATCGCCATGTCGGTACGGCCTTGCTGCAAATCGCCGAAGCGCCGCTGAATGGACGTGGGCACCAGCACAAAGCGGTAATCCGGCTGCAAGTCGTTCAAGGCCTGGACCAGTTGCGGCAACAGCCCGGTGTCAGCACCCTGCTCCGGGCGCACGGTATAGGGCGGGAAATGTGCGGCACCGATTTTCACTTCGATGGCGTCGACAGCCCATGTCGGTGCCGCCAGCCAGGCAACGGCCAACAGCAACAGGGTGGCAAAAACCTTCAGGCCGGGTGCAGGAGTCAAGACGGGCACTCATCACGGTTCATACCTGGTTGCGCTTAAGCTAGGCGTTTTCGAAAAACGGCACAACCGCTGGAAATGCCAAAATGAGGGCATTTTGCCAGAGGGTGCCATGAGGCCGGACATTGGCTACGCTGCTCTAGCATGTATGGCGAGGGAGCCTGGTATGGGCCACTGGTTGGTGATCGACCTGGAAGCCACCACCGATGACGGTGGCTGGCCGGTCACGGAGATGGAAGTCATTGAAATTGGCGCCAGCCTGGTGACCCGCGAGGGCCGCGAGGTGGACCATTTCCAGCGCTTCGTGCGGCCGCGCCGGCGGCCCCAGCTGACGCCGTTCTGCCGCCAGCTGACCAAAATCAGCCAGGCCAGCGTCGACAGCGCTGCGGCGTTTCCGGACGTGTGGGCGCGCTTCGAGCGCTGGCTGGGGCACCATCGCGGGCAGTTGCAGGCCTGGGTCAGTTGGGGTGACTACGACCGCCAGCAACTGTTGCAGGAATGGCAGCAGCATGAGCTCGACAGCCTGTTGCGCAACCTGCCGCACATCAACCTCAAGCAGCGCTTCGCCAAGGCCCGCCACCTGCAACGCCCGACCGGGCTCAACGGTGCCCTGCACCTGGCTGGCATGCACTTTAGCGGCCAGCAGCACCGGGCGCTGGAGGATGCGCGCAATACGGCACGGTTGCTGCCCTTGAGCCTGCCGGGCCTTTGAGGGCGGGGGCGCCTGAAAGCAGATGACGGCGTGAATGGGCTTGGGCATACTGGCCAGCCCTTTTTCATCCCCCTCTCTTTTCAGGAGTCGCCCCATGTTCAAGGTCAACGAGTACTTCGATGGCACCGTCAAGTCGATCGCCTTCGAAGGTGCTGAAGGTCAGGCCACCGTCGGCGTGATGGCCCCGGGCGAATACGAGTTCGGCACTGCCAAGCGTGAAATCATGCACGTGGTTTCCGGTGCGCTGACCGTGAAGCTGCCGGGTAGCGACAACTGGGAAACCTTCAACGCTGGCGACAAGTTCAATGTGGCTGCCGACAGCAAGTTCCAGTTGAAGGTGGCGGTGGATACCGCTTACCTGTGCGAGTACCGCGACTAAGCGGTAGCCTGTACCGGCCTTATCGCCGGCAAGCCGGCTCCCACAGGGATCGCACCGCTTTCGAGGCCTGTGCAGTACCTGTGGGAGCCGGCTTGCCGGCGATGAAGCCAGCGCTATTTCTGCAGGAACCCCGCCACCTTCTCGGCCGCCGCCTGCAAATGCTGCGCATGGCTGAACCCCGACGCCTTCAGCGGCTTCAGGTCATGATCCCCCGCCACCAGCCAGCTCACCTCGATCGACGGTGACAGCGCGTACCCCTGCACCGCCTCCCGATTTCCCAACGCATCCCGCTCGCCCTGGACGATCAACGTCGGCGTCTTCAATTGCGCCAGGTGCTCCACTCGCGGCTTCTCGGGTTTACCCACCGCATAGAACGGATACCCCAGGCACACCAATGCATCGGCACCCAGCTCGTCAGCCAGCAGGCTGGCCATGCGCCCGCCCATGGACTTGCCGCCAATCGCCAGCTTTCCCGTGACCAAAGGTCGCACCTGCCGGTACACCTCGCGCCAGCATTCGAGCAGCACCTTCTGCGGATTGGGCGGCCGTTTGCCGCCCCCGACCCTGCGCTCGGCCATGTAGGGGAACTCGAAGCGCACCACGCCAACCCCAAGCGCCGCCAGCCTTTGCGCCATTTCGTTCATGAATTCGCTGTCCATTGGCGCCCCTGCGCCATGGGCCAGGATCAGGCACCCCGCAGGTGCGCTATGTCCCTGATTCGATGGGGAATCGCAGCGCAAGCCTGGGACATTTCCGATCTTCGCCCATTGATCCCCGTCAATACAGGCACTTTGCCCATTAATCATGCTTGCCTCGCTATAAAGCCTGCCAAATAACCGTGGATGGGAACCCATACATGAACACAACAAGCAGTACCGCCTATAACTACAGGGTGGTCCGCCAATTCGCCATCATGACGGTGGTGTGGGGAATCGTCGGGATGGGGCTCGGCGTCTTCATTGCCGCCCAGCTCGCCTGGCCTTCCCTGAACTTCGACCTCCCCTGGACCAGCTTCGGCCGCCTGCGTCCCCTGCATACCAATGCGGTGATCTTCGCCTTCGGCGGCTGCGCGCTGTTCGCCACCTCCTATTATTCGGTGCAACGTACCTGCCAGACCACCCTGTTCGCACCCAAGCTTGCCGCGTTCACCTTCTGGGGCTGGCAGCTGGTCATCCTGCTGGCAGCCATCACCCTGCCGCTGGGCTACACCAGCTCCAAGGAATACGCCGAGCTGGAATGGCCGATCGACATCCTGATCACCATCGTCTGGGTCTGCTACGCCATCGTGTTCTTCGGCACGATGATGAAGCGCAATACCAAGCACATCTACGTCGGCAACTGGTTCTTCGGCGCCTTCATCCTCACCGTGGCGATGCTGCACATCATCAACAACCTGGAGCTGCCGGTCAGCCTGACCAAGTCGTACTCGGTGTATGCCGGCGCGACCGATGCCATGGTGCAATGGTGGTATGGCCACAACGCGGTGGGCTTCTTCCTGACCGCAGGCTTCCTGGGGATGATGTACTACTACGTGCCCAAGCAGGCCGAGCGCCCGGTGTATTCCTATCGCCTGTCGATCGTCCACTTCTGGGCGCTGATCACCCTGTACATCTGGGCAGGTCCACACCACCTGCACTACACCGCGCTGCCCGACTGGGCGCAGTCGCTGGGCATGGTGATGTCGCTGATCCTGCTGGCGCCGAGCTGGGGCGGCATGATCAACGGCATGATGACCCTGTCCGGTGCCTGGCATAAGTTGCGCAGCGACCCGATCCTGCGCTTCCTGGTCGTGTCCCTGGCGTTCTACGGCATGTCCACCTTCGAAGGCCCGATGATGGCCATCAAGACGGTCAACGCCCTGTCCCACTACACCGACTGGACCATCGGCCACGTACACGCCGGCGCCCTTGGCTGGGTGGCGATGATTTCGATCGGTGCGCTGTACCACACCATCCCGAAAGTGTTCGGCAAAGAGCAGATGCACAGCATCGGCCTGATCAACGCGCACTTCTGGCTGGCGACCATCGGCACCGTGCTGTACATCGCCTCGATGTGGGTCAACGGCATCGCCCAGGGCCTGATGTGGCGGGCGGTGAACAGCGACGGCACGCTCACCTACTCGTTCGTCGAAACCCTGGTGGCCAGCCACCCTGGCTTCATCGTGCGCTTCGTCGGTGGTGCGATCTTCCTCAGCGGCATGTTCCTGATGGCCTGGAACACCTGGCGCACCGTGCGAGCCCCGGCCGCCGTCGCCGCCCCTGCCAACGCGCAACTGGCCTGAGGAGACCTGCCTGATGAAACATGAAGTGATCGAGAAGAACGTCGGCCTGCTGGCCTTGCTGATGGTGTTCGCCGTCAGTATCGGCGGCCTGACCCAGATCGTCCCGCTGTTCTTCCAGGACGTGACCAACAAGCCGGTCGAAGGCATGAAGCCCTACACCGCGCTGCAGCTGGAAGGCCGCGATATCTACATCCGCGAAGGCTGCGTCGGTTGCCACTCGCAGATGATCCGCCCGTTCCGCGCCGAAACCGAGCGTTACGGCCACTACTCGGTGGCCGGTGAAAGCGTGTGGGACCACCCGTTCCTGTGGGGCTCCAAGCGTACCGGCCCGGACCTGGCCCGGGTCGGTGGCCGCTACTCGGACGACTGGCACCGCGCGCACCTGTACAACCCGCGCAACGTGGTGCCGGAGTCGAAGATGCCGTCCTACCCGTGGTTGGTCGCCCAGCAGGTCGACAACAGCCACACCGACACCAAGATGCGCACCCTGCGCACCCTCGGTGTGCCGTACAGCGACGACGACATTGCCGGTGCCCGCGAGGCGGTCAAGGGCAACACCGAGATGGATGCCCTGGTCGCCTACCTGCAGGTGCTGGGCACCTCGATCAAGAACAAGAGGTGAGTGCGATGGAAATGGACATCGGCATGATCCGTGGCCTGGGCACCCTTGTGGTGATGATCGCCTTCATCGGCCTGACGCTGTGGGTGTTCAACCGCCGCCGTGACCGTGATTTCGCCGAAGCGCGCCTGCTGCCCTTCGTCGACGACCGCCTGCCCCCCGCTGGGCAGAAACCTGCTGCCATGACTGCTGCGATGAGGAGTAAAGGGCAATGACCACCTTCTGGAGTACGTACATCAGCGTACTGACCATCGGCAGCCTGATCGGCCTGGCGTGGCTGTTGCTTTCGACCCGCAAGGGCCAGAGCAAGAACACCACCGACCAGACCATGGGGCACAGCTTCGATGGCATCGAGGAATACGACAACCCGCTGCCCAAGTGGTGGTTCTGGTTGTTCGTCGGCACCCTGGTGTTCGGCGCCGGCTACCTGGTGCTCTACCCGGGCCTGGGCAACTGGAAAGGCATGCTGCCCGGTTACGAGAACGGCTGGACCGGCGTCAACGAGTGGCAGAAGGAAATGGACAAGGCCGACGCCAAGTTCGGCCCGATCTTCGCCAAATACGCCGCCATGCCCATCGAGGAAGTGGCCAAGGACCCGCAGGCACTGAAGATGGGCAGCCGCCTGTTCGCGTCCAACTGCTCGGTGTGCCACGGCTCGGACGCCAAAGGTGCCTATGGTTTCCCCAACCTGACCGACAAGGACTGGCGCTGGGGTGGCGAGGCCCAAACCATCAAGGCCTCGATCATGAATGGCCGCCACGGCGTGATGCCGGCCTGGTCTGAAGTGATCGGCGAACAGGGCGTGGCTGATGTGTCCGCCTATGTGCTGACCAACCTCGATGGCCGCAGCCTGCCGGAAGGGATCAAGGCTGACGCGGCGAAGGGCAAGGAGATCTTCGCGGCCAACTGCGTGGCTTGCCACGGACCTGAGGGCAATGGCACCCCGGCCATGGGGGCGCCGAACCTGAACCATCCGCAGGCGTTCATCTATGGGTCGAGCTTCGCCCAGCTGCAGCAGACCATTCGCTATGGCCGCCAGGGGCAGATGCCGGCCCAGGCGGAGATTCAGGGCAATGACAAGGTACATTTGCTGGCAGCTTATGTGTACAGCCTGTCGCAGGAACCTGAAAGCCTGACTGCCAAGTAACATTTCCAGGGCCGCTTTGCGGCCCAATCGCCGGCAAGCCGGCTCCCACAGGGATCGCAGCGCTGCAAATCCTGTGGGAGCCGGCTTGCAGGCGAATGGGCTGCCAAGCAGCCCCCAGCCCTCTCCCGCCCTACTCCCCGCCTTGCACCACCCCCCAACCGAACTAAGCTTGTTGCCTCAGTGGGCTTCGCTGCCAATCCAGCGAAGCAGACGCGGCGCATAGCCTGACGCCGCCCGCAGAAAAAGCTTGACCGATCGATCAGAAAAAGGCGAAAAACGGTACACATTACAAATATTTATTTGTGTACAATCGTCCGCACCTTGTTGCCGCGGGACATCGGCAACAGGGCCCGGACACGGGTCGGCGCAGGTGTCCTTGCGTTGCCATAACCCTGGTGGTTAACGATACTGGCGCCGATTTTCCAACCAACAAGAACACCAAAACCGTGGAACCTTAGCAATGAGCACAGCAATCAGTCCGACTGCTTATAACTACAAGGTCGTCCGCCAGTTCGCCATCATGACGGTGGTCTGGGGGATCCTTGGCATGGGCCTCGGCGTCTTCATCGCCTCGCAGCTGGTGTGGCCACAACTGAACCTGGACCTGCCCTGGACCAGCTTCGGCCGCCTGCGCCCGCTGCACACCAACCTGGTTATCTTCGCCTTCGGCGGCTGTGCGTTGTTCGGCACCAGCTACTACGTGGTGCAGCGAACCTGCCAGACCCGGCTGATCTCCGACAGCATGGCCGCCTTCACCTTCTGGGGCTGGCAGGCGGTGATCGTCGGCGCTGGGATCACCCTGCCGCTGGGCTACACCACCTCCAAGGAATACGCCGAGCTGGAATGGCCGATCGCGATCCTGCTGGCCGTTGTCTGGGTGACCTACGCCCTGGTGTTCTTCGGCACCATCGTCAAGCGCAAGACCAAGCACATCTACGTCGGCAACTGGTTCTACGGCGCCTTCATCGTGGTTACTGCGATGCTGCACATCGTCAACCACATCTCGCTGCCGGTGAGCCTGTTCAAGTCGTACTCGGCCTACTCCGGCGCCACCGACGCGATGATCCAGTGGTGGTACGGCCACAACGCCGTGGGCTTCTTCCTGACCACCGGCTTCCTGGGGATGATGTACTACTTCGTGCCCAAGCAGGCCGAGCGGCCGATCTACTCGTATCGCCTGTCGATCGTGCACTTCTGGGCGCTGATCACCCTGTACATCTGGGCCGGTCCCCACCACCTGCACTACACCGCCCTGCCTGACTGGGCACAGTCGCTGGGCATGGTGATGTCGATCATCCTCCTGGCACCGAGCTGGGGCGGCATGATCAACGGCATGATGACCCTGTCCGGTGCCTGGCACAAACTGCGCACCGACCCGATCCTGCGGTTCCTGGTGGTGTCCCTGGCGTTCTACGGCATGTCCACCTTCGAAGGCCCGATGATGGCCATCAAGACCGTGAACTCGCTGTCGCACTACACCGACTGGACCATCGGCCACGTCCACGCCGGCGCCCTCGGCTGGGTAGCGATGATCTCCATCGGCGCGGTCTACCACATGATCCCGAAACTCTACGGCCGCGAGCAGATGCACAGCGTCGGCCTGATCAACGCGCACTTCTGGCTGGCCACCATCGGCACCGTGCTGTACATCGCCTCGATGTGGGTCAACGGCATCACCCAGGGCCTGATGTGGCGCGCCATCAACGATGACGGCACGCTGACCTACTCCTTCGTCGAAGCCCTGCAGGCCAGCCACCCAGGCTTTATCGTCCGGGCCCTGGGCGGTGCGTTCTTCGCCTCCGGCATGCTGCTGATGGCCTACAACGTGTTCCGCACTGTACGCGCCGCCAACCCGGCGCAGGCTGAAGAAGCCGCCAAGATCGTCGTCGTGGGAGCGCACTGATGAAGCATGAAGCCGTCGAGAAGAACATAGGCCTGCTGGCCTTCTTCATGGTCATCGCCGTGAGCATCGGGGGTCTGACCCAGATCGTCCCGCTGTTCTTCCAGGACGTGACCAACAAACCCGTCGAAGGCATGAAGCCGCGCACCGCGCTGGAGCTTGAAGGCCGTGACATCTACATCCGTGAAGGCTGCGTCGGTTGTCACTCGCAGATGATCCGCCCGTTCCGCGCCGAAACCGAGCGCTACGGCCACTACTCGGTAGCCGGCGAAAGCGTCTGGGACCACCCGTTCCTGTGGGGCTCCAAGCGTACCGGTCCGGACCTGGCCCGGGTCGGCGGTCGCTACTCCGACGACTGGCACCGCGCGCACCTGTACAACCCGCGCAACGTGGTGCCGGAGTCGAAGATGCCGTCCTACCCGTGGCTGGTCGAGCACAAGCTCGACGGCAAGGACACCGCGAAGAAGATGGAGGTGCTGCGCACACTCGGTGTGCCATACACCGACGCCGACATCGCCGGCGCCCACGACGCGGTCAAGGGCAAGACCGAAATGGACGCCATCGTTGCGTACCTGCAAGGTCTTGGCACCATCATCAAAAGCAAACGGTGACGCTGATGGATATCGGGATGATTCGCGGCCTGGGCACCGTGGTGGTGATGGTGGCCTTCGTGGGCCTTGCGCTGTGGGTGTTCAACCCACGGCGCAAGCGGGAGTTCGACGAAGCCACGCAACTGCCCTTCGCGGATGATCCCGAGGCCAAAAAGCACGTCGAGCAAGCGCAAGCAAAAGTTGCTGGGAGCAAACAACAATGACAACCTTCTGGAGTCTGTACGTCACCGTCCTGACCCTGGGCACCATCTTCTCGTTGACCTGGCTGCTGCTGTCGACCCGCAAGGGCCAGCGCGAAGAGGTCACCGACGAAACCGTCGGGCATGCCTTCGATGGCATCGAGGAATACGACAACCCGCTGCCCAAATGGTGGTTCTGGCTGTTCGTCGGCACCATCATCTTCGCCCTCGGCTACCTGGTGCTATACCCGGGCCTGGGCAACTGGAAAGGCATGCTGCCGGGCTACTCGTACCTGGATACCGAAAAGCAGACCGAGTTCAGCAATGGCCAGCCCGGCTGGACCGGCGTGCACGAGTGGGAAAAGGAAATGGCCAAGGCCGATGCGCGCTTCGGGCCGATCTTCGCCAAGTTCGCGGCCATGCCCATCGAAGAGGTGGCCAAGGACCCGCAAGCACTGAAGATGGGCGCGCGGTTGTTTGCCTCCAACTGCTCGGTGTGCCACGGTTCCGACGCCAGGGGTGCCTACGGCTTCCCCAACCTGACCGACAAGGATTGGCGCTGGGGCGGCGAGCCGGAAACCATCAAGACCACCATCATGGGCGGTCGTCATGGGGTGATGCCGGCCTGGTCGGAAGTGATCGGCGAGCAAGGCGTGGCGGATGTGGCGGCCTTCGTGGTCAGCAAGCTCGATGGCCGCAGCCTGCCGGAAGGCGCCAAGGCCGACGTCGAGAACGGGCAGAAGATCTTCGCGGCCAACTGCGTGGCTTGCCACGGGCCGGAAGGTAATGGCACCCCGGCCATGGGCGCGCCGAACCTCAACCACCCGCAGGCGTTCATCTACGGTTCGAGCTTTGCCCAGCTGCAGCAGACCATTCGCTATGGTCGCCAGGGGCAGATGCCGGCGCAGGAACAGCTGCAGGGCAATGACAAGGTGCATTTGCTGGCGGCTTATGTGTACAGCCTGTCGAACCAGGCTGAGCCGGCCAAGGCTGAGTAAGGCAGGCCTGGCCCTATCGCCGGCAAGCCGGCTCCCACAAGGTCTCCACAACACTGGGAGGCATGTGTGGGAGCCGGCAGGCCGGCGATAGGGGCAGTGAATCCACCCGCTTCATGACCTGCATCAATTGACACCCGCCATATCACGATTCCTATCGTGAACCCAATGCGACAAAAGGTCGCAATGCGACCCCAGTGTGCCATCACCGGCGTATCATGGATCGCAGCGCGCCAGCAGACGGCGCGAGACTGCGGCCGGCACGCACTGGCCGCGGCGTTTCTCCACTGCCGTGGGACTTGATGATGAGCAAGCAAATTCCGGTACATGACGTCACCCCGCCTGCCAGCAAAGGGAAGGACTCCGTCGACCTCTACGCCTCTCGCGAGAAAATCTACACCCGCGCCTTCACTGGCGTGTTCCGCAGGCTGCGCATAGCCGGCGGGGCGCTGTTGTTCCTGCTGTACTTCGGCACCGTCTGGCTGAACTGGGGTGGCCACCAGGCCGTGTGGTGGAACCTGCCCGAACGCAAGTTCTACATCTTCGGCGCCACCATCTGGCCACAGGATTTCATCCTGCTTTCAGGCATCCTCATCGTCGCCGCCTTCGGCCTGTTCTTCATCACCGTCTTCGCCGGCCGCGTCTGGTGCGGCTACACCTGCCCGCAGAGCGTGTGGACGTGGATCTTCATGTGGTGCGAAAAGGTCACCGAGGGTGACCGCAACCAGCGCATGAAGCTCGACCGAGCCCCCATGAGCGGCAACAAGTTCCTGCGCAAGTTCGCCAAGCACAGCCTTTGGCTGCTGATCGGCTTCGTTACCGGCATGACCTTCGTCGGCTACTTCTCGCCGATTCGTGAACTGGTCATCGAATTCTTCACCGGCCAGGCCGATGGCTGGGCGTATTTCTGGGTCGGCTTCTTCACCCTCGCCACCTATGGCAATGCCGGCTGGCTGCGTGAACAGGTGTGCGTGTACATGTGCCCCTATGCGCGCTTCCAGAGCGTGATGTTCGACAAGGACACCCTGATCGTCTCCTACGACCCGCGCCGCGGCGAAACCCGTGGCCCACGCAAGAAAGACCTGGACTACAAGGCCAAGGGCCTGGGCGACTGCATCGACTGCACCATGTGCGTTCAGGTGTGCCCGACCGGCATCGACATCCGCGATGGCCTGCAGATCGAATGCATCGGCTGCGCCGCCTGCATCGACGCCTGCGACAGCATCATGGAAAAGATGAACTACCCCAAAGGCCTGATCAGCTACACCACCGAGCACAACCTGTCGGGGCAGAAAACCCACATGGCACGCCCACGCCTGATCGGCTACGCGGTGGTACTGCTGGTGATGATCGGCGCCCTGGCCACCGCCTTCGCCACCCGTTCGCTGGTGGGCTTCGACGTCAGCAAGGACCGCGTGCTGTACCGCGAGAACGCCCAGGGGCGAATCGAGAACGTGTACAGCCTCAAGGTCATGAACAAGGACCAGCGCGACCACGTCTACGTGCTCGACGCCACCGGCCTGCCCGACCTGCGCCTCGAAGGCCAGCGGGAAATCCACGTGGCCGCCGGCGATATCGTCAGCCTGCCGGTGCAATTGTCGGTCGCCCCGGAAAAACTGCCCTCGACCACCAACGAAATCACCTTCATCCTCAAGAGCGCCGATGACAGCGCCTCCGAGGTCAATGCCAAGAGCCGTTTCATCGGCCCACAGATCCGCTGAGAGAGAACACTGACAATGCCTGCCACCGCCGCCAGCCCCTGGTACAAGCACCTCTGGCCCTGGATCATCATCGGCATCCTCACCACCTCGGTGTGCCTGAGCCTGACCATGGTCAGCATCGCCGTGAACAACCCGGATAACCTGGTCAACGACAACTATTACGAGGCCGGCAAGGGCATCAACCGCTCGCTGGATCGCGAGCTGCTGGCACAGACCCTCAACCTCAAGGCCACCGTGCACCTCGACGAGCTGACCGGCGAAGTGGACGTGCGCCTGACCGGCGCAAGCGACCCACAGAGCCTGGAACTGAACCTGATCTCGCCGACCCAGCCGGACAAGGATCGCAAGGTGCTGCTCAGCCGGGCCGAGGCGGGACGGTATGTGGGACAGTTGGATGACAAGGTCGAGGGGCGGCGTTTCGTCGAGCTGCTGGGCAGTCAGGATGAACATGTGTGGCGGTTGTTCGAGGAGGAGAAGGTGGAGCATGGGGTGACCCTGGCATTGGGCGATGAGGCGCTGCAGGGTGCCGAGCATCAACAATGAAACCACACACCTTGGGGGGCGCTTTGCGCCCCTTTCGCGACACAAGGCCGCTCCTACAGGTGATCGCGTATTCCTGTAGGAGCGGCCTTGTGTCGCGAAAGGGCTGCAAAGCAGCCCCGGCAATCCCTCGACATAAGACTGTTCCAACATGACCCAACCCACCCCCTGCTACCACTGCGCCCTGCCCGTCCCTGCCGGTAGCCGCTTCACCGCCGTGGTCCTCGGCGAGCCACGGCAATTCTGCTGCCCGGGCTGCCAGGCAGTGGCCGAATCGATCGTCGCCGGCGGCCTGGAGCACTACTACCAGCACCGCAGCGACAGCAGCGCCAACCCCGAGGCCCTGCCCAGGCAACTGCAGGACGAACTGGCCCTGTATGATCGCAGCGACGTGCAGCAGACCTTCGTCCGCCATGCCGACGAACGCGCCGAGGCCACACTGATGGTCGAGGGCATCAGCTGCGCCGCCTGCGGCTGGCTGATCGAAAAACACTTGCGCAACATCCCCGGCGTCGCCGAGGCCCGCCTGAACCTGTCCAACCACCGCCTGCTGCTCAACTGGGACGACCAGCAACTGCCGCTGTCCAGGCTGCTGGCCGAGCTGCGCCAGATCGGCTACGCCGCCCACCCCTACCAGCCCGACCAGGCTGCCGAGCAGTTGGCCCGGGAAAACCGCAGCGCCCTGCGCCGCCTGGGTGTGGCCGGGCTGCTGTGGTTCCAGGCGATGATGGCAACCATGGCCACCTGGCCGGAATTCAACATCGACCTGTCGCCCGAGATGCACACCATCCTGCGTTGGGTCGCACTGTTTCTCACCATTCCGATCGTGTTCTACAGCTGCGCGCCATTTTTCAAGGGTGCCGCCCGCGACCTGCGCACCCGTCACCTGACCATGGACGTGTCGGTCTCGCTGGCCATCGCCCTGGCCTTCGGCGCCGGGATCTGGACCGCCGTCACCGGCAGCGGCGAGCTGTACTTCGACACCGTGGGCATGTTCGCCCTGTTCCTGCTCACCGGCCGCTACCTGGAGCGCCGCGCCCGCGAACGCACGGCGGCGGCCACCGCGCAGCTGGTCAACCTGCTGCCGGCCTCGTGCCTGCGCCTGGATGCGTTCGGCCAGACCGCGCGCATCCTGCTCGGCGAACTGCAACGCGGCGACACCGTGCAGGTGCTGCCTGGGGCGGTGATCCCAGCCGACGGGCGTATCGTCGAGGGCCGTTCCAGCGTCGACGAGTCGCTGCTGACCGGCGAGTACCTACCGCAGCCTCGCCAGACGGGCGAGCGGGTCACCGGCGGCACGCTGAACGTGGAAAGCACTCTAAATGTGCAAGTCGAAGCCTTGGGCCACGACTCACGCCTGTCGGCCATCGTTCGCCTGCTGGAGCGCGCGCAGAGCGAAAAACCGCGCCTGGCGGAAATCGCCGACCGCGCCTCGCAGTGGTTCCTGCTGTTCAGCCTGGTGGCGGCGCTGGCCATCGGCCTGTGGTGGTGGTACCTGGACCCGTCGCGGGCGTTCTGGATCGTCCTGGCCATGCTGGTGGCGACCTGCCCGTGCGCCTTGTCGCTGGCCACCCCCACCGCCCTGACCGCCGCCACCGGCACCTTGCACAAGCTCGGCCTGCTGATTACCCGCGGCCATGTGCTGGAAGGCCTGAACCAGATCGACACGGTCATCTTCGACAAGACCGGCACCCTCACCGAAGGCCGCCTGGCCCTGCGCAGCATTCGCCCGCTCGGCACCCTGCCCGCCGACCGCTGCCTGGCCCTGGCTGCCGCCCTCGAAAACCGCTCCGAACACCCCATCGCTCGCGCCTTCGGTCGCACCGCCAGCGCCGCCGAAGACGTGCAAAGCGTGCCTGGCCTGGGCCTGGAGGGCCAGGTCGAAGGCCAGCGCCTGCGCATCGGCCAGGCCACGTTCGTTTGCGCCCTAAGCGGCGCCGAAATCCCCAGCGTGCCGGAACCGCGCGGGCAATGGCTGCTGCTCGGTGATCGCCAGGGGCCGCTGGCCTGGTTCGGCCTTGACGACCGCCTGCGCGAGGACGCCCCTGCCCTGCTCGCTGCCTGCAAGGCACGTGGCTGGCGCACGCTGCTGCTGTCGGGCGACAGCTCGCCGATGGTCGCCGAGGTAGCCGCGCAACTGGGCATCGACCAGGCCATCGGCGGCCTGCGCCCGGACGACAAACTGGACCGGCTCAAGGCGCTGCAAGCGGCTGGCCGCAAGGTGCTGATGCTGGGTGACGGGGTCAACGACGTACCGGTACTGGCCGCCGCCGACATCAGCATCGCCATGGGCAGCGCCACGGACCTTGCCAAGACCAGTGCCGACGCGGTGCTGCTCAGCAACCGCCTGCAGGCACTGGTGCAGGCGTTCGAGCTGGCCCGCCGCACCCGCCGCAACATCGTCGAAAACCTGCTGTGGGCAACGCTGTATAATGGCCTGATGTTGCCGTTCGCCGCGCTCGGCTGGATCACTCCGGTGTGGGCGGCCATCGGCATGTCGGTCAGTTCGCTGATCGTGGTGCTCAACGCCTTGCGCCTGACCCGCCTGCCTGCCGGCGCGGGCTTGCCGGCGAGCGGCGTTGCACAAACCGGAAGGAAATCAGCATGCCCGCCCTCTATGTCATGATCCCGGCCGCCCTGCTGCTCGTCGGGGTTGCCGTCTACATCTTCTTTTGGGCGGTAGACAGCGGCCAGTACGACGACCTCGACAGCCCCGCCCACAGCATCCTGTTCGATGACCAGGACCCACGCCACCAGGCTGCCGTGAAAGACGACCCAGCCACCCCCGAAGACAAGGACACACCACCCCGTGCCTGACCTGCTTGCCCTGCTGGGCTCGGCACTGATCCTTGGCCTGCTCGGCGGCGGCCATTGCCTGGGCATGTGTGGCGGCCTGATGGGCGCGCTGACCCTGGCCATCCCACCCGAACAACGCGCCAGGCGCGCGCAACTGTTGCTGGCCTACAACCTTGGACGCATCCTCAGTTATGCCTGCGCAGGCCTGCTGCTGGGCCTGGCCGGCTGGGCCGTGGCCAGCAGCCCGGCCGCCCTGGCGTTACGGGTAGTGGCCGCGCTTTTGCTGATCGCCATGGGCCTGTACCTGGCGGGCTGGTGGAGCGGCTTGACCCGCATCGAGGTGCTGGGCAGGGGCTTGTGGCGGCATATCCAGCCGGTGGCTTCGCGCCTGTTGCCGGTTTCCAGCCTGCCGCGGGCCCTGCTGCTGGGGGCGTTGTGGGGCTGGTTGCCGTGCGGGCTGGTGTACAGCACCTTGCTGTGGGCGGCCAGCCAGGGCAATGCGGGGTATAGCGCGGCGTTGATGCTGGCGTTCGGGCTGGGTACCTGGCCGGTACTGTTGGCCACGGGGCTGGCGGCGGAGCGGGTGAACATTGTGCTGCGTCGGCGCAGTGTGCGGATGGCGGGTGGGTTGCTGGTGATTCTGTTTGGCCTTTGGACGATGCCTGGCCCTCATCAACATTGGTTGATGGGGCATTGAGGGGGGCTGCTACGCAGCCCAATCGCTGGCAAGCCAGCTCCCACAAATGCCGCATGCCCCTCCCTGTGGGAGCCGGCTTGCCGGCGATGGGCCGCACAGCGGCCCCAATGCCTTTTGATACAGATCAAAAAACGGCTTCCAGGCCCGCACAGCGGCCCCGATGCCTTTTGATACAAATCAAAACAGCCCCTTCCAGACGGCCATAGACTCCGGACACTGCTGCTCATTCCGGGGACCGCCCACATGCTCGAAGATCTACGCTGGGATGCCGACCTGATCCGCCGCTACGATCTGGCCGGCCCACGCTACACCTCCTACCCCACCGCCGTGCAACTGCACAGCGAAGTGGGATCGTTCGACCTGCTCCACGCCCTGCGCGAAAGCCGTCGGGCCGTACGCCCGCTGTCCTTGTACGTGCACGTGCCGTTCTGCGCCAACATCTGCTACTACTGCGCCTGCAACAAAGTCATCACCAAGGACCGTGGCCGCGCCGCGCCTTACCTGCAGCGCCTGGAGCAGGAAATCCAGCTGATCGCCTGCCACCTGGACCCGAAACAACGGGTCGAGCAGCTGCATTTCGGTGGGGGCACCCCCACCTTCCTCAGCCATGTCGAACTGCGCCAACTGATGGCCACCCTGCGCCAGCACTTCAACCTTCTGGACGATGACTCCGGCGACTACGGCATCGAGATCGACCCGCGCGAAGCCGACTGGTCGACCATGGGCCTGCTTCGCGAACTGGGCTTCAACCGCGTCAGCCTCGGTGTGCAGGACCTGGACCCGGCGGTGCAACGCGCGGTCAACCGTCTGCAGAGCCTGGAACAAACCCGCACCCTGATCGAAGCGGCGCGCACCCTGCAATTCCGCTCGGTCAACCTCGACCTGATCTATGGCCTGCCCAAGCAGACCCCGGAAGGTTTCGCGCGTACGGTGGAAGAAGTGATCCGCCTGCAGCCCGACCGTCTGTCGGTGTTCAACTACGCCCACCTGCCCGAACGCTTCATGCCCCAACGGCGCATCGACAGCAACGACCTGCCAGGACCTGGGGCGAAGCTCGAGATGCTGCGCAATACCATCGAGCAACTCACCGCTGCCGGCTACCGCTACATCGGCATGGACCACTTCGCCCTGCCCGACGACGAACTGGCCGTCGCCCAGGAGGAAGGCACACTGCAGCGCAACTTCCAGGGCTACACCACGCACGGTCATTGCGACCTGATCGGCCTTGGGGTGTCGGCGATCAGCCAGATCGGCGACCTCTACTGCCAGAACAGCAGCGACCTGAACACCTACCAGGACAGCCTCTCCAACGCCCAGCTGGCGACCCAGCGCGGGCTGCTGTGCAACCAAGATGACCGGATACGGCGGGCGGTGATCCAGCAGTTGATCTGCCATTTCGAGCTGGACTTCGAATCGATCGAGGAGGCCTTCACCCTCGATTTTCGCGGTTACTTCAACGAACTCTGGCCGGAACTGCAGACCCTGCAGCGCGACGGCCTGATCAGCCTCGACGACAAAGGCATCCGCATCCTGCCGGCCGGGCGCCTGCTTGCCCGCTCGGTGTGCATGCTGTTCGATGCCTACCTGGCGATGCACAACCGCCAGCGTTTCTCGCGAGTGATCTAGCTGTACGAGTCGTTTGACCGCATGGACAAGCGGCCTTCTCAGGCACACTATGGGCGTGAATGAACCCCCGGCGTCATGCAGCTGGGGTTCGGCCAGGGCGCACCACAAAAGCGCACGCTGGCCTACACCCTATGCCGTAGGTTACCCTTACGACTTATGTGTGCTTTCCGAGAAGGATCGATTCAAAATGTCCGAGCCAGTCAAACTGCGCCAACATAACCAGGCCCATTGCAAGGATTGCAGCCTGGCGCCTCTGTGCCTGCCTCTTTCACTCAACCTGGAAGACATGGACGCACTGGATGACATCGTCAAACGCGGACGCCCGCTGAAGAAAGGCGAATTCCTGTTCCGCCAGGGTGACAATTTCGGCTCGGTCTACGCCGTGCGCTCCGGCGCCCTCAAGACCTTCAGCCTGAGCGACAGCGGTGAAGAACAGATCACCGGCTTCCACCTGCCCAGCGAACTGGTCGGCCTGTCCGGCATGGATACCGAAGCCTACCCGGTCTCGGCCCAGGCCCAGGAAACCACGTCGGTGTGCGAGATCCCGTTCGAGCGCCTCGATGAGCTCTCGGTGCAATTGCCGCAGCTGCGCCGCCAGCTGATGCGGGTGATGAGCCGTGAAATTCGTGACGACCAGCAGATGATGCTGCTGCTGTCGAAAAAGACCGCCGACGAGCGCATCGCCACGTTCCTGGTCAACCTGTCCGCGCGTTTTCGTGCCCGTGGCTACTCGGCCAACCAGTTCCGCCTGAGCATGTCGCGCAACGAAATCGGCAACTACCTGGGCCTGGCGGTGGAAACCGTGTCGCGGGTGTTCACCCGTTTCCAGCAAAATGGCCTGATTCGCGCCGAAGGCAAGGAAGTGCACATCCTCGACCCGATCCAGCTGTGTGCGCTGGCCGGTGGTGCGATCGAGGTCTGAAAGCTGCGCTAAGAAGGTATACTGGCGCAATCGTTTTCCCCAGGATACCCGCAATGATGCACAGCGACGCTTTCGACCTCAAAGCCCTGATCCGCCCGGTAGTGGACTTTCCCAAACCGGGCGTGATCTTCCGCGACATTACCCCGCTATTCCAGTCGCCACGCGGGCTGCGCTATGTAGCCGACCAGTTCATCGAGCGTTACGTTGAGGCTGAATTCAGCCACATCGGCGCCATGGACGCGCGGGGCTTCCTGATCGGCTCGATCATCGCCCACCAGTTGAACAAGCCGCTGATCCTGTTCCGCAAGCAGGGCAAGCTGCCGGCCGACGTGTTGTCGGAGGGGTATCAGACCGAGTACGGCGAGGCCTTCCTGGAAGTGCATGCCGACAGCCTGTGCGAAGGGGATTCGGTGCTGATCTTCGATGACCTGATTGCCACTGGCGGTACGTTGCTGGCTGCGGCGAACCTGGTGCGTCGCACTGGGGCTCAGGTGTTCGAGGCGGCGGCGATCATTGATCTGCCCGAGCTGGATGGGTCGCGCCGGCTGCAGGCGGCAGGGGTGCCGACCTTCTGTCTGACCGAGTTCTCGCTGAGCGAATATTGAGTGATGGCGGGGGGCGCTTTGCGCCCCTTTCGCGACACAAGGTGTTCTGGTCAAGTTTTGCCGGACACCGATTACGGTGATCACGCTGCCTGTTGCTCCATAGCTATTGGCGACAGGTAGTTGTTATAGCTGTGGAG